>CAJKUH010000005.1 GCA_905203045.1 uncultured Eggerthella sp.
GGTTCTAGGGGTTTTTCCCGGTGTCCTCCTCGCTGTTTCGCATAAGCCCAGGTCAAAGCGTTGCCGTTTACCTTAAATTGTGAATTTATCTACACATATCGTTTTGCTTGGGTATATCATTGTTATGAGATAGCTTAGAAAGAAGGCGGCTTTATGCCCTATGAAGTAGGCGAATACGTCATCTATTCCTCGTTGGGTATCTGTCAGGTTGTTGAAAACGATGCCCATGTTTCACTTGCCGGGGACGAAGATGAGCTTTACTACATCCTTGCACCAATCGAAAAACGACTTGGAAAAGCTTACGTTCCCTATTCTAGAAGCTCTGAACTTCGTCACACTCTTAAGAAAGAAGATGCTCTTCATGCCTTGGATGAAGCGGCCGATTTAGAGCCCGACGATTACCAGGACACCAACTCGCACCTTGTTCAAGACCATTTTCGTGAGCTTATTCGCTCCAACAACTTTGTTTCCCTTTTGCTGGTATGCAAGTCGATGCATGTTCGCATCCAGGAGCAGGAGAACAAAAAGCACAGCGCTTCCTTGACATACAAAAAGCTCCTTGAAGACGCGCAACGTCGCATCTATGGCGAACTTTCCATTGTGCTGAGCATGGATATTGACGAAGTACCTTCTTTTGTCGAAAACTACCTTGCCCACCACGAAGAGCATGCGGGGTAGTTTCCCGATATCTTCTACTAGCTGTCCTTTGCTAAAAGGCATCGCGGCACATCGCATTAAACGAAGAAAGGCTCGGAACCTATTGATAGGGTCCGAGCCTTTCCTATAAGCAAAGCATTCGTTGAAAAGCAACTGACGGTTACGCCAATCGCTGAAAACGGCAATTGTGTATCCGCTACAGCGGCAGGCGTGATTCTATGGCTCTTCCCAAAGTCACCTCATCGGCAAATTCAAGGTCTCCCCCCACGGGTAGGCCGCTGGCGAGGCGAGAAACCGCTACACCTAAAGGCTTTATCAGCCGGGCAAGATAGCTTGCTGTTGTCTCGCCTTCGATATTAGGGTTTGTTGCCAGGATAACTTCCTTGATGGAGCTATCGGTAAGCCTGGCCATAAGCTCTGCAATGTGAAGCTTTTCCGGTCCAATGCCTTCAAGGGGCGAAAGAGCGCCACCAAGAACGTGATACACCCCTGAAAAGGAACCGGTACGTTCAATAGGCGGAATATCGCGCGGCTCGGAAACAACGCAAATAACGGAGTGATCGCGCTTCTCGGATGCGCAGATATCGCACAAATCGCCCTGTGCATAGTTGAAGCACCGGGAGCAGAAATGCACCGTGTCCTTCACCTCAACGATTGCATTGGCAAGGCGAAGGGCATCGGCTTTTTCCTGGTTGAGAATCCAATAGGCGATGCGCTGAGCTGACTTGGGGCCAACCCCGGGCAAGCGCTCAAGCTCATCGAGCAATACCTGTATTGCGGAAGTTGCGTTCACAGAATGGAACTACCTCATACCAGGGATGTTCATGCCGCCCGTCACCGAGCTCATGCGGGCGTTGCTCATCTGGTCAACGCCGCGCAATGCCTCGTTGACGGCAGCGCACACCATGTCCTGCAGCATTTCCACGTCTTCAGGATCAACGGCATCGGGGTTGATGGTAATAGACTGGATGCTCATATCGCCGCGAGCGGTTGCGCTAACCATTCCACCGCCGGCAGTGCCTTCGAACGTCATCTCGGCAATTTCCTGCTGAGCCTTCCGCAATTCCTTCTGCATCTTCTGCGCCTGGCGCATCATCTGCTGCATATTCATTCCCATGGTTCTCCTTTGTTAGGGTTGGGCAATCGATCGAATTCGGCTCAATGAGCCACATGCTTCTGCATTGTACCTAATGGCATGCGCCTAGTCTGAAAGCTCCTCGAACTTTATGCCTTCACCGAAGCTTCTGGTGAGGATGCTTTTAATCTGCTCGGCCTCATTTTGATCCGAAGCAGCTGGTGCAGGTTTCGGCTGAAGCGCCGCGGTAGAGCTTGGGGCGGGCGATGGCTGTCCCGCTGCACGGGGAGCAGAAAAGCCCGAAACGGATGGGACCGACGGGGCGACACTGCGAGATGAGGACACCGGCTGAGCGGATTGAGCAAGCCCAACGGCGCCACCCCGTTGAGATGCAGGTTGGGCGTAAGGGTCTTCATCGTATTCGGCAGGAACACTGGCTCCATACACATCAAGGGGAACCTGGTCGTCGTAAGGCTCAGGAGGCTGAACAGGTTGGCCCGATGAAGGCATTTGGGCGGGTGCCGCGTAGGCCGGAGTAGGCTGCGCATAACCGGACCCGGCAGCGACAGGTGCTCCTGCAGGTTGCGCTGCAGGTACCTGCGGTTGCTGCACCTGCTCCCGCGCAGAAGAAGGTGCGATGTTTTGTCGAGATGCCACCGCGCCCTGACTTGCGCCATGGGAAGCTGCTTGGGCAGCGCGCACGGCGGCGACTGCTTTTGCGGCATAAGGGTTTTTGATTTGAGGCGAGGACGAAGCAGACTGTTGGCCGGATACCGGCTGAGCAGCAGCTGACGTTTGCGCGCCACCGGCCAAAGCCAAACGGTAGGGAACGGTGCCACCTGCCACCGTCTGAATGGTCTTGGCGAGCAATTCCTGCACTTCGGTTTTCTGGGCAGCATTGAAAGCGAACGCGCTGTCTTTGCCGAACTCGACCACGATGCCCTGGCCGTTCACTTCGGCAGAGACTTTCGCGTTCATGAACAGCACGCCACGAGCGGGGTTCACCTTCCTGAGCGATGCCGTCACGGAATGCCAAAGACGTTGCACGGCGGCGGGATTCGTCAAATCGATCTGCGCGGTAAGCATCGCTGGTTGCGACTGCTGCGCAGGTGCGGAGGCTGCTTGCAGGGGCTCAGGCTGCGCTACTGGCTGAGGCGCAGGCTGAAAACCAACCGAACCGGCGGCAGAAACTGGAGCGGCAGGCGAAGCCGTCGCGCTGCGAGCGCCTGACGCAGGTTCAGCCTGCGACGGAGAAGCGGGCGCGCCCGCCGGCATTTGCCCTGACGCAGCACGAGCCTGACGGGAAGAGGGCTGCTTGGCGCTTTCAGGCACCTGCGACTGCGAGGGAGCCGCAGGCTGAACAGGAGCACTCGTAAGCTGAGGCGCCGCTTGAGCAGGTGCCGAAACCTGTTGGGAGGTTGGCGCAGCAGCCGGAGACTCGTCCTTGACGGAAGGCTGAGCGGCAATGCTGGACATACCGTCGAGTCGGCGTTCCAACTCTTCCACGCGCTCCGCCAGTGCTTCCAACGTAAGGTCGGATTCGGGACGAATCATGCGAGTAAGAGCGATTTCGAAGCTGAGGCGAGGATTGCTGGAAATGCGCAGCTCCTTCGCCACGTCGCCCAGCACAATAAGCATGCGGCTCAAACGGTCTTGCCCGAAAAGCTTCAGTTCCTCGATCATCACAGTGCGCGTTGACTCGCTGATTTCGAGCTCAACGTCGAGTCCCGCCATAGAGAGCAGATACAACGTGCGCACATGCTCAGATAAGTCCTGAACGAACTGAGCCAAATCGGCACCTGTTTCAACGTAACGGGCAACCCAGTTGAAGCATGCTACCGCATCCCTGCGGCCAATAGCTTCAACGATTTCCGACAAGTCGGCGTTATCGAGCGATCCAAGAAGGCTCTGCGCGCCTTCAAGGGTGGCTTTGCCTCCGCAGTAGGCGATAAGCTGCTCGAGCGAAGTAAGGGCGTTGCGCATTCCGCCCTCTGCACGATGGGCAATAAGCTCAAGCGCTTCCGCTTCGAACTCGACGCCTTCCTTTGCGCATACAGCACCAAGGCGCGCAACGATGGACTCGATGGAAATGCGATGAAAGTCGAAACGCTGGCAGCGCGAAAGGATGGTGTCGGGAACCTTCTGCGGATCGGTGGTGCAGAGGATAAACACCACGTGACTCGGGGGCTCTTCGATTGTTTTGAGAAGCGCGTTGAAGGCCGCCGTCGAGAGCATGTGAACCTCGTCGATGATGTAGACCTTCCACGCCCCACGCGTAGGAGCATAGCTAACGCGGCTGATGATTTCCTCACGCACGTTTTCCACGCCGGTTCGGCTTGCTGCGTCGAGCTCGTAAACATCGGGATGCGTGCCTTGGGCAATTGCCTGGCACTCAGGGCAGGTGCCGTCGGGTTCGATAGTGGGGCCCTTTTCGCACATCAGTGCTTTTGCCAGAATGCGGGCAGTAGTGGTTTTACCAGTACCGCGCGGACCGCAGAACAGGTAGGCATGCGAGACTTTATCCTGTTCGATGGCATTCTTCAGCGTGCGCTCGATATGTTCCTGCCCAACCACATCGGCAAAGGTGGATGGACGGTATTTACGGTACAGCGCCTCCATGCAGAGCCTCCTTCGCGGATGCCCGCAGGCACCGCATCATATCCGCAAGAACGGATGGATACCGCGCGCCGAGCGGCACGCAAAACGATTAGTTGCCTTATTGATTTTAGCGGGCATTTTCATCGGTGCGCGCATGTTTTGCACGGGCCAGGCGTTCCGCATCGGCAGCAGCCTCGACCTCGAAATCGCGGGTGCCATTCTTGCGGGAGGAAAGCGCCGCCTTAACTGCGCCGATAACCGCCGGGGCAACCGAAACGCCCACGATGCCCAGCACGATTACCTCGAAATGGTCTTGTACAAACGGAACGCCGCCGAAGAAAAAGCCAACCAACACGAACAGGGAGACCCATGAAATGCCGCCAATGCAATTGAACACGGTGAACTTGGCGAAATTCATGTGGCCCGTGCCCGCGATGAACGGCGCGAAGGTGCGGAAAAAGGGCATGAAGCGCGTAATGACGATAGTGAGCCCGCCATACTTCTCGAAGAAATGGTCGAGCTTGGCCATGCGCTCCGGAGTGAGCGCCTTGATTTTGCCCGAATCGATAATACGTGTGCCGAAGAAGCGGGCAATCCAGTAGTTTGAGGTGTTGCCCAGGATCGCCGCCGCATAGAACACCAACAGGGTTGCTGCAAGGTTCAAACCGCCCCCATCGGCAGAGAACACACCTGCCGCGAACAGGAGGGAATCGCCCGGAAGGAAGGGGAAGAACACCAAGCCGGTTTCTATGAACACGATGATGAACAGCGGCGTGTAAACCCATACCGCGCCCAACGTCACGACCCAGCCAGCAATTGCGCCACGCGGGTCGTGCAGCAGACCCAGAATGAAGTTGATGATATCCATATGATCCTTCGAGTGTTAAACGGATGTAAAAACATGCCCAAATACACGTTTCGCCGATCAAAGTGACCGGCGAAACCAAGTATCCCGAAAAGGCCCGGGCGCTCGTCAGAGGCCCCTTATGGCTGCTTCCTCCCGGACCTGACCAGGTTCAGAACTTGGCGCCGCCCAAGCCCTTTCGGGATACTTCAATGGTGGTTAGTATAGCCCATCGGCAGCCCGAAGAGCGCAAAAGCCTTCTTGACCACCAAATACGCACAGGTTACTGCTGAGCGCTCCCCTTTTGGAAATGGCGCCATGCCTTCTTGATGGCAGCAATACCGTAAAGGCTGCCGCAGAAGCATATCGGGGCGCTTCCCGCTGAAAGTTCCAGAGCGCGAGCGACGGCCTCATGTGCCGAAGATGCCGCTTCGACTTCCACTGGGCTATCCCCTGCGGCAAGCTGAACCGCATCCGCCAGATCGCTTTCGCTCAAAGCGCGGGGGTTGTCGGGCTTGTAGCAGATGAAGGCTTTGGCAAGCGGAACAAGCAACTTGAGCATGTGCGCATAGTCTTTATCCGCCATAACGCCCAAGCAGAAGACCACACTTCCCTCTTCGTAACGCGCCGCAAGTTCCTTGCTGAGGGCCCGTACCGCGTGGATGTTATGAGCGCCATCGATGATGGCATCAGGACTATGGCGAAGGAACTCGAATCTTCCCGCCCATTCGGTGGCAGCAAGGCCCTTTCTTACCGCCTCTTCGGTGATGTTCCACCCCTGCTGCCGCAATACGCCACATGCCTCGATGGCAACTGCGGCGTTAGTGCACTGAAACGCCCCCTGGAGCTGCACCGAAAGGTGCTGGAGCCGCTCATAGGAAAAATCAGTCGTAGAGCCGCTGAGGGCAGCAGCATCTACATAGCGAATAGCAGTGGCACAGGTAGCGGCTTCCTCGTCGAGCCTTCGCTGCGCCTCCGGTTCTTGGGGAGCGCTGACCGCAGGGACGCCGTGCTTCAAGATACCTGCCTTTTCACCCGCGATTTCGTACAGCGTATTGCCCAAAAGGGCGCAATGATCGTACGAAATCGGAGCGAACACGCACACCTCGACCGTGCGAATGACGTTGGTGGAATCAAGACGCCCACCAAGGCCGACTTCCGCCACCACGATATCGCACTGCTCTTCTGCGAAATACGTGAACGCAACCGCCGTCATAAGCTCGAATTCGGTGGGGTGGCTTGCCATCGATTCGGCAGCATCCTTCACCGTAAGCGTTACCTGAGCCAGACGGTCTTCGGGGATGTTGTTCCCATTGATGCGAATGCGCTCTTCAAACGTTTCAATGTAAGGACTGGTGAACAACCCAGTTTTATAACCGGATTCCTGCAGAATACGGGCTATGAACGAGCATGTTGACCCCTTGCCGTTCGTGCCGGCAACATGGACGAACCGAAGCTTGTTCTGCGGATTGCCCAACTTTTCCAACAGCTCTTCAATGCGCTCAAGCCCCAAGCTCATGGTGCGCCAACGAGGCTCATTGATATACGCAACTGGATCAAACATGGCTCGTCCAATCTTTACCGACCACAACCTGGATATTGGTTGAAAGGTTGTAGTACACGCCAGCAGCCACCGCGCGTCCTGTACCCAAGTCCTTCACAATGGCCTCAGCTGCCAGTTTGTCGTCATCGGAACGGTAGATAACCAGCGTTTCGTCGTAAACGAACGATTCCGCGTTACCGGTGTCCTTGATGGTATAGCCTGCGTTGGAGAGTACCGAAGCTGCCTGCGCGCTGTAGCCATCGGTTCCGGCGCCGTTCAGTACTGTAACGGTCACCGCGCCCTTGTCGACACCGCTTGTGTCTACCGAGGCATCCATGTTCTGGCCGTTTTTAAACTGATCGCAAATCGTCGAGAACGATGAAGAGGCAACCGACCATGAGGCCTTGCCGCCAGAAGTGGACTGGCTGCCAGGTACCGTGCTCGAATAATAGGTCGCATTCGGGAACAACGAAGCGATCTTGCCGATTTCGTCGTAACTCATATCGGTTTTGATCTTGCCGGCGATATCGTCGGCACTCATGGCAAAATCCAAGCCGCCCTTGTCCTCAAGAGCTTGAACGAATGCCGTGAACACTTGGTTCTGGGCATCGGCACGCTGACCGTAGCCGTTGGTGCAGTTCTTTGCGCTTACGTACACCAGCGCCTGTTTGCCGTTGAGCGTTTGCTGGCCTGGGTCGAGCACTGCAGTGCCCACCGTGGGGTCATCGACATATTGCTCGACGTTCACGTTCAGTCCGCCCAGCGAATCGACCAAGGACGCAAAGTCATCCCCCGTGATACGAACATAGTGGTTGATGTCCTGCCCGATAAGGGAAGAAACCTGCTTTACCAGCTCGCCTTCGTCTTTGATGTGCGGCGCATCTCGCAGCATCGTACCTTTCGAAGTGTCATTCGAATAGCTTGCCGCGATATTGCTGGGGATGTTGAGCATCGAGACGGTATTGCTCTGCGAGTCAACGCGCAGAACCGCCAAGTAACTGGCGCATTCTTCGTCACCGCTGCCGGTAAGGCCAGCCAAAAGAGTGTACGTGGGAGCATTCGAACCCGCCGAGACCAGATTCGCCGACACGCTATCGTCGTTCAAGGCCATGGAAGAAGAAAGCGAGTTTCGATAGGCGCAAGTGCCCAAGCTCAGCGCGATAACCACCACGATAATGATGCCGACGATAAGCGTCACACGGCTCATGTAGTCACGGTGGCGCATGAAGCTTTCCGTCCGGGACTTTCCCATTTGCCTGCGCTGCGTACGCTCGTCGACCGAGCGGGACTGAATATTGATTTGGCGCACTTCGCCCGTGCGGCGCTCCGAGGGCGCCGTTACGCGAGGACGCGACGCAGCCCGCCGCTGCGGTTGGGGTCTGCGTGAGCCTGTTGCATGCGAACCGATGACCGAAGAAGACCAATCGTCCCTCTTACGAGATGGACGACGGCCGTTGCCACCGTGCATCCCTCTGTTGTTTCTGGTTGCCATTGCGCCGCCCTACAGCGTCACACGCTCAACGTTGGCGCCGATGGAGCGCAGTTTGCCTACGTAGTCCTCGTAACCGCGGTCAATGTGGTGGATGTCGTGAACCACCGTTTCGCCTTCAGCAGCGAGGCCGGCAATCACCAAAGCGGCACCGCCACGCAGATCGGGCGAGGACACTGGGGCGCCCTGAAGCTCCTTCACGCCCTGAACCAAAGCGTGGTGGCCTTCGACCGTAATACGGGAGCCCATGCGGTTGAGCTCGCTAGCGAACATGAAGCGATTCTCGAAAATGTTTTCGGAAATCACCGAATTGCCTTCCGCAAAAGAAGCAAGAAGCATGAACTGAGCCTGCAGGTCGGTCGGGAAGCCGGGGTGAGGCAGCGTTTGGATATCGGTAGCCTGAAGGGGTTGGGTGCGAGACACCGTAATGGAGTCATCGGAGGTTTCCACATCGCAACCCATATGCTCGAGCTTCATCAAAGCCATGCGCAAAAACGAAGGGTCGATCCCCTTTACCGTTACCGGACCGCCCAAAAGCGCGCCAGCGGTAAGGAACGTGCCCGCTTCGATGCGGTCGCCCACCGTGGTGTGCTCGCAAGGATGCAGTTCAGAAAGTTCAACGCCCTTTACCGTAATGGTGGGCGTGCCCGCGCCTTCCACATGTGCGCCCATTGCGTTGAGCATGTTCGCCAGATCGACGATTTCGGGCTCACGTGCCGCATTGTCGATAACCGAGGTGCCCGGCACTGCAACAGCAGCCATAAGCATGTTCTCCGTCGCACCGACGCTGGGGAACTCCAGCAAAACATCGGCAGCATGGATGCCGTTAGGGGTGGATGCATAAAGATAGCCGTGGTTGTTCTCGAATTCGACGCCCATGGCTTCAAGAACCTTCAAGTGCATATCGATCTTGCGAGCACCGATCTTGCAGCCGCCCGGCATGGCAACACGTGCACAGCCGAAACGTCCCACCAAGGGGCCCAGCACCGAAATGCTGGCGCGCATCTTCGACACCAATTCATACGGCGTATCATGACCCTCTGCATGCTCGGTATCGATGGTGAGGGTATGGCCCTCCCATTCAACGGTTGCTCCGAGGCTACGCAGAACATCGTTCATGATCTCGATATCGGAAATGTGAGGGATGTTGTGCAGCGTGCTCTTGCCCTGCCCCAACATGGTTGCGGCAATGAGCTTCAACGCAGAGTTCTTTGCGCCGCTGACCTGAATAGTGCCCGAAACGTTCTTGGTTTCACGCGCGATAATTACTTCTTCTGACATATCGTATGCACCCAATCTACTTGATGCGGTTTCTTCATATGAGCGCCCGGCAATTGCAAAGCGCACGTACTTCATTTATAGCCCTATTATGCAGGCAAGCCCTCCCAGAGAAGGGTTTTACCCCAAATCTCTGGAAGGGCTTGCAGAAAAAGCAGATGTTGAGTTCGCTTATTCGCCCAGCATGAAGCGGGTGAAGGAAACGATCTCGATGGTGGTGCCAAGAGCCTTGGCAACCTCTGCCGTGTACTCGTTCACGGACTGGTCGGGGTTCTTTACGAAAGCCTGCTCGGTGAGGCAGTTTTCCTTGTAGAACTTCTCCATGCGACCGGTAGCGATCTTTTCCTGGATGTTCTCGGGCTTGCCGGATTCTGCAGCCTGAGCCTTGTAGATGCCCATTTCGTGCTCTACAACAGCAGGATCAACGGAGTCGCGCGTAGCAGCAACGGGGCTTGCAGCAGCAACCTGCATTGCAACGTCGCGGCCGTACTTCTTGAAGTCGTCGTTGGAAGCGAAGGAAGCGTCGCCGAGCTTGAACTCTACGAGAACGCCGATCTTGCCGCCGCCATGAACGTAGGAGGAAACAGCGCCTTCGGGCTGCTCTGCCAGAGCAAAGCGGGAGAGCTGGATGTTTTCGCCGAGCGTGTGGATAGCGTCGGTTACAACAGCCTCAACGGTTTCGCCTTCGATTTCGGAAGCCTTGAGGACATCGAGATCAGCAGGCTTGTTGGCGAGAACTGCCTGAGCGATCTTCTCTGCATAAGCATGGAACTTCTCGTTCATGCCTACGAAGTCGGTCTCGCAGTTGAGCTCAACGAGAGCGCCTGCATGACCGCACTCGGAAACGAGGGCCAAAACGGTGCCTTCGTTGGTTGCGCGGCCAGCCTTCTTGGCTACGGCAGCAAGACCGCGGGTGCGCAGTACGTCTACTGCCTTTTCGAGTTCGCCTTCAGCCTCTACGAGAGCCTTCTTGCATTCCATCATGCCAGCGCCGGTCATCTCGCGGAGTTCCTTGACGAGAGCTGCGGTGATTTCAGCCATGGTAATTCCTTTCAGATAGAACCCTCGCCCAAAGTTTAGGGCGAGGGAGAAATTGCAAGGGATTCGATTGGTGCTTATTCAGCAGGGGTTGCCTCTGCAGCAGCCTCAGCTGCGGGCTCTGCGGTCATGTCCTCTACGGTGACAGGAGCACCAGTGCCAGCGATTACCGCATCGGCAACGAAGTCTGCGAGCAGACGTACGGAGCGGATTGCGTCGTCGTTTGCGGGGATGCCGAAATCAACGTCGTCGGGATCGCAGTTGGTGTCGAGGGTGCCAACAACGGGAATGTTGAGGCGATGGGACTCGTGGATAGCGATCTGCTCACGGTTGGTATCGATGATGAAGATCATGTCGGGGATCTTCTTCATGTTGCGGATGCCGTTGAGGTTGGTCTGCAGCTTAGCGAGTTCCTTCTTCAGCAGGATCTGCTCCTTCTTGGGCAGAAGCTCCATGCGGCCGTCGGATTCCATAGCCTCGAGCTCTTCCATGCGCTGCACGCGGGAGCGGATGGTGGTGAAGTTGGTGAGCATACCGCCGAGCCAACGAGCGTTTACGTAAGGCATGCCGCAGCGGTTAGCAGCGTCGGCGATGGATTCCTGAGCCTGCTTCTTGGTGCCTACGAACAGAATCGTGCCGCCCTTTTCAGCGCAACGGGAAACTGCAGTGTAAGCAGCATCGAGGCCGTACATGGTCTCCTTGAGGTCGATGATGTAGATGTCGCCACGGTTGCCGAAGATGTAGGGCTTCATCTTGGGGTTCCAGCGACGGGTCTGATGACCGAAGTGGGTGCCTGCGTCGAGCAGGGTCTGTACAGTGATCTTGGACATTCTTTCTCCATTCGTTGTGCCTCTGCGCAAGATCAGCCCCTTGCTCGCAACTGCTTTCGCAGCCACTGGCGGGCGCGGGTCCCTTACGCATGTGTAATAAAACAGCCTTTGCAGTATATCAGGCATACGGGTAGGCGCAAGCACTTGAAGAAATAAGTCACAAACCCCTGACAGCAGAGCAACGCAACATCGCATCTTGCGCTGTCAACAAAAAAAGAGCGCCAAGCCTTTCGGCCCAGCGCTCTTTTTGAAAGCGGTATTGGCGGAAACGAACCGTCTAGCCCGCCAGAACGTCCAAGCTGGTAGCACCGGCAACAGAACCGTCGGCTTCTGCCGCCTTGATCTGTTCGTCGGTGTAGCCCAGGCTGCGCATGATGTCTTCCGTTGCGGAACCAAGCATTCCGGAAGGCGTGTAATTTGGAGCAGATTCCTCGGATTCGAACTGGATAGGAGGCGTGGGAACCCAGCGCTCTGCTTCGGGGTACTTGATCTTTACCAGGTAGTCGTTCACCAGGGCATTCTGATCTTCGTATACATCGCTTGGCAGCTGACAGGGCTCGCAAGGGATGCCCGCATCCTTGAAGATCTTGAGGGCCTCGGCTGCCGTCATCTTGCCCAAAGCCTCGTCCATGATGCCCACAACTTCGGCATTCAAGCCATCGGCGTTCATCTTGTTGCAGTTGTTCAGGCGCTCATTGCCAATAAGGTCTTCGCGGCCGATAAGGCCCATGATCTTGTCGTAATCGCGGTCGTACTCGGGGTCGCACATAGCGATGGACTTGCCGTCACCTGCGGTGTAGACGTTGTTGAAGGGGCAGATAACCTCAAGACGGCTCTTGGGATAGGGGTTGCCGTACTGGGCGGAGATCATACCCGTCATCAGCGTGTAGATTGCAGCGTGCTGCAGCGCGCACGTCACATACTCGCCTTCACCGGTCTGGTTACGGCCGATGATTGCTGCGCACACGCCAGCGGCCAGGAACATGGAGGCCTGAAGGTCGCCATAGCCGTTGGTGGGAATCATCGGAGCATCGCCACGGTTTACCGTAGTGCCGAATACGCCGCCGCGGGCCATGTAGCACGTTACATCGAAGCCCGGGTCGTCCTTTTCGGGGCCCTTCTTGCCGTAGCCCAAGCCGTGAGCCATGATGAGCTTCGGATACTTGGCATGCAGGGTTTCCCAGTCAAGGCCCATCTTCTTCAGAGACTTAGTGCGGGTATTGGTGAGGAATACGTCAGCGTCGGCAAGCAGCTTGTCCATGACCTCTGCGCCGGTTTCGCTTTTCAGGTTCAGCGAAATGAAGCGCTTGTTCAGGTTGCACATATCGAATGCAAGGTTTTCGTCGTCGGACATAGGCATGTTGAATACCGCTGCCTGGGTAACGCGCAGCGGATCGCCCTTCGCCGCTTCAACCTTGATAACATCGGCGCCCCATTCGCCAAGAACGCGGCCGGTTGCCGGCGTTGCCATGTAGGTGGTGAGGTCGATGACCTTGATTCCCTTAAGTGGTTTCATTGGATCTCCTTTCCCCTCCCCGGGCTGCCCTTTGCACGAACGTTGCACGCGCAGCGCCCTTGGTGCGCATGTTGCGCCCGAAGAATCACAAACCATTGCAATTATTATAGGTTAGTAGGAGCGAAGCTATGGATCGAAGTTATTGCTTTAGGTAATAGACCCAGTTGAAATTGTTAGAAACGGCATAGGGAATGCAACGAATCAGCATGAGCTGTTGAAGAAAGAAAAACCGAATCCATTCCTTCACAAAATAGAAAAGCGGGACCCCGTTGCCGTTTTTTTTGACATTGGGGCCCGCTTTTGACAATTCGGTTTTGCGGCCAGGCTATTTTCCGTCCCTAAGAGCTTCGAGCTTGGCAAGCATTTCGGGGCTGATACGCTCGGCCACCGTAGCGCGGCGATGCACTTCAATGGAGCGGTCTCGCTGGGCTTCGTCGCCTAAATCTTCCATTTCAAGGCTGAAGCCGTTTGCGCTCATACGGTCGACGCCGCCGCCGAACACGGTGTCTTGAATGGTGGCGTCGCTGGTAACCACCATTACCTCGAGGTGATTTTCGCGCGCATCGTGCGCAAGCTTTTCGATCACTTTGTCGGCAGAAGAGCCATACGGGGAAAACTTCACCTTCACTCCCCCGATACGCTCGGTTTTGCCGGCTGATTCGGGATTGTCGGCTGCGTCGAACACGATAATTGCTTTATATTCAGTGCCCGCAAATGCCGCAACGTCGCTGATCAGCGCTTCGCGAACCTTGTTGAAGGTTTCGTGCGTGTAGTCCTCTTCGCGCTGCATATGCACATAGCGCTGCCCACTGCGCAGCACGTTGTAGCCGTCAACAATAAGGAGCTTGTTTCGCTTTTTAGCCACGGCACTGCCTCATCCACTCGTACATGCAAGCAGTAGAAGCCTGGGCGACATTCAGGGAGCCAACCTCGCCTGCCTGAGGCAGGGCAATAAGGAAATCGCAGCGTTCCTGGGTAAGACGCGCCAAGCCTTCGCCTTCGTTGCCCATAACCAGAACTAAACGGCCCGCCAACGGCGAGTCCCAAATGCACTGCTGGGCTTTTTCGGACGCGCCGGCAACCCAGAAGTTTTCCTTCTTAAGGTTTTCGATGGTTTGGGCCACATTGCTTACCTGGGCGATTTTGATGTGCGAAACCGCGCCAGCAGAGCTTTTATACGTTGCAGCCGTCACACGCGCCGAGCGCTTGCTGGGAATGATGATGCCCGATGCGCCCACAACTTCAGCGGAACGGGCAATAGCGCCCAAGTTGCCCGCATCGGTGATATGGTCGAGCACCACGATAAGCGCTTTTCCATCGTTGGCTTCGGCGTGCTTGTTGGCCGCGATGACGATTTCGCCCACACTGGAATATTGATACGAACCGGTTTCGAGCATAAGCCCCTGGTGAGATCCACGCTCAGAGCGTTCATCCATTTCGTGGCGCTTTATTTGCTTCACGGAAACCTTCATTTTATGGGCGCGGCGAATCACTTCATCGACCGCCTTGTCGCCCTTGAGGCCCTCAGCAACATACAGGCGTTTAACTGGAACGCCCACCTTCAAAGCCTCCAGAACAGGACGCTTTCCTTCAATATATTCAGCCATGAACAAGCCTTTCAAACGAAATACTGCATCCCGCTATGATAACGCACCAGAATATACGAAACCGCATTCCACGCCGAAGGGCAAAGCGAATTCGCAGATCGGCGTACGCGTCAGCCAAAGCGACAGGTCGGATTCCAAGATTAGGATCTGCGCTTTTGATTTAACGGGCAGTCAGGCTGTCCTGCCTTCAGATTTGGCTGGGCCAGCAGGATTCCCGCGTTCTTCGAACGCTCTTCCCCTTGGCGCAAGCGCCTGCGGGCAAATCCCTAAAAACGTGCCACTGGCACGTTTTCTTGACGGGATTTCACCTCATCGGTTCGAACCCTTTGCAACCAACAATGCAACAAAAAACCGCCCGAAGGCGGCTCTGCACTCTTAGATTTGGCTGGGCCAGCAGGATTCGAACCTACATAACTGGTACCAAAAACCAGGGTCCTGCCATTGGACGATGGCCCAGCGTATATGCCCTATGGGCGTTTTGGCATTATAGCGTATTCAGCGGCGTCAAGCCAAGAGCGCACGTGAATCACAAGCAAAATCAGCGCACACGCAATTCCCAAAACGCCACGGCGCTTGCCGCAGCAACGTTAAGCGAGTCGACGCCGTGAGCCATGGGAATCTTCACTGTGTAATCGCATGCGGCAATGGTGTGCTGCGAAAGGCCATCCCCTTCTGTGCCCATGATAATGGCCAGCTTTTCGCATTCCTTAAGCTCGGTGCAATCGAGGCTTACCGAATTATCGTCAAGCGCCATGGCAGCAGTTTTGAATCCGAGGCTCTGCAGCTTGGCAATGCCACCACGGGGCCATTCTTCCCCCGGCACTTCGCCGATGCGCGTCCACGGCACCTGAAACACCGTACCCATGGAAACGCGCACGGCACGGCGGTACAACGGATCGCAGCATGCCGGCGTGCACAGAACCGCATCGATGCCCAAGGCAGCAGCGCTGCGGAATGCTGCGCCTACATTGGTGTGGTTGGTTATGTCTTCCAGAATGGCGATGCGACGGGCATTCGCCACCACTTCCTCTACCGTCGGCAGAGGCTTGCGGCGCATGGCGCACAGCACTCCACGGGTAAGTTCGTAACCTGCCAGCTTTTCGACCTCTTCAGCTGGCATGACGAATACGGTAAGGCCGCCTTCTTCAACGGGTTTGTTGCCTCCCATACGTTCTATCAGGCCAGCCATGCGCTGAAAGCGGTGCTCGGGCACCAAAAGAGACAGGGGCTGGTACCCCGCTGCCAAAGCACGATCGATCACCTTGTCCGATTCGGCGATGAAGATCCCCTTTTCGGGCTCAAGCCTGTTACGCAGCTGGAGCTCGGTTAAGCGCGCATACGCATCAAGGCGCGGATCTTCAAGTGAAACGGGATGCTCGATCATCGTGGTCCTTCGTCTGCAAATGGGAAATCGGCAGCTTTTATCTTAGCGCACGGCGTCAAAACCAAAGATCGAGGCTTTCTTGGCAAAATAGTCGAGTTGGGAACGATGACAAACCCGGCAACAGGGCCGAACAGTAGCAATTTGAGCCGATTGGCACCGTTTTATACAACATAACTGGACTATTTGTATAAATAATGGCATCACTCGGCAAAAACAACCGTTCCCAAGTCGATTTTTCTGCCAACAAAGGGCCTTTATTTGGTTTTGAGGCGCTAGACCAACACCAAGCTGGCGCAAAAAGTGCCGACAGACGACCAAAGGCCAGCCGAATTACACCACAAGCATCGCCAGTAGAGGCAGCGAGACAAGCGAGAGAATGGTGGTGATGAACGTGCCACGCGACATGGTCATGGTGTCGCCGCCGTATGCAAGGCACATCATGATGCCGGAAGAAGCAGCGGGCATGGCAGATTCGATAACGATTACTGCCAAAATGTACGGATCGTGGATGAACAAACCACCAATAAAGAAGATAAGCAGAGGCACAACTGCCAAGCGCATGATCGAGGTCAGGTAGCTCCAACCATCGTTGAGCATCTGCTTGATGGGCTGTTTTGCCAGCGTGGACCCGATAACCAACATGGCGGCGGGCACCGTCATCTGGCCTAGCAGATTGCAGGTTTGCCCCACGTAGCCGTCGTCGGTAATGCCGAAAAGAGCCAACGCAACCGCAGCAAAACAGCTGATTAAGCACGGACTTAAAAGCTGCTTGCCAATAGCCTTGAGCTGCTCTTTGACTGGCTTTTTCGCGGCAACGCCATCATCGCCGGTACTTGCGATGAACAGCATTCCCACAGAGAACAGGAACACATTGTAGGGGATGTTGTAGATGGCGGCATACAGCACCGAATCGCTTCCCATGATGGCGCCGACTACCGCAAAGCCGATGAATCCCGTGTTGCCGAATGAAATCAAGTAGGCATGCGCTCCTTGGGCGGGCTTGGGAACCCCGTGGTACACCACCTTCACGAAGACCCATGCAAAGAGGCACACGAAAATATACAGCACAGTGGAGTACACCATCACCATGACGATGGTCTGCGAGTCGGGTAGGTTGCTGTTGCCCAGAACCGAGTTCAAGATCATACCCGGCAGCGTCACCGTCATGACCAGTTTGGAAAGAAGCGCATCGAAATCATCGTTCATCAGATGGAGCTTGCGCGCAACCGCACCCAGCAACACGACAGTGAACAGGATGAGCATCTGCAGGCCAGCATGCTGAAGCACTTCCACGAACGGTCCCCTTCCCCATCTGCGCCGCTGCGTTTTCAGGCGCATTGCAATTATAGGGGATGAATACCAAGGGGAACGGCAGGCAACGACGCACCGGGCAAACGAGCGGGGATGCGACCCCCCTCGCAACAAGCCAAACGGCGTGACAGAAGAACAGGAGCCGAGCCGAATAAACGGCTTATCGAACTACGCATTCGATCGGAAAGGGCCTTGCGGCCGTGAGCTGCAAAAGCCTGTTACACCACGATAAGCGCGATTACCGGCAGCGTCACCAGGGAAAACACCGTGGTGAGGAATGTGCCGCGCGACATAGTACGGGTGTCGCCGTCATAAGCCAGGCACAGCATGGTGCCGTTAGACGCTGCAGGCATTGCTGCAAGCAGTACCAGGATGGCAAGCAAATACGAATCGTCCACGAACAGGCCGAAGAAGAAATACATGCCCACTGGCACAACGATAAGGCGAATGAACGTGGTGAGGTAGCTCCAACCGTCGAAGAGCATTTCACGCACGGGCATCTTCGCCAACGTGGAACCGATGATGAGCATTGCGGCCGGTACTGTCATACCGCCCAAGATGCTGCAGGTTTGGCCAATAGGGCCATTGTCGGTGATGTGCAGCAGCGCCAACGCCATAGCAGCGTACGAAGCCAGCATCACCGGCTTGGTAAGGGTATGCCCCAATGCCTTCAACTGCATTTTCAGGCTGCGCTTTTCCTTCGTCTGCTCGTCGTTTCCAGCAACGAAGAACACGCCCAGGGAAAACAGCACCACATTGAAAACGATGTTGAACACCGCAGCATACAGAACTGCACTGTCGTCGAAAATGGCCGCAAGAACCGCAAAGCCCAAGAAGCCCACGTTGCCGAACATCATCATGAAGGCGTGCGCACCACGTGCGGGGCGGTCGAGCTTGCGGTACACGATATGCGCGACAGCATACGAGAACACCGTGGCAACTGCAAAGTACAGAGCTGCGTAGCCGAACATGGTAAGAATCACTTCATCGGGAGGCAACTGGCTATCGGACAGCACCGAATTCAGAATGGTGGCGGGAAGTGTGATGGACATCACCAGCTTGGAGAGATTGCCATCGAACAGGTCGTCGGTCATGCGCTTCTTCCTTGCCACAAAGCCACATAACATAATCGCGAACAACATCAGCATCTGCGTAAACGTGTGCTGAAATACCTCCATTGAAGTAAGGCCTTCTTCCCTTGCATTCCTTAATAAACAACATCAATAACCAACGAACACGTTCAATAGGCCGTTGGCCCGCACGCGAGGGTACTCCTGCTGAGAGGATGAAGTTACGAAACGAATCATTCTTCACAAAACCATAGCAATAGGAAATGAAACCACGTGTTAAAGCGGTAAAACCAAGGGCGAAAAGCAAGACGACACACTGGCAAGCACAGGCAAAACGGATACGAGGCACGAACCCCGCAGCCGCGCCGAAGCGTTTCGGGCCTTAAGCCGTGCCGAATGTCGGCCGGCAGGATGTCGCACAACCCCGCAGCACCGCGAACCGAGCGCAACAAAAAAAGCGCTCCCGAAGGAGCGCTTTTCATTGCACGAGTGGGTGTGCAAGGCTTACATCATGCCCATGCCGCCGCCCTGGCCTGCACCGGCGAGTGCGGACAGGTCGGGACCTTCCTTGGGGATCTCGTTGATGGTTGCCTCGGTGATGAGGATAAGACCAGCAACGGATGCAGCAGACTGCAGAGCGGTACGCGTAACCTTCACAGGATCGGAAACGCCCATTTCAATCATGCTGCCCTCTTCGCCGTTTGCGAAGTTGTAGCCTTCGCCCTTCTTGAAGGCCTTTGCCTTCTCGACGATAACGGAGCCTTCGTAACCAGCATTGGTTGCGATTGCACGCATAGGAGCCTCGAGTGCCTTACGGATAATGTCAACACCAACCTGCTCGTCTGCGTTCGAAACCTCGACCTTGTCGAGTGCTTCGATTGCGTTGATGAGGGCTACGCCGCCGCCAGCAACAATGCCTTCCTCAACTGCAGCGCGGGTTGCCTGCAGAGCGTCTTCGATGCGGCTCTTCTTTTCCTTGAGCTCGGACTCGGTTGCAGCGCCAACCTTAAGAACAGCAACGCCGCCGGAAAGCTTGGACAGGCGCTCCTGCAGCTTTTCCTTGTCGAAGTCGGAGGTAAGGTGCTCCATTTCGTTGCGCATCTGAGCAACGCGAGCCTCAACGGCTGCCTTGTCGCCAGCGCCGTCGACGATAACGGTTGCGTCCTTGGAAACCTTGACAGTCTTAGCGGTACCAAGAGCATCAACAGTTACGTCTGCAAGCGTCATGCCGAAGTCCTTGGAAACAACCTTGCCGCCGGTAACAACAGCAATGTCTTCCAGGATGCGAGCACGACGATCGCCGAAGCCAGGAGCCTTGATGGCAACTACGTTCAGGGTGCCACGCAGCTTGTTCAGCAGCAAGGTGCCCAGAGCTTCGCCCTCAACGTCTTCAGCAACGATGAGCAGCGGACGGCCAGCCTTCATGATGCCTTCCAGCAGGGGAACCATGTCCTGAATGGAGGTTACCTTGAGGTCGGTGAGCAGGATGTACGGATCGTTCAGAACGGCTTCCATGCGCTCGGAATCGGTTGCCATGTAAGGGGAAATGTAGCCGCGGTCGTACTGCATGCCCTGAACAACGTCGATGTCGATGCCGAAGGTCTGGCTGTCCTCAACGGAAATTGCGCCGTCCTTGCCAACTTCGTCCATTGCCTCGGCGATCTTTTCGCCGATAACAGGGTCGCCAGCAGAAATGGTGCCGACGTTTGCGATCTGCTCCTTGGTGGAGATTTCAGTTGCGTCTGCCTTGATAGCGGCAACAACGGCGTCGGTTGCCTTGTCGATGCCGCGGCGGATGCCCAATGCGTCAGCGCCAGCGGTTACGTTGCGCAGGCCCTCGCTTACGATAACGTCAGCAAGCAAGGTTGCGGTGGTGGTGCCGTCGCCAGCAACGTCGTTGGTCTTAACAGCTGCTTCCTTAACCAGCTGAGCGCCCATGTTTTCCACCGGGTCTTCGAGCTCAACTTCACGAGCAACGGTAACGCCGTCGTTGGTTACCAAAGGAGCACCGAAGGAACGCTCCAAGGCAACGTAGCGGCCCTTAGGTCCAAGGGTTACCTTTACAGCGTCTGCGAGCTTCTTAACGCCCTCGGCCATGCCAGCGCGGGCATCAGCCTCGAACTTGATTTCCTTAGCCATATTGAAATTCCTTTCAAATGAAGTAGTACCGAATGAAGCGCGGTATTGCGCGCCAACGTGCGCCGCCCCGAGTTATGCGGCCACTTGGCTTGACTACTCTGCGTAAACAGCGTAGATGTCGTCTGCGCGAAGGATCAGAACCTTTTCGCCCTCAACGTCGACTTCGGTTCCGCCGTACTTGCCGTACAGAACATGGTCGCCGGCCTTAACGGGCATGGGAAGGTGCTCGCCCTTGTCGTTCACCCTGCCTTCGCCAACAGCCAGAACAACGCCGGACTGGGGCTTTTCCTTAGACTCTGCAGCGATGTACAGACCGCCAGCCGTAGTTTCCTGAGCCTCGTCCTGCTTGACGATGATGCGATCACCGAGCGGCTTGAGATTCATAGCATGCTTCCTTTCGCCATTTTGATTCGCGCCCAGCGTGGGGCGCGTTTATTACCAAAGCTTTAGCACTCATCAGTAAGGAGTGCTAACGGATATACATACTAGCAACTTAAGAATGGAATGCAACTGTTGGTGGAGAAAACTTGAGTGTATGGCACTTAGATATTTTAAATGGCGAAAACCGAAAGTACTAAGCGTTTGACCTGGGATTATTCACTGCAATTTTGCAAATTTCGCACCGTTTTCAAAACAAGGTAACGCAAGGTTTCCCGTTTCGTTACCTCCCTGTTGCCAAATTTTTTGGCACTCAAAGGACTTGAGTGCTTGCGAATGGAGCGAAACAGCGCTCCCGGCCACATCGATTAATCCGATTGAATCGTTTGCATCGTTGAAAGGCGCTACAGCACCGCTATTTCCTTTGGCAGCGGCGTGCGCTCATGCTTTCCGGGCCAAATGTGCTGGTCGATGAAATCGAGAATGAGATTTATTTCTTCATCGGTTTTCATTTCTTCGGCACCGTGGTCGGCATTGGGAAACAGCTTCAGCTTCGCATGGCCTTCACCGCAGGTTTCGTTGACCATGCGCACCATTGCAACCGATTGCGTGTAGGGAATGATGCGGTCTTGCACGCCTTGCAGGAAATAGGCAGGCGGGAAATCCCTGTTCACGAACTTGATGGGGCTTGCCGTTGCGGCAATTTCCGGATTGTCGATGCAGCTTGCGCCCATAAGCTGGTTGTGCATTTTGCCCATACCCTTTTCGCCAGTATCGCCGCGAGCGGTGTGGCCATCGGTCGCGGCAGCTTGATCTTCGGGCGTGGTACGGTCGCATAAGTCGAGCTGGTACATATCAGTGGGCGAATACACGCTGATAAGGCACTGCACCGCATCGGATTGGTCCAAGTTGCCGTAACGTCGCCCATTCATTATGGGACGGCCCGCCAGGGCGGCAACCATGCAAGCCAGGTGTCCGCCTGCAGAATTGCCCATAAGGGCAATATTTTCAGCATTCACGTTGTATTCAGCGGCATGAGCGCGAAGGAAGCGAATTGCTGCACGAACGTCTTCCAAAGGTTCGGGCCAACGCACATCAGGCACCAGGCGATACTCGACGCAGGCTACGGCATAGCCTTGAGAAGGGAACTTAAACACGCCCGGCATCGTGTTTTCACGCTTGTTGCCCGAAACCCAGCCACCGCCATGCACGAACACGATAAGAGGGAATGGCCCCTCCCCTTCATTCGGCAACCACAGGTCGAATACCTGACGCGGATCTTCGTTGGCATACGGCACATCCAAGTAGCGGCGCTTGAACTGCGCCGGATCGATCTCCCTAAAACTCCCCATAGCGATTCCCCTTTCGCTTATACAAAAGTAAGGTGAACAGAATTTCTGCTCGCCTTTGAGTTTAAGATTATTTCTTACCGATTGATCCCAAGAAGCCACCAATGCCCTTAGCAACTTCGCCCAAGCCTTTACCGGCAGCCTGGACGCCCTTCCCCACAGCGTCACCGACAATCTGTGCACTTCCATAGGCAGCTTCGCCAACTTGTTTTCCCGTCGAGGCAACAACTGACCCAGCCGATTGAGCAGCGTTCATCGCCCCTTCAGCAACTTCGTCGATAATGTTCCTTCCAGCACCATCGGGTTCCGAGGGGTCAATTCCAGAGATTGGAAGCTCACGAAGGTATTTCCTTAGCTTTTCTGCTCCCGGCTTAAACGACGCATAAGTCAGCCCTCCCGACACAGCCCCGCCTATAACCGGAACTACTTTACTTACCGTTTTGGAGAATGACTCTTTCGTTAACTGGACTCCCAAAACCCTTAGGACTTTTTTCAAAATCGGATAAAAAGCCGTCTTCGTTAAAGCCTGACGTTGGATGGTCTTCTGAACCCCTTTTTGTGCAACATCACTTGCAAATTTTGTTAAGGCATTTGCGGCTCCGCCAACTTCAAGCATGACGCCCATGAGAACCACCAGATTCATCAAAGTTTGATCATCGACCTCATCAGCGTCGTTAAGAAAAGTTTGCCATCCATAAAGATAGGCAAGCTTCTGTTCGATTCTCATTACATGAGCAAAATACTGAGCAAGATCGGCTGGAACAGTACCTACAAGCGCAACGCCACCAGGAATACCGGCCAAAAAAGACAAACCTGCACATTTCTTCGTTTCAAAGTCAATTGCTTCCGAAGCAATTACATCTATGAGCTGGGCCGGCACACCAGCAGCTGCGGGAGTTTCGGCGATAGCCAAATCTACATCAATATCAGGACAATGCTTCTTCAGCTCAGCGCGAAGAAACGCCTCCCTGTTGATTTTCACCGCTTTAAGAGAAGCTGCCCGTTTGATTATTTTCTCAGCAAATTCTTCTGCCTCGGCATCAGACCGGAAGTTCCCGTCCCGAGCAGCAATATCCTCCGTTGCCGCCTTGGCCTCTTCCTCAAACTCCGCTTCCTCGTATTCTCCCTGATATTCTTCCCCAGCCATCGTTAACCCCCTCCTGTTGATGGGTCAATGTTCCAAATTCAGCATAAAGTCTACCGCCCCCCCCCGAGGAAGCGGTAGACATCAATGGCGATAAATACGGCAATAGGCGTATCTAGTATGGCTATTTACTACCTGATGTTTTGTCCACGTCGTAGTCCTTGTTGTAGAACGCGGTCATTACATCGGAATAGTCGCGGTATGGATCTGATTGCGCGTCAGAATAAATGCGGTATTGATCAGACCGAGCATCCGAATAAGCCCGATAAAACTCCGTATATTCGTCTGAAAGCACTTTATATTCGACCTTGCCAGATGCCGATGGAAGGACTTTGCCATAATAGGTGTCATATATGTCCTTCATCGCATCCTGATAGATGTCCCTATATATGTTCTTCATCTCGTCCTCGTAAATGGCACGATAGAATTTCATCATTTCATCCTTGATATCGCTGTAACTTTTTCCGCTAGCACCAGCAGCAACCACTTTGTAATACGCTACGGCGTTTTTCTCAGTTCTATCCATCAGCTGCTCAGAAGCTTCCTTTGTTGATGCATACCAATCGGTTATTGCGTCTTTACCAGCAATGTAGCTTTCGTACGAATCGCCTGCCGTCGATTTCGCCTCGGCCTCTTTGTCTAAAATCCCCTCCTTGGTTTTTTTGAAATCGTTTTGTATGTCTTCAATAATTCCATCCGTAGTGTTTGCGGCAGAAAGACCATTGTCTTTCGCCTCTTGCTGTCCGCTTTGCTCCTGACTCCCGCATCCCGCAAGACACAGGGCCATTGCGCAGATTGCGGCGGCCGATACGAGCCATTTGATTTTTTTTTCATCTCTTTTCCTTTCTTTAACGCTAGCCAACTAATTGCCAGCACTTGGGTTTGCAGCAATTGCTTTTGCCGCACCGCTGTTCCAACCGCTTCATCGACGAATTCGAACGAACCAGGCCCAAGACATAGCTCTAGAACCGGCTCCATGCTTGGTTGTTGCAGAACGCAAAGAAGGGCCTGGACCACCTCAAACGCGCTCACGCCATCCGCCGAGTCGGAAATAAGATTCAGCTCCTTTTCCAGAAGCCCCTGCACGCTTGCGGAATCAGGCGCTTCACCAGCATCCAAACAATGCAAGACCGCCTCCTTCAAAGCACGCAGCTCTTCCTTCTCGACGGAAGCGAGCCAATCAAGCAACGCAAAATACGCTTCAACGGGCTTACCGGCTTCACACGCTCCATCGACAACCGCCCTTAGCGCATACGAGTAAACAAGCCGATCGAATATCGCGCCATCTCTCAACGCCGCGTTTATCAACTCACCGCAAGCAATCTGTCGCTCCAGCTCATCACGCTGAGCAAACATGAGAGAAACCTGGGCATCGAGCATCGAATAGCCCCGCTCGGCCTCGTCGAACTTCCTGAACGCTTCGGCGCTTTCTACCAGGCTCATGCCTTTTCCCCGATGGTACTTCACCACGAACAGCTTCGCCAAATCTTCGACGGAATAGCCGCGCTTGCCCCATGAGCTGTCCTCGGGCTGCAATATGGCTACACCGCCTTTCCCGCTGTAGCACGCCCGTTGAATGTCGCGCCGCGAAAGGCCAATCAGCTTTTCAACCTGGGATATCTTCCATTCCCGCATTGCCATTTCGGTTTCTCTCACCTCCCCGTTTTCACGAAAGCTGTTCAACCGTTGAACAGCAAGCTCAAACGACCCAACTAGGCGGCAGGCGGAACATTCGCTTTGAGGTTCTTGCCTGCAACGCTCTGCTTTTGCTTCTTGCAGCGTGCGGAAACCGCTTTGGGGAAAGCGCACTTCTCTTTCTCCGTTTGCCATCTTTTGCCTCCATAACGACGGAATTACGCGTGACGAGGCGAGCCCGTCGTTATAGGGCGTGTGAATTTTGCGAGGGCACCTGGACGCCCCTCCCGAGAGGTGTGCGAGAGGTCTTGCACGCGCGAGAAAAAATCCACTCGAATAAAGGGCGCACGGCCCAGCCAAAGGACCAAGCAATAGCAAAATTTGCGCCTTACGTATGATTTGGAAGCACTTCCGCGAAATTCGAGAGATTCGTGGCAAAATTTCGCCGTAGCGTATGCTCTTAAGCCGAAATTGCGCCTGTTTTCATACGTTTGGGCCCCCTTTTGCCATTCCAACGTGAAAATGAATACGTTTGGAAGGATTCTTGCCACGAAGAGGCTCGATTCGTCAAAAAAGGCACATTGGGCATACGTTTCGCGCGAAACTTGCCAGGCAGCTATGCGCCAGCCAAGGCGCAACCATGAATGCCCCAAAGTAAAGCCGAAATGTTCAGCCGGCGGAAAGCCACAAGAAGAAGGAGCAGAACCAGATGCAGCCACCTAAGCAGCGCAAACGAACCACGCTCTTAATAAGCTGCGTTATTTTCTTGGTGGCGCTGAACCTGCGCCCTGCCATCGTTGCGGTTGGGCCGCTGCTTTCCAACATCGGCGCCGCTTTCGGATGGGGCGAATCGCTGCAGGGGCTTCTGGGCGCGCTCCCCCTGCTGGCCTTTGCGTTGTTCAGCATCTTCGTCAGCAGCATCACAGCAAAGTTCGACACCGACAAAGTGCTGTTCTGGGCGCTGATTGTGCTTGCAGCCGGATGCCTTGTTCGCTCGTTTTTCGGCGAAGGCGCCGTATGGGCCGGTACATTATTAATAGGTGCATCCATTGCCGTGGGAAACGTGCTGGCGCCCGCCATCGTAAAGCGCGATTTTTCCGGAAACATTCCCGTTGCCACCGGCGCGTACTCCGCCTGCGTAACATCAGGTTCGGCGATTGCGGGGCTTAGCGCCTCTGCCGCAGCCGACGCACTAGGAGGATGGCAGCCGGCGCTTGCGCTGTGGGCGCTGCCTGCGCTCATCGCAGCCATTCTATGGCTTCTGCGCTCGCGTTACCTGCGGAAACGAAACGAAGCAGCATGCGCCACGCATAAAGAAACGCCACGCAAGGCACATATGCCCTCCGCACAAGAAGAAAGTGCGCACCAGCGCAAAGGCGCCCCGATCCCCGAAGCCGAAAATGCCGCATTGGAAATCGAGGCGACCAGGAACGCACAAGCAAGCGCAACCAGAAACGCGGCATCCCGAAAGCATCAAGCTGAACCCGCCAGCTGCCCTAAAGACGCAAGCCCCGAACACCCCATGCGTACGTTGCTGCGCAGGCCTTCCACTTGGCTGGTCACACTGTTCATGGGCTTACAGTCCGCCGCGTTCTACACGTTTTGCAATTGGCTTCCCAGCATTGCCACCACTGCGGGATTTTCAAACGGCGAAGCAGGCATCCACCTTTTCATATTCCAGATGCTTGGTATCTTTTCCGGGCTGGCAATCCCCCGCTTCATGTATGTGCGTGGCAACCAAATCTGCGCAGGGCTCTTGGCAAGTGCCCCTCTAGTTGTTGCCACGGCAGGTTGGCTTTTCGCTCCGCAACTTTCCCTTGTTTGGAGCATCTTCGGAGGCGTGGGCCAGGGCGCATCCCTGGTAGTGGCGCTAACCCTTATCTCGCTGCGGGGCAGAACGCACGCAGAAACCATCGCGCTTTCCGGATTCGCGCAGTCGCTGGGTTACCTGATTGCCGCATGCGGGCCATTCGTGTTCGGGGCACTTGCCGAAGCAACAGCCGGGTTCGCCGCGCCGCTTGCCTTCATGCTTGCCCTTGCCGTAGCGCAATGCGCGATATCGGTCCTAGCAGGCAAAACCCCGTCTTTCACGCAAGCGTCCCGCCACATATAGCGCCATCTGACCAAGGGCAGTCAAAACATTTCCCAATACCACCCTTTTCGTTGCTATTTGCCCAGTTACACGGGATAATCGGAAGGATGGAGGTGGGGTGCCATGGGCCTATTCGGATCGCGCAAAAAAGACAGTGATAACCGCAATTACGATCTTTTCGAAAAAGCGCAGCAGCAAGCTGGCGAAAACGTGCAGATTCTCCTGCGCAAAAGCGACCTGTACCCCGTTCACATCTCGTCGAATTTCGAGCGCGTGATGGGCGTTGCCCCCGCACGCCTGATAGACGATGTGGAAACGCTCTTCCGCTTTGCCGCCGAAGACGACTACGCAACGCTTAAACGACAAGCGAAGAACTGGGACGGGCTTTCGCCCCTCCAGCTAGAGGCCACCTACCTTGCACCCACCACCCCGCAGCAGAAGAAGCGCCTACGCGTTGACGTCTGCCCGGTTTTGAACGGCGATTATTTTTTCGCCACTATCACCGACATCACCGCCGAATACGGCAAAGTGGAATCCTTGGAAAAGCAGCGAGACAAAGCCGTTGCCGCCGTGCGCGACCGCGCTGATTTCATGAGCCAGATGAGCCACGAAATCCGCACACCGCTCAACGGCATCAAGGGCATGATCGCTCTGGCACAGCAGCACTGCAGCCAGGAAGAACGCCTGCTAGACGACCTTTCCCGCGCATCCGACCTTTCCGACTACCTGCTTTCGCTGGTAAACGACGTCCTTGATATGAGCCGCTTGAACAGCGGGCATGTGGAGCTTGAGCAACGCCCCTTCGACTTGCGTCTTGTGGCAAAGGAGCTGCGCACCATGTTCGAAGGCCAGGCGTCCGACAAAGGCCTTACCTTCACCGTGGAAACCGTGGAATGCAACGCCGTGTACCTGCAAGGCGACCGCATGCGCCTGAACCAGATTCTGGTGAACTTCGTTTCCAATGCGCTTAAATTCACCGACAAGGGCGGCCAGGTAAGCGTCACCTTCCGCGAAATGTATCGCAACGCCGACGAAGTGAACTACATGATCCGCGTGCGAGACACCGGCAAGGGCATGGACCCGCGCTTCGTAAGCCGCATTTTCAAGCCCTTCGAGCAGGAAGACCGTACCATTGCCCGCCGTTACGGCGGCACGGGCTTGGGCATGGCCATCACCAATGCCCTGGTAGACCTGATGAATGGCAAAATCGTGGTGGATACCGAAATCGGCCACGGTACCGACTTCACGGTGTACATCCCCTTCAAAACGGCAACCGCCGCGCAAACCGAAGAACTTGCCGAAAAGGGCGAAACGCTTGAAACCTACCACGGCTCCAAGAAGGACACCCTTGAGTACGAGTTCAAGGGCAAGCACTTCCTGATGGCGGAAGACAACGACCTGAACGCGCTTATCACCACCGAGGTCCTGCGCAACCTGGGCACCTCCGTAGACATTGCCAACGACGGCCCGGTAGTGGTGAAGATGTTCGCCGAATCACAGCCGGGCACCTACGACGCCATTCTTATGGATATCCAGATGCCAACCTTCAGCGGATGGGAAGCCGCAAGGCGCATCCGTGCGCTTCCGCGCAACGATGCTCAGAGCGTGCCTATCATTGCCCTTTCCGCCAACAACTACGTGGAAGACGCACGCAATTCCCGCGCAGCCGGCATGAACGGCCACACGGGCAAACCTATCGAAATCGCCGAGCTTAAGGCGCAGCTGGCCGCAGCTGAAGCCGAATCGGCCTACATAAGGGAGAAGTAAATGATCGTCGAGCAGTCGAAATCTATCATCGCCGAGGTGAACAAGGCGCTTGTTGGCAAGCAAGACGTCGTGGAAAAGGCCCTGATGGCCATCTACGCGGGCGGTCACATTCTTCTGGAAGACGTTCCTGGCACCGGCAAAACCACGTTGGCACAGGCCCTTTCCAAAGCGCTCGACCTGGAGTGCAAGCGCATCCAGTTCACGCCCGATACCATGCCTTCCGACATCACCGGCTTCACCATGTACAACCGCAAAACCAGCGAGTTTACCTTCAACTGGGGCGCCGTTAACTGCAACCTGCTTCTAGCAGACGAGATCAACCGCACCAGCGCCAAAACGCAGTCGGCTTTGCTGGAGGTAATGGAAGAGCTTTCCGTGACGGTAGACGGCGTAACCCGCCCGGTGCCGCGTCCGTTCGTATGCATCGCAACCGAAAACCCCGTAGGATCGGCCGGCACCCAGCCTTTGCCCGACAGCCAGCTTGACCGCTTCATGGTACGCCTGAGCATCGGGTACCCCACCGCCGCAGACCAGGTGAACATCCTGAAGGCAAAGCGCTATTCCAACCCGTTTGATGACATCCAACCGAAGGTCAGCCGCGACGACCTGCTGGGCGTGCAGAACTTCCTGGGCAACGTGCAGATTGCCGACAGCGTGCTTGATTACATCGTGCGCCTGTGCGAGGAAACTCGCATGCAGAGCCTGGTCGAACTGGGCGTAAGCCCCCGTGGCGTTATCGCCCTTGCCCGCATGGCACGCGCCTGCGCCCTTATCCGCGAGCGCGACTTCGTAACCCCCGAAGATGTGCGCGAAGTGTTCAAGGCCGTATGCGCCCATCGTATGGTTTTGAAACCGCAGGCACGCATCGAGTCCATTACCGCCGACCACATCCTTGACCAGGTTATGCAAAGCGTGCCCGCCCCTTCCATGGGCCAGCACAGCGTGCGATAACCGCCAAACACAACGTAGACCGTCAAGAAACGCAGCAGGAACAAGGCAAGCATGGCAGTAAATAGAGTCATATATGCAATTGCCCTGATAGGTGCCTTTTGCACTTTCATCGCAACCAACAGCGCCGCAGCATTAACGCTGACGGTGGCGGTTGCCCTTGCGCCGTTTGCCGGCATTTCGGCAAGCTTGGCTGCCTCGAAGAAGACCCGGGTTGCATTCGAAACACAGCCTTCCTGCACCGTTGGGCAAGAGCAGACCCTGGAAATTTCCCTGCAGCGCCCCATGCCGCTTCGCGGCCGCATGGAACTTTCCCTTTCCTGCCGCAACCTGCTTCTAGACACCACCGAAAACGTTACCGTCAGCCTGGCTCCCTCTATCGCGCATCACGAAAAATACCTGTTTCCTTTGGAAACCGACACCTGCGGCCACATTGTTATCTCGCTTGTTTCGATGCGCGTTATCGACATCATGGGCTTTACCAAGATCAGGGTGCGCCAAGAGAGCCTGAACACTTCATATACGGTATATCCCCAGATCAACGACCTTTCAATTCATTCCGAACGCGCCAGCTTCACCACGTTTTCCGGCTCTTCCTATGACCGCCAAAAAAGGGTCAAGACCGCACTGAAGTATTCGAGGTGCGCGATTTCCACAACGGCGATTCGCTCAAATCGGTGCACTGGAAGCTCTCCGCGCGCTTCGACGACCTGCTGGTACGCGAGCCTTCCCGTCCCACCGAGCACAATGTGGTGTTGCTGTGCGACACGCATGCCTACCATCTTTCCGACGAAGGCCAGACCGACGTGTTGAACGCCACACTTGGAATCCTGGCATCTATCAGCCTTGCCCTGGTTCGCCAAGGCATCGAGCACACCGTGGCCCAAAGCGATGGCAAGGTTCTTCACACCCGCTTCGTGGAAAACCGCGTGCATTTCGATGAGATGGTTGATGAATTGATGGACTTGCCCCTTCCCCATGGCGCAGCCACCGACACCGCGCCCTTTCAGCTGGACAAGCGGACGCAGATGGATACCAAGATCGTGCTTGTTACGAATTTGTCCGACGAAACGCTTCCCGCAAAGCTCAATGAGATTGCAGATTTGTGCGTTGTTCTCATCAGCAGGAACGGCACTGCAGGCGTCGACGATTCGGGCGGCTATCCCCTCATCCACCTTCCCACAAGCGCAGTGGCCGAGACCAAGATTTTGGAGCTTTAGCCATGGCAACGAACACTCATACTCCCAGCCCTTCCACGGTGTACCTTTCTGCGGAAACGCCCGACAAGCACAAGCGCAGCTCGCTGCTTGCCGATGCGGTTTCCTCTATCATCCCTGCTGCCATGCTGGGCGCTATGCTGCCAGCCATTTCGGCGGGCTGCCTTACCCAAATGGTGCTTGTCTGCGCCTTTGCTGCATCGTTTGTTACCGCCTGCGTGTTCGGCGCTGCAAGCTGCTACGCAAAGGACACGCGTCCCATTAAATACGCTGTGTTTACCGTTTCCCTGATTTCGGTGCTCCTGATACTTGCCGTTCCCTCTATTCGCGAAGGGTTCTTTGCCCTGTACAACGGCGTGATATATCGCTTCGACGATGTGTACGGCGCATACCTGCACCTTGCCTCGTCGGGCGAATTGGTTGCAGGATCGGTACCGTTTGGCATCTGCTTCGGCGTGCTTTCGGGCACCCTTTCCTGGGCAGCAACGCGTTTGCGCACTTCAAGCATCACCTTGCTTGCCGTGGTTATCCTATGCGGCGGGTGTTTGAAGCTTGGCAGCGGCATGGGAATCTTGGGATCTGCCTTGGGCTTGTGCGCTTGGCTTTCGCAGTGCCGCCTTACCCAACTGCGCGGATCGTCCTACCCGCTTTACTACACTGGGTCGAGCATCGTGTTCAATGTGCTGATCTGCACGTTGCTCTTCGGTGGCATGGCGCTTGCCTACAGTCCCATTCCCTCCATCACCACCTTCTACAACAATTTCGAAAAGAGCATCGATCAACTGCGCTATGGCTCTGACACCCTACCTGAAGGCGACCTTTCCAATGCAGCGAATATGAATGGCGACGAGGAAAACCGTCTTACCCTTACGGTTGACGGGCAGATATCCGACGATCTGCTGCTTCAGGGCTTCACTGGCACCACATTCGAAAACGGCAATTGGAAGCCGATCAGCCACACCGCCTATGAAGGCGAATGGAAGGGCATCACATCTTGGCTTTCCAAGCAGGGCTTCACACCAGCCGAGCAGCGCTCTGAATATGAAGCCGAAAGCGAAGCGGCAGGTAAAGAACAGCCCGAAACGGCAACCGTTACCGTTGATTCGCACAACGCGAACTCGCGTTACTTGTACACGCCCTACACCATGAGCTCGCTTGACGGTGCGGGATCAATGGATCAGGACGGCTCGCCGCTCAGCGGCTTCATCGGCACCCGCAACTACCGTTTCACCATGGAAGATGTTGCCCCCGCCAACGTATTCGCTGACGCAAGCTGGCTCGCATCAAGCGACAGCCCCTATGCGCAGGCCGAAAGCGTGTACACCACCTTCGTGCGCAACAACTACCTCGAGGTAAGCGAAAACGAAAAGGAAGCGGTAAACCAGCTTATCTTCAACGAAGACACCTGGGATCCCTCAGCAGCATCTTCTGAATACGCCATTATCAGCCGCGTGCGTACCATGCTCGATACACTGGCAAGTTACAGCGAAACGCCCAGCACGCCTGCAAGCGGCGAATCGTTCACCGAATGGTTCCTGCAAGACGCACGCCAAGGCAATTCGGCCTATTTCGCCACGGCAGCAGCCCTTGCCTTCCGCACAGAGGGCATCCCAGCCCGCTACGTTGAAGGGTACCGCGCTGATGCCGATAGCCTGACAAACGCGAACCAAGGCGATGGAACGCTTTCACTGAGCTCGCACGATGCCCATGCGTGGGTTGAGGTATACCTGAACGGCATTGGTTGGACTCCTGTCGAGGTAACCCCTGGGTTCTATTCGCAGAACCTTGAGGCGGACAAGGTGATCGATGTCAACGAAGCCCGCAGCAACGGCTCGGGCGACATCATGCAGTCTGAATCGGTTATGGGAGATATGGACCAACAGGATTCCACCGAAGACCCCACACCGACCGAAATCGCTGTCCAAGTTGCAACCGACATCGCAACTGTTGTGCTTTGCCTGCTTATCGTGGTGCTGGGCGTGGTAGCACAGCGTAGACTGCGCATCATGCATCGAAGCAATCAGATGAACAGCGACGTGCAGGCAATTTCCGTGCCGGCGCTGTACCGCTACCTCACGCTGATCATGGAAGAGAGCGCCATCGGGTTCGACCACACCCGCCCACTCGACTGCATGGATTCGCTTCAGCAAGCCTTCCCCGACATCGACCCCGACGAATTCAAACGCGTGGTGAACTTGCACCAGGCCTATGCCTTCGGCGGACATGAGCTGAAGCCAAACGAAATGAGAATGTTGCGCCGCTTCACGGAGCGCCTGCATGATTCGCTGCCTCTGCCCCAAACCATGTTCCAGCGTATCAAACGTATGTATTTGAAAGCTTTGTAAGGAGCAAGCCATGGCTAATCCTTCGAATCATATTGCAGCAGCCGCTGCCTCCATCGCCCTTGTGGGCGCTTTCGGCGCAGGCGCCTTTGCCCTTTCCCAAGACGGAAGCGAGTTCGACCCAAAGAACTTCGTTTCCGCCTATTCGCAAGGAGCAAACGACCAGAAAGACGGTTACCAAGCCAACCAGTCCGACACCGATGCCCAGGCAAACCGTCACGACAACGGAGAGGAAAACAACCAGGCCGACTCCAGCAAGAACTCGGACAAGGCAAACAATGTGCCCCTAGATGGCGCCAGTGGAACCACTGCCTTGCGCGTTTCGGCTGATGGTTCGGCCGACAGCGGCCTTATCGCCGGAAACGGAAACGGGAATGGCAACCAAGATGGCGCCGGAAACGGAGCCACAGGCCCAGTAATCGACCCAAGCGTTATTGGCAGTGGCAACACCGACAGCAACGAAAGCAACAACGACTCCAATACGGGCGGCAGCGACAACGGTGGCAGCACCGACAACAATGGCGGAAACGGCGAGAACAACAACCCCGGCAGCAACACCGGCGGTTACGACGTGCTGCCGCAAGACCCAACGCCTGAAAAGGAAAGCAGGCTCGACGACAGCATTATGCCAGCTGACCCCGTTAACAAAGATGGTTTAGCGGATGGCGTAGGCTCTGAAGATATCAATGATGCAGGCATCAATTCCTATGCAGGCTCATACCAAATTTACAAAGGGCAGAAGCTTGACCCTTGGTCGGTTTTCTGCGCAATCAACACCACTATTACCGTAAGAAAGGATGGCGAAGCCCGCGTTTATCAGTTCTATTGCGCCAGCAAAGAAGAGTTCGAATCATATCCCTATTTCAAAATTTCGAACTACCCTCCTGTTGCACCTGATGAACCGTTCACCATCACCGTGGCATATCGTTTCGATTCCAACGGAGAATGGACCTACAAAGATCTTGAAATCGAGCCTGCGGACACATGTACATTCATCGTGAGCAGCAAACTTGACGAAAGCGGAAACCCCATCTGTCTTAAGGAAGACTACGACTCGACTGTCAACCTTCTTGCATATACCGAAAAAGCCCTTGAGTCTCTTGATGCCATCGATGAATCGGGGCAAGCTACCACGCTTATCCTCAATTGGAAAGAAAACGGCAAACCGGTAAGCCTGCTTTACCAGCCGGAGCCAGGCCGTCATGTAATCCAAATCGGAGACACCGCCCTTGTACCTGATGGATGTAATGTTTCGCCGCAAATAGCATGGCTCGATGGCGTCGACGGCCTGTGCTACCTGCAAACGCTTACCACCACTGATTCAGAAAGCCCCGTCTACTCGCTCGACGAGAACGACCTTATTACCCTTACGGTGCCCGATGGCATTCAGTCCATCGACGCGTCTATGGGCGATAAGTGGATTTACGCTGACAAAATTGTAATCCCAGCATGTACGCTGAACATCAACGCCACCGACTCCGCTTTCTTCGTGGCGAAGCGCTATGTCGTTGATGAAAACAATCTTGCCTATTCGGCTACCGACGATGGCATTCTTACCAACAAAGCAGGAGACGAATATCTGGGCATACCCCTTGAAATTCCCGAGCTTGTTGTGCCCGAGGGCATAACCAAGGTCTGCCTGCCCAGTGCCAGCACGGGAGACGATACCTTCAATAGGGTAATCATTGAAGCGGCTTCAGAGGACACCATCCCCGAAATTGAATTCAGCCCCTGGGAAGCCCATTCCTTCGTGGTCAAAGACAGCTTGCTGGGTAGTTTTTCAAACAGGTATCACGATAACTTTGCCCAAGACGAGGGCAATACGCTATCCGTTGAATCCGAGCCTGATACGCAGCTCTACTACAAAGACAGCTTCATGCGTACCGACGACACGCTGTATACCGTTGTGGACTCCAACGCAACCTCATTGTCTATCAACGATAGCGTGCACGTTAAAAAAGGCTGCTTTGCCAACAACCAAGCCCTTAGCACCCTCCTCCTTTCAGGCGATGCAACACCAACCTTTGAAGAGGGCTGTTTTGAGGGCAGCAACATCTCGGAAATCATCTGCGCGAGCGAAGAGCAACGAAACAACGTGGAGCAGCAACTTGCAGCCTCCGGCGTTAGCGACGTAGAAGCCATCGTGATGGAAACGTCGCAGGAGGGCTATTCCTACTTCGATGACGGAGACGACGTAACCATCCTGAAAGCGCCTGATGGCGTAGAGGAATTCACGGGCGTTATCACTGCCGCAGACGGCAGGCAGCTGAAGGCGACCACGCTTTATCCCGACCTTTTCGCCAACTGCGATTCCCTGAAGTGGGCAATCCTCGATGAAAGCGTTACCACCATTGGGGCGCGCGCCTTCTACTCATGCCCCAACCTGCAAGGTATCTTCGTTTCCAACAAAGACACGGTTACTTTTGGCGAAAGTGCATACGCAGATTGCGACAGCATACGCTTTGTTGCCTCACGCGCCAAGAATGCAAGCTTTGCAACATACGACACTCCCAATTATGGACAATGCATTCTCTGGTGCCTTGATGGCGCAAAGGGCTACCTCGACGATTGGGGCGGCTACTATTTCAATTACTTCGATAAATCAGTGGTTGATGATTTCCAGATAAGCAAGGTATGCGATGGAGATTATGCTCTGTATGCGTGCCAGCAATCCAATCCCTTCATCCTTCTGGGTATTGGCAACACCATGCCCAGCGGAAGCGCACTTGCTCTGGACAAGAACATCGTGCAGATTTGGGCGGCAACGTTCAAGGACATAGAAACTGACTACACCATCAACTGGGAGGATTTAACAAACCTCGCCTTCATCAACGATGACGTTTTCCATATCACCGACCCCAGCACAAACAGCGGCGGCGTAAACGGCAAAGTCACTATTAACGTGTCAAATCAGAATGCTGAAATTGGCGATACCGCCTTCGCTCACAGCAACATAACCGCATTTGAATCCAAAGCGAAATGGCTCAGCATTGACATGAACGCCTTCAGCTATTCACCCAACTTGAAAACCGTGAAGATTGATGCGGAGCCCACCGACCCGAGCGATGAAAACGCTGTTACGCACCTGTACTCGAACACCTTCGATGGCTGCAACTCGCTTACCACCATCGAGCTCACCAGCGCAAAGCCGATGGAGCTCATCCTCCAGAAAGACACGAGCATCAAGGCTCCTTTCCGCTTTAACGCCGAGCTGTCCCAAGAAGAGGAGGCTCAGCAGATATATCTCAAGGTTCCCGAAGGGTCGGAACAGGCCTATATCGATGCTTGGATCTATCGCTTTACGGGCTACGCAGATTACGACGAGATGCGCACAGCCGTTGCCCGCCAGCTGTATGTGGATTCCGACTATCAAACCGAGCCCACTGAAGATGAGATCCGCCAAGCCGTTTCCGACCAGTTGCTTCCCGTGGAAAACCGCATGCGCACCATGATGCACATCGGTCAGGTCGAAAAGATCTCCGTGGCGCTTCCTGATGCCAACAGCAGCGGCGACATCGACTACGGCGATGATTCGAAGGGCGCCGTGGACCCTGGTGAGGCCACCGATCCTGACCCTGGCGAGGAAACCGGTGCAGGCGATGAATCCGCAAAGGAGGAAAAGCCAGGCTCAAGCGATGAGGGCAGCGGCACGGGTTCGAGCACAGATAGTGATGGCGCAAGCGATGCCGATGCCGCAACCAAGCCTGATAGTCCCACAGGAGGCGAGCCTGACGCTAGCGCCGCCGATGCTGGCAGTGCCAACAGCACCGGGGCAAGCGCGGGAAGCGACAACGCTTCATCCGGCAGCACACCCGATGAACTCAACGTCACAAGCGCCGAAAAAGCTTCCGCAGAATAAAAAGAAGCCCGCCTGGAACGAACCAGACGGGCTTCTTTCATGTTGGGGTATAACCGCTGAAGCTTACAGGGCGCGGATCTTTTCAGCCAACCAGTTGGCCCACTCCTCTACCCCTTCACCGCTGGTAGCGGAAATGGGGAAAATGGGCGCCTGCGGGTTCAGGTTGGCAATATGGTCGTAGAACAGGTCTTTGTCGAAGCTGAACACTGGCAGGGTGTCTACCTTGTTCAGGACGATGGCAGAAGATGCCTGGAACACACCTGGGTACTTCAGGGGCTTATCGTCGCCTTCCGGCACAGAAAGGATCATCGCCTTCATGTTCTCGCCCAGGTCGAAATCGGTGGGACATACCAGGTTACCCACATTTTCAATGATGATAAGGTCGAGCTTGTCCAAATCGAGCACGTCAACGGCGCGGCGAATCATATCGCTTTCCAAGTGGCACGCACCGCCGGTATTGATCTGCACGGCGGCAATGCCCTGCGCCTTGATCTTCTCGGAGTCAACGGAAGAGGCGATATCGCCTTCGATAACCGCGATGTTGAATTCGTCGCGCAGCGCTTCAATAGTTGCCAGAATGGTAGACGTCTTGCCAGAGCCGGGCGAGGCCAGCAAGTCCAACACGAATACCTTCTTTTCAGCGAACAGCTCGCGATTGCTTTTCGCGAGTTTGTCGTTCTTGTCGAGGATAGGTTGTTTCATATCAATCTGCATTGATTGCCTCCATTACGTTTGGAACGTCCACATCTTGCAGGTGCTCAACAGGGATAATCCCTTTGAGCGAAACCAAATGGGCAGTTCAACCTTATTAGGCTCAATTCACCCGAAACGGACTACCTTAACGGGCACCTTGAGCGCCAGGCTCTTCGCCTTCGTCTTCATCGGGAATGTCCACTTCAATCGAATCGATGCGCATTTCCTTGCCGGCAATAAGCTGCGTGAACCCGCTACCGCACTTCGGACATGTTACGTGGTAGCGGTCGTGCGTGTATTCGTTGCCGCACTCAAGGCACGTGCTCACCGGCTGGATCATGCTGATCTTGAACTCGGCTCCTTCGCACATGGTACCTTCGGAAAGCGCCTCGAAGGCAAAACGCAGCGCGTCTTCAACCGCTTCCGTCATCACGCCAACGGAAAGATCGATTTCCAGCACCTTGTCGGCACCGGCGTTGCGGGCTGCCTCTTCGACCGATTCCAGAACACCCGTCATGATTCCAAGCTCGTGCATAGTTACCTGCCTTCGCTTTCCTCGTCGCCCCACAGGTGCTCTTGGTAGCGCTTCTTCATGTCTTTGAGTTCAGCACGCGCCTCTTCCGCTTCAAGTGCTTCTGCCTTTTCGGCTTCTTCCTTGCTCTTGATACGGCGGCGAAGGCCAATGCGGGCAGCCAGCAAGCTAATTTCGTACAGCACCACCATGGCAGCGAACATCAGGCCCATGGTAACCGGCGAAGCATCAGGGGTTACCGCTGCGGAGAACACCAGCAAGCCCACATACACGCCGCGCCAGCTAGCACGCAACTTCTTGTACGGCACCACACCGAACATCACCAGGTAAAACACCACCAGCGGCATCTCGAAGCCGATGCCGAAGCCCAGCTCGAACTTGATGATGATATCTACCCACTGGCCTGCTTCGGGCAAGATGGTGGCAAAGCCTGAGGCTTGGTCGGTCAGCCACTGAAACGCTGGGTTCAAGATAACGCAGTAGCAGAACACCGTGCCGATGATGAACAGAGCCAATGCAGCAACGAACGTTGGCAAAAACCACTTGCGCTCGCGCGGCTTCAAAGCAGGCAGGAAAAACGCCAGGATCTGCCACAGCGTAATGGGAGCCGTTGCCACCACAGCAGTCCACAGTGCCACGCTGATGCGCACGGCAAAAGCGTCGAAAGCGCCCAACACGTTGAGCATCACATCACCGTTGCCGTCAGTGGGCATGAACTCAGCCACGGGGGCAAGCAGGAACTGCACCACAGTGCCGGTGGAAAGGTAGAACACGCAGGTTGCCACTACCAAGCACACAATGATGCGCACAAGGCGCATGCGCAGCTCGCCCAAGTGTTCCATAAGCGACATACGCGCCGGTCCGATTGCCATACGCTATTCGCCTCCCTTCGGAGCTGCATCCTGCATCTGAGCAGCACGGGGAGCTGGCTTCACCGGCTTGGTGCCGAACAGCTCGTCGGGAGTAAGAGCAGGTGTCTTAGGGGCGGGCTTGGCAGGCTTGGGGGCCGGCTTTGCAGCAGCGCCATCGGCGGAACCATCCACCTGCGCGTTCTGCTTTTCCAGCTCTTCGGCCTTCTTCGCCGCTTCTTCCTTCATAGCAGCGCGGTTTGCCTCGATTTCCTGACGCTTCAAGCGCTCGGCGCGTTCCTTATCATAGCGGGCCTTGCGCTCGGCAAACGTCTCCTGAGACGCATGGGGCGCAGGCTTCGAAGACCCTGTAGCACCTTTTTTTGTGCCTGCGTCAGGGTCCAAAACCTCGTCGTTGATAACCGCTTTCATCTCTTCCTGCGCCTTCTTGAACTTGTTAAGCGCAGCGCCCAACGTTTTCGCTATTTGAGGTAGCTTGTCGGGGCCGAAGATCAAGAACGCGAACAGCAAGATTATGAACAGCTCAAAGCCGCCAATGCCGAACACGTGAACTTCCTTATCTCTTTACCTCGCCCAGCCATAGCGGCGGACGGTACATGGCTTGCTGATTGCGCTTACTGGTTCCCACCCAGGAACATAAGACCCATAGTGGGAAGAGACAGCGCCAGAATCAAAATGACGCACACCGCGATAACGAAAACGCGCTTGATAAGCTCATCGCGCTTTTTCTTCTCCTCTTCGATGCGCTTGCGTTCCAAGGCGCGCTCTTCACGCTCCTTGAGCTGCTTTGCCGTCATCTTCTGTTTGCCTTTAGCCATGTAATCTCTTCTCTGAATGTGTGGTCACCTTAACGCACGGCGCGCAAGAATACACCCCTCTTTTCGACCAGAGGAGCCAATGCGGCCTGCGGCTAGCTTAGGAGCGCAGGCGGCCGCGAATCTCAAGGACGTGGGCGATGTTCTTGGCAACTTCGCCTGCCACGTGCAAACGGCCACGTTCGTAGAGAACCTTGCCATCAACCATGGTCATGGAAACGTCGCCGTTGCCTACCGAGCCCAAAAGCGCCGAAACTGGATCGGACGTGGGCGTGGAGTGCGAGCCGGAAAGATCGACTGCAACGATGTCGGCGCGCTTGCCTACTTCGAGCGAACCTACCTTGTCGTCGATGCGCAGCGCCTGAGCGGCACGCAGCGTGCCCATCTCCATCAGCGTCTTCGAATCGAGGAATTCACCGGTAAGCGCACGCTGGATAAACAGTTCCATACGCATTTCGCCGAAGATATCCATGGAATCGATGGAGGCAGGAGCGCCCGTGCCCAGGCCGACGCGCATGCCAGAACGCAGGTACTCGCTTACCGGCGCCACACCCATGCCCAGCTGGGCATTCAGGCTGGGGCATGCGCACACGGCAACGTCGTAATCGCGCAAATGCCTGATATCTTCGTCGTTCACGCGCACACCGTAAACGATCATCACGTTTTCCGCTTCGAACAAACCCCAGTTCAACACGTAGTTCACCGGCGTTGCGGAAGTGGGCAGCCATGGCGGAACTTCCATGAAGCCCTGCAGGCCCAGATCGTCGTCGAGGCCGGAAGGAGCACCGTACTTCACGAACTTGTACTCTTCGTTGCTGCCCGCCAAGTCCATGGCAATGGGAAGGTCGCCGTTTTCCGTGGCGTACTTGGCAACACTGCGGTACAGCTCGGGGTTGCACTCGTATACCGGAGCCGGGGCAACACCCAGCGAAATGCGGTCGGAGTCAATGTCTTGCGACCACTTCTCCAAGTCGCTGTCGGCTTTCTTGATGGCATAGTTCACCAGGCGCTTGTCGATGGCACCTGCCTCACGGTAGAACACGCCGCGAAGACCAAGCTTCTGAGCCGCAGAAACGCTAGCGCCCGTAGCCGTGATGTCGGCTACCGTGGTAACGCCCGAGGAAAGCGACTCCAAACCACCCAGGAAGGCGGAATCGTATGCTTCCGCATAGGAAATGCGCTTGCGCAAAGCGGCGATTTCCTTGCGCCAGGAAACAAAGGGCAGGTCGTGCACCAAGCCGCGGAACACGGCATCTTCCATGCGAGCATGCAAGTCGATAAAGCCCGGGGTAAGCGCTGCCATGCCGAAGTCTTTCACTTCTTCATTGGGATAACGCAGGCGCATCATCTCTGCATCGCCGATGTCGGCAATGGCTCCGTCTTTGACGAAAACAGCGCCATGTTCGATAGGCTCAGACGAAACCGGAACAACATATTCAGCGATCAGTAGCATGCGCATCCTCCTGATAGAGTAATTCTTTGCAATGATAGCATTGCCGCGTTTATATCATGCCGTTTTTCACAGACCCCTAACGAGCAAGATGCGCAAGCGCGGTGTTCTTGTCTATAATCAGCTAACGCATACAGCATTACTACGTATATAAGGACGCGATAGCGCATGAGCAATGCCCCCGAAAAGCAGGCAGACCATTCCATCGACACCGCCACGGGCCAAGAGGCACCGGCCGAGCTGTCTTCAGCACGTGTGAAGAAGATCTTCACCGACATTGCCTGGAAATACGAGCGCTTCAACAAGCTTTCCAGCTTCGGGCAGTACCGCAGCTGGCTGCGCACGCTCATCGACAAATCGCCCATCACGAAAGACACGCTGATGCTCGACATCGCCGGCGGCACGGGCGACGTTACCTTTACCGCCTGCGCGCGCAAGAAGCCGAAGAGCATTATCCTTTCCGACTACACACCCGCCATGCTGGAAGTGGCGCAAAGCCGCCTTGATAGTGGCGAGGCAAACGGGGTTCCCGTAGAGCTTGCCGTGGTCGATGGGCAGGATATCCCCTACGAAGATGAATCGTTCGATGTGATTACCATGTCGTATGGCATCCGTAACATGCCCGAACGCGAGCGCGCGCTTTCGGAGATGTACCGCGTGTTGAAGCCTGGCGGAGCCTTGTGCGTGCTGGAGTTTTCCACCCCGCCCAACCCGCTTATGCGCTTCGGATACAACCTGTACCTACGTTGGGGCATTCCCGCATGGGGCAAGATCGTTACTGGCGATGCATCAGGGTTCGTGTATCTGGCGAAGTCTATCAAGGCCTTCCCCAACCAGGAAGGGTTTTCGCGCATGCTGAAAGATGCAGGCTTTTCGCGCGTGGAGTACACCAACGTCACATTCGGCGTTGCCGCCGTGCACATCGCGTACAAGGAGTAGCGTCAAATCGGGCCCCGTTGTGGCAATTTTGGGACCTAAAAATACGACGCTTGCAGCAATGAAGCACTGCTGATGCCGTTTTATCAGCATATTTTCTTCGTTTCAGCCTTTAAGAGCCGCTCTTTTCCCATCCGCATCGTACTTTCGGGGCATTTTTTGCCAAATCACCGCCAAATTCCAACGCAAACAAAAAAGCGCGCTTGCAGGACAATCACGCAAGCGCGCTTTGCTATGCATACTGCCGCGAAAGCTACTCGATAACGTAGGCCGCAACAATTTCCGCGTAATAGGCGGTGTGCTTGTTGGGGCCACCCAGAGCCTCTTCGGTGGGATACCATTTCTCGACATCAGCGGCATCAAGGTTCGCCAAATCCTGCTCCTGCTTGAACAGTACGCGGCATTCCAGGGTAAGGGGAAGCTCGCGGATGCCCGGCACCTGCACCTTTTCTGGTTCTTCCAGCGTAAAGCCCAGCTCGGCGATCTTGTCCATGTCGCGGCCCGACTTTGCACCACATACAGCCGTGATCTTCTTGTCGAACTCACCCATGGGGAGGTTAACCGTGAACTCACCGGTGGCATCCAGGAATTCCTTGGTATAACGGCTTTCACGCACGTACGTGATAAACAGGGGCTTGCCCCATTCGATTGCCATACCGCCCCAGCTGATGGTCATGGTGTTAACCTGACCATCTTTTTTAGTGGTAAGCAGAACGGCATCATTTACCTTCTGCATGATTTCGCCAGCATGCTCGATAACGTTGATGGAACGCTTCATTGTTTCTCCTTTACGCAGTTTTCACAGTTGATTATAGCGAACAAGGTGTCGGTTACTTTCAACTTGCCTGTTTGCCGAAGCGGGCAGGGCAAACCCTGGCACCCCGAATTGGCTCGAGGCAGCTGACAGCCATGCTTCGCACATCAAGGCAAACCTTGGAAAGGGAGCCGGGATGCCCCCAGAAAGGGCTATGGGACACCAAGCCCAGCCGCAGTACCGGCCCGTTTCGCCAATTAAAGCGGTGAGATCAATATGCCTCGTCGAGCGGAGCATGCGCCTTCACATCGCAGTCCAAATCGAAGAACTTATGCTGCTGATAGCGATGCAGCCCCACCAGAGCGATCATGGCAGCGTTATCGGTGCAGGCAGAAAGCGGCGGCATGGTTAGGCGCACGCCCATCTGCTGGCACATTGCCTCGTAAGCCGCCCGAAGCTCGGGGTTGGCAGCAACACCGCCGCCAAGGCAGAATTCCTTGGCGCCCGTTTGCTGAAGCGCCGTACGCGCCTTCGCCACCTGTACGTCGATAACGGCAGCCTGGAAGCTTGCCGCCACATCGGCTTGGTTGATTTCGCGGCCTGCCTGGCGCTCTTTTTGCAGGTACGTCATCACCGAGGTTTTTAAGCCCGAAAGAGAGAACTGCAAATCGCCCGAATGTAACAGCGCGCGCGGGAACCGCACCGCCTTGGGGTTGCCCTTTTCCGCCAAGGCGGAGATAAGCGGGCCGCCCGGATAACCGAGCCCCATGGCTTTCGCCACCTTGTCGAACGCTTCGCCCACCGCGTCGTCGAGCGTAGACCCAAGCGTGGTGTAATCGCCCCAGTCCTTCACGTGCACCAACATGGTGTGGCCGCCTGACACCAGCGAAACCACCATGGGCGGCTTGATGTCAGGGCAGGCAATCTTGTTCGCGTACAGATGCCCCTCCAAGTGGTTCACGCCAATAAGGGGCACATCGCACGCCCATGCCAGGCCCTTGGCAAACGCCAGGCCCACCACCAAAGCGCCCACCAAACCTGGCGCATACGTTACCGAAACCGCCGCCAAATCATTCCAGGAAAGGTCAGCGCGGCCAGTACGTTCACGTGCCTGAGCCAAACACTCGATTGCCACGCCGCCAATAGCCTCGATGTGCTTGCGGCTGGCAATTTCGGGGACCACTCCACCGAAGCGGGAATGGAAATCGATTTGAGACGCCACCACATCGGAGACGATAGTACCCGCCTCGTCGATAAGGGCAGCAGCGGTTTCGTCGCACGAAGACTCCAAGGCCAAAATAAGCTTGCCAGAAAGGGGCACACGCTCCCCTTCCGCTTCGGTAGCCTTCGCTGCAGCTGCATTCAGGCGCAGCTCCATGCCCGCCACATCGTGTTCGGCAACAGGAAGCGGGCCTGAGTAAATGCAGGCATCTTCCCTATCGGAATAGTAGTGCGGGCGTGTGCCGATGCACTTCAGGCCCAAGCGCTCATAGAACGCATGGGCGCCTGTGTTCGACGCACGGACCTCAAGCGTCATTTCCTTAGCACCCAAATCGCGCGCATCAAGAGCAATACGCGCCAGCAATTCCTGCGCGATGCCCTGGCGGCGATAGGCAGGGTCGGAGGCCACCTTCAGCAGCTGCACCTGTCCGTCGTTGACCCAACCGCCAGCGTACCCCACCAACTTTGCCTCGCCGACATTGACCGTGCGCTTGCGCGTGTCGGCCACCTCGTACGCCGCCCACCAGGTGCGGTCGGCGCGCGGCAATTCGTCGAGCACCTGTTCGGCATTCCAAGCGTCCGTTCCCATGACCTGGGATTCCAACGCCGCAACCGCCGGTGCCCACACCGCTTCAAGGGGCTGGTAGCGAATCACCGATCCGCCTTGGACACCCGATTCCAAGTCTTTGATATCAAGGACATTGGCTGCTTTGTCCTGTTTGGCGAATTTGATGCGCTCATGTTCTTCGGCATCGGAAAGGCGCGTGTACACCGGCAAGAGCGCGCATGGGTCGCCCAACGACTGGTTATCAGGATCGAAAGTACCTTCCGACCAGGCGCTTTGCGCAGCAAGAAGCAGGCCAAGTCCAGCTGGATAACGTTCTTCTTCCCCGGCAATCTCTCCGCACCCTGCGCATAGATCGGCGTATTTTTTCAGCGCATCGCCCACAATACGTTGCGACGCATCCGCTCCAAGCCATTCGGGAAGAGCGGCAGCTTTCATAACAATGTCCGCATTCAAGCGCTCAATGCCCGCTTCGGCAATGCGGTAGCGCACAGGATACACTTCCTTGCGCATAGCATCGCCCAGCACCACTACCGAACCGCGCACGCCACGAGCCCACTGCTGCCACGCCTGCGCATCGGAGGTAGACACGCCGAACAGTGCAACGCCCAATCCGATGGCTACGCCCTTCGCACTGGCAAGGCAGATGCGCACACCTGTAAACGACCCTGGGCCGCGCCCGCATACCACACAGGCAACTTCGCTGCGAGAAACACCATATTCGGCCAGCAGGGCATCAACTTCGGGAAGCAGCTTCTTGTTCGACGCGCGAAATGCCCCCACTTCGCGAGACGCAACGCATTCGATGGCTTTCTTGGCACGGTTCAGCCGACCCAGGCCAAGCGAAATCATTTCATTGGCAGTATCGAAGGCAACTACGTAGTTCTTCATGCAAATCCTGTTCTTGCAGGGTGTTTTGTTTCGATAGCTATCCTAGCGCAAGCCTTGCAAAACGGAAAAGCCAGCATGAGCCGCTTGTTCCATAAATAGTCTGGTTGAACATCGAACGGGCAAATGACTTCAGAGGTGAAACGCATCGCCTTAAAAGACGAACGCAGCACACCCAACATGCAAAATATTCACCTGGCAAAATAAGCCGAAACGTATGCTCCATCCGCTTTCTTTCGCGAATCCTTACGCTTCATGTCAGAAAACGGGCCAAACGTATGCTTAATTCAGGATTCTTGGCAAAAATCGGCCTGTACGTATGCAAAACCGGAGGAAAACGGACGTGAAGCATACGTTTCGGCGCATCCTTGCCCCGAAGAGGGCAAAATCCCAAAGAAACGGCGGGCAATCACGCGTTTGGAGGATTTTTGCCATAGGAAGCTGCGCGGGCACCGGCCGCCCATGTACTTGGAGGCCAGCCCGCCATCAAGCGAAGAGCATCAACAACGACGCACCTGCAATCAGCGCCGCTGCGCCAGCGCCGTCGTCCATGACTCAAGCAGCGCATCGGCGGAGCCGAACGCCCGAGCCCGAATGCTGCGAGCGGTTTCACCCTCAACGCCGATAAATACCTCAAGGCGGTCTTCCGGCATTTCCTCGGGGAACTTCGATGCCCACTCCACACAGCAAACGCCATCGCCTTCCATATACTCATAGAACGCAAGATCTTCAAGCTGATCGGGCGAGTCAAGGCGATACAGGTCGAAGTGGTACAAGGGAATACGCCCTTCGGTGTACTCCACCACCAAATTGAACGTGGGGCTGGTTACCGGCTCGGCAACGCCCAGCGCCGCCGCAAGCCCCTGTGTGAAGTGCGTTTTTCCCGCACCAAGGTCGCCATCGAGCGTAATAACCGAACCAGGAGCAACGGCCCTGGCCAATGCCGCCGCAACCGCCTGCGTTTCCTCGACCGAAGAGGTACGTGCTATTTCAGTCCACTCGAGCATAAAAGAAACCTTTCGTTAAAGCCCTAGCGCCCCAAAGGCGCACGGCACAAATAAAACAGCTAACCAGGCAAAAGAGCCTTCCGAAAATCAAATCTTGCAGCCAAAAAACAAGTGCCCTTGGTCCTAGAGCAAAACGCCCGAAGGACGTTAACAAACTCGGAGCATGCGCCAGTAAAACAGCGAGCGCCGCTCTGACGAGTACGGGAAGCTTGAAAGGGGAAGCGGGCTGGCCTTTGGCCGCCCCGACCGATTGAAAGCTTCCCGCACCGTCAGAGCGGCGCGCAGCGTCATCGCGTTTCGTGAGTCTTACATCGTTCGGCAGAACGACGCAACAACACTTACCTGATAGTCTTTTCCGCGGCGCACACGGTGTGCTCCATCGTTACCGACGTGGTAACAGAGCCCAAGCCACCAGGAACCGGCGTGATGGCATCGACGATGGGAGCCACGGAATCGTAATCGACATCGCCGCACAGCTTACCGTCTTTGTCGAAGTTGATGCCCACGTCCAAAACCGTCTGACCTTCGCGGAAGAAGGAAGCATCGTAGGCACGAGCGCGGCCCGTAGCGCAGATAACGATATCGGCCGTGCGCATGATCTTGGCCAAATCCTCCGTACGGGAGTGGCAGATGGTAACGCTGGCGTTGCGACGCAGCAGCAACATGGCAACGGGCTTGCCCACAACCAAGCTGCGGCCAACCACTACCACATGCTTACCCTCTACCGGGATGTTGTAGTAGTCGAGCGTCTTCACACATGCCTCTGCCGTGCTGGGGGCGTAGCCTTCCTTGGCATCGGTGAAAACCGCGCCCAAGGAAGCCGTGGAAACGCCGTCGATGTCCTTAGCCATAGCAAGCTCATCGCATACCAGCTTGTCTTCCATGCCTTCAGGCAAGGGGCGGAACACCAGGCAGCCATGGATATTCGAATCGGCGTTAATGCGGCGAATCTGCAGCAACAATTTTTCCTGGGAAACCTTTTCATCCAGCTCGAATACACGGGTGGAAAGGCCCAATGCCTTGGCGCGCTTGCAAGCGGTGCGCTCGTAGCTCAAATCGTCGGGACGTGCCCCCACGCGCACAATGGCGAGCGTAGGATCGATTCCAAGGATCTTCAGACGCTCAACACGATGCGCCAAATCGGCGGCAATCGCATCGGTAACAGGCTTAGATTTCAAAATTTGAGTCATGCTTATCTGAGTCCCTCCAACACAAAAATGTAAATATCATCGGCGCGCTTGCCCCACTCAATAATGAGGCACTCCGTTTCGTCAGTGTAGCGCTTTGCAAGCTCGCGGTCGGCAAGCATTTTAGCATTGACGTAGATGTTCAACGCCGCACCTTTCAGAGCGCCCTTCGCAAAGGAGACGCCTGTGGCAACATCGGAAAGTGCCATCTTCGAGCCATTGTGTGCCATAAAGTCGGAAAGCTCGATAACGCGCGCGCAAGCCCTCATGATGGTAAGCGGCACTTCGATGGCGTCGATCAACGCCTTCTGCATCGCTTCCGTACGGCGTGCCTTCTCTTCCTCGGTTGCACGGGGCATCTTGAAGCAGACTGCCAACGGCGCAAATGCCTCGGCGTCCTTCTTCACCAAGCCAAGCAGCTCCTCGCGAACCTGCTGCAGCTGGCGAAGGCATTCCCGCACGTCTTCCTCCACATCGGCATAGCTTTTCTTGCCAACGGTCAGGTTGCCTACCATGGAGTTCAGGGCAGAACCCAAGGCGCCCACGTATGCGGCAGCGCCACCGCCACCGGGAGTTGGGGTGCCAGCGGCAACCTCGTCTATAAATGTCCACTCACTCAACGTGTTTCCCTATCATTCAATTCATACAACACGGGCCAGCGCTCTTGCGCCAGCCCGATGATAGCTTGCTATTCTTTCCAGCAGTTTTCCAGCAGGTTAGAACAAGCCCGAGATCTTGCCCGTTTCGTCAACGTCGATCTTAAAGGCCGCAGGCGACTTGCCCAAGCCCGGCATGGTCATCACGTTGCCGGTGAGCGCAACCACAAAGCCAGCGCCCGCAGAAACCTTTACCTGGCGAACCGTGATGCGGAAGCCGCGCGGTGCACCCAGCAGAGCCTTGTCATCCGAGAAGCTGTACTGGGTCTTTGCCATGCATACCGGCATGTTGCCGAAGCCCAAGCCCTCAAGCTGTTTGATCTCTTTCTTGGCAGCAGGAGTGAAGTCTACCCCATCAGCGCGGTAGATGCGCTTGGCGATCGTCTCGATTTTCTCGGCAAGGCCCAAATCGTCTTCGTAGGCATAAGAAAGCGTGCTTTCCTGCTCGCACAGGCGCATTACCTCTTCAGCCAGCTCTACGCCGCCGACGCCGCCCTTTGCCCATACTTGGGAAAGAGCCACATTAACGCCCAGCTCCTGGCACTTGGCGCGTACCAAGTCGATTTCCGCCTGGGTATCGGTGGGGAACTCGTTGATGGCGACCACACAGGGAAGGCCGAACACCTTGGTGATGTTCTCAACATGCTGAAGCAGGTTGGGCAGGCCCTTTTCCAGCGCCTCAAGGTTTTCCTCATTCAGGTTTTCCTTGGCAACGCCGCCGTGGTTCTTCAGCGCGCGAACCGTAGCAACAACGACCACCGCATCGGGTTTCAGGCCGGCAAGGCGGCACTTGATGTCAAGGAACTTCTCCGCGCCGAGGTCGGCACCGAATCCTGCCTCCGTAACCGCATAATCGCCCAGGGCAAGCGCCATGTTCGTTGCCATGATGGAATTGCAGCCGTGCGCAATGTTGGCGAAGGGGCCGCCGTGCACGAACGCCGGAGTGCCTTCAAGCGTCTGAACCAGGTTGGGCTTCAGCGCGTCCTTCAGAAGCGCTGCCATGGCGCCTTCGGCATGCAGGTCGTGAGCGGTTACCGGCTTATCGTCGCGCGTGTAGCCAACTACAATGCGGCCCAGACGCTCCTTCAGGTCGGTAATGGAGGTTGCCAGGCAGAAGATTGCCATAACCTCGGAAGCAACCGTGATATCGAAGCCGTCTTCGCGCGGAACGCCATTGGCCTTGCCGCCCAAGCCGCACACGATGTTACGCAGCTGGCGGTCGTTCATGTCAACCACGCGCTTCCAGGTGATGCGGCGCACGTCGATGCCCAACTCGTTTCCGTTGTGGATATGGGCGTCGATCAAAGCAGCAAGCAGGTTGTTCGCCGCGCCGATAGCGTGGAAGTCGCCCGTGAAGTGCAGGTTGATTTCTTCCATGGGGATTACCTGAGAGTATCCGCCGCCAGCAGCACCGCCCTTGATGCCGAATACCGGGCCCAAGCTTGGCTCGCGCAGGGCAATAACCGCCTTCTTGCCCAAGTGGGACAGGGCATCGCCCAGGCCTACCGTGGTAGTGGTTTTGCCTTCGCCGGCAGCAGTGGGGTTGATGGCTGTGACCAGAATCAACTTGCCGGGCTTGTGCTCTTCATTGCGGAGCATGTTGTAATCGACCTTGGCCTTGGTCTTGCCGTAGCACTCCAGGTACTCTTCGGCGATGCCGGCCTTTTCCGCAACCTCGGTGATGGGACGCGGCGTGGCGGCCTGGGCAATTTCGATATCGGTCAACATAAGCAGTTCGCTTCCTCTTCGTGGCTTTCGGTGCTTTGTTCCTCTTACTTGTTGTTTATCTCATCGTAGATCATGCGTAGACCTTGCAAAGTGAGTTCAAGGTTGATTTCGGCGATGTGCTTCGATGCCGGGGCGATACGGTGGGCAAGGCCGCCGGTTGCCACGACTTTCGCTTCGTAGCCAAGCTGATCGAACACGCGCTCAACCAGCCCGTCAACGCGAGCGGCTTCGCCGTATACCACACCGACCTTCAACGCATCGGCGGTATTCGTGCCGATAGCCGTACCGGGGTCTTCCAGCTCTACCGAACGAAGCAGCGCCGCGCGGGACAGCAGGCTTCGCATGGAAGAGTCGACGCCAGGGGCGATGATGCCGCCCACGAACGTGCCCGTCTTGTCGATGATCTCGATGTTGGTTGCCGTGCCGAAGTCGACCACGATAACGGGCGAACCGTACAGGCACTTTGCTGCCGCAGCATCGGCAACGCGGTCGGCGCCCAGCTCAGAGAACTTTTCCTGGTCCATGTTAATCAGATGGCCGACGGTCTTCGCCGAGATAACCAGTAGCTGCACGCCAAACGAACGCTGGCATGCCTTTTCCCAATTGTGGGTAAGGGCAGGGACCACCGATGCCAAAATGGCGCCATCGATGCACTGACGGTCAACGCCTTCGGCGCTCATCAGAACATGCAGCTTTATTCGAAGCTCGTCACTGGTGTGATCCACATTCGTGGCCACACGCCACATGTGAACCAAGCGCTCACCGTCGTAAACGCCGAGCACGGTTTGGGTATTTCCCACGTCAATCGCAAGTAACATGTTTCTGACAATCCCTTCAGTTTTAGCGATACGAGCGAATGCTACCATACTATCGATTTCAGACGGCAACGCCTTAACCGTAACCGTAATTAACGTTCCCGTAGAAGGTGGCGCAATGGAAAACCCCGCTCGCATCCTCATCGTCGACGATGAGCCTTCCATCACTGAATTCGTAAGCTATGCCATGCAGAAAGAAGGCTACCTTACCGAGGTTGCCTCGAATGGCGAAGACGCGCTTGAGAAGATCGAAAGCGAGCATTTCGACCTGTTCATCTTGGACATCATGCTTCCCGGCATCGACGGCTACGAGCTGTGCCGCCGCATCCGCGCGAAGATGAACACCCCAATCCTGTTCCTTTCGGCCCGTGACACCGAGCTGAACAAGGTTGTGGGCTTGGAACTTGGCGCTGACGACTACCTGGCGAAGCCCTTCGGCGTGCGCGAGCTTTTGGCACGCACGCGTGCCCTTCTGCGCCGTAGCCAGGGCATTGAAGCCACGCAGCCTTCCAACGAGGTTACGGCAAGCGGCATTACCCTGAACGAAGACACGCATGTTGCCCAAGGCGACAAGGGCCCGATTGACCTTACCCCGCGCGAATTCGAGCTGCTCAGCTGCCTGATGCACAATGCCGGCAAGGTGGTTTCCCGCGAAGATTTGCTCCACGATGCCTGGGGATGGGAATTCATCACGGAAACGAAGACGGTAGACACTCACATCAAGCGCCTTCGCGATAAGATAGAGGCAGCTGGATACGACCCCAAGCTCGTTGAAACCGTACGCGGTTACGGGTACCGCTTTAAGAAGTAAGGCGGCGCGGGGCACTTCCCGCCTACTGCCTGATGCTTCGAGGGGATTCAATGAGGCTGTTCACCAATATCTCTTTCTTAACCGCGCTGCTGGCCGTGTTCGGTTGCTCGGTTACTGCCGCCATTGCCGTTTTGGTGTTCGGCTGCTCGCGCCTGATCTTGGCGTTCATCATTCCCGTTGCATGCCTCTGCTATTTCCTGAGCCTGCTTATCGCCCATTTCGTAACGCAGCCTTTAACCGAACTGGTGCAGAAAACCCGTGCCTACCGCGAAGGCGACAAGAGCATCGTGTTCGAGCCTACCGGCACCCTTTACGAGGTCGACCGACTCTCTGAAGATTTCCGCGAGCTGAACCATGCCTACGAAGCAAAGCTGAACGAGCTTTCCCAAGTGCAAGACCGTCAGGACTCGTTCGTCAGTGATGTAGCGCACGAATTCCGCACGCCTCTTACCGCCATTGCCGGCAATGCCGAGCTGATGCTCGATCCGGACATGCCGCAAGCTACACGCGAGCACTTCTGCGAGATTATCTTAAGCGAATCGGAGCGCCTGAAGAAACTGACGAACTCGTTGCTGGCGCTGCAACACGCAAAGGAAGGCGTGCCCGCCGCTGCGCTGAAGCGCTTTGACATCGCCCCCGTTGCACAAGACGTGGTTGAGATGCTGGAACCCATCGCACAGGACAAGAACGTTACCCTTTCCGTTGAGGGAGCGGCGCCCGATATCCTGGGCAACACCGATCGCCTGAAGCAAGCGCTCATCAACTTGGTCGACAACGCTATCCGCCACGTAGAAGAAGGCGGACATGTGCGCGTAATGCTTTCCGGTGTGAACAACCAAGCCGTGGTTGCCGTGAAAGACGACGGCTGCGGCATCGATGACGACCCATCGCTGCTGTTCAAACGTTTCTATCGCAGCGACGCTTCCCGTGCCCGCAACAGCGGCGGGGCTGGACTCGGGCTTGCCATCGTAAAGGAAATCGTGGAAAGCTTCGACGGCACGGTAACCGCATTCAACGCCCCCGAAGGCGGAGCGGTATTTGTGATGGCCTTCCCTTCATTATGAGATAAACGCGATGACGCTGCGCGGCCATCTGGCGGCACAGCTAAGGCTGCAAGCCTTCGGCGCGTAACGAAGTACGCGCTTTCGGGCTTTCGCCTTATCTGCACTCGCCAGATGGCCGCTCGCTAATTTACTACGCCAGCCTAGGATTTTGGGTTTAAGAATTTTATGGCAGTCAAAAAGCAAAGCTTTTGACTGCCATCTTATGTTCAAAGGACACTCTTCGATGAAAAATATACCTGCGCAAAACCCTTAGATCGGTAGCTATTTCTTTGCCAACAAGCAAGGTACGCTCAAGATGGAGCAGGTGCGCCACGCGGAAACCAACATCCTGTTTTGCGCTTCGGCCGGAAGGCACAAAAGAGGCCCTTTCCTCGCTACCCGAGGAAAGGGCCTCTTTGCAAAAGCGTTTTAGCAAGATGGCGAAGACTTCAAGCTGCAGCAGCTGGGGCACACCACGGAAACTTGCCGTCAGGTAAATAAACCAAACTAGCGGGAAACCACCGTGCTTACGGCTTGCGCCACCAACACGGCGGCGATCATCTTCAGCACATCGATAAGCACAAACGGCGCCACGGCGGCGGCAAAGGCAGCTTCTGCCGTAAGATGGCCAGCTACCATCAGCCATGCCCAACCGAACACGTACAGCACCGCTAAGAACACCACGCCCATAACCACATTGCGAGCCAAAACACCCGCTGCGATATGCGTGCCAAAGAACGACTTCTGCTCCCTGGAAGAAAACAACGGGGTGCGGTGCAGCAGCATATCAACCGCTATGGCAACAAGCGCCGCCACAAAAAAGCCGACGATAAAGCCACCCGTAGGGCCCATCAACGCGGCAAGCCCGCCCTTGAAGGAAGAAAACACCGGCAACCCCAAACCGCCCAACACGATGTAGCCGCCAATGGCAATCAATGCCTGTTTGGCAGGCATTGCGAACAGGACGAACATCACCGCAAGCGTCTGCAGCGTGAAGGGAACGGGGCCAAAGGGAACCGTTACCCATGCGGCAACCGCCATCAGGGCGATAGACAAGCCGCAGAAGGCGACCGAACGCGCGCGGGTAGTAGAATTCTGCGTCATAGCTTCTGACATATTTGCTGATACCTTCCTTAAGCACAGGTTCCTATGATTTGTTTGCCAATTGGGAAAGTATAGCACAGCCTCATTCGAGGGCGCTGCAGGCGCAAGCCACACGCGAAGCATGTCGACGGAAACCCCAGGTCATCGGCTGACATTTATCCCATTAATCCCATAAGTTTACTCTGATTTAACATCACGACGCTGAACCCGTCTTTTCGAAAAGGGCACTTTTGAGCACAATCCGTCCCAAGCAAGCCCCAAACGCGCGAATACGGTAATGCCTTGCGCGAGAAAGGCCTGGACGAAAACCATCCTGAGCAAACCTCGCAATCGTGCGCACATTGGAACTTCGCCTTGTGCTGCACGCGCACAGCCCCGGCATATGCCCTGCGCCGTCTACGCCCTCTTCGAGCCTTTGCCGAATCGGGAGCTTTCCTCCCCCGCCTCGACGCGCTTCAAGCGACGGAGCTCGAACCCGATGAAGCCCGCTGCAGTAAGCACCGAAAGCGCATCGGATACCGGAGCGGCAAAGTAAATCGCATCAAGGCATGTGATTCCGGGAACCACAGAAGGCAGCACCAACGGCAGCACGATAAGCAGCGGAATAAGGAACAGCACCTGACGGGTAAGCGAAAGGATGATTGACTTCATGGGCTGACCGGTTGCCTGGAAGTAGTTTCCCACCACAATCTGAAAGCCGATAACGGGCAGCATGATCAGGTACACCTTCAGGGCAAATGCCGTGAAATCGCGCAGCGCATCAGCACGGATGCCGAAAATGCTCACGATGTCGCCCGAGAACAGCAGGATAACCACCCACATGCAGGTACCGATGACCGTAGCCATAAGGATACCGAACCCAAGTGTCTTACGCACGCGGGGAATAAGCCCAGCGCCGTAGTTGTAGCCCAGCAGGGGCTGGATCGCCACCGCCGTGCCAATAAGCGGCAACACGGTAAACATCGAGCAACGCTGCACGATGCCGATGGAAGCCAGCGCCGCCTCTGCGCCCATGACGCTTTGCCCACCGTAGAACACCAACAGGTAGTTGATAAGGAAGTTGATAACGGACATGGCCATCTGCATGATGAAACTGGCAGCGCCGAGCGAAAAGATGAAGCCCACCACTTCTGCTTCAAGCTTCATGTTGCACGCATACAGCTTGAAGGCCACATCCTTGGTGAACAAGAAGTACCACAGCACCGAAAGGCAGGAAACGCCCTGGCCGAGCACCGTGGCAAGCGCGCTGCCCACAACGCCCCAGCCGAGCACCAACACGAACAGGTAGTTCAAGATGATGCACGATACCGTGCCGATGATCATAGTAAGCAGAGCGCGATTGGGAGCACCTGCGGTACGGATGAAATTGTTCACGCCCATGCCGATGATTTGGAAAATCACGCCAAACGCCACGATCTGGATAAACGAATAGGTATAGTCGTGAATTTCGGGGGTAACGCTGGAAAGCGAAAGCAACGCTTCCATGCAAGGCGGAATGCAGGCGAATATCGCAATGACGACGGCCATGATAACGCCCAGGCAAACGGTGTTGCCCAAGCTTTTCTCTGCTGCTTCGCGGCTTCCCTCCCCCAAGCGGAGCGCCGCAAGGGCGTTGCCGCCGTTGCCGATAAGCATGCCCAAAGCCATGAAGATAGTCATAAGCGGCATGGCGGCCGTTGCAACCGAAAGGCCGATTTCGCCCATAGCCTGTCCCAGAAAAACAGAGTCGATCACGTTGTAGGCGCCGTTTACCAGCATTCCCACAATCGAGGGAATGGCGAATTCAAGCACCAGCTTGGGGATAGAGCCCGTGCCCATACGCGCCGTGCGCTCATCGCGTTTCGAAGGTGCTGCCTTGGCGTGCATCGTGCCCTTCTCAAAGTGGGCGCTCGAAGGGTTTTCCGCTATTCCCCGATTCTGATCCTCAACCATATGCGCTTACATACCCTTTCGCGTTGTTTGGTTTGATACTGCGCCTCCGCAGAAAGCACTGAACGGTTAACCCATTTTGATGGCTGTTCACAAATACCGCTATATCCCCAGGGTAAAGAGCATTTTTAAACCAAATCTCCATCACATGCCAAGTAACCAGTGCCTAACTAGGGCTCTTACGGCACAATAGGAGGTTACGTAGAAGAAAGGACCCTCTGTGACCGTCGTAGAGATCATCATGCTTGGCCTTGCGCTTTCCATGGACGCATTCGCCGTTACCGTTTCCAACAGCTTCGTATATCCCAAGCTTTCTCGCGCTCGCAGCCTTTCCATGCCAATTGCATTCGGCTTCTTCCAGTTTCTTATGCCGGTAGTCGGCTTTGCCCTGGGACAGCTGGTAAGCGAATTCATCACCCAATATGCCGGCATCATCACCTTCGTGATTCTTGGCTTTATCGGCGGAAAAATGATCTGGGACGCCTTCCATGAAGACGATGAAGAGGAAGAGGCATCCGAGCAAACGCTCACGCTGCCTGTCCTGCTGTTTCAGGCCGTGGCCACCAGCATCGACGCCTTGGCCGTCGGCGTCAGCTTTGCCGCCCTTGAGGTGAACGTTCTCACCTCTTCAGGAATCATCGGCATCACCACGGCACTCACCTGCATCGTTGCCCTTGTCATCGGCAAGCGCTTCGGTCACGCCCTAGGCGAAAAGGCCACCATCGTCGGCGGCGTGGTGCTGATCCTTATCGGCCTTAAAGCCCTGCTGTTCTAAATGCAAAGGGGCTTCCCTTTACCATCAGGGAAGCCCCTATCTCGTGATTTGATTCGATTGAGCAAAGGCTAGGTGGCAGCACTAGCTTTCGAATGACGTTACGTGCACTTCACCCGAACTCATGGGGACAAGGGAACCTGCCGTGTTTTCCACAAGCAACCGGCCCGCACCGTCAACGCCGCGAATGATGCCCTCGATGGTTTCGGTTCCGTCTATCAAGGCAAGCGTTGCGCGCTTGTTGCGATAGGCGAAACGATGGCTGTACTCTTCGATGAAGGCGGAAAAGCCCTGGTTGCACCATAGGCGGTAACGCTCTTCCACCGCAGCAAGCATCTGCTGGACCAACTGCGTCATAACACTGCACTGCTCCGAAGAAAGCGCCTGCTGCGCCGTCCCATCCATCAGGTACGCGCTTCGGTACTTGCCCTGCACCTTCTGCTGCTCAGCGGGCCGATACACGTTGATGCCCACGCCAACGCACACACCACCGGCAAGCGCTTCCAACGAAATGCCGGCAAGCTTCCCTTCGGTGCACAGCACATCATTGGGCCATTTGATAAGGGCGTGGCGGTGCGACTGGACCTTCTCCAGCGCATCGGCAACCGCAAGTGAAACCACAAGACTCAGCGTGGGCAACGCCTGCGGTGCCACCTGCGGACGGAACGCAAACGAAGTGTACAATCCGCCAACCGGACTTACCCACGCTCTGCCCTGCCGGCCGTAGCCGCCGGTCTGTTCCAGCGCCGTAGCGCAGAAGCCTTCCGCAACCCCCCGGCGCAAAGCGGTTTTTACCACTTCATTGGTAGACCCCACGCTTCCAAAAGCGTGAACATCCCAAAAGCCAGAAACGGCTGGCTGCAGGGGAACCAAAGCCGATCCCCCTGCAGCGCAGCCAAATTCACTGCTGTTTGCCTGCTCTAGCACTTCCAGGCCTTGCCCACTTTAACGGTTTCCAACGTAACCTTGGTGCCGTCGGAAAGCTCATGATTGGGAGCGATTTCCAGCAACGGCTTCACCACGAAATCACGTTCGGTAAGAAGCGGATGCGGCAAAGTAAGGACATCCAGGTCGGACACATAGCCCTGATAATCCAAAATGTCCAAATCGCAGGTACGGGGGCCGTTCTTCTTTTCGCGGATACGGCCCAACCTGTCTTCAATGATGTTGAGGTAACGCAGAAGCTCTTGCGGAGGCAGGCCGGTGCGCAGGATAAGCACCGCATTCACGAAGGAATCCTGGTCTTCCACGTATGCCGGCTCGCTTTCATAGAAGCTGGAAACATCGATGATCTGCGAATCGGGCAGCAGGCACATATCGGTGATGGCCTGGCTGAGCATGGCCTTCTTGCCTTCAAGCTCTTCGCCTTCGTCGGCAACCAAGGCAACGTTGCACCCCAAGCCAATGAATGCGTAGGGGCGCAAGTTTTCCTTCAGGGACTCTTCGGTTAGCGCCACATTATGGGTCCTGATTACCGAAGCACCCAACTCGCAAGCCATGAGCGCTTCAGCTGCAGAGGCGGAATCACGCTCCTTCGGCTCGTCGATGCCATAGGCATAGCCGATGTAGCTTTTGCGGGAAACCGCCACCATGGTGGGATAGCCCAAATGCACCAGTTCCTGGAAGTTGCGCATCAATTCGATGGTCTGCTTCGCCGTCTTGCCGAATCCGGGACCAGGGTCAAGGCAAATGCGGTCGTGGCTGATGCCGGCAGCTTCAAGCTCTTCTGCGCGCTTGGCAAGATAGGCGCATACTTCGGCAACCACATCGTCGTAGTGGGGCTCGTTCTGCATCGTGCGAGGGTCGTCGCCCAGCATGTGCATTACCACCAAACCGGCATCGCAGTTCTTTGCCACTTCCACCATGGCAGGATCGCGAAAACCCGTCACATCGTTGATGATGCTGGCGCCCGCTTCTACCGCCGCCTTCGCAACCGCGGCGTGACGCGTGTCGATGCTGACACAGATGTCTTTTTCCGCCAGGCGCTTCACTACCTCTATGGTGCGGGAAAGCTCTTCTTCCACAGAAACGGGGCTTGCGCCCGGACGGGTAGACTCCCCGCCCACATCGATGATAAGCGCGCCCTCTTCGACCATTTTCTGGGCAGCAGCCACTGCCTCTTCGACGTTCGCATACGACCCGCCATCGGAAAACGAGTCGGGCGTTACGTTCAGAATGCCCATAATCACCGGGGTGCGGGAATCAAAAGGATAGCGTCCACAGCGCCAAATCATCTTTTCCTCCTTATAAAAGAGGCGCCCCAGGCTTTTAGCCCAGGGCGCGTAAAACCATTACTGTTGGCTGCCTGACTCAGGGCCGGAATCCCCATGGGAACCATTCGGTTCCGTTGAGGTTGGCGCCTCGTCGGCTGCGTGGGCGGGCTGGCTTGCCATGCCCTCCGATTCAGCCTCCAGGGATGCAGGCTCGTTCGCTGCAGCGACCTCGTTGCCGCTTTCGGCTTCCTTGGCCTGCTCCTGCTTAAGGTACTCTGCCCACTGGTTGTTGAGCAGTGCCTGACATGCCTCGCCATCGACCGTTTCGCGTTCAAGCAGAACCGATGCCATAAGATCCATCTGGTCGCGCTTGGAAGAAAGGATCTCGACGGCACGGTCGTGGGCTTCCTTCATGATGCGAGCAACCTCGTCGTCGATGCGGCGTGCCGTATCATCGGAGTAATCCTGCGTGTTGCCGTAGTCGCGGCCCAGGAACACTTCGTGGTTCGGCTGGCCGAATACCTGAACGCCCAAGTCGGAGCTCATGCCGTAGTTGGTAACCATGGCGCGCGCCATCTTCGTAGCACGTTCCAGGTCGTTCGAGGCACCGGTGGTGATGTCGTCGCAGAACAGCTCTTCTGCAACACGGCCGCCCAGGAACACAGCCAATTCGTCGCGCATTTCGTTACGGCTGTTCAGCACCTTGTCCTCGTCGGGGATGGAAAGCGTGTAGCCCAGTGCACGACCACGGGAAATGATCGAGATCTTATGAACCGGATCGGCACCTTCAAGCATGTGGCCAACCAGCGCATGGCCGGATTCGTGGTAAGCGATGGTCTTGCGCGTGCGGGCGTCAAGAACACGGCCCTTACGCTCAGGACCGGCGATAACACGCTCCATCGAATCCTGAACTTCCTTGTTGGTGATGATGTGCTTGTTGCGGCGCGCCGTAAGGATGGCCGATTCATTCAGCAGGTTAGCCAAGTCGGCACCGGTGAAGCCCGGCGTAAGCTTTGCGATGCTGCTCAGGTCGACGTCGTCTGCCAAGGGCTTGTTCGCCGCATGCACGTTCAAGATCTTCTCGCGGCCCTTAACGTCAGGCGCATCAACCACAATCTGGCGGTCGAAACGGCCGGGACGCAGAAGCGCCGGGTCAAGAACGTCGGAACGGTTGGTTGCCGCGATAAGCACCACGGAGTCGTTTGCCTCGAAGCCGTCCATTTCTACCAGCAGCTGGTTCAGCGTCTGCTCGCGTTCGTCGTGACCGCCGCCAAGGCCAGCGCCACGCTGACGGCCAACGGCATCGATCTCGTCGATGAAGATGATGGAAGGCGATGCTTCCTTAGCCTGCTTGAACAGGTCGCGCACACGGGAAGCGCCAACGCCCACGAACATCTCCACGAAGTCAGAGCCGGAAATGCTGAAGAACGGAACGCCCGCTTCACCGGCAACCGCACGTGCCAGCAGCGTTTTGCCGGTACCCGGAGGGCCCACCAAAAGGCAACCACGCGGAATCTTCGCGCCGAGTGACTGGTACTTGGCAGGGTTTTCCAGGAAGTCCTTGATTTCCTGCATTTCCTCTACCGCTTCGTCAACGCCCGCAACATCGGAGAAGTGAACATCGGGATGTTCCTCGATGCTCTTCTTGGCCTTTGCCTTGCCGAACGACATCTGCGAATTGTTGGCCTTGTTCATCTGGGAGAAGAAGAACAAAAGCAGGCCCGCGATAATCAGGATAGGCAGAACGGAAGCCAGGATGGAGCCCCAAGGCGAAGCCAGGCGCACGCTGTACTGGATGCTGGGATGCGCTGCCATAAGCTGACCCAAGGAATCGGAACCAACCCACGTACACGTGTAGTTATGCTCCGAGCCCAACTTGGAAGCGGCAAGCTCCTGCGTTTGAACAATGGTGGGACGAGCACCGGAAGTGTCCGCCATGCCGGAGTTCAGGGCATTGAAGGCCGTGTTGAACGCATCGGCAGTAGCCTCGCCCGCCGTTGCGGCCGGGTAATACGTACCGGTAATGGTGTAGGAACCGGTGTCGTACACCGCCGTGTTCACGCGACCCTGCTCAACGGCCTGCGTGAATTCGGACGTTACCAATTCATCGGTTTGGGTAACGCCGTTGCTAGCCGTCATGGAACGGGTCATCATCACGGCAAAGAAGATGCCCACAGCCAAGAACACCACCAGGGTGACAATGTTCGAGCGGTTAGGCTGCTTGGAATTCGGCTGCTTTGCGTGATTCGGTTTCTTTTGATTGGGAGTTTGTGCCATAGGTAGTTTGTTCCTTATGTTCTTCGTTCGTACCCGTGGACGCTATTCTTGGGTTACTTCGGGCTTCAGCACGCCAATGCATGAAAGGTTGCGGTAACGCTCGGCATAATCAAGGCCGTAACCGACGATGAACTCATCGGGGCATTCGAAGCCAATGTACTTGCACTTGATGTCAGCCTGGTTGGGCGTGTCCTTGCGAAGGAGCGTTGCCACTTCGATGGAAGCAGGGTTGCGCGATTCCAGGTTCTTGATGAGGTAACGCAGCGTAAGGCCACTGTCCAAGATATCCTCGGCAATCAGAACGTGGCGGCCTTCGATCTGGCTGGTCAGGTCTTTCAGAATGCGAACCACACCAGAGCTTTTCATGCCGTTGCCGTACGAGGAAATGGCCATGTAGTCCATTTCAACCGGCAAGTGGATTTCACGAACAAGGTCGGCCATGAAGATTGCCGCCCCTCGCAAAACGGAAATCACCACAATGCTCTTGCCTGCGTAATCCTCCGTAATTTTCGCGCCGATTTCCTTAACGCGCGTACGAATTTCATCCTCAGTAAAAAGGATGCGCTCAAGATCGGGATGCTGCTGCTCCACGGAAGCCTCTTTTCCCACCCAAGGTGGAGTAAGTACGGGTATACACAGTACTTCAGTGTAACAAAAGCACTTCACCCCGTATTCGCAGATAAGCCGCCGTAGCAGTTTTGCAATAAATCTTCACCGCGCAGGCCTCGGCCCGAAGACAGACCCCTGCCGCAGTGGAGTTAGCGACCCTCGATACTTCGCTGCACCAGGGAGAGAACCCCGCCGAGGCTCCGTTGCGCTATTCTTTGGGCGCTACCTCGGCCTCGATGGTCTCTTGCAGGATTTCCGGGAAATTCTTCAGCAGGATGTCCACCGGCAAGCCCACGATGTTGTTGAAATCGCCTTCGTAGCTTTCCACCAGCCTGCGACCCTTGCCCTGAATGGCATAGGCCCCTGCTTTATCGATGGTTTCGCCCGTTGCAACGTAAGCGTTGATGTCTTCGGTGGAAAGCTCCTTAAACGTTACCGTGCTGGTTTCCGCAAATGAGCGGAATGCCAGGGAAACGTTACCGTCGCCGCCGTTTTCCTCGGTTTCGTTCAGCATAACCAGCCATACCGAAACACCCGTGATTACCTGGTGCGTGCGGCCGGAAAGGCGCGCCAGCATTTCACGGGCGTGATCGGCGCTGTAGGGCTTGCCCAGCATTTCGCCATCGAGCACCACGGTGGTGTCGGCTCCGATGACGATGCCCAAGCCAACGGGGTTTTCCGCCAGGATGTCCTGGATGACGGAACCGGCCTTGCGCTCGGCCAGCTTCTTTACCGCCTCGACGGGCTGCGCGCGCTGGTCGGCATCAAGCGATTCGTCCACTTCGGTCGAACCGGTGCACACCGTGAACTTCACGCCCGCATCTTCAAGAAGCTTCTTGCGGCGCGGGCTGTTCGAGGCCAGGATGACGTTTACGGGAATGGTGGTTGTATCAGGCATGGGGTTTCCTTTACTGAAAGAAGCGTGCCAAGGAAACAGGGCCTTTGGCACAAGGTGGAATCGAGAAAATCATAGCCAGCAGCCTAGGCTGCTACGCACGATTGGGCTTGCGGCGAGCCCGAAACACGGCCATCGGCTCAACCAAAACGCCGTGCTTGTTGGCACTTACCGCCAAATTGCCTTGAACGTTGGCAACGAATCCGCTGATGGGGGCACCTTCCTCATCGAAGGCGGAAAGCACCGTTTCCACCGCAGCCGATTCGATGCGCGCCTCGGCGCCCACAAAGGCCTCGAGCACCGCCAGCACAACGCGACGCTGCAGAGGACGCGCCACTGCGCCGAAAGAAGGCAACATGCGACACCCGTCGAACGAGCCTTCGCCGTCTCCGCCGATCCATTCAAGATGGGTATCGGCCGCTTCGCGCGCCAAGGAATCAAGGTAGTCATCCTCGTCGGCAATCAGGTTCATGGTTCGGCACAGCGTGTCCAACAGCTGGCCGTTGCGCTCTTTCGCCTTCGGGATTATCTCATGGCGGACGAAAGCGCGGAACCGATCGGTGTGGGCATTGGTAGCATCTTCACGCCAGCGGTTACCTTCCTCATCGACCACCGCTTCATCGGCGGGAATGTCGTCGATGAAGCATCGCAGCGCTTGACGGGAAACATCCAGCAACGGACGCACCACCGGGCCGTTGGTATACAGCATTGAACGGAAGCCGCCCGGCCCCGTTCCCGCGATAGAGCGCATATAGAAGTTCTCCACCCTGTCATCTTGCGTATGGGCGGTAACGATGCGGCCGACAGATACGGGAATCGCCTCATGGCGGCACAGGCTCTCAAGCGCCTCATGGGCAGCAAGATAGCGTTCGTTGCGGCCAACGGCTTCCACATTACCGCCCGTCGCCTTGGCAAGCGCCGCCACGTCTATCTCGCATGAAAAGAACGGAATGCCCAGATGAGCGGCGAGTTTCTCCACAAAGCGCTGGTCGGCATAGGCGTCTTCCCCGCGCAGCATATGGTTCACGTGCAAAATGGCGGGCTGCCCCACCAATCCGCGCTTATGCAAATCGCTGATCAGGTACGCCAAAGCCGTTGAGTCCGACCCGCCCGAAACCATCACGACAACCGGGGTTGCCGCACTGAACAGGCTCTGGGTGCGAATCGTTTTCTCTATCGCGTCAATCATGGACGGTTATCCCTTTCCGATTCCTACTTGCTGGAAACAAAGAAGCGCGGCTTCTTGCGTCGCCTGCGATTGCTTTGCTAGCGTATTCATTGTAATTGATACCATCAAGGGAAAAGGGGCTTCGTCATGCAGTTCATCTTGCGAACCATCGCCATCTTCGTTGCCGTAGGTGTTGCCGTTTGGCTTGTCCCAGGCATCGACATCGTGGGCGCTGGCAGCTCGTGGGGGTCAATTGCAGTTATGGCCCTTATCATCGCACTGCTGAACATGACCATAAAACCGTTCCTGCAGGTAATCGGCCTGCCCATCACAGTGCTTTCCCTTGGTGTGTTTTACCTGGTCATCAACACCATTCTGCTTTATCTTGCGGCATCGTTGGGCAATGCCCTGTTCGGTGCCGGCTTCATCATCGACTCATTCGGTTCGGGATTCGTGGCCTCTATCGTCATCTCCATCGTTTCAGGCATCATGAATTCGCTTCTGGGAACCGATTAGCAGGCTCGCAGGCAACTATCCAGTCGTGTGCGGGGCTTCGCGGTGCCTTCTTCGGCGCGGCTTGGGTTTGCCATGACTCTCCTTTCGTATTGGAGCGTTCCGACAAAACCTTATTATACCGAGATTTGCCGCCCAACTGGGCGTGCGATGTCAGGGTGGGGCAGTGCTGCTTTCTTCGATAGGGCGGGATACCAAAAGCCAAGACACCCGCAACAACATTATCTCTGTTGCCATTGGGCTTTTCCGAACCAAGGGATATACGCGCACCTCCATGAGCGAAAGCGCCCGCCAGGCAGGCGTTGACCCTTCTTCGTTCTACTATTACTTCGCTTCCAAAGAAGCGCTTATCGAAAACATCCTGAACCCCAACGAGTTCTTCCCCACGGTTGAACAGCTCGAAAAGGCATGCAACAATCGCGCCGCCCAACTGTATGCGCTTATCGCATTCGATGTGGTGCACAAGTGCGAGCTGCCCTTCGACTTCTGGGAGCTTGAGGCTATTGCGAACGAAAACCCGAAAGGGTTCGAGGCGTTTTTCGAACGTTACCGCAAGCTGTACCGCACTTCGCTTTCAATCATCGAGCGCGGCGTCGAAGAAGGTGCGTTCATACCCTGTGCCGCCGATGAGCGAACGGTCACCATTCTTTCCACCAACGAAGGGTTGCAGCACCATTTCCACGCAAAGCACCGCAAGGAGCTGATTTTAGAGGCTTCGGGTTATTCCGTGCGCGATTACACGCCCGAAGACATTGCCCGCATGACCGGCCGCTCCGTACTACCCTCGCTGATGAAGAACCCCTCGGAAATCGAGGCGGCCGTTGAAGAGGGAAGGCGCCTGTACTATCTGATGAGGAACAGGGCGGAAAAATAACGTTCGCATGAAAAAGCGGGCATCGACATTTTGCCGGTGCCCGCTTTCTATTCCTTGCATTGATTGCAGTGCAAAGGTACCGAAACCCAGCGCTACAGAAGAAGCTGCAGCTTCCCTTCCTGCACCGCAACGTGCTCAAGGGAGGGCACTGCCAGGCGTGATCGTTTTTCCACTTCACGTTGCGGCACGCCATGGGCTTCGTCGTAGAGGCCCAAAACGGGATACCCTGCCCCTACCAACGTGTCCATCGCATAAAGCGAATCCTCGAAACCCCAAGTTAGCGCCGTTTCGGTGCCCATCACCTCACGGGCATGATTGTATATGGCGGGCTCACGCTTGGAAGCACCCACTTCGTCAACCGAAATGATGGCGCAAAAGTAGTCGGCAATGCCCGTTGCCTTGGCACCAGCACGTAAAAACTCCGCCTTGCTGGAAGACGCCATGGTCATTTTCACCTTGTTGCGAGCGCAGGACTCCAGAAGGGCTTCAGCGCCTGGAAGCAAATGAGCGGCCTCGTAATATGCCATCATGTATTCGTCCATGATGGCTTTTACCGCTTCGGTGCTTTGGCCAAACCCGTACTGCTCATGGAAATAGCGGGCAACTTCCGGGATGGTGAACGTGGTGAACAGCTTATGCTCTTCGGGGGTTACAACGACCCCCGCCTGACGCGCCACTTCTTCTTCCAAGCTGCGCCACGCACCCAAGGAATCAAGAAGGGTGCCATCGCAGTCGAAGATGGCACCCTTGATCACATTGTTGTTATTCATAGTCGCGCTTGAGCGCAGCGAACGCCGGCATAGCGTTGCGGATAACGTCGGGGGAAACGCAGTAGCTTACGCGCACCCAACCGCCAACGCCGAAGCTGTCGGAGGGAACCAGCAAAAGCTCGTGTTCCTTTGCCTTGTCGGAGAATGCCTGAGCATCAGGTTCAAGCGCCTGCATCCACAGGTAGAACGCTCCATCGGGAGCAATATAGTGATAGCCCAGCTCATCAAGGCCCTTGGTAAGCAGCTCGCGGTTTTCGGCATAGGCTGCAGCGTTTGCCGGCTCGTCGACGCATTTTGCGATAACGCGCTGGAAGAATACCGGGGCGCAAATGTAGCCCAGCGCACGACCGGCACCGGAAATGGCCGCCATCACACGCTCAGACTCTTCAACCTCATTGGGAACCAGCACGTAACCGATGCGGTCGCCGGGAAGTGAAAGGGACTTCGACCAGGAATAGCACACCAGCGTGTTGTCGTAGATGGAGGGAACCCAAGAAACCTTGGGGCCGTAAGCCAGTTCGCGGTACGGCTCATCGGAAATAAGGTACAGGGAGCTGCCGAACTCTTCGCGCTTTTCATGCAGCACCTTTGCCAAGCCCTCCAACGTTTCGCGCGTGTACACAACGCCTACCGGGTTGTTGGGCGAGTTGATGATAACGGCACGGGTGCGCTCGTTGATGGCTGCTGCCACCGCATCCAGGTCAATCTGGAAGTTGTCGGTGCGGGCGGGAACCTCGACGCATTTGCCGCCATCGGCCTCAATCCATACACGATACTCGGGAAAGTACGGCGAAATCACGATGATCTCGTCGCCCGGGTCGATGATGGCAGCCTTGATGCAGCAAGAAAGGCATGCGGCCGCACCCATGGTGAGGTACAGGTTCTTTGCCGCATAGTCCGTCCCGAAACGGCGATTCAGGTTGTCGGCGATGGCCGCCTTGGCATCGTCCCAACCGGAAGAGGGAGAATACGCGTGCAGTTCTGCAGGAGGCATATCAGCCAATTCGTGCATGACCTTCGCCACCTTGGCAGGAGCAGGGACGTTGGGGTTTCCGATACTGAAGTCGAATACCTTGTCTTCGCCGATTTCAGCTTTGCGCTGAAGGCCGTAGGCAAACAGTTCGCGAATTGCCGAAGGGGCGCTGCCCAAACCGTACATGGTTTCGTTGATCATGGTGTTAATCCTCCTAACAGAAGCCAGTATTCTGGCTAAGTGCTTATTATGCTCCCGCCTATGCACACGCGGCAAGAAAAAGCGATAGTCGAATTTTCTATGACTGGTTAACGAGCGCCAACGGGAAAGGAACAACGTCGAACAGCGCAGAAACGTAAAAAGGCTTGCCGAAGCAAGCCTTTCGCATTAATAACTGGTGCCCGAGGCGGGATTTGAACCCGCACGTCTTTCGACAACGGTTTTTGAGACCGCCGCGTCTGCCGTTCCGCCACTCGGGCGCAGGACTGCATTATACCTAAAACCTAGGTATCCGTCACCTAAAACAGATTTTTCATATCTTGCACGAAGATTCCAACCTTCTCATGGAAACAGCGCCCATGCAAATCCGTGCTAAAGCCTAAAAGACCAAAACACTCGCTCGCAATAGATGGCACGTTTACCCGACGTTTGGCATTTCCTTTAGCAAATATCTGTTTGCATCTTCTGCGACGTCAGTCGTCAGAGCATGGTTCTCAAAACTTTCCGTTAGCCCTTTGGTGCTTAAACCCAGCTGTTTCATAGTTGCCTGAATCGCCCAGTTCAAAAGCGAGGGAATATCATCGGGCTCGCCTTCCGACAAACGATGAAATACCAAATCGTACACACCGCCCATACTCATTATGACTGCCGTTTCAACTTCCCGATACTCAAACCCCTGAAGCTCTTCACGCGAGGCCACCCATTGCGCCATTACCGACGAAATGGCTTCAGTAGCAGCACGGGTGGAAACCAGGTCTTTCGTTAAAGGAATGAGGCCCTCGTTTTCCAACAGGAATGTAAAGTACATCGTGCCCGTTAGATAAAAATCGACGAAGCAATATCCTGTATTCAACTTATGCTGGCGCAGATAGGTGTTGCACAGCTCAATCAGGCGCTCAATGAACTCCTGCATGAACATTTCTTTCTTGGGGAAATAATACTGAACAAGCGGGCGGGTGAGCTGGCATGCCTTGGCGATGTCGGTATAGCTGGTTTTGGCATAGCCTTTTTCCATTAGCAGCCCAAATGCCTGAGAGAGAATAAGGCTTCGTTTATTCGGCTCGTTTTCCATTCTTTCCGCCCGCCTTCGCAACATCCCGCCGTTCAAACCAACAGCCCTCATTATGCCGCAAAACAAAAGTGCCGACGCTTTACCACGTCGGCACTTAGGCTAGTTACCAGATGGTTTTCTTTCCATCGCGCATCTTCGGCTTTTCGGGAAGCTTCTTGAACACAATGTAAACGTTCTTGACAGCAAAGCACACCGACACAGCACCCATCAGATAGAACAGCGGCGTGTCGAACGTAGTGGGGCAAATGGTGCTCCACCAGCCCAAGCCAACAGGCAAGAAAGTGTTGATGGTGCCGATGAGGATTACGATAGCCAACAGCTTCGATGTACCCCATACCACCTTGTTCTTCGTCCAGTAGTATCCAGTGCATACCGCGATAAGGATGTTGGTGATCATAAACCATTTCAGGAACACTGGGTCATCCATCAGCACGATCATCAGAAGGATGAACACTGCGAAAGCCAAGGTTTCAGCCACAATCTCCAACACACATTTCTTCGCGGTGAGCTCCCCGAAGAACATGCCACGGAATGTTTCCTCACGATTGTTCTTCACATAGTCGTACATGTCGATAATCTCGGTGAAGTTCCAGATGAACATGCCGATACCCAGCACCATGAAAATGTAGAAGAAGCTGTTCATGAAGCCCAGGATCAAGAATATGACACCGGTCAGGAAGTCATGTGCCAAGTAGAACGTATTCAACGGCATGGGAAACGAGCCATGCTTTTCCTTCTTGATCATGATGATGGAGAGGAATTGCTCAACGTAGCCAATGAGAAACGCAATAAGCGCTGCTACTAAAATTCCCACAAATCCTGGATTGTCGGGCGAAAAGCCCCACATGTACTGCTGAACCATATCCGAGTTCTGCAGCGTTTGCATCAATGTAGTCCCTTGCATTGTATGCTCCCTTCCCTTGTACTATATGCGTATAGCCTATATGCATATAGTAGTTCCCTAAAAAGAAAAAGCAAGGGCGTTAACCCTCGCTTTTCATCGGTTCTTACGGAAATTACTTAGGCAATGTGTTCTTGCTTCAGCCTATCGGCAATCCAAGTTTTGATTACTGCTTGACGATTGATAGCTAGATGCTCGGCAGCGGCGTCAAGCTCCCGAATCATCCATTCAGGAAAGTCAACGTTCACGCGACGGACCCTCATATCAGGGTAATGAACCTCAGAACTATCGAAGTCAAGATAATCCATGATGTCCTCTTTGCCCTCGTCGAAGATTCGGTCGAATTCTTCAGCACTGATTTCCTTTTTTGCAGGTATAGTAAGCCTCCTCTTTTGCTCGAGACCTTCTTACAGAAATGATTCTGATGTTCTCATTCCCCCAGGTAATGATTGCAGTCCAGTGCTTTCCACTAATCTTGCCAAACACGGCATGCCTTTCTTCGCCATGCTTATTGCCCAGGGGAACGGTGATATAAGCTCCAGTCCAAATTTCTTGGGCCTCGATAAAGCTGATCCCGTGCCTTGCCTTATTGGTTGCACTCTTGTTTGGATCGAATTCAAACCCCTATTCTCTCTCCTAAAAGTTAACCTATCATGCCTGTAAGGTATATGCCGTATACCTAAACGAATTCAGCTAGAAGCACTACCAGCCAGCAGGGCCAGACGAGGGCTGGAGCGAAGGGGAAGGTTTTGCTTTTCTTCCCCAGCAGCCAAAACAAAGCAAGGGCAATACCGAAAAGGGCAGTTAAACCGAAATAGAAATCAAGATCAGCAATGCTGATGAACGAACAGCATGCCGCAAGAAGAAGCACATCTCCCCCACCAAGAGCCTTGTTGCCCGAAACATGCGAAACCAACCGCCCCAATGCCCAAAACAGCACCGTAACGGCAAGCGCGGCCAAAGCGGAGGTTGCCAACGCGCCGAAGCCCCATCTTCCAGGCTGTAAGCCAGATGCTTCAGGGTAAAGAGAGAAAATTGAGGCAAGAACCCTCAAGGCGATCAGCAGAATCACATCTGCCCCATACACGAGACGATACCGCACATCGCGTACCGTGATTACCGCGCATAACGCAAACAGAGCAATAAGCGTCAACATCATGGTGCCCTCCCCCGCAATTCCTTTCAATGGGCACACTATGGCAGAGAAATTATCCCTTTCACCTGCGATTTTCTAGATAAGCAAAAGCTCATTATGGGCTTCGCAAAACTTTCCGCTTGCCTTCTCAGGCTTTTCGCATCCTGCCTATTGCAGCGCGGGCAAAGCGCTCAAAAAAGGCGACACTTCCCATCCAACTGCCCCCGCCGATAGCAGATCAATCGAAAAAGCCCGCTCAATCCCCACCCCTTCGACCGACCAGAAAAAACCAATCGCCCTTCAGCACCGTTTTTTGGACACAAAAAAAATGCTGCACCTGCATTGGTACAGCATTTCGATTTGCAAGAATCCTCGGTTCGTCAGTGAAACTGCGAGCGCAGTTCTGGCGAGTACGGAGAAACAAAAGGGGCAAGGCATCGGCCTAATGTGCCATGCCTTGCCCCTTTAAGATTTTCCTGCGCGCCAAAACTGCGCACAGCGTCATTGCTCCTCTTAGAGAGAGAACGTCTTTTCACCCTTGAATACGGCCTCAGCGTCTTCAACGCTCCAGTCGCCCAAGGTGATAGCGGAAATTGCGTTGCACAGACGGATTGCCTCTTCGGTGGAGCGCATGTGGATGTTGCGACCCGTTGCGTTGCCGCAGGCACCACCAATGTGAATCTGGTTGTGCAGCTCGGTAAGGAACACATTCGCGTCAGCCTTGGAACCGCCAGCGCACACCAGGCCCGTACGACCTGCAGCCTTGGAAGCGATGGCAAGACCCTCAGCGGAAGTCTGACCCTCTACCTCGTGAGGCGGGTTGACCTTAACGAAGTCTGCACCGAGGCACAGAGCAACGCCAGCTGCACCTGCGATAAGATCGGGATCCTTTTCGTCGGCAACTGCCTTGCCGCGAGGATAGATCCAAAGGACAACCAGAAGGCCAGCAGCATGAGCCTCTGCGATAAGCTCACCAGCTTCAGCCATCATGGTGGATTCGTACTCGGAGCCCAGGTAAATGGTGTAGCCCAGGCCAACGATGTTCACGCCAGCTTCGCGCATAGCAAGAACAGCTTCCAAATCATAGAGCTGGGGGCTGTAGGGATCGTCCTGAGAACCCTTAACCAGGTTGGTCTTGGAGTTCATCTTGATGAGGTAGTTGATTTCCGGATAGTCGGGAGCGTACTGAGCAACAAGGCCACGCTGACCAGCCAGAACACCGATGGTGCCCTGAGAACCGATCTGGAAAAGGTGCTCGGGTTCAGCGTCGGAGATGTCAATGCCCTCGCCGTAGAAGTCCTTGTTCAGGTGCTCGACCTTCTGGTCGCAAGCGAAAAGCATCAGGCGACCCGTGCCGCGAGTAGCCTTCATATAGTTGTCAATGTACGTCTCACGAGCTTCAGGCATAACGTCCGCAGGGACTTTAACCTGATCACGGGTGATGGTGGGCATAATGTTCCTCCTTAAAGGCATGAATACACACGATGTCGCCATTATATCGCGCTAGCACCGCCAATGGCGCAATATCCCACGATAAACCCAGGAACGGCGACATCAAAAAGCCCTGGGTCAACCAGGGCCTAAACGCTAGAACCACTCGCGTTTGCCATACACATATACTTGCTCAAATTCGCTTTGGCTTTTGGAAAGGTACACGATGCCTTCGATGATGGCGACGATCCAAGCCACACCCGCCGCAATCCCGAACGAGAGCAGCCCACCGATAACCGAAAGAGCCATGAGCGTGAACCCTTGCGCGTTGTAGCCAAGATAGAACTTATGTACGCCGAAAAACCCCAGAACAAGGGCCAGAAACCCTGCCGCCACATGATCGCGCGAGGCAAGCGGCGCTGCATAATGCGGCCGGACAGGAGAAGCAGCGAACGAAGCGCCCGGGGCAGTCTGCGCTTGCGCCCCAGCCTGTGATGGCTGATAGCCTGCGGAAGCTTCCCCCGCCTGCTTGGAGCCGTCCTGCATCACATCAGACATGATTACTTGGCTCCCTTTTCCTTTTCCTGGGCGATGGAAGCACGCAGCACGGCTTCTGCTTTCTTTTCCTCGCGTTCCTCATCCATCTTGTGCAGGGCTTTCTGCGTGCCCAACACACTCATAATCTTGTCGCGGAACACAATGCCCAAAATCATGAGCACAGCAGCGATGCCGAAAATGATAAGGCTCGTGGTGATATCGCCGTCCGCCAAACCGGCAGCTGCATACGTGGAGATGATGACGCCAGGAATGCGCCCTACGGTGGAAAGAATCAGAAATGCCCGCATACGCATATTGGTAAGCGGCACCAAGTATGTGAGCACGTCTTTCGGCATACCCGGAATAAGGAACAGAACGAACACGATAAGGTTCAGCTTGCCTGAGCGCTCGAACTCGTAGAACTTCACCAGGTGCTTTTGGTCTACCATAGCCTGCACGAACGGCGCACCCAGCTTATGGACCAACGTGTAAATGAATGCGCTGGATATCACGCAACCCAGCAAGATGATAAGCGTGCCGAACACCGGACCGTACAACATGCCCGCTGCAACCTGCACCACTTCGCCAGGAATGAACGCAACCACGATTTGCAGCAGCTGCAAACCCAACAGTATCAACACACCCACTGCACCTTGGCTCTGGATGCTATCGATCATCTTGTCCATGCCATCGGGCTCGAAGATGAGCGAAAGGCTCGGCCACAAGGCCGCCACGATTCCGAACAGAAGCGCGATGAAGGCAACAAGGCCCGTTAGCTTGAACAGATCGCTTTTCTTGATCTTGTGCCCGAAAAGGGAAACGGTTTTTTCGGTAGCGGAGCCCATTATTCCTCGCTATCTTCGCCGTTGCGCGCCCGGCGATACTCTTCTTTGAAACTGGAGAACATGCCCTTCGTTTTAGAAAGCTGCACGCCAAGCTTGTAGGCGCCGTCGTTAACCGCTTCGCCCGCCTTATGCGCTGCCTGCGAAGCCACAGGCTTCACCTTGTTCACGGCTTTAGCTGCCTTGTCGTTTACCACTGCACTCGCAGCACCGGCCTTTTCCGCTAAGCCGCCTTCGGAAGCCATCGAAAGCACTTTAGGGGAAACGATGATGGCGCCACGCAGGAAATCGTCGCCGTCTTCGTTGTTCAGCCTATCGCCCACGCCAAGTTTGAATCCTTCAACCAAGGAAGCGGGAATGTCGGTATAGCCCAACAGGATGTCGGCCGTTTTGCCACGGTCGACCGCTACCATTTGCACCGCACCGCCGGGAAAGGAAAACCGCACATCGCCAACGAAACCACAGCGCTCGCCCGCCTCCGTCATAAGGGGAAGCCCTTGCCACATAATGCAATCGTCCCACGAAACGCCTATGCGCTTGCAGGCGGACTTGCCCACGAAGGGGCCCTTCGGGTCGATAAGGATGTGTCCATCCTGTATTTCGAAGCCTTCCAAGGCAGCAAACAAATCGGAGCGATGAGCCATAAGGGCAATGTCGGGGCGCTTCACGGTGAAGCCCACCACGCGGCGCTCCTTCGGATGGAACACGAAATGGTGCACTTTGCCTACACGCTTGGGGCCTTTCCCCTTCTTCCCCGGCTCGTACACAGGAACACCGCGAAGCTCGCTAATAAGATATTCGCTTTTCTTCACTGCATGCCCCTTTCGCCGCTCATTGGCGCGTATAAAGAACGGCAGCAAAAGCCGCCGTTCTCACAGCCCTGAATAGGCCGCATGTCCGTTTTCTACAATACCCGCAAATCCGTGTACTAAACGAAGCGTCACCAAACCGTGATGCTTATTTGTCGGCGGGGTGAACCTTTTCCGCAACCGTTGCAGCAGCGTGCTGGGCAACGCCGGCAACGTCCTTAGCGGCATCGGCAGCCGTAGCTGCAGCACCCTGGACCGCTTCTGCGGCATGCTGAGCAGCGCCCGTTGCCGTTTCCTTGGCGGAAGCGGCAGCATCAAGAACAGCCGGAACCTTGTCTACCGCAGCATCACGGGCGGCTTCTGCGTTCTTGGCAACCTGGGTTGCGATGCGCTCACGAGCAGCGTCGATCTTCTGACGAAGTTCGTCACCGTTGTTGTCAAACGCCTGAACAGGGGCAGGAGCGAACTTCTGAGCGCGCTGCGCAACAGCCCTGCGAGCCTCAGCGCCGTTGTCTACCACCGTGTTGATGACCTTGGTGGAAGTGGAAGCGGCAGCGTCTACGAACTGACCTGCCTTTTCCTGAAGTTGCGGCGGGCAGGAAATGGTCCCGCACTTCTCGGATGCGACTTCGCTCAAAAGTGCACGGTTCTCTGCGCCGGAACGAGGCGAAAGAAGCAGGCCTGCTACTGCGCCAACGGCGCCACCAATAAGAAATGTTGCGAACTTGCCCATATTGAACACCTTCCCCAAAAGAGTAATTGCGATACGTTCATTATAAAGGCGCCACCCCAGCAAACCAGGGCAGAACCGTTCACCTGGCATTCTTGTTGCCAAGGCGAAATATAGCTTGGCGCCTATTCTTCAACGAGCCGGTCAAGCACGGCAGGAATGGAAAGCCCCGAGGCTTCGCATGCGGCGCTGAACACCGAGCGTTCCGCCAAGCTGGGTGTCACATCCACTTCAAGTACCTGCGCCTGGGCACCGTCCCAAATCAGATCGACGATGCCGTAGCCCTCCATGCCAAACGCGCGGTACACCTCAAGCGCCGCACGCTCGATCTCGGAACGGATGGCCTGCGCCGTTGCCTCGTCGCTGGAAAGCGATTCCAGGCGAATAGGTGCGTAAAAGTCGACTGCGTTGCTGCCCAAGCGAGCATCCGTGAGGTACAGGCCCTTGCGCGGAACGATTTCCACCGGCGGCAGCGCATGAGCATCCCAACCGGAACCCAAAATGCACACCGAGACTTCTACCCCATCGGCCCATTGCTGGACGATGACCTCGTCGTCGAACGTAAACGCATCACGGATGGCATCGCGCAGCTCTTCTTTGCTGTTCACTTTGTGCACGCCGTAAGCAAGTCCGCCGCATGCGGGCTTTACCGCCAGCGGATAGCCTCCGGGCACGCGATCATCAAACAGGTCGATGGCATCAAACGCTCCCAGCTCGGCAAAAGCTGCCTTTGAAAAGCAGAACCCCTGCGGCCACGAGGCAACGGTCTGCTCACCCGAAAAATCGCATGCTGTCCGCATATGCGCAGGTAGCAGGCTTTTGTCAGACGTTGTACGACATACTTCGGCGCTCGAGCCAACGTAAGGAATATCCAAAAACTCCAGCAGCCCCTGAAGCGTGCCATCTTCGCCTGCTTTGCCAGGCACGGCTACGATGCATGCATCCGGGCGTTCGGCGCGCAGCGTTGCAACAAGGTCTTCCGAAACGTCAACAGCTATCGGCGTGTGCTCCGCCTTCTCCAATGCAGCGATAATACGCTTGCCGTTTTCCAACGATGCTTCGCGCTCGGCAGACGCACCACCCATAAGAACTGCGATTTTCATGATTGTCCCCCTTCAAGTACCAACCTGGAAACATGCTTAATGCTTCAAACCCTGCAGGAAAAGGGTGGTCCAAGCGTCCCTTCCCCGCCGAATCTTCATGCAACCCATTCGCTGCAGGAAGTGCGCGCTACGCACACCGCAGAAAGCCCATCACGTGAACAACGAGCACGTAAGAAGGCATACGGGCAGCCGATGCATCAAGCAGGATGTACGTTCCCCTCCATCATAAAGGACAAACGTGTTGCGCATCAGCCACGCAGTTTGATAAGGGACCTGTTCAGGAATTCAAGCGAACAGGTAAGGGCATCGAGCGCCACCAGATCATCCTCATAGGAAAAGGCAACATTGGCTACGAGCTCGTTTTCGGCGCTCCACTGCGTAGTGCCCGTGAACACGCGGCTGGCATCTTTCGCCGCGCGCGTTTGCGCATCGATGACCAAGTGCTCCAGCAAGTGAGGTGTCGAAGTGCGCTTCATCACCGAAGCGAACACGGGGCCCACATTGTTGCGGCACGCATGCTGACCCAACGTTGGCGCATAGCGCAGCGCCGCCCGGATAAGGGCTTCGTCGGTTTCCTCGTAGCGTTTCGCCGAAACGGCAACGGAAACTTCCACCCTGTCGGGGCGCACCCGAACGCGCAAAGCACGAAGGGGCAGCACCGCATGGTACGCCCCTTCACGTGAAACCAGGTTAGCATGGTGCTCGGTCATTGCCGCTTCACTAACTTGGTTGAAGCCTTCCCCTGTTCGGCATCGGGGTTTTCCTCGGTAAGCACCAACGTGGTGCGATCGGGGGAAAAGGCATAAGAGCCCGACCCTGAATATTTGCCGAACGAAAAGCTGATGGTTTTGTTGAACGTGTCAAGCGAATACGAGTAGGCAACGTCGCTGTTCATCTGTATCTGAGAATCGGTTACCGTGATGGCAACGTCGCTGCCATCCACCACCCAGGTGCCCTGGATGTCCGCCGAATCGTCATAGCGGAACCACTGATTCCACGAAAGCAGACCGGTGGCAACGGCAAGTACAACGACTATCGAGCAGGCAATGATCACGAAACGGCGTGAGAGGCGGCGCTTCTTCTTGCCCGATGCGCTCTTGCGCGGCGTGCCTGTTTTCTCTGATACGGAATCGGTTTCCACGTTCAAGGAAGATTTCGCCTTCTTACCCGCAGGAACAGAAGGACGCGACACCTGACGTGCTGCGTCCTTCAAGGGATTCTGCGATGGCGAAGGCGCCGGCGCTTCCGCTTTATCCGCAGGATAAGCGGGTGCCGGAGCCTTGGAAACCTTCACTTTGCGCCCCACTACCGAGGGGCGCTTGCTTGTGTTCTTTTCTGCCATGCCTTGGGTTAGCCCTAGCGGATAACCTCGATGCCGCCCATGTAGGGAACCAGGACATCGGGAACCTTGATGGAGCCGTCTGCCTGCTGATAGTTCTCGATAACGGCAGCCATGGTGCGGCCTACTGCCAGGCCGGAGCCGTTGAGGGTGTGAACCAGACGCGTGCCCTTGAAGTTTTCGGGGTCGCGATACTTGATGTTGGCGCGGCGTGCCTGGAAGTCCTCGCAGTTGGAGCAGGAGGAAATTTCCTTGTAGGCATTGTAGGAAGGCAGCCATACCTCCAGGTCGTAGGTCTTGGCAGCGGAGAATCCGATGTCACCGGTGCACAGGCTGATAACGCGATACGGCAAGCCCAGAAGCTGCAGGATGTTCTCGGCGTCGGCAACCATGGATTCCAGGTCGTCGTAGCTTTCCTCAGGCTTGGCGTACTTCACCATTTCAACCTTGTCGAACTGATGAACGCGGATAAGACCGCGCGTGTCGCGACCCGCAGAGCCAGCCTCTTCGCGGAAGCACGGCGTGAAGGCGCAGTACTTCAGGGGCAGCTGGTCGGCTTCAAGCACTTCGCCGGAATGGATGTTGGTAAGCTGAACCTCGGCGGTAGGAATGAGGTACATGCCCTCACGCGTCTTGAACAGGTCGTCTTCGAACTTGGGAAGCTGACCGGTGCCGGTAAGCGTGTTGGCGTTTGCCATGGCCGGGCACCACCATTCCTTGTAGCCACGGGAAATGTGCGTGTCGGCCATAAAGTTGATGAGGGCGCGCTCTAGGCGAGCACCCAAACCGCCCAGCAGCACGAAACGGCTACCTGCCAGCTTAACGGCACGCTCGGCGTCGATGATGCCCAGCTCTGCGCCCAAGTCCCAGTGGGGCTTCATTTCGATGCCCTCTGCCTCGAAGTTGCGCGGGGTGCCCCAGCGACGAACCTCAGGGTTGTCGTTTTCGTCCTTGCCTACCGGCGTAGAATCGGCCGGCATGTTCGGCGTAGCAAGCAGCAAGTTGTGCAGCTCTTCGTCGGCGGCAGCGCGCTGGGCGCTGTACGTGGCGATTTGATCTTTAAGCTGGGAAACCTCGGCCTTGGCAGCTTCGGCTTCTTCCTTCTTGCCTTCACCCATCAATTTGCCGATGGACTTGGAAAGAGCGTTGCGCTTGGCCTGAAGCTCTTCTTCCTTGGCAATTGAAGCACGGCGTGACTCGTCCAATTCCTGGAAGCGCGCGGAATCCCACGTGTGGTTGCGATTCTGCATCGCAGTAGCGACTTCATCAAGATGTTCGCGGACGAACCGAATGTCTAGCATGACTGCCCTTTCGACGTGCTTTATACGGCATGTTTCCGTTTGAAAACAGTAGCGCTAGTATACTCTTATTCACCCAGCACGCGCAGGCGGCTTGCCCGTTCGCGCAATGAACAAATCCGCGAAAGGAAACCATGGACTTCGCCGAGCTCTACCATTTCCTGTTTGAAACCATCGAAGGCATCGGATGCCTTATCCTGGCGTGCCTGGTTCTTACCACCATCATCGCGGCCGCGCTGGAGTACCGCACCCGCAAAACGTTCAAAGACCGCGGGGAAAAGCAGGACGACGACTGGAGGTTCGACGAATAGGCTCCCTGAGAAGGTGGGGCGTCGCGCTCTCGTGCCTCGCTTCCACTCGTTTCGGTTTTCAAAGAATTGATTTTGAAATTTAGCAATTGAAATCGCAGAGACTAGTTCGACGCATGGTTCAGGGTATCCCTGAATTTTCAGATCGAATACCTGGGGCGATTTCTTGCATTCAATTCTTTTTAAACCGCGTTCCAGAGAGGCACGAGAGCGCGACGCCCCACCTCTGGAAAGCTATCGATGTTTGCAGATATCCTGCTGGCAGAATTCCTAGCTATCCCCCAGCATGAGCGGCATGGCGCGCAGGAACAAAAAGCCGATAACGAACAGCACCGCCAAGGAAAGCACGCCGAACGACGAGTTGCCGGTAAGCTGCGTGAATGCGCTTACCAGGAACGTTCCCATAACAGCGGCGTACTTGCCGAAGATATCAAAGAAGCCGTAATACTCGTTGGCGCGCTCCTTCGGGATGAGCTTGCCGTATTCCGAACGCGAAAGCGCTTGGATGCCGCCCTGGAACAAGCCCACGCAAATGGCCAGAACCCAGAACTCCGCTGCGCTTTTCAAGAAGAATGCGGCAAACAGCACAATGCAGATGTAGGCAGCCACACCCACCTTCAGCATGCGTTTGGTGCCGAAATGCTTCGCCAAGTTGCCGTAGGCGATGGCGGAAGGGAACGCCACGAACTGCGTTACCAAAAGCGCCAGCACCAGCTGTGTGGAGTCAATGCCCAAATCGGTGCCGTAGCTGGTAGACATCTTGATTACCGTATGCACGCCATCGATATAGAAGAAGAACGCCAACATGAAGAACAGCAGGCGCTTGTCGCGCATGATGCTCTTCATCGTCTGTTTCAGGCCGGAAAGCGTGGCACGCAAAACGTGGTCGGAGTGTTTCTTGCCATGCAGCTGCTTCACGTTCTTGGCAACGGGAATGGTAAAGGCTATCCACCACACCGCTGTGATGATGAAGGCGATTTTCATGCCCAACGCCGCATCGATGCCGAAGTTCGAGCCGCCTAGCACCACCGCCAGGCACGCAATGAAGGGGATGCACGAGCCGATGTAGCCCCAGGCGTACCCGTGCGATGAAACCTTGTCGTAGCGGTCTTCCGTTGTGGCATCCACCAAGAAGGCATCGTAGAACACCATCGAGCCGTTCAACATGATGGCGGAAATCACGTACACCACCAAAAACGGAAGGGCCTGATCGGGGATGCCCAACGCGGCGCAGGCAACCGCGCCCGTTCCCGCAAAGCCCACCAGGAACTTCTTCTTGTTGCCTGCCAAGTCGGCCAAACTGCCCAGCACAGGCATAAGCAGCGCCAATATCAAAGAGGCCACTGTTTCGGCATAACCCCAGGCCACAACCACAGAAGACCCCGGTTCGGCAATAGAGGCGAAGTACACGGGAATCAACGCCGTGGAAAGCATGACGAAGGCCGAATTGCCCACATCGTAAAGAACCCAGCTCAGCTCTTTCTTCGTGAGCCCGAATGCCATAACCGTTACCCTTTCGCCATTGAACACACGCCCATTTGGTCGCATCATGAAACGGTCACCAGTATACGGTGTGCCTGTATGGGATATCTGAAATATCCGTAAACATTCGAAGGGGTTCCTATGCCTGCGATTATCACCCACGACCAGTTCGGACACGAAGCGCTGGAAAAAGCCGCTTCCGCCATCGTTTCCAGCCAGCAGGAAAAAGACGCCTTCTTGCTGGGCAATCAAGGCCCCGACCCGCTGTTCTACTGCGTGGCAAACCCCACTACCGCCAAATATCACGCGCTTGGCAGCAAGATGCACCACGAAGACCCAAGCGCGCTCATTTATTCTATGGCGAAGAGCCTGGTGTACTTGCCCACTGCGGTGCATCCTTTGGCAAAGGCGTATATCGCGGGCTTTCTGTGCCATTACCTGCTTGATAGGGCAGAGCATCCGCTGGTATACGCGCAGCAGTTCGCCCTGTGCGATGCAGGCATCGACGGGCTCAGCGAAAAGGACGGCTCGGAGGTGCACGCCATCATCGAAAGCGACTTGGACGAGATGATGCTGTGGACGCGCGAGGGCAAAACGGTGGCCACGTTCGACCCGCACAAGGAAATTCTCAAAGCCGACCGGCAAACGCTCGCCATCATTTCTTATGTGATATGCATGACAATCCGCGATGCCTACGGTGAGGAAATTCCAGCCACCTTGTTCTCGAAAAGCGTTTTGAGCTTCCGGCACATACAGCACGTGTTCCATTCGCCACGCGGTATCAAGCGCACGGCGCTGGGCAATATCGAGCGCGCCTTCCGCAAGCATTCGTTCGTGCAGGCCATGAGCCATCGCGCCGTTGAGCTGGACGAAAGCGAGTTCGACAACCACCAGCACGCCGCCTGGATAAACCCCTTCACGAAAACGGTGAGCACCGCCAGCTTCCAGGATCTGTTCAACCAAGCTTTGGAGCAGGCAATAGCCGCCATCCCCGAGATAACCTCCAAGGACTTCACCATGGAACAAGCCCACGCGCTTACGCAAAGATTGAACTTCTCGGGCGAGCCTATCACAAGAAGCTAGCAGAATAGCGCCGCTTCAGCCCTTTCCAATGCGCAAAGCGCCCAAGGAGGACAGTCCTCCTTGGGCGCTTTTGATTATTCAGTATCTTCGAAGGCGCGCGAAGGGGCGGCAGTGCAGGCAAGTGCCACCGACACCACAAGGGCCGCAATAACGGGAACGAGAGCCAACGGGTTCGTCAGCAACGAGGCGCCTGTGCTGTCGGCAAGCGAGCCCAATACCACAGCGGCAATTTCCAATGCGCCGGCAAGCACCATGCCCACCGTGCACCAAAGGCGTTTTCCCGTACCGCACAAAGCCGAAGAAGCAGCTGCAGCGCCCACCCATGCCACGATGGTGATCCAGGTAGAAGGCGTGATGAGCATGCCTGCCGCCAGGTCTTGAATGCTTCCGCCAAAAGGCACCAGGGCGCATGAAACGGCATTCCACCCCGAAAGGGAACACGAACCCAAGCCCGCAAGCGCAAGCGCCAAAAACGCCGCAAACAAAGACGTTATCGCCGCATCGCGCGGACGTAGCACGTAGCCTGCAACAAAGGGCATAAGCGGCGCAAACCCGAACGACCCGACAAGGGCAGGCAACAGAGCCACATTCGACGCTTCATGCGAATGACGACCGGAGAAATACCACCACGCTCCCGCAGCGGCCATAAAGGCCACGCCCAGCACAGGCGAGCCGAACACGCAAAGCGTGACGCCGAAAGCCTCGCACACCACCAACGCGCCAATCGAGGGAACCAATGCCGAAAGCAGGGCACACCCTGCCAACACCCCCCAGGAAACCGGCTTGCCCCAGGCATCGGGGGCCGCAACGGAATTCACGGTTAAAAAGCCCAGCACCACGGCGTTCAACGCTGCCCATACGCGGGAAAGCACTGCCTTCATACGCGGCGTAGGGCGCCATGGCTCACGGGGTTCGGCGTCAGGCGCCGGAAGCGCAGCAGCTTCCTCTTCCGCCTCTTCTTCCAGCTCGTCGCTTTCTTCCTGGCCTACCAGGCGCTTCAGCTTGTTGGCGCCCTTGCGGGGACCGCCCAAGCAAGGTTGCATCTGCTCGGCAAACTCCTTTACCGTTGCATAGCGCTCGGTAGGGTCGGGCGAAAGCGCGCAGAACATCACATCGTCGATTTCAGGCGCCAGGCCTTCCATGCAAAGCGAGGGAACAACCAGCTCGGCATCGTAGATGGCATCTTCCGCTTCGGGGACGTTGTCCGCCAGGAAGGGGTTGGAGCCCGCTATCATTTCGTAGGTAAGGCTGGCAAGAGCCCATTCGTCGCACCGCTCGCTGACGTTTTCCTGTTCCATCTGCTCGGGCGGCATGTAGCCGAAGGTGCCGCCTTCCGCAGCACCGTAACCCGCTTCCCCAGCCAGGCGCGCCAGACCGAAATCGGTCACCTTCACGTGGCCTTGCTTGTCTATCAGCACGTTTTCGGGTTTGATGTCCAAATGCAGCACGTGGTGGGTGTGCGCAACCTGCAACGCCTTCGCCACCGCCTTGAACACCGCAGAAACGATGTCGGGATCGATTTGCTCGGGGTACTCGTGCAACACTTCGGCAAGCGTCATGCCGTCGACGTATTCCAAAATGAGGTAGGCCATGCCATCCTGCACTTCGAAATCGTATACCTGCACGATGGAAGAATCGGAAAGCTTCGCCGCCGTACGCGCTTCATCGAGCCCCGGTACCGCGGAAATGTCCGCCTGGCCCGAGCCCAACATGATGCTTCCCCCTTCGGGGAACATCCCGGCAGCATCTTCCAGTGGCATGCACTTGATGGCAACACGGCGCTGGATGCGCGTGTCCCACGCAACCATCACCGAGGCAAAGCCGCCCTGCCCCGCTTCGCGTTCGGGCAAGTAGCGGCCAAGAAGAAGCTCGCCCTGCTGCGTTGGCTGTTGGGCCTGAATTTCCGCATACGAGGCATTTGACGCATCGTCAGCAGAACCTTCGTTGGCCGCCAAGGGCGCATCGCCTTCATTGCCCCCCAAAGGCGCAGAAAACCGAGCCGGCAGTGTAAGCCACCCGACTCGGCGTGTTCCTGGTGTTTTGCCCTGAGGCTTTTGCAAGCAGCTATTCCTTGAAGTTCGTTACAAAATGCTTGATTATCGCCGCGGATGTTGGCGTGCAGCGCTCGCCTTCCATGCGCAGCTCAACAAGCGGCATACCATCTAGGATAGCGGCAGTTGCAGGCGCGGGCACAGAAAGCACACCATGAGCGCATTCGATTTCGCCGGCACCGGGCTGAATAGGCGTTGCCTCCACCGATTCGGGCGCAAGCACATAGAACTCGGCGCAGATGGCAAGCGCATTGCGGATTCCGCTGGCGTTGCCCACTTCGTGGAAATGCGTCTGGGAAACCTCGCACCCATGCACCTTGGCCTCGGCGGCGGCAAGGATGGCATACACACTACGCAGATCTTCTTTTACTTGCTGGGGCACATCAAGAGCATCGATGGTTTCGTTTACTTCGCCGATGTTGTGACGATGCTTTTCGGGCACCTTTGCCGTTTCGATGATCTCGTAGAAGCGCTTATGCTGCGCTTCGTCCATCGCGTCGAACAGCGTGTCGAAAATCTGGCCGCGCGTGGCGTTTTCGGTGAAGTCGAAGGAAATCTGCATGGTTGCTCCTTATTGCTCGGCGGGCGCTGAGCCCGGAAGATGATTGATGAGATGCGCCTGGAAGCCTGCCCCGAAGCCGTTGTCGATGTTCACTACACTAGTGCCGCTGGCACATGAATTGAGCATGGAAAGCAACGCGGACAGACCGCCGAACGATGCGCCGTAGCCCACGCTGGTGGGCACCGCGATAACCGGACACGATGCCATGCCGCCCACCACGCTGGCAAGGGCACCTTCCATGCCCGCCACCGTGATGATAACCTGCGCCTGCATCAAGTCGTCCATATGGGCCAACAAACGATGCAAACCCGCAACGCCCACGTCGTACAAACGCTGCACCTTGTTGCCCAGCGCTTCGGCAGTAAGCGCCGCTTCTTCCGCCGCATACATGTCGCTGGTACCGGCGGCGGCCACCACAATGGTGCCGTTGCCCGTAGGTGCGGGCAACGGGCCCACTATGCCCACGCGCGGAATTTCGTGATAGATGAAATCGGCGCCGAACGCCTGCTGCGCACGCTGGGCGGCTTCGGGCTTCATGCGCGTGATAAGCACCGTTTCCGCACCGCCCTTTCGTAGCGATTTAGCTATACCTGCAATTTGATCAGGTGTTTTTCCTTCGCCGTAAATCACTTCGGCAGCGTTTTGGCGCAGGGCACGGTGATGGTCGACTTTGGCATAGCCCAAGTCAGTGAAGGGCTCCTTCTTCAAGGAAAGCAGAGCTTCATCGGGCGATGTTTCGCCCGCGGCAACGCTCTCCAAAATCTTCTTTATTGTGTCGGATTCCATCGATGCCCCCGATCATGCTCTAACGCGCACGCGCTGTGTTCTTCGATTGCATGGTATCATAAGTAACGCCGCGTCACTAAAACGCCACGGCGCTTCATTTACAGAATAGGACAAAGCCCTTCCCCACAGCCAAAAGCCCGCACTGACACCCTGGGAAGGCACCCGCTTGCGCCCTTGCGCATAAAGGAGGACGTAATGAACTACCGCACCCTTGGCAAAACCGGCTTGAAGGTAAGCGAGATCGGTTTCGGCGCCGAATGGCTACCGAACGACGACCCGGAATTTGCCCGCGCCCTTACCCACCATGCCGAAGAAGCCGGCATCAACATCGTAGACTGCTGGATGGTAGACCCTGGCGTGCGCCGTGCTTTGGGTGCCGCCGTTTGCGAAAACCGTGCACACTGGATTGTACAGGGACACTTCGGCGCAACTTGGCAGAACAACCAGTACGAACGCACCCGTGGCATGGACCAGGTTGTTCCTGCCTGGGAATTTCTGCTGGAATGCTTCGGCGGCCATATTGAGCTGGGGCTTATCCATTACGTTGACAAGATCGATGAATTCAACGGCATCATGAACGGCGAGTTCATCGAATATGTGCGCGCCGAAAAGGCCGCAGGGCACATCGACCATATCGGCCTTTCCACCCACAACCCCGATGTTGCGTTGGAAGCATGCAAGTACCCCGAAATCGAGATGATCATGTTCTCGCTGAACCCAGCGTTCGACATGCTGCCGCCCTCGGAAGATATCAACACGTTGTTTGCCGAAGAATATCAGCAGGGCCTTTCCAACATCGACCCGAAGCGCCAAGAGCTGCACCGTCAATGCAGCTTGAACAACGTGGGGCTTACCGTCATGAAGCCCTTCGCCGGCGGCAGGCTGCTTGATGCAAGCAAGTCACCCTTCGGCGTTGCTATGACACCCACGCAGTGCATCGAGTACTGTCTTTCGCGCCCGGCGGTGGCATCGGTGCTTGCCGGCTTCAAAGACGTTGAGGAATGCGACGGCTGCCTGAAATACGTTACCGCCACGCCCGAAGAGCGCGATTTCGGTCGCGTGCTTTCCAGTGCGCCCACGCACACCTACTTCGGCCAGTGCATCTACTGCGGCCACTGCCAGCCCTGCGCCGTGGGCATCAACATCGCCGAGGTGAACAAATTCTACGACTTGGCCGTTATGCACGAAGAAGTGCCCGAATCAGTGCAGAAGCACTACGAGGCGCTGGACGTTACCGCCAGCGAATGTACCGGCTGCCAAACTTGCGAAGCCAACTGCCCCTTCGGCGTGAAAATTGCCGAGCGCATGGAAAAAGCCGCCGAGCTGTTCGGGTTCTAAGAGCAGAAAAGCAACCGCCCCCCCTATAACAAGGCGCCCAAACCGTCACAGCGGCTTGGGCGCCTTTTCAGTTAAAGCTTAAGCGACTGTGTCCATTGGCGAACATCGCTTTCCGTCGCATTGGAGGCAAAACGCTTGCCGCTCTGCCAATCTCCTGTACCAGCAAGCTTGGCAAGATGGCTACCGCTTTGCCCCAATTCCGAAGATGCCGATGTGCAAAACGTCACGACTTTCTTGCCCGAAAAATCGTTATCCGACGCGAACCGGTTAACGGGCCACGCAGCATCGGACCACCAAATAGGATGGCCCAAGAGAACGGTTTCGTATCCCGCGAAATTATCAGGCGCTGTTTGAACTAGTGCGATATCCTGCAGGCTCTTGTCTTCGTGTTCGCGGTACACACGACTTGTTTTATTGTCGTAATCAAGATCGGAAGCTGCATAGGCTTGCTCGGGCACAATTTCAAACAAGTCAGCTCCCAACTCATTGGCAAGGGCTTCCGCGACAGCGCGGGTGTGTCCTTGCGCCGAGAAATAGGCAACCAGCACGGTATTCTGAGGCTGCTGGCCTGCTGCAGAGGCCTGACTTTCTTGAGCGCCGTCCGTCTGACTTCCACCGTCTTGCTTACTGGAAGAGCAAGCTGAAAGCAATCCGCCGCTCAAAAGCGCAGCACCCGCAAGCACACCGACTTTCACAAAGCCTCTTCTAGAAATGCGCTGACTTAGCATTGGCACACCCTTTCCCTCTTGCTGCCGGGCTGGCAAAATCAGCTCAGTTCAGCCCAACTTCCGATTCTCCATTGGCATTATTATAAGTTACGTAACGTTACGTAACTTATAAAAAGGAAATATTTCCTAGAAGCACCAAAGGAAAGCGCGGATACACAAGGGCAGGTCGGGTGCATAACATCCGACCTGCCCTATTCCAAGAAAGGGAGATTGCCTCTTCCCATGCAAAAACAAGCAGTGAAATGGGGGCTGCCCCTATTCACCCAACAGCTCGTCTACCTTGGGCAACAGCTCGCTGATCTTGATATGCTGCGGGCAGATTTCCTCACACGAGCCGCAGCTGGTGCAGGAATCGGCACGACGACCGTAGCTGGTAACCTCGTTGGCGTAGAAATCCTTCGCTAACTCCATGTTGTCGTACAGCACACCCATGTTGTAAGCACGGAAGTTGTACGGAATGGCAATCTTGTTCGGGCACATGTCCACGCAGTAGTTGCAACCCGTACAGGGAATGGCGGCCTTAGCGTCGAGTGCCGCCTTCGCTTTGTCGAGCACCGCGTGCTCTTCGGCAGAAAGCATGCCCGGGTGCGCTTTCTGCATGTAACCGATGTTTTCCCGCAGCTGTGCAGGCGTGCTCATGCCGGAAAGCACACAGGAAACCTCGGGCATATCCCACAGCCAATCGAGCGCCCATTCCACATTGCTGTGCTTAATGCTCGATTCATCGAAAGCTGCCTGGGCGTTCTTCGGCAAATCAACCAGCAGGCCACCGCGCAGCGGCTCCATCACCACCACGGCCATACCGCGCTCAGCTGCCATCTTCATGCCCTTGATGCCTGCTTGATAATCGCGATCATAGTAGTTCAGCTGAATTTGGCAGAAATCCCAGTCGGCGGCATTCAGAATTTCCTCGAACAGCTCCAAGTCGTCGTGGAATGAAAAGCCGATGTTGCGCACTTTGCCGCTGGCTTTGGCGCGCTTCATGCCTTCGATGGCATTGTTGCGCACCGTCTTCTTCCAGCTGCCGCCGTTCATGGAATGCAGCAGGTAGTTGTCCACGTAGTCGAGCCCCAAACGTTCCAGCTGCTCATCGAGGAACCTGTCAAAATCTTCGGACAACTTGTACAGCCACGCAGGCGATTTCGTGGCAACGTACACCTTTTCGCGGTAGCCGTCTTTCAGCGCTTCGCCCAAGATACGCTCGGAATAACCGCTTACATAGTTGTAGGCCGTATCGAAGTAATTGATGCCGCCGTCGATTGCCGTACGGATCATGGCAATGGATGTTTCAACGTCTACCTGGTCGATGGTATTGCTGTTCACCGTTTTGCCGCCGTCTTTCATGGGCAAGCGCATAACGCCAAACCCCAAAGGCGAAACCTTCATGCCGGTGTTGCCGAATGGACGCAGTTCCATGACACCCCTCCTATCCCCTTGGCCGCAGCGCTTTGTCCCCTATGCTGCACATGGCCAATGTTTGATTCAATTAGGTTCAGAGTACCGCAAAACCAAGCAATGGTATAATCGAGACATCAGCAAAGCCCGGACCATTCAGAGGCAGCGGGCGGAGCGATTGACTTAAGGGGTTAGTGGCAGCTAACCCCTCTTTTTGTCCTTCTCCATCCGTCGTTGCTTATATTCTTGAAAAGCTGCCAGCGCGAAACTGGCAATGTTGGCTATAGCAGCCAATGCAAACAAGATTTCCTGCATAGGCGATGCTCCTTTCTCGAAGCTCCACCCGCACACGGACTCTGCTGAATTATTCCATTATATAGGAACAAGTGTTCGTATTACACAGTACAAAAAAACGGCCTCCCTGGAAGCGTTCCCGCATCTCAGAGAGGCCGTTTCAGCTTGCAAATTCAGTTACACGTTGAACTTGAAGTGCATAACGTCGCCGTCCTGCACCACGTAGTCTTTGCCTTCCTGGCGCAGCTTTCCGGCATCGCGGCAACCCTTTTCGCCACCCAAGGCAACGTAGTCTTCATATGATGCGGTTTCCGCCTTGATGAAGCCACGCTCAAAATCGGAATGGATAACGCCTGCCGCCTGCGGCGCTTTAGCACCAACGGGGATGGTCCATGCACGCGTTTCGGTTTCGCCACTGGTGAAGTAGCTCTGCAGACCCAGCAACTTGTATGCCTCGCGGATAAGACGGGAAAGGCCCGATTCGTCCAAACCCAGCTCCTCCATGAAAATGGCAGCCTCATCGGCATCAAGCTCAGCCAGGTCGGCTTCGATCTTGGCGCTGATGGGCACTGGCTGTTGTCCATCGATTTCGGGAAGCTCGGCGTTGATCTTGTCTTCGTCGACGTTTGCAATATAGAGCATGGGCTTCATGGTAAGCAGGCACAGCTCGCGGATTGCATCCTGCTCTTCCTCGGAAAGATCAAGCTGGATGGCGCGCTTGCCTTCGTTCAGGCCTTCGAGCACCTTTTGCGCTGCTTCAAAGTTGATGGCCTTTTCCTTGTAGCGCTTGCCTTCCTTTTCCAGGCGAGGAAGCGCCTTTTCGATAGTGGCGATGTCGGCCAAAATCAGCTCGGTTTTGATGGTTTCAACGTCGCTCTGCGGATCGACCTTCTTGGAAACGTGCTCCACGTTCGGGTCGCTGAAGAAACGCACCACTTCGCAGATAGCATCGGTTTCACGGATGTTTGCCAGGAACTTGTTGCCCAAGCCTTCGCCCTGCGAAGCACCGGCAACCAAGCCAGCAATGTCAACGAATTCCACAGTAGCAGGAATGATCTTGGCGGGATGGTCGATAGCAGCCAGGCCGTCAAGACGCTTGTCGGGAACGGGAACCAAACCTACGTTTGGCTCGATGGTTGCAAAGGGATAGTTTGCCGCAAAGCCGCTCTTCTTCGTAAGAGCAGTGAAAAGGGAGGACTTACCGACGTTGGGCAAGCCAACAATGCCAATAGAAAGGGACACGTTTGCTCCTTGATACGTTTCTCAAAATTTGTACGCGTTCCATCATACCACCGCAAAAATCAGTTGCACTGTTCCACGAACAGCGCAAAACCCGCAAAACAATGCGATGTCGCACAGGTCTTTTTCGGCATAGGAGAATCCCGAGGAACAAATGTGACATAAAAAACGCCTACAGGGCGTTAAAGAGCTCAGGGCATGCGCCAATAAAGCAGCGAGGCCCAGCCCGGTGCCCCAGATTCATGGGATTTCGCGAGCGTAGCGTACTTCGTTACGTGAGCTTGCAAAATCGCGCGAAGATGGGCTGCCCGGCTGGGCCGCAGTGTCATAGCGTCTCTTGCGAACGTTGCGCCGTTCGTCAGAACGGCGCAACCAGCAATTACATCGAGAAGAATCCGAAAGCCTGTGCTACGTAGGCAACCAAGATAACCACCAGTGCCACCGGCGCGATGTACTTGATCATGAACGCCCACAGCTTACGCGGTTTGAAGGGGGCGGAGAGCATTACCTCTTCCTCGATCATCTTCGGGCCAATAATCCAACCAACGAAGATGCAGGTAAGCAGCGCCACGATAGGCATCATGACCGAATTGGAAAGGAAGTCCATGAAGTCGAGGATGGACGTTCCTTCGCCCAGCGGCTGGATGAACGAAAGGGAGCTGTAACCCAGCGAAACGATGATACCCATAATGGTTCCCCAAATGGCAACCACAACGATGGCCTTTGCACGCGAGCAGTGGGTAGCGTCCTGGATGATAGAGGTGCACGTTTCTGCAATGGAAAGAGCACTGGTAAGCGCCGCGAACAGCACCAAGACAAAGAAGCCCGTACCCACAACAGGAGCAATGTCGCCCATGCCCTCGAATACCTGAGGCAGAACCACGAACATCAGCGAAGGACCGGAGTTCTGAGCAACGGCATCGCCCGAGCCCATGGCAACGAACGCTGCCGGGATGATCATAAAGCCCGCAAGCAGGGAAACGGCGAAGGTGGAACCCGCAATTTGGCCGGCGCTCGAAGTGAGCTTGGTGGTCTTGTCGAGATAGGAACCGTAGGTAACCATGATGCCCATAGCCAACGAAAGTGTGAAGAACGTCTGGCCTAACGCCGCAATAACCAGCTCAGGGGAGAACTTGCTGAAGTCGGGAATCAGGTAGAACGCCAAGCCATCGATAGCACCCGGCATGGTAAGCGCATAAATGGCAATGATAACGGCAACGACGATAAGCGCCGGCATCATGATGAAGTTGGCCTTTTCCAAGCCGTTGTTAACGCCCAGGCCAACGATGAAGTACATGATGGCCGTGAAAATCACCATGAAAAGGATGCTCTCGGGGCCATTGCCGATGAAGTTAGTGAAGTACGTACCGCCGTCGGTAAGCGCTCCTGCACTACCGCCTGCATACGCAGCCAAGTACTTCGTTACCCAGCCGCCGATTACGCAGTAATACGGCAGGATGATGAAAGGCACCGCCGACATCAAAATGCCGATGAACGAGTACTTCTTACCGAAGGCCTTATAAGCGCCGATAGCGCTCTGGCCCGTTTTACGGCCAAGGGCGTTTTCCAAAAGCAGCAGCGAAATGCCGATGGTGAACACCAGCACCAGGTACACCAGCAAGAACATGCCGCCGCCGTACTTGGCTGCCAAATAGGGGAAGCGCCACATGGCTCCCAAGCCAACAGCGGAAGCCGCTGCCGACAAAACAAAGGCTAATTTGCCCGACCACGCCGCGCGGCCAGACTCCTGAGCGTACTCAGTAGAGGTAGACATATATCCTCCTTCTATCCCGAACCCGGGAAACCCCGCACGGGACTATATGCCCTTCCCGGCACCTTTTGGCGCCTTCCGCGCGGTTGAAACATAATGAAACATGAGCCACTATAGCGCAAACGAATTGCCAGCAATAAAAAAGCCTATAGACGGCACCCCAACAGCACAAGCGGCGCCCACTCACAACAAAGCGAGCCGGGAATGGAAAGAGGGCGATGGGGACAGGCCCTTTTGAACAAGTTTGAGCGAGTAGCGTGGTATCGCTTAGACAT
>CAJKUH010000006.1 GCA_905203045.1 uncultured Eggerthella sp.
CTTGATGCGGAGTTCGTCGCCGGCGCCAAGAAGCATGGCATCGAAAACATCAAGGGACACCGCAGTGTGGGCGGTATGCGCGCGAGCATCTACAACGCCATGCCCATCGAAGGTGTGAAGGCGCTGGTAGAGTATATGAAAGCATTTGAGGCAGCGCACAAATAGGGTGTTGCCGGGCACTTTGCCTATGACTGTTCGCCTCGATCTGCGGCAGGTTGTGGCGAGTGCGAAAATATATTAAATCGACTCGGGAGCATCGCAGTGCGCGGTGCTCCCTATGGTATACTTTCCTAGTCTGTGAAAAGGCAGACATGAAACTATAGGCCCCCGAGACATGTTTGTTGTTGGTGCTTGGCTCCAAGCGCGGCATACATGGTTAATGTTTTGACTGCAAACACGTACGAAGGGTCCCCGATACTTTTTTTGAAAGGGGTCCGTTTTGACCGAAATCAAGAACACGTCCGTCATTGATTTCCAGGACATCTCCGACGAAGAGATGAACAAGATGATCGATGGCACTCTGACCGACTTCGACGAGGGCGATCTGATCGACGGTACCGTTGTAAAGATCGAGCATGACGAAGTACTCGTCGACATCGGATTCAAGAGCGAGGGCGTTATTCCTGCCCGCGAGCTTTCTATCCGCAAGGATGCCGATCCTTCCGAGGTCGTATCCCTGGGTGATAAGCTCGAGGCCTTGGTTCTCCAGAAGGAGGACAAGGACGGTCGCCTCATCCTTTCCAAGAAGCGTGCTGAGTACGAGCGTGCTTGGATCCAGGTTGAGGAAAAGTTCAAGGCTGGCGAAGTTGTCACCGGCGAGGTTATCGAAGTCGTCAAGGGCGGCCTGATCCTCGACATCGGTCTGCGTGGCTTCCTGCCTGCTTCCTTGGTCGACCTTCGTCGTGTTAAGGATCTGTCCGCATACCTCGGCACCGAGATCGAAGCTCGCGTTATCGAGATGGATCGCAACCGCAACAACGTTGTTCTTTCCCGTCGTGTTCTCCTCGAAGAGGGCCGCAAGAACGAGCGTGCTGAAATCCTCGAGAAGCTCTCTAAGGGCATGCGCCTGAAGGGTACCGTTTCCTCCATCGTTGACTTCGGTGCATTCGTTGACCTGGGCGGCATCGACGGTCTGATCCACATCTCCGAGCTCTCTTGGAGCCATGTAAACCATCCTTCCGAGGTTGTTAAGGTTGGCGAAGAGGTTGAGGTTGAAGTTCTCGACGTTGATCTTCAGCGCGAGCGCATCTCCCTGGGTCTCAAGCAGACCACCGAGGATCCTTGGACGAAGCTCGTAGAGACCTATCCTGTTGGCACCATCGTTGACGGCAAGGTTACCAAGATCGTTCCCTTCGGTGCATTCATCGAGCTCGGCGCAAACGTTGAGGGTCTGGTACACATCTCCGAGATGGCTATGCGCCACATCGATTCGCCTGCACAGGTTGTCAAGGTTGGTGACATCGTTAAGGTAAAGGTTATGGACGTCAACGTTGAGCGTCGTCGTATCTCCCTGTCCATGAAGGCTGCTGCCGAGGATCTGGGCATCGAGATCGCTGTTGCCGAGCCTGAGCCCAAGCCTGAGGCTGCTGAATAACACAGCATTGCATATCATGCGATAATGAAGCGGTGGGTTGCTTTTGCACCCACCGCTTTTTTGTTTTCTGGAGCATCTAGAAGTCCAAAAGGGACAGTCCCTTTTGAATACCTTTTGGATGCTGCTTGCCACGTAGGGGAGGGGCGCTACGATGATCAAGATATTCGTTACCGGAGGCATCGGCTCGGGGAAATCGACCCTGATGCACTTCTTTGAAGCTAAGGGTGCAGGTGTGGTGTACGCCGATGAAGTGGGCCACGAGAACCTGCACGACCCGGCAATGAAAGAAGAGCTTAGCAAAGCTTTCGGTGCCTCGATTTTCGACGAGGAAGGCGAAGTTGTTCGCTCTGAGCTGGCTGCAAAGGCGTTTTCCAGTGCAGAGAACACGGCATTGCTCGACTCCATCACCCAGCCTCGCCTGTATGCTGGCTGCTTGCGTCATTTGGAGGAGCTTTCGGCGGATCATCAGGTGGCGGTTTTGGAAATGGCCATCCTTGACGGCAGGGACGATTTCTACCGGAAGGCGGACATCGTAATTGCCGTTACCACCTCTCCTGAAGTTCGCGTGGCACGCCTGATGCAGTCGCGCGGCTTTACCGAACAGGATGCGCGCAACCGTCTTGCCAACCAGGTTCCTGAAGAGCAGCGTCTTTCCATTGCCGATGTGGTGTTCACCAACGATGGAACGTTGGAGGAATTCAAGGCGCAGATATCCCAATGGTGGGATCGTGAAATCGAACCGCGCCTGAAGTAGCGCGGTGATTGGATTGACTCAATCGATGTCGCGTGCGGCACATTGATTGAGCGCAGATTCGGTAGGAGAAAGCACATGAGTCATCTTTCCAATCTCGAAGGCCATGTTATGGAGGGAAAGCTTCCTCAAGCGCGGTTGGCCTCCCAGCCGTTCAAGGTGGTTTCCCCTTATGAGCCTGCAGGCGACCAGCCCAAGGCAATCAAGCAGCTTGCGGAAAACATCGAGTCCGGCATGCGCTATGAAACGCTTCTGGGTGTTACCGGCTCGGGCAAAACCTACACTATGGCCAAAACCATTGAAGCGGTTCAGAAGCCCACGCTCATCTTGGCTCCCAACAAAACCCTTGCTGCGCAGCTTGCAGCGGAGCTCAAGGAGTTCTTCCCCAACAATGCGGTGGTGTACTTCGTCAGCTACTACGACTACTACCAGCCGGAAGCCTATGTTCCCACCACCGATACGTTCATCGAGAAGGATGCCTCCATCAACGAAGAGGTGGAAAAGCTGCGTCATGCAGCCACCGCTCAGTTGCTTTCCCGGCGCGATGTTATCGTGGTTGCCTCGGTTTCCTGCATTTACGGCATCGGCTCGCCTATGGAATACGCGGGCATGGCGGTGTTCTTGGACAAGGAAGTGGAACAGGACCGCGATGAGCTTATCCGCAAGCTCATCGACATCCAGTACGACCGCAACGACTACGATTTGAAGCGCGGTACGTTCCGGGTGCGTGGCGATGCGCTGGACGTGTTCCCTCCGTATGCCGACAATCCCATTCGCGTTGAGTTTTGGGGCGACGAGATCGAGGAGATATCCGAGATCGACAACGTTACCGGCGAGGTGCTGAATACCTTTGAAGCGCTGCCAGTGTGGCCCGCCTCCCACTATGTTGCGGCGCGCCCCGCATTGGAACGTGCGGTGAAAACCATCCAGGAGGAACTGCAAGATCGTCTTGCCCAGTTCAAGGAGGAAGGCAAGTTGCTTGAAGCGCAGCGTCTGGAAATGCGCACCTCCTACGACCTGGAAATGATCGAGACCATGGGCTTTTGCTCGGGCATCGAGAACTATTCGCGTCATTTGGATGGGCGTGAGCCGGGCGAGCCTCCCTATACGCTCATCGATTACTTCCCGACCGACTTCCTTTGTTTCATCGACGAGAGCCACGTTACCGTGCCGCAGATCCGCGGCATGCACGAAGGCGACCGTTCCCGTAAGATCACCCTCGCCGAGCACGGATTCCGCCTTCCATCGTGCTTGGACAACCGTCCGTTGCGTTTCGACGAGTTCGAGGCGCGTATCCCGCAGTTCGTCTACGTTTCCGCCACGCCGGGCGACTACGAAGAGCATGTCAGCGAAGCGAAGGTCGAGCAGATCATTCGTCCTACGGGCTTGCTCGACCCCGAGATCGATGTGCGCCCCATCATGTCGCAGATCGACGACATCATCGACGAGGCGAAGGGGTGCGCTGCTCGCAAGGAGCGCGTGCTGATAACCACGCTTACCAAACGTATGGCCGAAGACTTGACGGAGCACCTGCTTGACCAGGGAATTCGTGCTCGTTACATGCATTCCGACATCGGAACGTTGGAGCGTGTCGAGATCTTGCGCGACCTGCGCAAGGGCGAATTCGATGTTCTGGTGGGTATCAACCTGCTGCGTGAGGGCCTTGACTTGCCCGAGGTGACGCTTGTTGCCATCCTCGATGCCGACAAGGAAGGCTTCCTGCGCAACCATCGTTCCCTTATCCAAACCATTGGCCGCGCTGCCCGCAATGCAAACGGCCGCGTGATCATGTACGCCGATAAGATCACCGATTCGATGGACCGCGCCATCAAGGAAACGCGTCGCCGCCGCAGTATCCAGATGGCCTACAACGAAGAGCATGGCATTGTGCCGCAAACCGTTAAGAAGGGCTTGAGCGATATCACCGACTACCTTGAGTCCGAGGAAGGCAAGCGCAGCGCCGAGGAAGTGAATGCCGACTTGGCAGGTTATTCGCGCAGCGAGATCCTACGTGTTATCGCTTCACTGGAAGATGAGATGCTTGAGGCATCGACGTCCATGGACTTCGAGCGTGCTGCTTCGGTGCGTGACCAAATTGTGCAGTTACGTGGGCAAATAGAAGGCAAAAGCGAAGAAGACGTGCTGGGAGAGTTGAAGAAAACGGCGCGCAAGGGGAGTGCTTTCGGCTCGCGAAAAAGCTCATATGGCGGTGGCAGGAAAAGTTAAGCAACATCCATCGATAAACTGTGGTGTCATTGTGAATGCGCTTGTCGCAGGTATTCCTGGTCCGTATCCTATCGAAATTAGTTAGACAAACTAATCAATAATGCTTTCGGCTTGATGGGGTGCCCAAAAGGGACGGTCCCTTTTGGGCACCCCAAGCTATGCAGAGCATCGATCGAAAGGAGCAGAACGTGGGATTCGCCATCGTTGTCGACTCGACGTTCGACATGACTGCGGAAGAGTACCGTGGGTTGGGGATTACCATGGTTCCCCTGAACATTACGGTGGGTGGAAGCGAATTCAAAGATCAGGTTGATATCAGCTCCGAGGAATTCTACCAGCGCATGAACGAAGCGGAAGAGCTTCCCAAGACGGCTCAGCCTTCCCCGTATGATTTCGTGCAGGAATACAAGCGCCTTGCCGAGGAGGGCGCTGACGGCATCATCTCGCTTCACATTGCCGGTGTGCTTTCGGGTACGGTGGAATCTGCCCGTCTGGCAGCTGTTGATGCTCCGGTGGATGTGCGTGTAATCGACACGGCGGCGGCTTCGGCTCAGGCCGGCTTGATTGTCCAGAAAGCATGCGCTCTGCGCGATGCGGGCGCTTCCCTCGATGAAGCGGAAGAGGCTTTGAAGGGCTTTATCCCCAAATCCCAGTTCATGGTTGCCTGCGACACCCTTGAGAACCTTCTGAAGGGTGGTCGCCTTTCGGCTGACCAGGTGAAGAACGCCAATGTGCTGAACATCAAGCCTATCTTCACGTTCAACGAAATCGGCGCGCTGACTCCCATCAGCAAGGCAAAGGGCATGCGTGGCGTTGTCAAGCAGTACGTTTCGCATGCGCAGGAGCGCACAGAGGAACAGGGCAAACAGCGCATCCGCTTCTGCCATGTTGGCAACGAGCAGGGTGTTGCCGATATCAAAGAGGCACTTGCACGGGCGGGCGTCGACTATGTCGATGCGGGAACCTGCCCTTGCGGTGCCACGGTGGCAACACATCTTGGCATGGGCGCCCTCGGCGTGGCATTCGCGCCCGAGCAGGCATAAAAAGGCACAAAAAAGAAGGGGCTGCGCCGTTTGCCCGCCAAGGGTAAACGATGGGAGCGCTGTTCTTGCTGGAGGGGCGTGCGCCCCATATCATAAAAAGGTATGCTTCGGTTTTCCGAGCGCAATCGGTACGGTGAGGAAGTGAACATGGAATACGTTGACGACACTGAAGAAGAACGCGGCGAAAAGGCCGTTGTCGACACGCTGCTTTCCGACACGTTCAATTCCATTCTCCGCATTGAAGAGCGTTCGCTTAAAAACAGGCTGACCGAAGGGCTTTCCATAGCCGAGTTGCACACCATCGTCGCTGTGGGTTTGCATGAGATCAATTCCATGAAGGTTGTTGCCAAGCGTCTTGATGTGACCATGGCCACGCTTACGGCGGCCATGAACAAGCTTGAGCGCAAGGGCTTCGTGGAACGTTCGCGCAGCGATACCGACCGCCGCCAGGTGCTGGTGCAGCTTACCTCGAAGGGCCGCAAGGCGTTTCGCGCGCATGAGTCGTTCCATAAGAGGATGGTTGACAGCGCTCTTGCCGTACTCACCCCTGAAGAGGAAACCGTGTTCGTTTCCGCGGTGGGCAAGATCAAGGAATTTTTCGACAAGGAAAGCAAGATGGTTCACGGCGCGAAGGCGTAACGGAACCCTTACCCCCCCCTTTTTTTTTCAAAGTGCTTTAGCGTGTCTGCCCACAAGGGCTTGATTCAGTGCGCACATTTTCCGCCCCAAAGGAAACGGGGCGCTTCAATAAGGTAGTGGCTGTGCGGCGTTTTACGCCGTGCGGTAAAGAGAAAGGACATGTATATGGCAACCATCGACGCTTTGAAGGAAATCCTGAACGAGAACCTGGATATTGAGCCGGAAAAGGTTGTGGAAACCGCAACGTTCGACGAGCTGGGCATCGACTCCCTTGATATGGCCGAGCTGATCTGCGACATCGAAGAGCGTTTGGACATCGAGTTCGGCGAGCCCGAGGGCCTGGAAACCGTGGGCGCTTTGGTGGAGTACATCGATTCCCTGTAAGACACTGGGTAACCGTTTCGGTTTCAAGGGGGGCGTTGCGTCTGCGGCGCCCCCTATCATGCCGGATAAGGCAGGCTCTTTGCGGGAAAGCAGAGGTTCTGCCTTATTTGACAGAAGTCCTTTTACGGCAATCAGGCAAAACGAAATGAGGCATACGTACATGAAGACACGTGTCACCGAGCTGCTCGGCATCGAGCAGCCTATTATCCAGGGCGGTATGGCCTGGATCGCCGATGCAAAGCTTGCTGCGGCAGTAAGCGAAGCGGGCGGTTTGGGCATCATCGCCTGCGGTTCGGCGCCGGTATCCTGGGTGCGTCAGCAGATCGAAGAGGCACGTCGCCTTACCGACAAGCCCTTCGGCTTGAACATCATGCTGATGAACCCTGAAGCCCCCGAGCTTGCCAAGCTTGCGGCGGAAATGAAAGTGCGCGTGGTAACCACGGGCGCCGGCAACCCCGGCAATTACGTTGACATGTGGAAGGAAGCCGGGTGCACGGTTGTCCCCGTTGTGGCAAGTGCGGCACTTGCCCGCCGCATGGAACGCTGCGGTGCCGATGCGGTTATCGCGGAGGGGTGCGAGGCAGGCGGCCACATTGGTGAGCTGACCACGATGGCCCTTACTCCTGCGGTGTGCGATGCGGTTTCCATTCCCGTTATCGCTGCAGGCGGCATTGCCGACGGCCGTGGTTTCGCCGCCGCTGTTGCCTTGGGTGCTGAAGGCGTTCAGGTGGGTACACGCTTCCTTACTGCAACGGAATGCGGCATTGCCGATGCGTACAAGCAGAAGGTGCTGGGCGCCAAAGACTCCGACACTATCGTAACGGGGCGTCCTGGCGGCCATCCGGTTCGCGGCATCAAGAACAAGTTCGCCCGCAACGTGCGCAAGCTGGAAGCAGACCCCGCCAACGACGGCGTAGTGGAAGCTGAGCTTGCCGGATCGCTGCACCGTGCGGTTGAGGGCGATGTGGAAAACGGTGCGCTGATGGCAGGTCAGGTTGCATGCCTGGTTCATGACGAAAAGCCCGCTGCCCAGATCGTTGCCGACTTGGTGTGCGAGGCTGAGGCTTGGGCGGGCGAGGGCCTTCAGCGCACGCTGGACGCAAACGCCAAGCGTGCCTGGAATGCCGAGGTGCGCTAAACATGACGGTGTTTATGTTTCCCGGTCAGGGAGCTCAGAAGCCTGGAATGGGCGCTGACCTTCTTGAAGTTCCTGAAGTAGCACAGGTTTTCGAGGTTGCAAGCGATGTATGCGGAATTGACGTGGCGGCGCTTTCGCGTGAAGGCACGGCCGAGCAGGTAAACGATGCCTATAACGCCCAGGTGCTGACCACGGCTCTTTCTGTCGGCGTGGCACATGCCCTTGAAGCGAAGGGGGTGCACGCGCAGGCTGCACTGGGCTTTTCGCTCGGTCAGATCAGCGCATTGATGGCCGCTGACGCGCTTTCCCTGGAAGAGGGGTTTGCCCTGCTCGATGTTCGTGCCCGCTCTATGGCGCAAGCCTGCGAAGAGCGCCCTGGTGCTATGTACGCGCTTTTGGGCGCCACGCATGAAGATGCCGAAAAAGTGTGCAAGGAATGCGCGCAGGACGACGTATTGGTATGCGCCAACTACAACGCGCCAGGGCAAGTGGTTGTTTCCGGCGATGTTGTCGCCATCGAGCGAGCCGAACAGGCTTGGCGCGATGCGGGCAAGCGTGGCGCACGCCTTAACACGGCCGGCGCCTTCCATAGCCCTCTGATGGCTGCAGCGTCTGATGCGGTGCGTGCAAAATGCGCCGAGCTTACGTGGAGGCAGCCCCGCGTTCCCGTTATCTGCAACACCGATGCCCAGGTGTTCGAGGTGGCACAGGCCGCCGATCGCCTGGCGCGTCAGGTGGTAAGCCCCGTATTGTTCGAGCAAAGCGTTGCGGCGCTGGCAGCGCAGGGCGCTACTGAGTTTGCCGAAGTCGGGTTCGGCGCGGTGTTGAACGGCTTGGTGCGCCGCATTGACAAGTCGGCAAGCCGTGTTCGCGTGGGCACGCTCGACGAGCTGAACGCCTACGTTGCTGCGGCAGACGAAGGGAAGGAATAGCCATGGCGAAACCGGAGAATCGTGCGGAGTTTCCCGTCGCCTTGGTAACAGGCGGCAGCCGCGGCATCGGAGAAGCGTGCGTGCGCACGTTGGCCAAGGCTGGTTTTGCCGTTGCCATCAACTGCTCAAGCGAGAAGAGCCTTGCTGCGGCCGAGCAGCTGGCCTTATCGATTACCCAGGAATGCGGTGTCGAAGCCAAGGCGTTTCGCGCCGATGTTTCCTCGTTCGATGAGGTTGCCGTGATGGTGAAAGAAGTGTTCGGCATTTGGGGCCGCATTGACGTATTGGTGAACAATGCTGGCATTACGCGCGACGGCCTGCTGGCCCGCATGAGCGAGGAAGCCTTTGACCAGGTGATAGACGTAAACCTGAAAGGTGCTTTCAACTGTGTGCGCCAGGTGGCCCCTATCATGATGAAGCAAAGATATGGGCGTATCGTAAGCGTCTCCAGTGTCGTAGGACTGTTCGGCAATGCGGGCCAGGTGAACTACGCTGCTTCGAAGGCGGGCATCATCGGCCTTACCAAAAGCGCTGCCAAGGAGCTTGCACCTCGCGGCATCACGGTGAACGCGGTGGCACCCGGCTTCATCGAAACGGATATGACCGAGGCAATGGGAGAAAAGGCCATTGAAGCAGTGCGCGGGCGCATTGCCATGAAAGAATTCGGCAAACCGCAGGACGTTGCGAATGCGGTTGCCTTCTTTGCGAGCAGCGAGGCTCGCTATATCACAGGACAGGTTTTGGCGATTGATGGAGGGATGTCGCTGTGAGTGATATCGAGAACAACAACGGGTTCCACCGTGTGGTGATTACGGGCATGGGCGCAGTTTCCCCGGCCGGTTTCGGCGTAGATGCGCTGTGGAGCAAGGTCGCAGCCGGCGAAAGCTGCCTTACGCTGCTTCCCGAAGAAGATCGCGAAAAGCTCAATGTGAACGTGGTTGGCCGTATCCCCGGCTACGACCCGCTGGAAGCAGGGTTCACCAAGAAGGAATCCCGCCGTTTCGCCCCCTTTGTGCAGTATGCGATGCTGGCCTCCGATGAGGCTATGGCGCAGGCCGGTATCGAAATGGAACAGGAAGACGAAAACCGCTTTGCATGCGTGTTCGGTTCCGGCATCGGCGGTATGGAGATCTTCGAGCGTGAATCGGTGGTGCTGCATGAGCGCGGTGCCAAGCGCGTAAGCCCGCTGTTCATCCCCACCATGATTTCCAACATGGCGGCAGGCAACCTTGCCATCCGCTATGGTTTGAAGGGCGACTGCCTGAACATCGTCACGGCATGCGCTACGGGCTCCCATTGCGTTGGCGAGGCCTACCGCCTTATCCGCTTCGGCTTGGCCGACGCGGCACTTGCCGGCGGCACGGAGGAAGGCACCTGCAACATGTCGCTTGCGGGTTTCGGCAACCTGGGCGCCATCACGAAATCCGACGACCCCGAAAAGGCTGCGCTGCCCTTCGATGCGCGTCGTTCCGGTTTCGTTGCGGGCGAAGGCGCTGGTGCGCTGGTGCTGGAATCGCTTGAGCATGCCCAGGCACGCGGCGCCAACATCATCGCCGAGATCACCGGTTTCGGTTCCACGGGCGATGCCTACCATATGACCGCCCCCGAGCCGAGCGGCGAAGGCGCCGTGCGCGCTATGCGCCAGGCGCTTGCCGAGGGCGGCTTCCAGCCTGAAGATGTGGGCCACTTGAACGCCCATGGCACGGCAACGCATGTGAACGACATGGTTGAAGCGGCTGCTTGGCATGGCCTTCTTGGTGACGAGCTTGCCGAAAAGGTGCCCGTTACCTCCGTCAAGGGTACGGTGGGTCATATGCTGGGCGCAGCTGGCGCCATCGAGGCTATCGTTTCGACGATCTCTGTTTCCCGCGGCATCGTTCCTCCGACGGCGGGCTATGCAGAGCCCGACCCGGAGTGCCCTGTGTTCGTTCCGACGGGTGCCTTGGTGAACCGCCCGCAGAAGGTCGTCCTCTCCAATTCCCTGGGCTTCGGCGGCCACAACGCTTCGCTGGCCATTTCCCCGTTTGTGGAGGTGCGTGAGTAATGAGCGACGCAACCGAGCAGGAAAACGCAACGGCTGCGGTAACCTTTCCCTGCGAACGCGAAGGCGTGCTGGCATTGCTGCCGCACCGCGACCCGTTTGTGTGGGTGAGCCGCATCGTAAGCTGCGAGCCAGGCGAATCCATTGTGGCGCAGCTTGATGTCGATCCCGAACTCCCGCTGTTCGCCGGCCACTTTCCGGGGCACCCGGTGCTTCCCGGCGTGATTCTGATGGAGGCGCTTGCCCAGGCGGCGTGCTGCTGCCTGCTTTCTGGCAACGGCCAAGCAGGGCGCATCGGATATTTGGCGGGCATCGACAAGGCGAAGTTCCGCCGTACGGTGCTCCCTGGCGATACGGTTTCCCTTGAAGCCACCATCACGCGCAATTCTTCGCGCATGTGCGTGGCTGAAGTGGTTGCCCGCGTCGAGGGCGAAGTGTGCGCCCAGGCAACGCAGAAGTACGTGATGGCAAAGGTTCAGAAAGAGGGGGAGCAGTGATGGCGAAGAGCTCCGTTTCCGTGCAGGACAGCGCCGTGGTCTACCAGCTTTCCCTGCTTGAACAGGCAGTGAATGCGCCGCTTCTGGTGGTGGGCTATGGCTCGCCCATGAAGGCGTGCGTGAAGGCGTGCGTGAAGAACGGCTGCAGCCAGATTTGGGTAACGGGCACGAAAGACAAGGAAAAGGCGTTTTCCTGTTCTGGCGCGGCCCATGTTGCCTTGCTGGGCGATAAGTTCGATGCCCGCCTGTTCACCAATGTTTATGCGGTTGTGCATGCCGCAAAGGCGTGCGGTGCCGGTGCTCTTCTGGTGTGCGATACCGATTTTGCAGCCGATCCGCTGCTTCGCATGGTTGCCGCGCAGAACGATATGTGCGTGCTTGTTCCCATGGAAAAGGATCGCTCGCACAGCTTGTGGGTGGAATGCCATCCCGATCCGACGTTCGGGGACTACGAGCCGAAATGGCGCCGTTGCCCCAAGTGCAAGCTGTATCATGACGAAAAGCCCGTGCTGGCATCGGGCGGCGTGTGCCCTACCTGCGGCGAGCTGTACCGTCTTACCTCGACCGAGCGCATTGCCTTGCTGTTCGACGAAGGCTCGTTCGAGGAATGGGATGCTTCCATGGAGGAAAGCGACCCGCTGCAGTTCCCCAATTTCGCCGATCTGATTGAAAAGCAGCGCAGTCGCAGCGGCCTTGACGAAGGCGTGCGAACCGGCAAGGTGACGCTCGATGGCCGCGAAGTGGTGATCGGCATCATGGAATCCACCTTCATGATGGGCTCCATGGGCTCGGTTGTGGGAGAGAAGATCACGCGTGCCGTGGAACGTGCAACCAGCGAAGGGCTGCCGCTGTTCCTCTTCACGGCATCGGGCGGTGCCCGTATGCAGGAGGGCCTGGTTTCCCTGATGCAGATGGGCAAGATCAGCGCTGCTATCGAAGAGCACAGCCGTGCTGGGCTTCTGTACGTGTCGGTTATCACCGATCCCACTACCGGTGGCGTCACGGCTTCGTTTGCCATGCAGGGCGACATCATCATTTCCGAGCCCCATGCGCTTATCGGCTTTGCGGGGCGCCGCGTTATCCAAGACACCATCAAGCAGACGCTGCCTGAAGGGTTCCAAACGGCGGAATTCGCACTGGAGCATGGCCTGATCGATGCCATTGTGGAGCGCAGCGATTTGAAGGAAACCCTTTCGCGCATCCTGGCGTTGCACAGCGCACCGAAGGATATCGAGCTTGACCAGAACATGGCGCGTGTTGTTCCTGGCGGCGGTGCGGTTAGGGCAATGCTTCGCGCAGCGCAGGATGCTGTTGCGGCGCGTCAAGAGGGCAGCCAGGAAGAAGGGGCCTTCACGAAGCTGGCCGATGAGGTTGGCAAGCGCATCAACGTGAAGGGCGCTTTCTCGCTGAAGCGCGCGCTGAAGAAGCGCGGCATGGCCGATGCTCCTTCGGTTCTGCCGGTTAAGAAGGCTTCCTCGAAGGACGACAACCCTGCTTGGGAAAGCGTGATGATTGCCCGCAACATCCATCGTCCGACTTCGCAGTACTACATCAACCACATGGTCGAAGGCTTCTTCGAGCTGCACGGCGACCGCATGTTTGCCGACGATGGTGCCATTATTGGCGGCATCGGCTGGATCGACGGCATGCCCGTTACCGTGGTGGCAGAAGAAAAGGGCTCCGATTTGAAGCAGCGCATTGCGCGCAACTTCGGGTGTCCACAGCCCGAGGGCTACCGTAAGAGCCTGCGTTTGATGCGCCAGGCGGAAAAGTTCGGTCGTCCCATCGTGTGCTTGGTCGATACCCAAGGTGCTTTCTGCGGCATGGAAGCGGAAGAACGCGGTCAGGGCAACGCCATTGCCGATAACCTGGTTGCCATGGCAGGGCTTACGGTGCCGGTAGTGTGCATCGTTTTGGGTGAAGGAGGCTCGGGCGGTGCCTTGGCGCTTGCCATGGGCAATCGTGTTGCCATGCAGGACCATGCGGTGTACTCGGTGCTTTCCCCCGAAGGTTTCGCTTCCATTCTGTGGAAAGACCGCACGCGTGCTGCCGAGGCTGCTGCCGTCATGAAGATGAGTGCGCACGAGGCCTGCGAGATGGGCCTTATCGAAGAAGTGGTAAGCGAAGGGGAGGGCCCTGCGCACGAAAACCCCGAGCAGGCTGCTGCACATGTCGAGGAATATGTGGTCCGCTCCCTGCGCGAGTTGTACTCTTTGAGCCCCGAAGAGCTTCGTGAACAGCGCTATCAGCGTTTCAGGGCGTTCTAATTGATTTCCTGATGTTCCGATAAACACCCGTATTGAAAACGCCTTGGCTGGGATATCCGGTCAAGGCGTTTTTGCTTTGTGTGGTAAGCGGATTGTGCGGTGGCAGGGAAGGGGTGTGCCTGGCGGCTGCTTTGGGAAGCAAGGGCGCGTACCTGGTTAGCTTTTGCTGGGAAAGGGGTGTGCTGCTTGTTCGCCTGAACTATCGGTTGTTAGAACGTGTTCTATGCATTCCATCAGGGATTCAAATATGTTTTTGAAGTGGATAGCCCTTACAATGTGCAATAGGGATCACAATTCAATAGAGGGAGAGAATTATGGCAGAACCACAATATGTTGTTATCGCGGGTTTCCCGAACGCTGACTTCATGGTAGTTGCCCTTGACAAGGAAGGCGTTGCTATCACCGAGAAGACGTTCAAGCCTGTCGATTTCATGCGCGAAATGGAATCGTTCCTGGAAGCATATCCTGCACCTGAAATCAGGATGATCGGTCCTAAGGATTATGCGGTTGAGTACAAGAAGATGCTCATCAAGGGCAAGTACGTAACCGAGCACCCTGGCATTCCGATCGAGGTTCTTTATCGCGGTAACTACGCATAAGAAAAGCGGCGAAAGCCGCTTTTCTTTATTTTGCAGGTGGCTTTGCATCTTTCCTGTACAGAGGGGTGTTCAGAAGAGCAGGGAATCCAACAGCGGCTGGATCTCCTGCTCTTTTTCGCATTCCAGATGAAACGGCAGGCAAGGATTCGGACAACGATTTGCTGAGTGCCGATGAGCTAAAAAGAGGGGGCGGCCGATGTGGTCCCCCCCCCTCTTTTTTCGCTGATTGGAGCCTAGCTGCGCTGCTAGGCTCCTGTGCATTGTTATTGCGTTTCTTGCGATTGGGTGTTTAGCTCAAGCCCAGCCACAAGGTAACTTTCGGCGCGTAGCCCATGATGAAGATGATGATGATCAGCACAGGGATGCCGTACGACACCCATACGCGTGCCCAGGCGGGGAACTTGATGCCGATGCCGGTGTCTGCTTCCTTCAGGAAGTTGTCCCAGCCCCAACCGTAGCGGCGCGTGCAGAACAGCACGAAGATGAGCGAGCCCAGCGGCAGCATGTTGTTGGAAACGATGAAGTCCTCGATGCTCTGGATGTCGCCGATAGCAGGTACGGTAACGCCGGAAAGCACGTTGAAGCCCAGTGCGCAGGGAAGGCTCAGCACCAGTACCAGCAGGCCATTGATGGCAACGGCGCGGCCGCGCGTGACGTTCCACTTGTCCATGGTGAAGCTGATAAGGTTCTCGAATACGGCGATGACCGTAGAAAGCGCCGCAAAGCTCATGAAAATGAAGAACAGCGCGCCCCAAAGGCTTCCCAGCGGCATCTGGGCAAATACCAGCGGCAGCGTTACGAACACCAGCGAAGGACCGGAGTCGGGCGTTACGCCGTAGGCAAAGCAGGCAGGGAAGATGATCAGGCCGGCAAGGATGGCCACTACCGTGTTCAGCGCGGTTACCGAAACAGCCTCGCTCATCAGGCGACGGTCCTTGTTGATGTAAGAGCCGAAGATTTCCATGGCGGCAATGCCCAACGAAAGCGAGAAGAATGCCTGGCCCATGGCGGCGTACACCGCTTCGCCGAAGGATGCCATGCCGCCCTCGAACATGCGCCCGAAATCGGGAATAAGGTAGAAGGCGATGCCGTCTGCGCCGCCTGACAGCGTCATGGTGCGGATGCACAGCACGATCATTACCACGAAGAGGATGGCCATAAGCCATTTGGTGATTCGTTCGACGCCTTTCTGCAGACCCAGGCTGCATACCGCAAAGCCAATGGCGATGGCGGCGATCATCCAGCCGATGAGCTCGCTGGGGTTGGCCAGGAGGGCGTTGAATACGGTGCCTGCCACTTCAGTGCTGGCGCCATCGAAGGTGCCGGTTGCCATCTTGGGGATGTAGGCCAGCATCCAGCCCGCTACGGTGGTGTAGAACATCATCAGCAGCATGCAGCCGATATAGCCCCACCAGGAAAACCAGTGGAAGCGGCGCTTTGGCTCCAAGATGTCGAATGCCTGTGCCGCGCTTTTCTGGCTGGCGCGGCCTACGGCGAATTCCATGACCATAACGGGCAGACCCAAGATAACCAGGAAGATCAGGTAAAGGAGCACAAAAGCGCCTCCGCCGTATTCACCGGTGATATAAGGGAAGCGCCACACGTTGCCGATGCCGATGGCGCAGCCTGCTGCGATAAGGATAAAACCGATGCGCGAAGCGAAGTGCTCGCGCGATGATGCGGCATTTGCCGCGGTGTCGAATGCCTTGTTTGCCATACGTCGATGTCCTGTTACTCAATTTGTGCAAAAACGTCCACGATTTTAGCACTCAGAACATGTTCATAGTGCCCGCCGTGTTTGCCGCACGGTGTTTCAGACGTAAGAAAAGCCCTCGGATTGCTCCGAGGGCTGCACATGGGTCGGGAAAGGGCGGCGCTCTAGCCGAGAGAGCAGGTGCTCCTGCCGAAAGGCGAGCGTTCTAACTGAATGCAGAGCTTTCTGACCAGAATCAAGCTACTTCAATCGAAGGCAGACCGTTCTGGCCAAGGGGCCGGTTATTTCGCCAAACCGACTTCCTTGAAGTACGACTTGACGTCGTCTTGCCAGGTGGGAAGCTCGGCGCCGAACATTTCAAGCATCAGGCTTTCGAGCTCAACCTGCTCTGCCGTGACCAAGTCGGACTCGGGCACCAAGATGGCGTTGGCATCGTAGCCGCAGGTGTTCAGCACGTACGAGAGGAAGCCATAACGGCTTGCCATGCCACGGCTGGTAACGTGCAGAACGCCCGTTGCCTTGCGGTTGATGGCCTTGATAAGGAAATCAACGTAGGTGGAAATAGAGGTAGGCGATGCGATCTGGTCGGTGCGGGCGGAAATGGTCTTGCCAGCGGCGGCAGCGTCGAGCGCATCCTTTACCTGGCCGCCATCGATGCTGTACACCCAGGAAGAACGGATGATGAGGTGGTTCGGCGTGGTGTCGCGCACCATTACCTCGCCGGCGCGCTTCGACTTGCCGTAGGGTGTTTCGGGGTGGGGCGTGTCGAACTCGTTGGCGGGCTCGGCCATGCGCACGGGGAACACGTCGTCGGTGGAAATCTGCACCATCAGCGCGTTCACGTTGTTGGCGGCAAGGGCCACGTTGCGAGCGCCCAGGGCATTCACCTCGTAAGCATGGATACGGTTTGAAAGGCCGGTGACGGAACGGGAAATGCCCGCGCAGTTGATAACCACGTCGGGGCGCAGGTCTTGTGCAAAGGCCTCGATGCGCTCGGGGTCGGTGACCATCAGTTCCTTGTCGGTGCCGACTACCGTGCAGTTGTAGGTTGCCTTCAGGCGCTTCACGATTTCGCGACCAAGGTGGCCGTTGCAGCCGGTTACCCAGATTGTCTCTTTGTAGTCCATATCGTTCCTATCGAAGATAGCGGTGTGCGTTTAATGCAGGGCTGGCATATGCACCAGCCCTGTGATTTTAGCGCCAAACAACAGCGTTGTGGGGTTTATCTGGCCGCGGTTAGGCTGCAGCCTTTTCGCCCTTGTCTTTCTTGCCGTGCTTGAGCTTCTGATAGGCGAACACCGCGAAGACGAACACGAAGCCGATGGCGTTGATACCCAACGAAGCGATGCCGTTTGCTTCCGACATGGGCAGCATGATGGCGATGCCGGCGACGACGGCAAGGACGCGCAGCACGGGGTTGATCTTGCCGAACAGGTAGCCCTGCAGGCCGGCGGCAACGCCGAACAGGCCGAACAGCGCCATAGCGGTGTTGAGCACCACCATATAGGGCTCAACGGGCGCCTGCATGATAAGGGCAGGGCAGAAGGCGAAGATGAACGGCACGATGTAGGCGGCAATGCCCAAGCGCGATGCCGTGACGGCGGTCTTCATCGGCTTCGACTTTGCGATGGCCGAACCTGCGTAGGCGGCAAGGGCAACCGGCGGCGTGATGTCGGCCAGGATGCCGAAGTAGAACACGAAGAAGTGAGCGCATACCAGCGGCACACCAAGCTGGATAAGGATCGGTGCGCAGGTTGCTGCCATGATGCAGTAGTTCGCCGTGGTGGGAACACCCATGCCAAGCACGATGCAGCACAGCATGGTAAGGATAAGGCCGATGATAAGGAAGTCGCCTGCCGCAAGCACGATGGCGTTGATGAGCATGGAGGCAAGGCCGGTTACCGTAATGCAGCCGGCGATCATACCAGCCAGCGCGCAGGCAACAGCAACGGCAATGGAGTTGCGGGCACCAGCGGCGAAAGCGTCGGCGGCGGTCCACAGGGCGGTTTTGCAGGTTTCAAGCAGCACGCTGCCGAAGGTGTCTTCCTCGGTGCGCTCTTCCCAGTTGGTAAGCAGGAAGTGGATGAAGCCGATGACGAACGCCACGAAAATGGAGATGGCCGCGGAAACCGCCATGGTGTACACGCCGGCGGAAACGATCCACACCAGCACGACCAGTGGGATGATGAGATAGCAGTTCTTCAGCAGGTAGATCCAGGTGGGAAGCTCGTTGAAGGGGATGCCCTTAAGGCCGCGTGCCTTGGCTTCCAGGTGAACGGTGCAGAAGATGCCGCCGAAGTAGAGGATGGCGGGGATAAGCGCGATGGTGGCAACCTGGATGTAGGGGATGCCCATGTACTCTGCCATCAGGAAGGCGGCAGCGCCCATGATAGGAGGCATGATCTGGCCGCCAGTGGAAGAAGCCGCTTCAACAGCGCCTGCGAATTCGGGACGGTAGCCGGTTTTCTTCATCATGGGGATGGTCACCGAACCGGTGGTAACGGTGTTGCCTACCGAAGAGCCGGAAACCATGCCGCACAGCGCCGAGGAGATTACGGCAACCTTTGCCGGGCCGCCGGAAGACCAGCCGGCAATGCGGTTGGCGAAGCTGATGAAGAAGTTCGCGATGCCGGTGCGCTCCAAAAACGCGCCGAAGATGATGAACAGCACGATGTAGGTGTAGCACACGTTGGTGGGCGTGCCGATTACGCCGCTGGTGGTGTAGAAGAGCTTCTGCACGATGTTGGAAAGAGCGCGGTACGCATCGGAACCGTGGCTGAACTGCCAGTAGAAGGCGTAGATAAGCAAGCAGCCCACCACCACGATGATGGGGATGCCCACGCAGCGGCGGCACAGCTCGATGAGCACGGCAATGCCGCAGATGCCCAGCACCACTTCAAGCGTGCCGATGCGGGTGCCCATCATCATGATGTCGACCGCATTGACGGAGAAGTAGAGGAACGATCCAGCGCCCACCACCATGAGCACGATGTCGTACCAGGGGATGTGGTTGGGAGCGTGGCCCGTTTTCTTAACGGGGTACATCAGGTAGCCGATGATGATGACGAACGCCAAGAAGCGCGCCAGGCGGGTTTCGGCTTGTTCAACGCTGAACAGCGTCATAAGCAGGCAGTACACCGAGAACAGCACCATCACGCCGGTGATGATGGCCTTCGGAACGCCCTGCCAGATGCGCGTGTTCGACTCGCGGTCGTACTTGCGCATTACCTCGTCGACATCAACGTCGCTGTTGGTGGGAACAACGGTTTCGTCTTTCTTGACGTCGGCTTTCTTTCTGATGTTCAGCTTCTCTGTTCCAAATATGCTCATAGCTCTCCTTTTGGGGACGTTTGCACATGGTTTGGGTGCGTGGTGGGTTTTCCTGCGGTGCTGCAATGGCGAAAGCCCACCAGGCACCTAACGTTGAAGTACCAAAGCAGGGTCGCAACGAACTTCGTTGCGACCCTGGCTGGTTGTGTGCCGTTTGGCGATTGCGTTCGGATGCTTATTCAGCGGTGGGAACGTCGATGCCCTGCTCCTTGAAGTACTTGGCAGCACCTGCGTGATAGGGAACGGAGGTGATGGAAGCAGCGGTTTCAAGGTTGAGTTCCTTGTACTTGGCATGTGCGTCAGCGTTGTTCTGAGCACCGTCGAAGAGGGACTTGGTGAAGTTGTACACGTCGTCTTCGCTTACGGAGTTGTTGGCAAGAACAACAGAGAGAACGGAAACGGTGGTGGTGTCAGAGGTCATGCCGCTGTAGGTGCCAGCAGGGATGGTGGCAGTTGCGTAGTAAGGGGAGGTCTCCTGGAGCTTTGCGATGTGGCTTGCGTCCATGGATACCAGGTAGGCCTGCTTGGAGGTGGAAAGGTCGGTGATGGCGGTGGTGGGAGCGCCGGCAACAATGAATGCTGCGTCAACCTTGCCGTTCTTCAGGGAGTCAGCGGAGTCGGCGAAGTTCTGGTATACCGCGGAGATGTCGTTGCTTACGTCAAGGCCGTATGCACCCAGGATGTCAACTGCGTTGAAGTACACGCCGGAGTTGGCAGCGCCAACGGAAACCGTCTTGCCCTTCAGGTCGGCAACGGTCTTGATATCGGGGTTGCAGGTTACGATCTGAACCTGCTCGGGGTACAGGGCTGCCACGATGGAGAAGTCCTTGTAAGCTGCGCCGTCGAAGAGGTTGGTGCCGTTGTAGGCGTAGGTTGCAACGTCGGTCTGGCAGAATGCGAGCTCAGCTTCGTTGCTTTCCAGGGACTGGATGTTTGCCTTGGAGCCTTCGCTGGAAAGAGCGTTTACCTTAACGCCAGCGTTGTTGGTTGCGTACTGGGCAAGAACGCTGCCATAGGCATAGTACGTGCCGGATTCGCCGCCGGTTACGAAGCGCAGTTCTTTGCTGCTCTTGTTGTCGCTCGATGAGCTGTTGCTTCCGCAGCCAACCAGTGCGAGTGCCATGCACGCGGCGCAAGCTGCGACGAAAATAGCCAGAAGCTTTTTCTTCATGTCCTTCTCTCTTTCTTCTGCTTGTTTCCTTCTTGCGAAAGGCGAACGCCTCGGCGCGGGGTTTGTCCGCGTTGGCTTGAAAACCCGGCGCCGAGAGCGTTCAACGTTTCGTTGTTTGATGATTTTACGTGAACCGACCGTTTATTTTTTGTAAAAGTATGATTAATTTTGTTATGCAACAAAAATCATTGGATAGCGGTATTCTGGTAGGGGTGAACGGCGTTCATGGTTGGATGCCCGGCATCTGCTAGGGTGGGCCGAACCGAAAGAAAGCGTCCTTTCGCTTCGGAGAATGCTCTAAAGCGATTGCCCTATCGAACAATTGAAACTACTAAATAAAGCAAGGAAGGCGAACATGGCACTCGAAGGCTGGGACTGGTTCATAAAGCTTGCCGAAAACGAGAATTTCACCAAAGCGGCTGACGAGCTTCAGATCTCGCAGCAAACGCTCAGTGCTCGCTTGGTTTCACTGGAGCGCAACCTTGGTGCCAAGCTGGTGGTACGTGGTACCCCGCTTTCGCTTACTTCTGCTGGCCAGGTGTTTTTGCTGTATGCACGTGAACAGCGCCAGGCCCAGCAGGACATGATCCGTCAGATCGGCGAAGTGGCCGGCGGCGGTGCCGGCGTGCTGAAAGTGGGCGTTTCACACACGCGCGGCAGTTACCTGATGCCTAAAGTTGTTCGCCGCTTGTCTGAAGAGCTCCCCGCGGTAAGCGTGAAATTGGTCGAGGACACGAACCGCAATCTGCTTCGCAGTGCTGAGCGCGGTGAGGTGGACGTGTGCATTGCCCGCTTCGAGGGTGCCTGTCCTGGGGTGGAAGTGGAGCCGATCTACGAAGAGGAAATCGTGCTTGCCGTGCGCGCCGACGTGCTTTCCAAGGTTATGGGCACCGATGCCAAGGCAGCCGCCGCCACGCTTGCCAGCAACGGCATTGGCGCCTTGCAGAAGTGCCCGTTCATCCTGGGCTCGGTAGATGATATTTCCGGCCGTGTTGCCTATTCGGAGCTGCGTAATGCGGGCATCAAACCCCATGTGGTTGCCACCAGCGGCAACATGCCTACCTTGCTCACGCTGTGCGCCGAGGGGTTGGGCGCGGTGTTCTGCCCGACCGACATGCTGGATGCGTCCCCCATGGTTTCGGGCGATTTGCTGCGTATTCCGCTTTCGTCGCAATCCCGTTACACCATCGAGCTGGGAATCCCTATGCGTTCCGAGCGCTGGCAGGTGGTGGATGCCTTCCGCCGCATCCTTTTGGAGGTTACCTCGGCCAAGTAATGCTTTGCGCCGTTCTGCCGAACAGCGCAAGACTCACGAGGCGCGATGACGCTGCGCGGGGTTCTGATGGCACAGCTGGGCCTCAATCGGTCGGGGCGAGAGTTCGCTAGGCTATGGAGAGTCATGCCCTCTCGGGTCTCGCTTGCGCTTATTTCGGTTTTCAAAGAATTGATTTTTTAATTAGTGATGGAAATCGCGGATATGGTTCGACGCATGGTTCACCCTATCCCTTCATCAGCGATCGAATACTTGGGGCGATTTCTTGTATTCAATTCTTTTCAAACCGCGCTCCAGAGAGACCCGAGAGGGCATGCCTCCCCGCTGTCTTGTTTGTGCTTGCAGCTGGATAAACAAAGGAATTAGTGCTGTACCGGCGCTATCTCGATGCCGTTTTCCTGGAAGGCTTTGCGGATGCGGCGTATATAGGCTAGTGCCTGGGGGGTGTCGCCGTGGACGCAGATGGTGTCGGGGTGCATGGCAAGTTCGGCGCCTTCGTATGATTTCACAATGCCAGTTTTGATGGCCTCCACGGCACGCGCGATGGCGAACTCTTCGTTGGCAATAACGGCATCGGGTAAGGTGCGGCTGCGCAGGGTGCCGTCGTTGTTGTAGTTGCGGTCCAGGAAGAACTCCTGCGCTGTGGCAAGGCCTGCAGCGTTTCCCGCTTCGATGAGCTTGCTTCCCGCCAGCCCCACCAAAACCAGGGAAGGATCGAAGTCGTGCACGGCTTGGGCTATGGCTTGCGCCGTTTCCGCGTCTTTCGCAGCAGTGTTGTACAGCTGGCCGTGCGGTTTCACATGATGCAGACGGGTGCCCTGTGCGGTGCAGAAGGCCGAAAGCGTGCCGATCTGCGCCAGGACGTAGGCATACACCTCATCGGGCGAAAGCGCCATGTTCCTGCGGCCGAAGCCTTGAAGGTCGGGATACCCTGGATGAGCGCCCAAGGCAATGCCCGCATGCGCTGCCATTTCAACCGTGCGTCGCATAACAACAGGATCGCCGGCATGGGCGCCGCAGGCGATGTTGCAGCTGCTTACCAAAGGGATGATCTTGGCATCGCAGCCCAAGGTGTAACGACCGAAGCTTTCCCCTAAATCGCTGTTCAAGTCGATGGTTGGCATATCGCGCTCCTTCAGAGAAATGACAAAATGAGGACTGTCCCCATTTTGTCATCCTAGAATTTCAGGCTTACGTTTTTGGTGTCGGTGATAAGCATGCAGCCCGGTGCGTGCGTGATGGCGAAGGCGGGCTTGGAGTTCATCACGATGGATTGCGGGGTCACGCCGCAGGCCCAGAACACCGGCACTTCACCAGGACGGATGTCAACGGGGTCGCCGAAATCGGGCTTGGAAAGGTCAGCGATGCCGATTTGCGTCGGGTCGCCGATATGGATGGGCGCACCGTGCACCTTGGGGATGGCGCCCGAGATCTGCGTTGCCTGCACCACCTGGTTGTAGGGGATGGGGCGCATGGAAACCACCATCTTGCCGCTCATGGAGCCGGCGGGCGTGCAATCGATGTTGGTAAGGTACATCGAGACGTTGCGCCCCATGGTGTTGTGCCTCATCTCGATGCCGGCTTCGATGAGCTCGCTTTCGAAACTGAACGAGCAGCCGATGACGAAGCTCACCAAATCGTCGCGCCAATAGGCAGACACGTCGGTGGTCTCTTCTACCATTTCGCCGTTCTGGTAGATGCGATAGCGCGGGAAGTCGGTTGCGATGTCGCAGTCGGTGGCGCAGATGGTGGCCTGGCGTGCACCTACCTCGGTTACTTCGAGCAACGGGCAGGGCTTGGGGTTTCGCTGGGCGAACAGCAGGAAGTCATAAGCGTCTTCCTTGGGCAAAACGATGAGGTTTGCCTGGGCGTATCCGGGGCACAAGCCACTGGTGGGCTGGTCGAAGCGGCCATCGCGGATGGCGTGGCGTACTTGCCTTGGGGTGGCGTTTTTCAAATCGGAAAGGGAAAGTGGGGTGCTCATGCTACAGCTCTCCTTTCAAGAACTTCTCGATGAACCCGGTGTTCGCTTCGCCGTTGCGGAACGTGCTGTTTCGGATAATGGCCTGCTGGAAATCAAGATTGGTGTTTATTCCCAAGATAACCGTTTCATCAAGGGCGGCGTCCATCTTCGCTAGCGCCTCGGCGCGGTTTTCCGCGTGCACGATGATTTTCGCCACCAGCGAATCGTAGTACGGCGGTATGCTGCAGCCGGCAAATGCGGCGGTGTCTACGCGCACGCCGTTGCCGCCAGGCAGATGCAGTGCCGTGATGGTGCCAGGTGAGGGCAGGAACTTATTGTTGGGCTGCTCAGCGTTGATGCGGCATTCGATGGCGCATCCGCGGCAGACGACGTCTTCTTGCGAAACGCTCAAACGCTCGCCTGCGGCAACGCGTATCATTTCGCGCATGATGTCGAATCCCGACACCATTTCCGTCACGGGGTGCTCTACCTGTACGCGCGTGTTCATTTCCATGAAGTAGTAGTTGGCGTCTTGGTCCACCAAGAACTCGATGGTGCCGGCCGAAGTGTAGCCAACGGCCTTCGCCGCCCGTACAGCCGCTTCGCCCATTTCCCTGCGCACCCGTTCAGGCAATGCGGGACAGGGGGATTCCTCGATCATCTTCTGATGGTTGCGCTGCACCGAGCAGTCGCGCTCGCCCAAGGAAACCACATTGCCAAAGGAATCGGCGATAACCTGCACTTCCACGTGGCGCGGGTTCATCACGGCGCGCTCCAGGTACATGGTGTCGTCGTCGAAGCCGTTCACGCTCTCGCGCTGTGCCACGTTGAACATGGCGGCGAAGTCATCTTCGCTTTCGCTGACGCGCATGCCTTTGCCGCCACCGCCCGATGAAGCCTTGATCATGATGGGCCAGTCAATTTCGCGGGCCAAGGGCAGGGCCTCTTCGACCGAGTGCACGGCTTGCTTGGTGCCGGGAACCACCGGAACGCCCGCTCCCATCATGGTGCGCCGTGCCTGGCTTTTGTTGCCCATGCGGTCGATGATGTCGGGAACAGGGCCGATGAACGCAAGGCCGTTTTCCTCGCAGAGGCGTGCGAAATCGCTGCGCTCGGAAAGGAAGCCGTAGCCGGGGTGCACGGCTTGGCAGCCCGTGGCAAGCGCAGCTTCGATGATGGCGCTGCCTTTCAGATAGCTTTCCTGCGGGGCGGGATTGCCGATGCACACGCATTCGTCGGCAAGCTGTGCGGGCAGGGCGTCCGCGTCGGCGGTGGAGCATACGGCTACCGCTTGGATGCCCAGGGCGTGGCAAGCGCGTATGATGCGCACGGCAATCTCGCCGCGGTTGGCAACAAGGATCTTGGTGAACATGGCGTTTCCTCTAGTTCGGTTCGATGACGAAGAGGGGCTGGTCGAATTCGACCTGTTCGCCGTTGGCGGCTAGGATTTCAGTCACCGTGCCGGCGGCAGGCGCGCTTATCTCGTTCATCATCTTCATGGCTTCCACCAGGGCAAGGGTCTGGCCTGCTTCAACGGCGCTGCCTGCTGAAACATAGGGCGCGTCGTCGGGGCTGGGGGCCAGGTAGCAGGTGCCAACCATGGGGCTGCACACGGTGATGCCCTCGTCTTGGGCGCTCGCGGGCGCTCCCATGCTCGCTTCTGCTTGTTGGGGCTGCGGCGTTCCGACGACTACAGGTGCTGCGGCGGGTTTACGCTCCAAGAAGATTTCCTTGCCGTCTTCCGCGACACGCAGGGCGGTAAGGCCCGCTTCGTCCATAAGGGTGAGGTATTCCTTGACTTCGTTTATGTCCATGGGTGCTCCTTTACCAGGGCTTGTTTCAGCCAGAGGGGGTTGTTTTCGGTGCGTTGCTTCAGAAGCTCACCGAGCTTTGCTGCCGCGCGGCGTGCATTGCAGGTGCACGGCCCGGGGTTTTGCAGGACATGCTCGTATGCAAGCAAGGTGCGCTCCTCTTCGCGATACAGCGCTTGTGCTTCTTGCACGTTTATTCGCTGGAACCTGATTTCCCTGCCGGGGCGACATTGAACCAGCTTCGGAAGGTCGACGCTGGCAACCGTTCCGATTTTGGCATAGCCTCCGGTTGTTTGCCGGTCTGCCAACATGATGATGGGCTTGCCGTGGGCGGGAACCTGCACGGCCCCGAAGGCGATGCCGTCGGATGCGATGTCCGAGCCATGCCTCGTTTCGATCGCTGGGCCTTCAAGGCGGAATCCCATGCGGTCGGACTGCGACGTAGTGCTGAACCGTTGGCCGTAGAACGTTTCCACACCCTGCTCGGTGAACAGGTTTTCCTGCGGGCCGGGTATTACGCGCAAGATTATCGGGTCGGTTTCTTGGGCGGGTTCTTCTTCGGCGGGTATGGTGCGAAGCGGCAGGTTTGCAAGAAACGTGAGGTTCGATGCCAGCGGAATGCAGTCGCCGTATGCCAGGGCGCGGCCGTGCCAACCGCCGATGCCGCATTTGAGGTTGGTCGAAGCACTTCCCATGACCGAAGGGACATCAAGCCCGCCGCCAGCGAAGGCAAGGTAGCCGAACATGCCCTTGTGGGCTGCCCCGCATTCAAGAACGGCGTCGGCGGGGATCTCGAATGCTTGGTTCAAAGGGACTTGCTCCCCGTTCACACGCGCTTGGAAATCGGCGCCGGCAAGTGCAACGTAGGTTTTCTTGGTGAAGCGCAACGTGGGGCCGGCCAGCACGAATTCGAGCACGCTCGCGTTCTGGTTGTTGCCAACCAGGATGTTCGCGATGCGTGCGGCATGGCGGTCCATCACGCCGTTAGGGGAAAACCCGCTGCTCAAAAAGCCCGTTCTGCCCAGGTCCTGCACGGTGGTGGAAAGCCCCGGCTTTTTCACGAAGATGCTCATCGGTGCTCCTTCGTTTCGACACGGTAGCGGTAGGTGCCCTCGGAAAGCTGCCGCTCTATGGCGTGGTACTCGCCTTCGGTTATGGGGACGAAGCGCAGGTAATCGCCCGCCTGGTAGAGGATGGGTTCTTCGCGTGTTGGGTCGTAAGGGCGCAAGGGCGTGCGGCCTATCAGCTGCCAACCGCCCGGAGAGGCAAGGGGATAGATGCCGGTTTGCGCGCCGCCGATGCCCACCGAGCCCGCTTCTATCACGGTGCGGGGGGTTGCCAGACGCGGGGTGTGCAGGCGCTTGTCAAGCCCGCCAAGATAGGCGAACCCGGGAAGGAAGCCCAGCATGTCGATAAGGTAATCGTGCCCGGTGTGCAGGGAGACTACCTCGCTGACGGAAAGGCCGGCATGCTGCGCCACTGTTTCGATATCGGGGCCGAAGGCGCCTCCGTAGCATACGGGAATTTCGATCACGCGTTTTGATTCATCGCTGTCAGGTGCAATATCTTGCAGCTGCGCTTCAAGGGCACGGCAAAGCTCGTCGTAGCCCAGTTCCATTGGGTTGTAGCAAACCATAAGGGAACAGAAGGTAGGCAACGTTTCGGTCACGCCGGGAATGGGCGCCGCATCAAGCCGCTTTGCCGCCGCACGAACCAACGCTCCGGTTTCAGGGGATATGGTGGTGCCGAACTCGATGTTGAGAGCGCAGTCGCCAGCAGCGGTTATGCGGAAGCTTGCCATACGCCCTGCCTTTCTTGGTGCTTGTTGCTCGCTTCTCACTGTAGCGTGTTCCGTGTTTCTTGCCGGTTTCGATTGCGCTAAGGGTTGCGGGGCGCCTTGTTTCGGGCGAAAGGCGGTTTCTTGCAGTGCTCCGGGTGCCAGCTCTGCAAAGCGGGGCCTTCTGGTGCCGTTTCCAACAAACAGCGTGAAGCGTTTGGTTTTTCTACAAATGGGGAGTTTCTGTAAAGGGCTATAGCCGCCATGGGCGTTTTTGCCCGGCGGGCTACAATAACAAAGTTCTACCTATATATAAGTAAGCCTGCGCTTTCCTCGGCGCAGGCACAAGGCATAAGGAGGTGTCCCCAAGCGTGAAGAATGCCCTCCGCGTTCTCAAGCGCGATTACCTGCGCTTGCTCAAGGCGCCCGCCGCATTGACGGTTGTGTTCGTCTTGGTCGTGCTTCCTTCTCTCTATACCTGGTTCAATGTTGTTGGTTTTTGGGACCCCTACGGCAACACGGGCAATATCCGCGTGTGCGTGGTAAACGAAGACGAGGGTGCCACTATGGACGGCATGGGTGACCTTGACCTGGGCGGACAGGTGGTCGATCAGCTGCAAACCAACGATCAGCTAGGTTGGACGTTCACCGACAAAGACACCGCCATGGAAGAGGTGAACTCGGGCAAGGCCTATGCGGCGTTCGTCATTCCCTCCGACTTCAGCTATGACGTAACCACGTTCCTCACGGGCGATTTCACCCAACCGAAGCTTGAATATTACGTGAACGAGAAAGCGGGCGGCGTTTCGACGAAGGTAACCGACACCGGTGCCAACACGCTTGATGAAACCATCAACTCCACGTTCGTTTCCACGGTAAGCGGCGTTGTTGCCGATGTGGTGAACAAGAGCGTGGGCCAGGCGCAAAGCGACCTTGATGGCGCGAAGACGTCTATCGGCGTGCAGCTCGATAAAGCCAACGCGTCACTTGCCGATGCGCGCAACGCCGTTGCCGACTTGTCTTCTGCTTCGGACGACTTGTCTTCGAAGACCAACGACGCGAAGAACAGGCTCCAGAACGCCAAGGGCGATATCTCTAACTTGAGCACGCAGCTTTCCGAGGCATCGCAGCTGCTTTCCGAAACCCAGAACGCGTTGGGGCCGTTCGTCACGCAGATGACGGGCGTGCTGGACAAGTCTTCCCAGCTTTCCTCCCAGGCGGCCAGCAATGCAACGGCTGCGGTGGGGCAGGTGAACGGCTCGGTGCAGGGTGCCGAGGGAACCGTGAACGCTGCCGTTGAGCAGGGCAATGCGGTGGTTTCCATGAACGAAGCGGCTATCAAGTCGTTGAAGGATTTGGCGGAAACGCCCGGCATGGACGAATCCACAAGCCAAGCGCTTCTTTCTGCAGCAAGCTCTCTGGAAACCCAGAACGCGAACTTGAAAAGCGCCATCAGCGGCGCAAGCGACAGCTACGCGAAGCTGCAGGCTGCCTCGAACGACATCAACTCCGCAACCGACAAGGTGAACAGCGCGTTCCAGAGCACGCTGAAGAACACCGATTCCTATCGCGGGAGCCTTACCAGCGAAACGCTTCCTGCCTTGAACGACGGCACCACGAAGCTTTCCAATTCGCTGGCGGGTCTTTCCACGGCGGTTTCCAACCAGGCTTTGCTTATCGACCAGTCCATGACGGCGCTCGACCAGCTGAACTCTGCGCTGCAGACCACGGCAACGGCGTTGGGACAGACCGATGGCGTGCTTTCCGGTTTCCAGACTGATATCGACACGGTGAAAACCGATCTCTTGGCGCTGGGCACGGCTGGCGCATTGGGCGACCTGTTCGGCAAGGACGGGCTGGACGCCAGCAAGATTGCCGACTTCATGCTTTCGCCCACGCAGCTGCAGACGGTGGAACTGTATTCGGTGAACGCCTACGGCTCTGCCATGGCTCCGTTGTTCATGAACATGACGCTGTGGATCGGCGTGTTCATGCTGCTGGTTATCTTGCGTCAGGAGGTTGACGACGAGGGCATCCCGAACCTTTCCTCACGTGAACGGTACTTGGGCAAATGGCTGTTCTTGGCCCCGCTTGTTTCCCTGCAGGCCATTGTGTGCTGCGCGGGCAACCTCTTCTTGGGCGTGCAAGTGGCAAGTGTGCCGTTGTTCTTCCTGACGGCGGTGTTCGCCTCGCTTACGTATCTGTGCATCCAGTACGCGCTGTCGGTGCTGTTCCAGCATATTGGCAAGGGCTTGTGCATCATCCTTATCTTCGTGCAGATTCCTGGTGCCACGGGCTTGTACCCCATCGAGATGACGCCCGATTTCTTCCAGGCGGTGTATCCGGTATTCCCGTTCACGTATGGCATCAACGCCCTGCGCGAAACCATCGCGGGCTTCTACGGATTCCAGTGGGGCGGCGAAATGGGCATGCTGCTGCTGTACTTCCTGGTGTTCTTTGTGGGCGGTTTCTTGGTGCGTCCGTTCCTGACGAATGTGAATCGGATGTTCAACAAGCAGATTGCCGCAACCGATATTCTGAACGGCGAGGAATCCGAGCTGCCTGCGCGGCGTTATCGCATGGACCAGCTGTTCCGCGTTCTTGCTGACAGGACGGAGTATCGAAGCGAACTTGCCCAGAGCGCCAAGCGCTTCATGCATCTGTATCCGAAGCTGAGAAAGGGCAGCATGATTTTCGGTTTGGCGGTTCCCGCCATCGTCACGCCCATCCTCTCGGTACTGGGCTTCGAGAAGGTGATCGTGCTTACCTGTTGGCTGGCATGGTTGGTTCTTATCATCCTGTTCCTTGTGGTGGTTGAGTTCGTCCGCGATAGGCTGGCGCACGAGATTGCCTTGGACGACCTTTCCGATGACGAGCTGCGCGAGCTGTTCCAAGCGCGCGACGGCGTTTCCGATTCGCCGGCTCCGAAACCCGTTGAGCTGAAGGGCGGTGCGAAGTAATGAAAGTTATTTGGCAGCTTTTCGTCAACGACATGAAGCGTATATTCGGCAACCTGGTTACCGGACTCATCATTTTGGGTTTGGTGCTGCTGCCTTCCATCTTCAGCTGGTATAACGTGCTTGCCTGCTGGGATGTGTTCCACAACACGGGCAATTTGAAGGTTGCCGTGGTGAACAACGACGAAGGGTACCAGAGCGACTTGGTGCCCCTGAAAGTGAACATGGGCGAGCAGGTTTCCACGTCGCTTCTGGCAAACAACCAGATGGATTGGATCCTTACCGATGAAGACGACGCCATGGATGGCGCCAAATCGGGCAAGTACTATGCTGCGGTGGTCATCCCTGAAAGCTTCAGCAAGGATATGATGACGTTCTATTCGGACGAGTCGTCCCATGCTGATTTGATCTACTACAGCAACGACAAGAAGAATGTGGTCGCGCCGAAGCTGACCGACCAAGGTGCTAGCAAGGCATCGGACATGGTGAACCAGGTGTTCACCAAAACCATTACCGAGGTCGGCTTGAATGTGGCGTCTTCGTTGTTGAAGTACTCCGACAATGCGAACCTCGATAGTAGGCTCGGCGATTTGGCCGACCATGTGAACTCGATGGGCGCTCAGATGTCCGATGCCTCGAAAACGCTGAAGACCTATGCTTCAGTACTCGATGCGTCGCAGTCGCTGGTAACGGGTTCGGCGCAGCTGCTGGGCCAGGCAGGTGACTCTGCTTCGCAGGTGATGGATTCCGCCAATCAGGCAAAAGACTCGGTTTCTTCCATGAGCGATGCACTGAAGGCTTCGAACGATGTGTTGGGCCAGGCTATTTCGAACAGTGCTTCGGGCTATGACGGCTTGTCCAGCTCCATTGATGCCGCTTTCGCTTCTTCGGGCGATTTGGCCGGCTCCTCAGCGACGAATCTGCGCTCGCAGGCTGATTCGGTGAAGAGCAAAGCAGATCAGTTCGAGTCGCTCGCAAGCCAGATCGACGATTTGGCTGCCCAGCAGACTGACCCCGACTTGCAGAAGACCTTGGAGGGCCTGGCAAAGCAGATGCATGTTTCCGCTGACTCCCAGGAGGCTTTGGCGAAGGGACTTGCCGATGCCGCTAGCGGCATCGAGAGCGGCAATGCCGATGCCCAAAGCAAGCATCAGGAGGTAAGCGGCCTGATCGACGAGGCAAAGCAGAGCGTGGGCGAGCTTTCTGACGACTACAATTCCACCATCAAGCCCCAGCTTGATACGTTGATGGGCCAGATTTCCTCCATGTCAAGCTCGCTTTCCTCGAGCGCTTCCACGCTTGATTCGGTGAGCGACGACTTGCAGAACGGTGCGGATTCCTTGTCTGGGCGCATTGCCACGGCAAAGCAGAAGCTGCTCGACACGGCATCGGACCTTGATTCTTCAGCCGAGAAGTTCACTTCGCTTTCTGCGGCGATGTACGAAGCGCTCTCTTCGGGCGATATCGAGCAGTTGAAGACGGTACTGTACTCTGACCCGGATGCGTTGGCTTCCGCCTTGGCGGCGCCGGTGCAGCTTGAGCGCCATGCAGTGTTCCCGGCAGAGAACTTCGGCTCCCAGATGGCTCCGCTGTACACCACATTGGGCCTGTGGGTTGGTTCGCTGCTGTTGGCGGTTGCCATCAAGGTGAACGTTTCACGCAAGGCGCAATTGGAGCTGGGCTACCCGAAACTTCACCAACTGTTCTTGGGACGTTTTGGCGTGTTTGCGTTCGTTTCGCTGTGCCAAACCACCATTCTGGCATTGGGCAACATGCTGTTCTTGCAGGTGCAGGTTGAAGAGCCCTTGCTGTACCTGATCTGCTTCTGGCTGGCGGGGTTGGTGTTCACGTTCATCATCTACACGTTGGTGGTGTCGTTTGCCAACTTGGGCAAGGCGATTGCCGTGTTCCTGCTTATCATCCAGGTTACTTCGGGCGGTGGCAGTTACCCGCTGCAGACGTTGCCTGACTTCTTCCAGTGGCTGAGCCCGTTCTTGCCGGCAACGCATGTTATCAGCGCTATGCGTGCGGCCATGATGGGCGTGTACTGCAACGACTTCTGGATAGAGATCGGCCAGCTTCTGCTGTTCGTGGTGCCGTTCTTGTTGCTGGGCCTGGTATTCAGAAAGCCCCTTATGAAGTTCCTGAATTGGTACGTCGAAAAGGTGGAAGAATCGAAGTTGGTATGTTGATCCGGCATTGGTCGCATGGCTTCAGTGCCACATAATGCGGGGCAGCTCCCTTGGGGCATCCCTTGTTTGCCATGCGTTTGAATCTTTGACGGGGCACTTGCTCCCTTACGAAAAGAGCCTGCATCCCTTATAGGGGCTGCAGGCTCTTCTTTTCTTCGTGGTATTTCGTCGGGGCATCGGCGACACGAAAAAGGGCGACCTTTATAGGCCGCCCTTTGGTTTAGGCACGTTGTTTGCCCGTGAAAGTGTCGATGTCTATGCAGTAGATATTGGTGCGGGCTAAGGCTTGGTCGGTGAACCCGGCGCTGGCTTCGGGTGCCAAGTGGTGCATGATGCGGGTAAGGCCGTAGCGCTTGGCATCGGTGCCCTGAATGCGATGCACAGTGCCCGTGCCCATGATGCTGCGATAGGCGTATGAATAAGCGCAGGCATAGGGGCCGTCGATCACGCCGTCTTCGATGTCCATTTCGATGGCGACGCGCGGTTCGCGATTGAACAGATCAGCCTTGCGCCCTTCGGCGGCGGAGTGAACCCACAAGGCCAACCGTGGGGTGGGGGCGGCGTTGCCGGGGCTTTCAGGGTCGGCCCAATCGTAGCCGAAGCTCATGGGAACGATGAACATGCCCTCTTCGTCGAATGCTCCGATGCGCACCGTGTTGCATGCCTCAACGATGGCGTGCAGCTGGTCGACGTTGCGCACTTGGCGGCTTGCTTGGCGCATAGGGCGGTGCAGTGGTTCGTTTTCCATGGGTCCTCCTGTTTCGTTCTGACACGATGGTAGCAAAGAAAACAATTGCAGCCCAAATCCTTTGCGTGATTGCCATTTAGCTTTTTAAGGTCGTCGCGCTTGCACTCCTCATTGCGCTTCCTTCCGCTTGCGGCAAAATGTGGCGCTTCTTATTTCCTTACTTCAATTTTCTCAACGTTTTCTCATGCCTTTCTCACCTGGCCTGTAGCGTTTTCCCTGCTGAATTAATTTCGTTGTACGAAAATAGGAGGGAGGATATACTTTGGATAAGCTGATAATTCACCCACATGCGTTTAAGCACGGTTTATCAGTGCATCAAATCGTAGAAGCATGGGAAGACCCTCTGGGCGTAAAGCGCCCAAGAGACGATACCTATTGGGTTGCCATTGGCTTTGACTTAAAGGGGAATGGAATCGAGCTGGTTGCTGCGCAATCTGCTGATGGCTCGTATTTGATATTCCATGCGAACAGTCCAATAAGCATCTCTGTTCAGCGGGAGCTGAAGATCAAAAGAGGGAAAAGAGGCGGTCATGCAAGCGGAAAAAGACGTAACGAAGACAAGTGTTGCCGTTCTGCAAGAAGGCGACCTTAGCGGGGGATTCGTTTTGCGCAACGGTGAGGTTTTCGAGGAAGAAGACATTTCTGCTATTTGCGAAAACATCGAAAAGGGCGTATTTCCTGGAGAAGGTTGGTCAGGCGAACCGATGGTAGGCCGTCCGTTGAAATTCGGTGAGAAAATGAAACAAGTGGGATTCAAGGAGCCGCTTAACAAGATAGCTGCCATTGACGCGAGGGCGGAGCAACTGGGCATGAAGCGATCTGACTACTTGCGCCATTTGGTTGACGAAGACTTGGCGCGCGCAGGGGTAGCGTAGTCCTTCCGGTCGTCTCGGGACGCAACGAAAATAGACGTTTAGGCGGAGCCGTTGGTGGGCTCCGCTTTTTGTTTCGGTGGGTGTGGGCTTTTTGCCGGCGCTCATTGTTCGTTTTGATGCGTTTTTGGTACGTTAGCGGCGGTGAAATAAAGCATCTGCCGTATATACAAAGATTGGATCTTGATGTTCCGTACCGCTTTTGCTGGATTGCGCTCGTATTGTGCGCCGCTCTTATTGCTGCCACCTGCTTGTTTGTGGGGTTGCCTTCTGTGGCCTTTGCCTCCTGCATTCCCACGCAGGACGATTTTGCCGCCTACGAGGCTGATGGCACGCTTGAGCAGCGCCAAGCTTATATGGAAAACCTGGGCAATGATTCGTTTGACAGCAATTTGGTGCAAAGCTTGAAGGAGCGCCAGGGCTCATCGAATGCGCGTAGCCTGCGTAGCTGGGTTCCTTCTGCCTGGGCAAGTGGTATGCCGCTTCAGGGCACGGCGAAGGTTTTGGCTATCCGTGTGGCATTCCCCGCTGAAGGCGACCAGCCTGCCATGGGCTTCAAAGACGGCGACTCCCTTGAAGCGCTGCAGGCCATGTTCAACGGATCTGCTGGCGAAGCGCCTTACGAGAATCTGAACGCTTACTATACGCGTTCTTCCTACGGTGCCTTGAAGTTCGACGGGAAGGCGTACGACTATACGGCGCAGCATTGCCGCAACTACTACACCAACAACGTTGACGGTTTATTCTATGAGGCGGTTTCCGCATTGGCAAAGCAGGGAGTCGATGTTGCTTCGTTCGACGGCAACGGCGACACGATGATCGATGGCGTGTACATCCATTTCGGTGGCGAAACCACCGGTTGGGGCACTACGTGGTGGAGCAACGAACGCCATGCGCAGAACACTCAGGAAATTGAAGGCACCGGCGTTTCCTTGGGCAACGAAGTATTGCTCCATGAGCCTTCGGACGATTCCGAAACCGTGCGCACCGTTATCCATGAAACGGGCCACTGCCTAGGTTTGCCCGATTACTATCCCTACCGCTCCAGTTCGGTTGCGGTCTCTTCGGGCATCAACACTTATGACATGATGTACAACAACGTCGGCGACCAATGCGCGCTTTCGAAGTGGATCCTTGGATGGATCCCCGGCTCGGCGATAACCCGCATCAAGGTGAGCAGCGATGGCGTGCTGGTGAAGCGCGGCAACGAAGAGCCGCAGCATTACGATGACTCTGTTTCGGAAGTGCTGAGATCGATGGATCTGAACGATTCCGAAACGGGCGGGTTCGTTGCCGTTGCGGGCGATAAAACCTCGTGCACCGATGGGAAGAGCTTCGACATTTTCGATGACGATGGTCTGCTTTCCTCGTTCTATTTGCTGCAGTACGACACCAAAACGGCGAACCAGAACATAAGCCAAGTACCGGATGGCGGTGCCTTGCGCGTGTACCGCGTGCAGGCGGAACTCAATGATGAGGGCACTGATTTCCAAAAGGCCAATGCGTATAACCCGGATGACGATAAGTTCATCGAGGCGTTGACTTTGAGCAATACCGATTTCCACCAGATGGAACAAGGCGCCTCCGTAACGCCTTCCACCACGCCCTCTACTAACTTCTTCGAGAATCTGGGGTTGGGCTTCACGGGCATTTCGCTGGAATACGGGCAAGATGAAAACGGGCAGGACACCGCAACGGTTTCCTATGCAGCAAGCACGCCGGTTGATCCTTCGGGATTCTCGGCCAAGTTGGTCGACGACTCTGCGGTGCAATGCATTGACGAAAGGGAACTGTCGTTTTCCATGCCTGTGTCGTATTACGAGGATCCGAACCTCGATCCGTTGATCGAATTTGGCGAGTATCCAATTATCGCCCGCCTAAGCAATGACGGCGGCGTGTTCCGGGTGTCGTGGTCGCTCGACCCGACCGAGTTCACACCCGGCACTAAAGCCGATTTGGTATTGCCCAAGGGCCTGTTCGTTTTGGGTCGCGATTCTTCCGGCCCGGTATATTCGCCCGAAGTGCGCATTCCCCTTACGGTAGGCGAGGACGGCGAGCTGGTTCCAGAAACAACGGGAGCGTATCCGAGTACTGCAATACCGGGTGAGCAGCTTCGCGAGCCTATTTCAAACGCCCTTACCCTAAGCGACGGCACGAAAGTGTTCTTCCAAGGACGCGCTTTCAATTCGGCGTTTGAAGGGGAAGGCCCCTATCCGGATGATTGCCTGTTGGTGAACCGTGTCTCGGCTTCTGACGTTGCGCAGTGTTCGACTGCTTGCATCCAAGGTACAGGAGATGGTAGATGGCTCTCGAGCCATAGCGTGTATGGCCAGAGCAATGCTGTTTTCGAGGCGAAACTCCTTGATGACAATACCGCGGTGTTGAGCCTGCAAGGCTCCAACGATGCGCCGAAGTGGTATGCCTGGATCGATCTTACCCAGGATAAGCTCATCGCCGAAACGGATACGGAAGCGTTCAATCCCGTTCTTCTGTCTTGTGGGGGTTCGTTGGTTGAGGCTCAGCGCTATTCGGCGGGAGTGATGCTTAAGAAGTTTGACGTCAAGAGCGACGGGGATTTGCAGACGTCTTACTCGTTAATCTCAAGTGCTGATGGCGCTATGGATGCGGGCAATTCGAATTGTGCCGTCTACCGAGGAAATAATGGAGACACCCCTGGTTATAGGGTAAAGGTGCTTTCTCAGGACATGTTGAGTGCTCTAGATTTCTACGGAAACGTAGATGACGCTTTCAACAATTCTCTTTCATTCTCGAACATCGACGGCATGTGTGACTTCGCTGCTGAAGATGCTGCCGCTATAGACGCGATTGCCGTAACGGGCAACTCGATAGTGATGGCTAGCCGTGAAATCGATAGTTCGGCTGTTGGTGCGGCACCTCTGGTTAGCTGTCTTGCAAGGTATTCTTTCGATGGCAACGTGCTTTCGAAGTGCCAGTTTGCCAATAGAATCGATTCGGAAAGCGCCAAGGTTCGTCTTTTGACGGGAGAAGCGGGCAATGTGGTTGCTTGCCTGTACCCAGATTTCTTAACAAGTCGATCAATGGAACAAGCTTGTGAGCTTGCGTTCTTCGATTCGGACCTAACCACGGTAAAGTACGGCGTTTCCTATTGCGGTCCCAGTGGCTTCTGGAACGGCACCAAATTCGTAAGTGTTGGGCTTAGTTCACTTAATTCTTCATGGGATAAAACCGACCAGGTGCGCTATGACATCTACCAGGGCTTAAGCGCCGGCACCGATCCCGTTGATCCCGACAACCCGAACCCCGGCCCGGGAACCGAGCCCGGTTCGGGCTCTGATGGGGGCGCTGGTTCCGATTCTGACGCCAATGCCACTGCGCCAAGCGTTTCGGCCAAGACGGGCGATTCTGCTGTTGGGTTGGTTGCCGTGCTTACTGCGTTGTGCTCGGGCGCGGTTGCCGTTTCTACGAAGAAGCGCCGCAGGGCCAAGCATAAATAGGGTTGCTTGCTATTGGTTTTTCTTTTAGGAAGAATTCCGATAGGGGAATAAGGAATAACCACGCTATCGGTTATACATATATCCGATAGCGTGGTATTCTCTACTGCGCACAAAAGCAACGCTTGGGTTCGCTCTGTGTCGGGCCCGGGCGTTTTTTCGGAATATGGCCGGAAGGCCATCCGTTAAGGAGGTTGTTGAGTTGGTAAACGTAGAAGAGCTGCGCAAGGCTCCTATCGCCGTTCTGGGCGGTGGCGCTGTTGGCAAGACCTGTGGTGCCGATTGCGCGCTGGCAGGTCAGGAAGTTCGCATTTGCGACCTTGATCCGTTCTTCGACAAGGCGCTGGGCACGGTAATGCGCACTGGCATCACCCTGCAGGACAAGGCGCCGGGAACGCAGACCAAGTACGGTTTCCGCCGCATGGGCAAGGGCGAATTCGCCATGGCAACCAACTCTGTTGCCGAAGCTGTGAAGGGCGCCAAGCTCATCATCGTGGGCATTCCTTCCATCGCCCATGAAGTGTTCTTCCGCGAGCTTATTCCTGCGCTGGAAGACGGCCAGATCATCCACATCATCCCTGACAACTACGGCAGCCTGAAGCTGCGCAAGATGATGCGTGAAATGGGCTGCACCAAGAACGTCATCATCGGTGGTTGGTCGAGCGCTCCTTACGGCACGCGCGTAGACACCGAGGGTGGCGTTGCCAAGCCTACGTGCTCGCTGGTATACCGTGCCATCACCCTGCGCGGCGCAGCGCTCCCTGCTAAGGACACTGAAGATTTCGTCGAAAGCTCCAAGGCGCTGGGCTGCTTCGATGCCATCACCCAAGGCGACGGCGCTGTATGCGGCGACACCGTTATGGACATCGGCTTCTCTAACGTGAACCCCGTCATCCATGTTCCCGGTACCGTTCTGGGCGTTTCCACGATGGAAAACTTCGGCACTGTTCTTGATAAGAACATCCACGACTACTCCATCTACTCCCATTCCTTCTGCCCCTCCATTTCCGAGGTTCAGTACCAGTTCTACAACGAGGAAATCGCCCTGGCAGAGGCTATGGGCGTCGGCATCCAGCCCTTCAAGAAGGAAGTGTTCTACCAGCGCACCAGCGTTCTGGGCGAAGAGTACATGGGCGAAGGCTGCATCGTTCCCTTCGAAGAGCAGTGGGAAGTTGGCTTTGCCACCGGCCCGTTCACCATCAAGAACCGCTACGTCACCGAAGACGTTCCTGTTGGCTGCCATGTGTACCATGAGCTGGGCAAGAAGTTCGGCGTGCCTACGCCCATCATCGACTCGATGATCGTTCTGGGCGGCGTCATGAACAAGACCAACTTCTTCGAAACCGGCCTGACGCTTGAAGAGCTGGGCATCGGCCATATGACGAAGGAGCAGATGCAGGCTTACCTGCGCGAGGGCGAATACGTTGCCCCCGAAGGCGAGTAAATGAGCAACTGGAAAAGCGCGTATGGCGCGCTTGAGACGCAGGCGGAGGTTCGTGGCACCCACGGGCTTCCGCCCCGTAGTTTCTCGGGGCAGGTGCTGGGCATCATTGCGGTGAAGCTTGATTATCCGAAGCTTCCCGGCAACGTTGCCAATGCGTGCACGTTCAACTATCCCGTTTGCTACGAAGTGGTTGATTTCGAGATCGAGCAGCTGTTTGCGGGCGATCCCGCCATCAAGCTGATGATCATCGATGCCGCCAAGAAACTGGAAGCGCAGGGTGTGCGCGCCATCATCGGCGCGTGCGGGTACTTTGCCCATTTTCAGAAAGATGTGGCGGCGGCGGTTGATGTGCCGGTGTTCATGTCCAGCCTGTGCCAGTTGCCCACCATCAAGGCAGGCTTTGCCCAAAACGGCAGCATTGCCGTGTTCGCAGCCGATGGTTCCAGCTTAAACGATGAATTGCTTTCCCAGGTGGGAAGCAACACCGAAAGGCTTGTTATCCAGAATGTTGGCGACATGGAAAGCTTTGCGCCTATCCGCTGGGGCAAGTACGAGTTGGACAATGGCAAGCTGACCGACGACTTGTGTGCGTTGGCGCAGAAGGTGTGTGCCGAGCACCCTGATGTTAAGGCTATCTTGCTGGAATGCAGCGATTTGCCGCCGTATGCTGCGGCAATCCAGAAAGCTACCGGCTTGCCGGTGTTCGATTTCATCACGCTGGCGAACTGGGTTGCCAGCGCGGTGGTGCAGAAAACCTATACCGGTTGGTTCTAGCAACGGCAGTATACTCACCTGCAACCAATTGCATGGCAAAAGCAGGCCCCGCTTCACTGCGAAGCGGGGCCTGCTTGCGTTATGCGGCCACGGAGGTGTTTCCCTGGCCGTGCTTTCTTAGTTTGCGGAAGGACACCCTTCTTGGACGTGTCGGCGCGCTGGGGGAGCGCTATTGAAGCGGGATGGACTGGTAGATGTGCCCTGTGGTGAGTTCCGCCCAAGGATACTGCGCCATGTACTGGCCGCGGTACTGGTTCACGGTTGCCTGGTCGCCTTTCAGGAAGCGGTAGTAGTCGCATTCCACGTTTTCGGGCACTATGGCAATTTCGTCGCGCCCGCGCATGATAACGTCTTGGGAGCCCACGGCGGCAAGTGTACTGCGCAAGTCGCTGATAAGGTTGCGCACCTGGGCACGGCGCGAAGGTGTGCGCGAGCCGTCTTCCCATAGGATGGAAATCAGCTCGCCCACCAGCGCGAGCCGTGTCGGTCAACCAAATAGGCCAAAAGCTCTTTGGTCTTGCTGCGCTTGAAGCGCACAGGCTCGCCCCTGAAGAACACGTCGAAGTTCCCGAAGCAGTGGATTTCAAGTTTTTCGGGTGCGCCAGTTGGTTTGGCAACGGGATGGCGCAGGTTTGCCAGTGCCTTGCCCACGTTTTCTTCGGTAGCGGGTTTCAGCAGATAGCCGCTGGGGAACAAGCCGTGCGCTTCCAGGGCGTATTCGGAATGTGCGGTAACGAACACGATATTCGTTTCAGGGTACTGCTCCTTCATTTTCCAGGCCAGTTCAAGCCCGCCGCCACCAGGCATTTCGATGTCGAGGAATGCAACGTTGGGTTCGCATTCCTCGGCGCGTTCCAGCGCTTCGTTGGCGGAATGCGCCACCAAGCAGGTTCCCTCGGGGTCGAGCGAGGCCATGATGCGTTTCATTGCATCGAGGGCAAGTTGCTTATCGTCTACCGCTAAAGTGATCATGGTTTCCTAACATAGGGGGATGGTTATGGCGACACGTGTGCCTGCTGGGCTGGAGGTAAGGGAAAGGGCGCCGCTGCATAGAAGGTCAAGGCGCGTGCGCACGTTGTCGAGCGCGATGCCCAGTCCATTGCTTTCCTCGGACGTGAAGCCCGAGCCGTTGTCTTCTACCGAAATGTGGTAGCCCGCTGGGTCTTCCCACGAGGCGATGCGGATAAGCCCGTTCTGCGAAGAGCCTATGCCGTGGCGCACGGCGTTTTCGACCAAGGGCTGCACACTAAGGGCGGGGATCCGAAAGTCTTGGCAGGTTATGTCCCACACAACCTTAAACGAGCCGGCGGTATCGATCTGCTCAAGCTTCAAGTACGCTTTCACATGGGCAATTTCCTGCGCGAAGGGCACCATGTCTTTGCTTCCGGCAACATCAAGGCTGCCACGCAGGAAGTCGGAGAACAGCTCTATTGCCTTTGCGGCGCGTGCCGGGTCCCTCACGCACAGCTCGCGCACCGTTTGCAGGGAATTGAACATGAAATGCGAGGTTATCTGGCTGGAAAGCATACGTGACTGGCTTTCTGCCAGTTCGAGCTTCTTTGCGGTGAGCTCCTGTTCCTGTTTTTCCTGCATAGCCGCGTAAGCAAGCAGCAGCGAAAGCGCCACGGCGGGATACACGAACATGAGCGTTGGCCAGCAGTACTCAAGGGCAAGGCTGATGCACGGTAGGGCCATCATCGACACCCAAACCTCGAACGCGGTAAGGCGCTTGCCCTTTTCGGCCTGAGCAAGAGTCAAGGGCAGGGAAAGCGCTATCTGCGCGGCGAACAGGGCTTCGGTGAGGCAGTCAAGCGGCCCCCAGGTGAAGGTGTTGCTTGCATCGATGGTGAACAGGATGCCGGTTTGAAGGTTCACAAGGGGCAAGATCGCGTTCGCTGCACCGCAGGCAACGATGGCGCCGGTAAGCGCCTTGGCGAAAAACGGCACGGGCTTTGACTTTCGCAGAAACTCGCCGCATGCTGCGATGACAAACGCAGTGTAGGCTGCTGCTCCGAAAAAGTACGTAGTGAAGTTGCTTGCCTGGGTGAGGGCCACCATCCCCTCGGTGCTGGTGAGCGTCCAGGAAAGCAAGTCGCCCAGGGTGTTCACCGCATGAAGCGTGGTGGCGGCAAGCAAAAGTGCCCACTGCTTGCTGTGCCCCTTCGTTTTCAGCAATATCACGACAAGAACCAGGGTCAGCAGCAGCGCCAGCGTTTCAATGGTTATGTTGATGGTTTGGCAATGCACAAGGCTCTCTTTCGTGGGTTTTGATGGGGGAGGGGTATAGTGAAGTGCGCTTATACGATAATACGCTAATAATCCCAGTAAAACCGCTGATAACAGGGGCTTTTATTTGATACGCTTCTGATGCGCTTCAACCGTGAAGGTAAGGGGAGGGAAAGGGGACAGGCATGGCAGACACGCAAACCGAAGAACAGGAAGTGTACTACCACGGTGCATTCGACCGGGCTCGCCTGAAAACATGGGCGTTCTGGCGCAACATGGCAATTCACTTCTCGCTGTGCAGTGTGGTGGGCCATTGGCTTGAAATCCCCTGGTGCATTTTCTGCTTGTACGTGTTCGGCATCTACGATCCGAATTCCATGGTGCGGGTCAACCCGTTCTATCCCTTCATGGTGTACGGTGTGGGCGCGGTGGTGTGCGTGATATTCCTGACACCGCTTAAAGACAGGATGCTGCACAAACGTAAGACGAAGTTCGGGGCGGGCCTGGAATTCTACGTGGTGTGCGTGCTTGCCTGCATGGCGATGGAGGTCGGCATGGGGCTTTTGATGAACCAGCCCGATGCAGCCGGCGTGTACCCCTTGTGGGACAATTCCCGCTTGCCGTTCAATATTCTGCAGCAGGCATGGCTGCCTAACGACTTGCTGCTGGGCGCCTGCGCCCTTATCTATACCTGGTTTGCCTATCCGCTGGTGGAGCGCTTGATGGCGCGCCCGCACCCTAAGGTGATGGATGCGCTTGCCTTGGTGGTGGTCGTCGGGTTCATCGCCTTGAGCGTGGTGCAGTACACCACGTACCTGTAATCAGGGCGCTGCTTACCGTGCTGCTGCTTTCGGCTTTCGCAGGTTGCAGCTGGTTTCCTCATATAGATGGGCAATGCGGTTGGCTTTCCGCGGCTTGGTGTCTGCTCGGGCGTGGAATATGAGTTCGCGATGGGCTGATTGAGCCATTGCTTGGTTTCCGGTGTTCAGCGCAGAAGTGTAGCTGTGGCTTGTCGTTCTTCGCAAAAGGGCAATTGTGCCCTAGTGCCGCTTGCCCTTGCTTTCGTTCGAAAAGGCAAGCAGCTTCGGCAGGGCGAATTCCTTGAACGATTCCACGGCGGGTGTTTGCTCGTCTTCGGCAATCGATGCCAGCCCAATGTCCACTTTGCTCGGTGGATCAACCGGCAGCGCCACCAGTTCGCCTGGTGCGCTGGCAAGATGGATGGTGTTCATGAGCGTTACCCCCAACCCTGCTGCTACCAGCTGAAACGCGGCGCTCACATCATGGACGGTGAACTGGATGTTCGGCTTAATGCCGCATTGCTTCAGTGCGCGTGAGTTGTCGGTTTCCTCGTTGGGAAAAATGAGGATGTAGGGCTCTTCTTCCAGGCAATGCAGGGGGAAAGGGCTCGTGTTGGCGCGTGGGTTGCTCTTGTTCAGCAACGCTACGATGGCGTCTTCTACTAAGGGCTGCCACTTGTGGTTGCCGTTGCGCTCGCTCATGATGCACAGGTCAACCTCGTGGTTCTGCAGCATTTTCAGCAGATGAGAACTTGATGCTTGGGAAAGGTCAATCGTGATGCCGGGGTATTGGCCTTTAAACGCTGCGATGATGTGGGCCAAGGGCCCGTAGAACTCAGGATAGGCGCATCCGACGCGCACCGAGCCCGTTTCCATCCCGCAGATGCGGTTGGCGTTTTGCCGGCATACTTCGGCTGCGTGGACTACTTGGCGGATGGATGGCAGCATCGCTTCGCATTCGGGGGTGGGCGCAACTCCCGACTTTCCGCGGAAAAGCAAGGGGAATCCGAGCTCAGATTCGAGCGTTGCCATCATGCGGCTGATTCCGGAAGGCGTGTAGCCCAGCTGGGCTGCGGCAACGCTTAGATTGCCTACCTCAAGCGCTTTCAACAGAGCGGCGCATTTTATGGTGTCCAACGGGTCGACCTTCCTTTGCCATGGTGAGTTGGTTTCTATCATTGCGATTTTATCAACGATATCGTGAGTGATTACCGCTTTAATCAATGATTGAACAATCATATCCTGAATGCCGCGAGAAAGGTGGCATTCATGACGGTTCGTTCTGCCCAGATACTCTTTGCGGCGGTTATCGCCACAAGGGCAACGGCATATTTGTTTAGCACCCTGATTTTGCAGGAAATGGGTCCTTTCATGCTCATGGGGCTGCGTTTTTTGCTGGCGTTCGCAATCCTTTTCCTGGTGTTTTTCCGCAGGATGCTGAAGCTGAACCGCAGGGTAGTGTGGCAAGGCGCGGTTCTTGGGTTGATCTTCTTCATCGTCATGACTGCTGAGTTGAATGCCCTTACGCTTACCTCTTCTTCCAAGGTTTCGTTTTTGGAGAACCTGGCGTTGGTCATGGTGCCCCTGTTCGCGGCGCTTGCTGCGCATAGGGCACCGGTGCTGAAGGACATGCTGGCGGCGGTTGTCGCCATTGTGGGCGTTGGCTTTCTTACGCTGGTGGGCACTCAGGCGAGCTTCGATTGGGGTGAGGGCTTGGCGTTGATCGCCGCGGTGTTCTACGCTTTGGCTATCTTGGCAACTGATAAGTTCTCCAGCGAAAGCGACGGAATAGCCTTAGGGGTGCTGCAGATGGGCTTCATGGGGCTTTTCGGTGCCGTTGCCGCAGCGTTTACCGAGGTGCCTGCCTTGCCGCAAACTCCTGTTGAATGGGGTTATTTGGCCGTACTGGTTTTGGTGTGCTCGGGTTTTGGGTTCACTTTCCAGCCGGTTGCGCAGCGCTACCTGCCGCCCGAACGTGCCAGCATCCTTCTTGCCCTGAACCCTTTCATTGCGGGTTTGCTCGGTGTTGTAGTGTTGGGCGAGCCTTTCGGGCCGCAAACGCTTGCCGGCATGGCGCTTATCGTGTGTGCCATCGTGATTTCGTCGTTGAGCCTGAAAATGCCGCTGCGGCTGCGCGCACGTGGCAGGAAGCGCTCCGACGGCTAGCGACTGCTGCGCATCGTCGCTGCCTCGGCTGCATCGTGCAGTTGTTGCCCGCTTTCCCCTTTCACCTGATAGACTGGTGATATCCAATGATATGCGCGGGGGCGCAAGGGAGGGGTTTGGCGATGTCGGCTGAATTGGTAAACGGGCTGTCGTACGAGCAGCGGGAAATGGCCGAGGGGCTTCTTCGATTCGTTGAAGATTCGCCGAGCATGTTCCATACGGTGGCGGCTATTCGCTCCCGTTTGGATGCTGCGGGCTTTGCCTACCTTCCTGAAGCCAAGGCGTGGGATTGCAAGCCGGGCGGCCGATATTACACCGTTCGTAATAATTCCAGTATCATCGCCTTCAAAGTTGGCGCCGAGGTGGCGGACGGCTATCACTTCCAGGTAGCAGCATCGCACTCCGATTCGCCGACGTTCAAAGTGAAGGCGCACGCCGAGCTTGATGGCCCCGCCAGCTACAAGCGCATGAACGTCGAAGCGTACGGCGGCATGATCGACTACACCTGGTTCGACAGGCCCCTTTCGGTGGCGGGCCGCGTGATGGTCGAAACGGAAAACCGCATTGAGAGCATCTTGCTTTCCCTTGACCGTGACATTGCCCTTATCCCCAGCGTTGCTATCCATATGGATCACGGCGTGAACAGCGGGTTTGCACCGAATCGCCGTGTTGATTTGTGCCCGGTGGTTTCCACAGGCAAGCTTTCGGGCGAAACGTTCGACACGTTTTTGGCCGACGAACTGGGCGTGCATCCCGATCAGATCATGGGACGCGACCTGTATCTGGTTAACAGGCAGAAGCCGGTAATCTGGGGCGCTGCCGACGAGTTCATCTCGGGCCCGCGTTTGGACGATTTGATGTGTGCGTATACCTCGCTTGAAGCATTCGTGCGTAGCTCGAACGAGACATGTGTTTCGGTGTACTGCTGCTTCGATAACGAAGAGGTTGGCTCGAACACCAAGCAGGGCGCCATGTCCACGTTCTTGCCCGATGTGCTGAAGCGTCTGAACGCTTCGCTTGGCATGGGCGAAGAGGCCTATTACCGCGCTTTGGCGACTTCCCTGTTGGTGAGCTGCGACAATGCCCATGCCGTCCATCCCAACCATCCCGAAAAGAGCGACGAGGGCAACCGTGCCCTTCTGAACAAGGGCATTGTGGTGAAGGAGGCTGCCAACCAGAAGTACTGCACCGACGCCTTCAGCCGTGCGGCATTTTGCGCCGTGTGCAAAAACGCGGGCGTGCCGTACCAGCGCTTCGCGAACCGCAGCGATATGGCGGGCGGTTCCACGTTGGGCAACCTTTCCAACATTCAGGCAAGCATGCACGGCGTTGACGTGGGTTGCCCGCAGCTTGCCATGCACTCGGCTTACGAGACGGCCGGTTCACGCGATGTGATGCATGCTATTCGCGCGCTTTTGGCGTTCTACGATGTTGACATTCAGATTTCCGGTGCCGACTGCGCAACGCTGGGGTAAGCGCACGTTTCCAGGGGGAGTGTTGTGTCCTGCGCCCTTTTGCGCGCTCGACGTTTGGGACAATATTTGCGGTTCCGAAGAAGATTTACCCCTTTTTCGGATGCTGCGCGCCGTCATTCTGGTTTGCCGCAGAATAACGCAGTTTTGTGCAAGGTATTTTCGGTTCCTGGACGATTCGGGTATCGAGAACCCGCCAATAGAGCGAGCAAATCGGGGCTTTGCACTGGTTTGCCGCTTCTTTTGCTGCTGCATTGTTCTCAGTCGTAAAAAAACTTGCAAAATCGTCCTATTTTTTGTGTTGGCACCACCTTTCGGCGGAAATGGCTATCTGACAAGGGGTTACACTCATACTGAGAATAATTTTGTTTGGAGTGTTTGCTTGTGTCTTGGATCCTAGCCGCCGTTGCCTCGGCGTTTTTTGCGGGTATAACCTCGATTCTGGCCAAATGCGGTCTTTCTAAGACCGATTCCGATGTTGCCACGGCGCTGCGCACGTTGGTGGTGCTGGTGTTTGCCTGGGTTATGGTTGCCGTGGTTGGCTCGGCTCCCACTATCAGCAGCATCACCCCCTGGTCGTGGCTGTTCTTGGCATTGTCGGGCCTGGCAACGGGCGGCTCGTGGATTTGCTACTTCAAGGCGCTTTCCTTAGGCGATGTCAACAAGGTCGTGCCCATCGACAAATCAAGCACCATCATGGCGGTGCTGCTCGCCATCGTGCTGTTCGGCGAAACCAGCCATTTGGCGGTGAAGCTCATCGGCACTGCGGTTATTGCGGCGGGCACCTTCATGATGATCGAGAAAAAGCAAAGTGAAGCAGGCCAGCAAAGCCGAGCATGGCTGGTGTACGCGTTGCTTTCCGCGGTGTTTGCTGCGCTTACCTCGGTGTTGGCAAAAGTGGGTATCGACGGCGTTGAGTCGAACTTGGCCACGGCTATTCGCACGTGCTTTGTGTTGGTTATGGCGTGGGCCATCGTGGTAGGGAAGGGCAAGCTCTCTGATGTGCGCCACGTCGATGGCAAGGAATTGGGCTTTTTGGTTGCCTCGGGTATTGCCACGGGTGCTTCATGGCTGTTTTTCTACTACGCCATCCAGATGGGTCAGGTGAGCGTTGTGGTGCAGATCGACAAGCTTTCCATCCTCATCTCCATCGCGTTTGCCTGGATTGTGTTCAAAGAACGGCTGACGAAGCGTTCGGCTGCTGGCTTGGCGCTTATTGTGGCGGGCACTTTGGCGATGGGCATTTGGACCTGATGTAAAAAGCGCTCAAGGGGGCCGTGCTCCATTTGGCACATTGGATGCCTTTTTTTGGAAGGCACAGAGAAGGTTTCCTTCGGGGCACCTTGGTAATGGGTGCTTGGGCCTGATTCGGTAAGGATGCTATACAAGATACGCGTGATAGGGCTGCAATTTCGGGCACCCGCTTTCAGCAAAGGGACATTTGAAGCGTACCGTCGCTTTCCGCGGGAGCGGCGGTTGACCAAGCACTTGCGTGTGGCCATCCAGCCCTGCTTTGAGCATTCGCGTAAAGAATTGAGCTCGATTTGGCAAAAAAGAGCCCAAAAGTACGAATCGATTGGAGTGCTGGGCTCTCTCCATATTGAAATGCCTGATAAATGATGCGTTTTTGCGCTTTGCTGGCTTGAGCGATGTTTTTACTCGTACTTTAAAGGGAAAAATTGCCGCTGGGATCCAAATTGTTGGCTTGGATCCCAGTGACTTTAGTCCGAAGCGCGCCCAGGGGGGGGGAGCAATCTCCTTGGGCGCGCTTGCGCGTTACTGGATTGCGTCGTACTCGCGCAGGATCTTGCCTAGATCGGTGTTGCTTATCTTCTTGAGCATCAAGTCGAGTGCGGCTTTCTCGATGAAGGGCAAGGCCATGTCGGTTATGGGTTTGCCGTCGCGCAGCTTCACGCTGCTCATAAGCAGGTCGCGTACATCGAACGTGCTGCCCCATACCTCGGGCACGCCGCGATCCACATCGCATAGCGTGTACACCGCTTCCATACCGGTACGCATGGAGTACTCGGTGGTGAAGATGGTGTCGCGCGGCGTTTCAGCGAACTGCCCCAGGAAGGCGAAGTTCACGGCGCCATCGGGCACCACATCGGGGCGGTCGCCCGCGGCGCGCGGCATGAAGAACGCGGTGATGTAGGGCATCATAACGGGAACCGTGTTGGCATGGTTATGTGCCAAGTCGGCGATCTCCTCTTCTGGCACACCCATTTGCCACAGCCATTCTTGGCAGATTTCCTCGCCCGTGCACTTGGTCATGGGCTTCTTCACGTAGTTGCCCTCTTCATCGGGGAACAGGCCGTACACCCACACGCACAGCTGACTGGAAGGCTGGCTGCGGAACTGCTGCTGACGGTTGATCGTCCAGCTCATAAGCCAGTTCGAATCGCGGCAGGTGACGATGCCGCCCGTTACGATGTGGCCGGTGAACGGGTCGCGCTTGCAGATCTTCTCGATATAGGGCGGGATGGCGTCGTCGAGGGTGGTTACCGTGGCGCTCATCCACTTGCTCTTCTGCGGCTGGCCGCAGAACACGTCGGGGTGGCCGAAGCTTGGGTCTTGGGCGGCTATGCGACGCCACAGATCCCAGCCGTTGCCCGGTTCGATAAGCGGGTTCCATGCGGCAGCTTTCGTTTGCGAGCCCATGGTGGAGCTTTCAACGCAGCCGCCGTTTGTCACGAACACCAGGTCATTTTCGGTGAGGTCGATGGTGGTTGTCTCTCCCTTGTGGCTGGTGGTTATGCTGGTTGCCGTCTTTTTCGAGGGCGTGCTGTAGGGGTTGCGCTTGAAGTGGGCCTGCTGAATACGCTGGATGGTGTCTTGCCCCGTGCCGGTAACGGCGCGCACGGGGCCGGGCTCTGCGTAGGTTTCGAACTGGATGTCTTCCACCTTGGTGTTCAGGTGGAACTGTACGCCCGCCTTCTGCAGGTATTCCACCATGGGCAGAATCATCGATTCGTACTGGTTGTAGCGCGTGAAGCGCAGCGCGCTGAAGTCGGGAAGGCCGGCAATATGGTGGATGTAGCGTTTGATGTAGAGCTTCATTTCCAGGGCGCTGTGCCAGTTCTCGAAGGCGAACATGGTGCGCCAGTACAGCCAAAAGTTCGAGTTCAGAACCTCGTCGTCGAAGAAATCGGTGATGGGGCGGTTGTACAGCTCTTCGTCGGGCGTGAAGAAGAGCTTCATGATTTCCATTGCCGCCTTGTCGGAAAGCCCGAACTTTCCATCGGTGTGGGCATCTTGCCCTCGGTTCTCGGTGGCACGGCACAGCGAGTAGTTCGGGTCTTCCTTGTTCAGCCAGTAGTACTCGTCAAGCACCGAAACGCCCGGTGTTTCGATAGAGGGAATGGAGCGAAGCAGGTCCCACATCACTTCAAAATGGTTGTCCATTTCGCGACCGCCGCGCATCACGTAGCCGATGCCGGGGATTTCGGCGCCGTCGCAGGCACCGCCTGGAACAGCGTCCTTTTCCAGGATATGGATGTGACTCGGCGGCATCTGGGCGTCGCGCACCAGGTAGCAGGCAGCGCTTAAGGCAGCCAACCCCGTGCCGATGATGTAGGCGCTTTTGCGCTCGATTCCTTCGGGCTTCTTTGGGCGGGCGAAGGCTTCGTAGTTTCCGCTGGAGTAATACATGAGGTCCCCTCTCATTGCATGCGGAACGGGAGTAACGCCTGGTAGGGCGCCATCCCGTTTAGGAATCTGTCCCTATATCTGCCCCAGGTTGTTCTTCAGTTCGCGCGGGAAGCGCTTTGCAAGAGGTGAAAGCATGGCGCGCCCCTACCAGGTAAGTTCACGGGCGGGAATGCGCTGGGCGTTTGCTTCGTCTTCGACGATCTTGCCGTCGCGCAGGCGCAGGATGCGGTGGGCCATGTTCTTGATTGCGTCGTTGTGGGTAACGATGACGATGGTGCAGCCGTAATCGGCGTTGATCTCTTCCATCAATTGAAGGATTTCCTTTGAAGTTTGATAGTCGAGCGCACCGGTTGGCTCGTCGCACAGCAGGAGGCCGGGGTTCTTCACCAACGCGCGGCCAATGGCGCAGCGTTGTTGCTGGCCGCCGGAAACCTGTCGGGGGAACTTGCTGCGATGTTCCCATAGGCCCAGCGATTTCAGCAGATCGTCAATGGGTAGGGGATTGCGGCTCAGGTACTGGCATACCTCGATGTTCTCGCGAATGGTGAGGTCGGGCACTAAGTTGTAAAACTGGAACACGAAGCCCAGCTCGGTGCGGCGGTATTCGCCCAATTGTTTGGCGGAAAGCGCGGTGAGCTCGATGCCGTTTACGTTGATGCTGCCTGCATCGGCTGGTTCCAGACCGCCGATTACGTTCAAGAAGGTGCTTTTGCCGCTGCCGGAAGGGCCCAACAGCACGCAGACCTCGCCTTTGTTGATGTAGGTGTTTATGCCTTGCAACACGGTTACCCGGGCTTCGCCTTCGCCGTAGTGCTTGTAAAGATCGGTAACGGAAAGATAGGGCTGGGGCTGTGTTGCCATCGGGTTCCCTTCACGCAAGTAACGTTAGACAAGGCTAACTTTACCGCTGAATGTATGCCATGGCAGACTTAACAGAATGGGGACAGTCCCTTTTTGTCATTTTGACCTCTGCGCCCACAAACGTCATACTTACAGATGGCGAAGGCGAAACGCGCCTTCATGAAATCCTTCAAGGGGATGTCTTTTTGGTCATTGTTCTGTAAAGAACGCGCAACCGAATAACTGCATTTGCGAAGCGCCATTGCGGTGCTTGGTGGTTTATTCGCTTAAGCGACTTGACTTATTCCGCTGGGAAGCTTGCTTGCTCGCATGCTGCGATGGCAGGCTCTGTTCTGGAAGTTTGATTTTCCGTTGCGGCAGAGTATGCCTTTCTGCCTGTGCGAATGCGTCTGCGCAGGTGCGACCTTGCGCCTTTCATGTCGCTTCGTTTTTCTTGCAAATTTCTGTTGCGTGGCTGTTTCAAATCAACAACCTGATTATTCGTTCTTTACCGAAAAGGAAATAACCATGCGGTTCCCAAAAGCGAACAGCTTTCCCCAATCTCTTGTTCTGTCCAAAATCATGGGTCCCAACCCGCTCAAACTGTGCGAAGAAATGCTTTCCATCGTTGATGAGGTTGCGTCATCCGGTTTGCCCGACCTCAAAACGGCTGAAAGTTGTCGAAGGGCCATTCCGCAGGGTTCGGTGGTGCTCGATTTGGGCAGCGGCACCGGCATAACCACGGCGTTGCTGGCGCGTGAGTACGGTTATGTGGCCTACGGTGCTGACCTGTGGAGCGATCCGAGCGACAACATGCGCTTCTTCGAAGAGCTTGGTTTGTCGAATCGCCGTATTATCCCTATGAAAATCGATGCTTCGCAGGGCCTTCCTTTTGCAGAAGGGTTCTTCGATGCGGTGGTAAGCACCGATTCCTACAACTACTTTGGGCGCGCTCCCGAATATCTGGGCACGAAGCTTTTGCCCTATGTGAAGAAAGGCGGGCTTATTGCCGTGTGCGTTCCAGGCATGAAGCGCGACTGCCACAGCAATCCGCCAGCGTGCTTGCTTGAATCATGGACGCCTGAGCAGCTTGATTTCATTCACGATATTCCCTGGTGGCGCAAGCTTTTGCAGCGCACTGAGGGCATCGAGATCTTGGAAATGCGCGAAATGCAGTGCACTGAAGAAGCGTGGTCCGATTGGCTGCAGTGCGAAAACGAGTACGCACAAGGCGACAAGGCCGCTGTCGAGGCGGGAGCACTCGAGTATCTGAACACCATCACGGTGGTAATGCGCAAGAGGTAGGTGCGCGCACGTACCGATGTTTGTGCTTCTGGCACTCTGGAAGCGAATAAAGCCCCAGCCCGGATGGTTTGTCTATCGAGTTTCCGGGCTGGGGCGTTTCAGCTTGGCGGACGCAATTCCCGCCGCATTAGCTGCGGTTTTGAGAAAATGGGGACAGTCCCCATTTTCTCATTTTCGGTTACGCCAACAGTTCTCCCAGGTGGCGACAGGCTTCAGCGGCCTCTTCGTCGGGATAGTCTTTGGCAATAACGGTTTCCACGGGCTGCACGCCGGCTTCTTCGGCGCGTTGCACCCAGTAGTCCATCCATTCGCCGTTGTTCCAGTCGTATGAGCCGAAGAAGCCCACCTTTTCGCCTTCCAACAGGGGTTCGACCTCGTCGTACATGGGAAGGAACTCGGTATCTTCCAGCTCTTCATCGCCCATGGCGGGACATCCTAGGGCGAAGGCATCGAATTCGGGCACGCGCTCTACGCCGAAGTCGGCCGCCTGGATGATGGTCGCGGTGCCTCCCTTTGCCTCGACGCCTTCAGCTACGAAATCGGCCATGGCTTCGGTGTTGCCGGTGCCGCTCCAAAATACAATCGCTACGTTGCTCATAGGTACTGCTCCTTGTTCGTTGGGCGAGCCTGCAGAATGGTGTTGCGCAGGCGCGTCCGTTTAATTTCAAGAAGCAAGTTACCATAGGCTAACTTATAGTCAACTCGCAGTTTTCAAACGGTAAGAAAAGAAGTGGTAGTTGGTAACTTTATATTCCATAGCGAGAGCTAATTGTTCCTAGGGCTTCGAATGCATTGCGCTCACGGTCGTTTCCAAAGTCTTCAAAACCCGCGTCTATTTCGGCCAAAACTTCAATAGAGTAATGCGGTTCATTTCGGAGAGATCATCTTTGCTGATTCGCAAAGGCTAGGGTGACCCTCCATTGCGAATTTAAGAGGGCCATTGTGCTCCTCAAAGAGCTCATCTCGCAAAGCAGGTACGGGTACCATCTTGCCCACATCTTTCATTGTTTCATTCAATTGCGTAAGTAGAACTAAACTTTATTGCGAACATATGTTCTATGACCATTAACACCAAAAACAGCTTTGCGAGTACCGTGCAGTGGACGCCTGATGCTGGATAATCTGCTACGGTATAGCTCACTCGGATGTAAAAAGCGTAAGCCAATCCATTCCACCTTGTCGGGAACTCATTGGCCTTTCAGCCGAGGACACCCTTAGTGCGCTGCGCTAATATAGTTAGCTAAAGCGACAAATCCGCCCAAAAGTGGCGGAACCTCCCAGGAGTTGAAGATGGTTAAAGCCAGAAAAACTCGGGGGGGGGCAGCCTCACACGCGAGCAGTTCCTCCTTCGTGAAATACGCATAGTTGCTGCCCTGCGACTGCAGGGGCTAACGGACGCGGACATAATGGCCCGCGTTGAGGAACAGAACCTTTTCCAATACCCTAACACCACGGATATTCGTCGCATCACGCGCGCATGCCTGTACCGCCTTGACGCGTTCGACGCGGGTGTGCCCGGCATCCCCGAAAAGCTCGCCGAAATCGTAGTCAACGGCTTGCCTGAAGAAGCGGCGCAGGCAAACTTGTACGCGATGATGCTGGTGTACCCGCTGATGGGCCGGTTCATGACCGAAGTGGTTGCCGAGCATTTGCAGCAGGGAGCAGCCGAGCTAACCCGCCAAGACCTCAACGCATTTTTCACGCGTATGCAGGTGGAAGATTCGTCTGTTGGCTCCTGGACGGACAACACCATACGTCGCATTAAAAGCACGCTTACCAACTGCCTTGTTCAAGCAGGCTACCTGGAAAAACGCACTTCAACCAACCTTATGTGCCCTTTGCTGAGCGAAGGGGTAAAGGAATGCATCGTTGCCAACGGCGATGCGAATCTGCTTCCCGCATTCGGCGAAAGCGGGGTGCGTTAAATGGCTGCGTTTGAAAAGAATTCCCAGTCTCAAAACACAGTTGCACAACACTCGCGTGCGGCTCGTGCCCAGCACGATTTCGACAGTCGTTGCAAGCTGCTGCGCCAACGCTTAACTGAAGAAGATTTCCTCTCCAACAAGGGCATCGGCAACGAAGTGGGCTTTTTCACGTTTTGTTACGACCCTTCGTTGGAATTGCAGGCCCGCGCGTTCTTCAGCCGCATTGCCGATGAGTCGAAAATGGGCAAGCTTCCTTGCACTGTGAAGGCCGTAAACCTTTATGACGCCTTCATTCAGATCTTGGAAGAAAAACGAATACTAAAAGCCGTGCCCAAACAAGAGTTGAAAACGGGCACGGCAAAGCAGCTGAAACAGCTACAGAAAATCGCTTCGCCTGAAGTGTTTGTAAAGAAAATCCTAGAGCTTACGCAGCCTCACGAATACCGTGACGTGATCATCGTCACGGGCGTGGGTGAGGTGTATCCCTTCTGTCGCGCGCACGACCTGCTTAACAACATGCAGGCGGACTTCGCTGACGTGCCTGTGGTCATTGCCTACCCCGGCACCTTTAACGGGCGAGAGTTTCGCCTGTTCAGCACCTTGAAAAACGACAACTACTATCGGGCTTTCGACCTTTCGGAGGAACAGCAATGATTATCAAAGACCTGTTCGCCAAGGACATCAACCGTTCCATCAATGGCGTAATCAAAGTTTCCCAAAACGACGAAGTTTCCATCCAGCAGGAGCTTTCCGAATACGTGGTAACGCGCGAACTGCAAGGCCATTTTGCTGCGTTCTTCGAAAACTACGAGGAAGCACTCGATGTTCCCACCGACAAAATTGGCGTATGGATTTCCGGCTTCTTCGGTTCTGGTAAATCGCACTTTCTGAAGATGCTTTCCTACCTGTTGGCAAACGAAGAAGTAGCTGGCAAGCGCGCCATCGACTACTTCGACGGCAAGCTGCAAGACAGCCTGGTGTACAGCAAAATGCGCCGTTGCGCCGAGGTGCCCACTGAAGCCATCCTGTTCAACATCGACAGCAAAGGCGGCCAGTGGAAAACGGGCGATACCGCCAAAACCGCGCTGCTGCGTGCATTCGAGCGCGTGTTCTACGAAAACCTGGGCTTCTTCGGCGAGGATTTGAAGCTTGCTAAACTGGAGCAATTCATCGACAGCCAAGGCAAAACCCAGCAGTTCCGCGATGCGTTCGAGCGCGTGAACGGAGAGCCCTGGCTTGAAACGCGCGAGAGTTATTCCTACTTTGAAGACGACATCGTGCAAGTGCTGCAAGAAGTGCTGGGCATGAGCGAAAGCGCTGCTCAGCATTGGTTCGATGGCAGCGAAGACGACGTTATTGCGGTAGACCGTTTTGCCCAGCAGGTAAACGAATACGCCGAAGCGCGTGCCGCGCAAAACGGCGGTCAGTTCCGACTGCTGTTCATGGTGGACGAAGTGGGCCAGTTCATCGGCAGCGATACCAACCTGATGCTGAGCCTGCAAACGTTGGTGGAAGAATTGGGCGCGCGCTGCAAGGGCCGCGTGTGGGTAATGGTTACCAGTCAGGAAGCTATCGACGAAGTTGCCATGATTGTGGGCGACGATTTCTCCAAGATCCAAGGTCGCTTCAACACGCGCCTTTCGCTTTCCAGTAGCAGCGTTGATGAAGTTATCAAGCGTCGCGTACTGGACAAAAACGCGCCCGCAGCCAGTGCTCTTAAAACAGAATATGCAGATCAAAGTGCTGTTTTGCGCAACCTGTTCACGTTCGAAGGCTCGCGCGGCGACCTGTTTGGTTACGCCAGCGAAGCCGACTTCGTGGAAGCCTATCCGTTTGCGGACTATCAGTTCAAGCTGCTGCCCGATGTGATGGAAGAAATCCGCAAGCGCGGCGTGAAGGCACAGCATATGTCTACCGGTGAGCGTTCCATGCTTTCCGCCTTCCAGGAATCTGCACAGGCGGTGCAAAACGAAGAGCTTTCTGCCTTAGTGCCGTTCTGGCGCTTCTTCGATACGATTGCGAAGGACTTAGAGCATGGCATCATCCGTGTAATCGACCGCGCGGAACGTGCTGCTGAGGCCAATCAGAACCTGCAGCCGGAAGACATCCGCGTGCTGAAGCTGCTGTACCTTATCCGCTACGTAACCTACATGGAAGCAAGCCTGAACAACATCGCCATCCTTATGGTGCAGGATATGAACGCCGACATGGTACAGCTGCGTGAAGAGGTAAAGGGCTCGCTGGACCGTTTGGTGCGTGAGGGCTATGTGGCGCGCCAGGGAGCCAAGTACAACTTCCTTACCGACGAAGAGCAGGACATCACGCGCGAAATCAAGAGTGTAAGGGTAGAGCCCGCCGAAGTGGTATCGCTTATCAGCCAGATTCTGTTCGACGACATCTACGATTCTCGCAAGCTTACGCGCGGCGCGAATAATTTTCCCATCGACCGTTATGTGGATGCCTCCATTCATGGCGCATCGCAGAATGGCATGAAGCTTTCCGTGGTAACGCTGGCAGGTGAGCTTGCCAATGCATCCGACGGGGAAATCGAACTGCGCTCAAACGAGCAGGCACTGGTAGTGCTTTCCGACGAAGCCGACTACTACGAAGTGCTTCTGAATGCCCAGCGTATCGACAAATACGCCCGCACCCACGCTATGGCGCAACTTTCTGCAAGCACGCGGCAGATCATCAAAGACAAGAAAGAGGAATCGGCATCCAACAAGAAGGAAGCCAAGGCGCTTTTGGAAGATGCCGTAGTGCATGCCCGCTGCGCAGTTAACGGGCACATGGAAACGGTGCGTGCCACCAACGCCAAGCAGGTGTTCGACCAGGTGCTGGAAAAGCTGGCAAGCGCTATCTTCACCAAAGCGGATTACATTACGGCACCTGCCGTTTCGAACGAGGATATCCGCCGCACGCTGACGGGCAACGCCCAGAGTGCGTTGGAAGGCACCGGCGGCGCCAACCAGCAGGCAGTGGAAGAGCTTGATACGTATTTGGCACTGCAAACGAAGTTGCACCAGAAGGCCACGCTGGGTGATATCCTGCGCAAGTTTGATGCGCGTCCCTATGGCTGGCGCGATGTGGACACGCGATTGGTGGTAGCGCAGCTTATTGCCGCGCAGAAGGTCACGCTTAACAACAAGGGCCAACGCGTCACTGCCGCCGACCCGCATGCTTATGAGCTGCTGTGCAACGCCAAAATCGCAGATCAGATAACGCTCGAACAGCGCGTGCGTGCTTCCAACAAGTTGCTGAAGAATGTGGCGAAGATCATAGGCACGTTCAGCGACGAGCGCATTTCCGCAGCCGACGAAGATGTGCTGGTGAAGCGTGTGATTGCGGAACTGGAAAAGGCAAAAGATCATTGCGAAACCCTGAACCGCGAAAAGTACATAGGTATACGCGAATATCCGTACCCGGGCTTTTCGGTAGTTGAAAAAGGAGCCTCTGCGATCGGCGCCGTGCTGGCGCAGCGCTCGCAGCCCGAAGCGCTGCTGAAAGCGGTAGAAGAAGCAGAAGACGATCTGCTCGATTATGCGGAAGATATCGAAGTAGTGGATGAGTTCTTCGACCGTCAGCAGCGCTTGTTTGATGATGCCGTGAAGATGCTCAACGTTGCCAAGCAGGATGGCTTCTACCTGAACAGCAGCGAAGAAGCCCAGGCGGCCATTGCGAAGGCAAAAGAAATCCTAGCACTCAAAGAGCCCTACCGCCGTATAAGCGAATTGCCTGGCCTGCGTAAGCGGTTTGAAGAAGCGCATTCGGCGTTGGTGAAAGCTATGCGTAACGAATTGCTTGATGCAGTGCGCAAGGGCAGGGAAGAGCTTGCAGCCTATGCTGCCCAGCAGAACGAATTCGTCGAAACAGCAAAGCGCACCGTTGAAGGCGCGGGTCGCATGTGCGATTCGCTGGAAGCGCAGATCCATGCGGCGGAAACAGCATCGGTGCTGGATTCCCTGAAATCCCGTTTTGAAACGTGGTGCGACAAGGCTTATGCCGACGTTGATAGGGCTGTGGAAGCCGCCCGTGCGAAGAAGGCGCGCGAAGTTGCCGTGCGTACTACCACCGAAAGCGGCGAAGCGGTAACTCGCGTACATCGGACGCATACGCCTGCACCCAAGCCCGAACCCAAGGTGAAGGTGGTAAAGCGCACCGACGTGTGCGCTCGCAAGGTGCTTTCCAGCGAAGCGGAAGTGGATGCCTACTTGGCCGAAGTACGCGCAAAGCTGCTGGCCGAGCTTTCCGATGCCGATTCCATTCGTTTGGGTTAGTGGGGCAGAGTCATGAACGATACCGCTATTAAGAATTATTGCATCTGGGCGCGTGCCGAGCTGCTGAACGAAGTGGAAAACCGCATGCAGCGCTACGGCATCATGGAAGAGGGCGCCGAGCCTGCCGATGCGCAAACGGTAGGTGGTAGGGCGCTTTCCACGCAAGAGCAGAAGCAGCGTGCTCAGCTGCTGGAAATGCAGGCACGCATGAGCCACGATGCCCTGCGCGATAAAGCGGCCTACACCTGGTTCAATCGCATCATTGCCGTTCGATTCATGGAACTGCACGACTATCTGCCCAGCGGCGTGCATGTGTTCTGCGCGGTGGACAATCTGAACGCCTTTGAGCCGGAAATCGTGAAGGAGGCACTTGATGTCGACCTTCCCGATGCCAAGCAGGAAGAGATTGTGCCGCTTATGCAAGCAGGTGAAGACGAGCCGCTATTCCGCTACTTGTTCTTGGCGCAATGCAACGAGCTTGCCGAGTGCCTGCCCGCCGTGTTCGAGCCGGTAGGTTCGGCGCTGGAACTTTTACTTCCCACCGGCTTGCTGCGCAAGGAAAGCGTGGTGGGCCAGCTGGTTGCCCAGCTCCCGTGGAGTGGGGAAGACGAAGCCGGTATTGGCTGGAGCAAGGTAGAAATTCTTGGCTGGATGTACCAGTTCTACAATTCGCAGGTGAAAGACGAATTCTTCAAGTCGAAGCGCAAGGCAACCGCGCGCGATATTGCACCGGCAACGCAGCTGTTCACACCCGAGTGGATTGTGCGCTACATGGTGGAAAATTCCCTTGGGCGTTTGTGGATGCTGAACAACCCTGAAAGCACTTTGCGCGAAAGCATGGGGTACTACATTGAGCCCGATACCGAACATGAGGATTTCATCCACATCGAAGGCCCTGAGGATATTAGCTTGTGCGATCCCGCCTGCGGCAGTGGTCATATTTTGGTGTATGCGTTTGACCTGCTGTTTCAGATGTATACGGAGCGCGGCTACCGCGAGCGCGAGATTCCTCAGCTTATTCTGGAGAACAACCTTACGGGTATGGAAATTGACCCTCGTGCTGCCCAGTTTGCCCATCTGGCGTTGGCAATGTGCGCCCGTGAGCACGACCGCCGCTTCTTCAGCCGCGGCGTTCAAGCAGACATCAACGTTATTGCGCCTACGGTATTCGAGGAAGATGAATTGCCTGAGGGCGCGGCACTGCTGCAGCAGCCGCAGTTGCTTGATGCATTGGCGCATTTGGACGAGATTGGTAGCTTGCTGAATCCTACCAAAGCCGAGTTAGCGGCTGTTCGTGATGATGCCCAACGTTTCGTTGAAGCAGGTCAGGTAAGCCTGTTCGGTGCCAACATCGCTGAAAAGCTGAACCAAGCAAAGCTGACCTGCGAAACCCTGGCAAGGAAGTTCACCTGTGTAGTGGCCAACCCGCCCTACATGGGCAGCAGCAGCTTCAGCCCCTTCATGAGCAAGTGGATCAAGAAGAACTGCCCCGACGTGAAGAGCGATTTGTTCTCGTCTTTTATCGTGCGCATTATGGACTTTGCAGATGCGCACGGCGAAGCGGGCCTCATGACTCCTTTTGTGTGGATGTTCATAGGTAGCTATGAAAAGTTACGCAAGAAGCTGATTGAAGAGAAAACCATTACGTCCTTGGTTCAACTCGAATACTCGGGTTTTGCTGGTGCTACGGTACCCATCTGCACATTTACTTTTCACAATTGTGCCATTGAGGGTTATCGGGGCGGCTATGTACGTTTGTCCGATTTCGTTGGCGCGGCGAAGCAAGCGCCGAAAACGAGAGAGGCCATTGCCAACCCAGAGTGCGGCTACTTCTACCGCCGCAACGCCAAAACCTTCACCCAAATCCCCGGCACCCCAATAGCCTATTGGGCTAGCGATGCATTTGTTGAAGCGTTTGAAAATGGAAGACCCCTTGAATCGGTAGCCACTCCTAGGCAGGGTCTGGCAACGAGCGACAACAATCGTTTCCTTCGTAAATGGTGGGAAATTGATCCTTGCGATTGTTCTAGGCATTGCGTGAACAGGGAGGACGCTAAATTGAGCGGAAAGAAATGGTTCCCGATTATTAGGGGCGGTGCATTTCGTAAATGGTTTGGTGAGTACGACGAGGTTGTTAACTGGTTTGACGATGGCAAGGAAATGAAAGATGCGATTCTGTCCAAGTACACCTATCTTTCAAATCCGAATTTTGTAGTCAAGAATCAAAATGACTATTTTAAGTCGACTGTAACCTGGTCGAAAATCTCATCTAGTTTTGCGTCTTTTAGATATGCGCCTGCTGGCATGCTGTTCGAGGTAGCTGGTGCTTGTATGTTTGCTGACGAAGTCGAGCTTAAGTATGTTCAGGCGTTTTGCAACACATCAATTGCGCAGACCGCTCTTTCGTTTATGTCGCCGACCTTGAATTATGAGGTCGGCCAGATCGCGCAGCTCCCGGTAATCGAAAGCAGTGATTCTATCGATGGAGTCGGGAAGAAAGTTGATGCGTGCCGCGATATTTCTAAGTCAGATTTAGATTCGTTTGAAACCTCCTGGGATTTCAAACGCCACCCTTTGGTGTAGGCGGTCATGATGGATAAAACGCTTTTCTTAGGCAATGGGCTTAACCGTACGCTTGATTCGGGCATTAGCTGGAGTGACTTAATGATGAAGTTGGACCCGACTGGGCCGAAAACTTCGGATATACCATTTCCTATAGAGTTTGAACGTATTGCAGCCTCAAAGGGTTGCATGATAGGGAAGCGAAATGCCGATCAGTGCAAGGAGCTTTTGGATAATTTGGCGGGTTTAATTAATGAAATGGGCGAAGTTCCAGGGGCTGCTCATCATGCTTTTCGTAATTTGCCCTTCAACCATTTTGTCACAACGAATTATGACCAAATTTTTGAAAATCTTTATGGGAAATTGGAGGAGGAGATAGATAACCCTGGCCCATATCGTAATATCCTTGATCCAATTTATCGAGCTGGGTCGGTTGATTTTTACCATGCACATGGAATCGCCAGATGGAAAAACACTTTGTGCTTAGGCCACAATCATTATGCATCGCTAATGGGAAAAATCAGGCCTTTTTTCTATGACGACGATGACAATCTGATCCTTCGTGATCTTGTTACCGGCAAAAGGTCCAGTTCAACAATTTGGCCCGAGTATTTATTTACGAATGAGGTGGCAATAGTCGGGCTTGGCTTAGATTACTGCGAGATAGACCTTTGGTGGCTGCTTGCTCTCCGTGCTGCATTATTCGCTCCGTGCGAAGACTTAAAGGGATACGAAAACCTCATTATTTACTATATGGCGGATATCAAGGGCGAGGAATTGAGCGCCTACGATATTCATAAGATTGAAGCTCTTGAATCCTTTGGCGTTTCTGTTGAGCGTGTTCCTGCTGAAGCCTATGAGTCTGCATATATCGAGATAGCGTCGCGGATCAAAAAGAGTTGGTCGTAGTGGGTGTTTTGCTGGGGTTTTTAGCTAGAGGAGCGCTGTCTTTCTACAAAGAAATGCTGGGGGACATTTCCCAGCTCTTGGATGCCGACCCTTGCGGGAGGACGATTTGTTCCCATCCGCTTCTCGTCTCGAGCCAAAAGGCAGATAGGGTTGCTGGGGGAATTCCTCAGCCCTTGACAGCCCCCGCAAACGGGAAAGCAAAAAGATTGTCGGGGGTAAGACCCCGACTCTTGGAGGCCGACCCTTGTGGGGTTGACCGATATCTTTATAACTTAAACCTGTTTAAGCAGTCAATTGCTCTGCAATTTCTGCACGTAAGGGCAATGGCAGAGAGCATAAAAAATGCCGGAGGAAACCCTCCGGCTACTTCGACAGCCCTTGTTAATGGGGAAGCCAAAGAGGTTGCTGAGGGAAACCCCTCGACTCTTGGACAGCCCTCCATTGCGGAATGCTGGTCTGTTTATACCATATTATTGGTTAAACCGTTAGTTGAGCCGTTTCCTTCTGAACTTGTTCAAGTAGTTCTTCTTGAAGGAGCCCCATTCGCCAAAGAACTTGGTATCCGTAGGCCTTTGGTCTTTTGTTTGGTATTTAAGGGCAGTGAGCTCAATCGTGCAAAGAAAATCTGCAAGCTGCAGCAGCCGATAATCGGCAGGGTCGGCGTTCTTGTAGACAATTGCATCTTTAGCAAGGACGTATTCGATTGCATCGTGCAAGGCTTTAGTTACGATTGCCTGTCCGTTGTCGTAATAGACCTTAACCTCATCGAATTTCTGAAGGTATGCAATGTTATCGAAAAGGCCGTTGATCAAATCTCTCTTCATTCGGTCGAGAAGTTTGTTTGCATCGTCTTGAAATTCGCTTTTCTTGTAGGCGAGGGTCATATAGCTGAATGGCAAATGGGATGCGAAGATTCGGAAGCTCGAAAGATAGCTTTTCCTGGTTTCAATGGAAAGCTCTTCGTAGCTTTCATGCTTGGTCAAAAGTGGACCAGCATGCATAGGTATATCGGGAAGCCCTTTGTCTCCAAGGTCGATAAGGTAAATCTCGATATAAGGGGAGATGTCGTTTTCTTGCTCGTGAAACACGAGCGTAATGAGGTAGTAGCGCGATCTCTCTCCGATATCGCCAGATTCGTCTACGAATACCGAAAGCTCTTCGTTCATTTCGGCCTCCTGAAAAATAAAAATGCCGGGGGAAACCCCCCGGCTCTTGGAGGCCGACCCTTTCGGGAGGACCACCTATTTTATATCACGACCCAGGGCGTTCTTTCAAGACATAATTATACACGAACACATGTTCTAAAACACCAGGTAAGCGGCTAGGAGGTGAGCGCTGTGAGTTCCAAAGAAGAAGTGCCGTACCAGGCTTTTCGAAAGACGATTTCTAAGACCATTAACGTCGATGGTCTGGACATTTTTATTTCGTATCCCTCTCAGGGGCGGCTGTTCACCAGCTTAACGAAGCTTCAGGAAACAGAGCATCCGCGCCCCTTCCGCAAGAGTGATCTTATGTTCGTGGATGCTAAAGTCGAGCCCATTCCTAGGGAGTATCGGAGAACGGCGGCGCAGGCGCGCAGGGTGTTCGGCGATTTTATGCGCGTAATGGCGCTAGCCACCACCGATGAAATGCTACAGTGGATAGCCAGCCTTGCCACCAGGAAAAGCGACGGCAACCTGGTTACCAATAAAAACCTCTTCGTATGTCGTTTGGAAGGTAGGTTCGGCTACGAATTCAACCATAATGGGCGCACACGCTTCGATTCTACGTACACGCTAATAGCCAAAACAGGCAAGGAAAACGACATATCCATATCGGTGAAACGCGAAGACGCGTTCAACTTTCACAAGGCGGTGGTGTATCTGTACGCCTACCAGGTGTTGGAAATGCACGCGGGCTTGCTGGAAAAGTACGGGCTTAAGCCCGCGCGTCGCACTGAGCATATTGTGGGCGATGTCCATATTGGCGAAAAACTGCGCCCCGTTCTTAAAGCAGCTTGCGAAACGCTGCAGACACGAAAGACGCATGGACATAGGTGTAATCCGGTTCGCCTTGTTTTTGCAGGGAGTGAAGAAACTACCCGTACTGTTCTGGCGGCAATGGTGCGCGAATACTGCATGGCAGCTGGTCTGTCTGAAAAGGGTGATGCGCTAGCCCGGGGAATTTCGGATGGCAGGGGCGCAACAGCGCTTTATGACATCGCCGATGCAATTGCGGAAACGTGTTTCGACCTTGCTCCGCTTTTCAGTACTCATTCGGAAGTGTTCGCCTACGCCGATGCCGATAGTGTCCGCTTGAAAAGAAGTGGCAATACCTGGTTTTTGGCGTTTTCGTTTGCGGTATCGATGGAGCTATTCGAAGGCGAGTTAGCTTATTTCTTCGAGCATCTTTCTGAAGGCGAGTACGCGTTTGCGGGTGCTCGCTGGTACGAAGGCGAAGAGGGGTACGTCTACCTTGACCTGGGGAACCGGATAGATGGTGGTCCTTACCAATGCGGCGCTGATAATGATATCGCCAAACTCATGACTCCCAATTTCGAGGGTTGTTACCTAAGCGAGCTGAACTGCGATGAGCTAACTAGTGGTAAAAGCGCCCAGGCGAAAGCCGTGAAAAGGCTTTTGAGCATGATTCCCACCCAAATCTACACCATGTGAGGAGAACCAACATGGCAACACTTCTTGAAGATAAATACGAAGCCCGGAAAAAGGAAGTAAACGAGCGATTCGAACAGCTTCGTGCCAACGAGGAAGAGCTGAACCGCATTTTCGCCGAGATTTACAACATGGTGGGCGAAGTTCCTATCGAAGTTGAGGACAAGTATGTTTCGGTGGCGAAGATCTTCGACACGGAAGAGGACATTCCCGAATCGTACAAAGGCAACAAGTACGTGCGCACCAAGCGCGATGAGATTACGAGCCTGATCAGCTACGCGGTGGGCTGCATGTTTGGCCGCTATTCGCTGGACGTGGATGGCTTGGTGCTGGCAGACCAGGGCGACACGCTGGAAAACTACCTGGCAAAGATGCCCGATCCGGAGCACGTTACCTTCATGCCCGACGACGACAACGTTATTCCCATTACCGACGAAGAGTATTTTGGGGACGATATCGTGGGCCGTTTCGTCGAGTTCGTCAAAGCAGTATATGGCGAAGAAACGCTGGAGCAGAACCTGCGGTTCATCGCCGATGCGCTGGGCGGCAAAGGATCGCCACGTCAGGTGATTCGCCAGTACTTCCTGAAGGAATTCTTCAAAGACCACTGCAAAACGTACAAGAAGCGCCCCATCTATTGGTTGTTCGATTCGGGCAAGAAGGCGGGCTTCCGTGCGCTTATCTACATGCACCGCTACCAGCCCGATTTGTTGGCGCGCGTGCGTACCGAATATGTGCATCAGCAGCAAGACCGCTACCGTACTCAGATCGAGTTTGCGGAAAATGAGCTGGCAACAGCGGAAAAGGGCGCTCGCGTGAAGCTGGACAAGCGCATCAAGAAGCTGAACGACCAGCTAACCGAGGCAACTGCCTTCGAAGAAAAACTGCATCATCTAGCCGATCAGATGATCGAAATCGATTTAGACGATGGCGTGAAAGTGAACTACGCCAAATTCCAAGACGTGTTGGCAAAGATTAAATAGCAGAAAGGGATGATTTCGATAATGGATAAAAAGACGCTTGAAAAGGAACTTTCCAAATCGTTTGAAAACGTGAGGGCAGATGAAACAAATGTTGTAAGTTGCCATGGCGTAAGAGCGGTTTACAAAGAAGCGGTACACCGCGACTTTGAGTCTCGTCATTCCGGAATTCAGGACGAAGACCGTTATTGGTCTAATTATAAGAAATCGTCCGAGATGCTAGACGAAATGTATAAATCTATCCGAGCCGAAGAGCTATGTCTTGGGGAAGCTGGTCCCATAATCGTTTTTCCGGAAGATCTCTCAAAGCTCGAAGAGCTAGAGGGCAGCCCTTGGTTTCTGCTCGGGCAACTCCCAATGCGATGGGCAATCTCGAATGCGCTATTGATGGGGCCGATGAAGACGACAGCGAATTGTTGGGTGATATCAGGGGTCGTTTCGAAGAGGCGAAGCGCTTAGTTGAGGCAATGCAGAGCATTTCTTCACGAGTTGAAGATCAGCCGGAGAAATAGCCTATGTCCCAAATTGATGTAATAGAACAGCTAAAGCAACGTTTTGCGGAGCCATTAGGGGAGTGTGCTCAGCGGCGTATTGTGGTGTGGCACGACGCTGATGGTGAGTTCGAAGAGCAGTTCGATGAGCTTGCACAGCGGGGCTTCGATGGCTCAGGCGCTATTGATGGCGTTATGCCTGCAAATGGTGATTTTCCACGTGCCGTGCGCTTCGTGAAGGCTGAAGACGGCGTGATGTTCGCGGCAAAGCTCCTGGTGAACCGCGAAGATACGGCGAACGATATCTTGCTGTACCGCAAGCAGCCCCGTGGCGTTGCAGAAGGCGACTGGCTTGCCGATGTCGAGCTGTACGCTGATCATTTCCAGGCGGATTATTTCTCGCTTTTAGCGGACCAAATTGGTGCTGTCGATTCTGGCTCGGTGCGCCAAGCGCTACAAAAGCACAAGAAGTTCTTTGCTGCGCAAACACGTATAAAGCACTTTGTTGCAGTTATGCCCTCTCCTGCATCGGGTGAAGATGTTGAATTGGGCATTTTAGCGGTAATGCTTGGCGCTACGCAGCCCGAACAGGCAAGCGTGGGCTTTATGGTACGCGCCTATATGCAGTTTTTGCTGCATTCGGGATACGAAGAGGCGCAGCAGCTGTTGGCCAAATTCAATACGAAAGAAGCCTTGTCGGGCTTAGTTTCCCGTCGCACGGGTTTCCAAGGTGCTCTTGATGAACGTGATTCTCTTAGCGCGTTTGCTGCACATCTTCTGCTAACGGCGGCTTCGCACGTTATGCCCGAAGGAACGCTTTCCGGCTTGGAGGTGCATATTGCCAAGCAGTACGCACCTTTCTGCCTGGCGTTGGTTAAGGAATGGGATCGTGAGCCTTCTGCGGCGGAAGACTTGTTCGAAGTGTGCCGCTTGGTGGAAAACGAATGCGGCTTGCCAGCGCGTTTCGCCGCACTTCCGCTTGCAAGTGTCGTGGAATGTGACGTGTTCCCTTGCGTGAACGAGGTGATTTTGCAGCAGTTATTCGCTTCTGTTGTGGGTAGCTCGAATCGTATGGAAGAAGCGCGCGTCATTGTTGCCCGCCGCAAGGATTTAGCCTGGTACGGACGTGTTTCCATATATTTCAAGATGTTGGAGGCGTCGCTTGATATGCAGGGCTTCGAGAAAGCGCATACGGGTGCATTCGGGTTGGCGAATCCGCAGGAAGTGTGGAGCGCCTATACGCAGGACTGGTGGCGTATGGATACTTCGTACCGTAGGTTGTGTGTGGCGTATTCGGAATGTCAGAGGGCCGACATTCCGGTATTGGAAGAATCTTCGCGCAGCGTTGCCAATTGGGCGGAAAATCTGTACGAAAATTGGTTTTTGGCAAAAGCCTGCGATTGTTGGACGACTGCAGCAGCGGAACAATGGGAAGTGCAGGGCTACGTGACAGGTGTGCCTCAGCAACGTAACTTCTTTTGGGAAACGTTGCCCGAGTATTCCGACATGAAAACCACGGTAGTAGTGGTGTCCGATGCGTTGCGTTACGAGGTGGCATGCGAAATTTCGGAAACCTTGAACCGTGAACGTGGCGGCAAGGTGAAGCTGGGTAGCATGCAGGGCGTGTTTCCCACGGTAACGGAATTCGGCATGCCTGCGCTTCTGCCGCAGAAAACGCTTTCGTTGAACTGGAGCCAAGGTGCTGTTTTGGCGGATGGTAAGCCTACTGCCACCACAGAGCAGCGCGAAGCAGTGCTGCAGGCAGCGCGTTCTACGGCATGTGCTATGAGGGCATCCCAGTATCTGGAAATGCCCGGCGCTCAGCGCAAAGCTCTGCTGAAAGAAGCGGGGTTGGTGTACCTATACCACAACAAAATCGATGCAACTGGTGAAAAGCCCGCAACCGAGCAAGGCGTATTCGATGCTTGCTCTGACACCGTTGAAGAACTATGCGCTTTGGCGCGGCGTATCTGCACGGATGTCCCTGGGGCTCGTGTGGTGATTACCGCTGATCACGGTTTCCTGTACACCCGTCATGAGCTCGAGGAGTGCCAACGGGTTGGTAAGGCAGCGCTGCCCGAAGCGGAAGCGATTTCGGGCAAACGTCATATAGTGGCTCAGTCTGCGGAGCTGGAAAGCTGGTTTGGTGCAGAGAATCCGGATGCCATGCTGTTTATTCGCATGAATATGGATGCCCTTGAGGGCGGCGAATACGTGGGTTTGGCACCGCGTCAAAGCGTGCGTATCAAGCGCCTTGGTGGCACCTCGCGTTATGTGCACGGCGGCGTAAGTTTGCAGGAAATATGCGTTCCAGTGGTGGGCTTTCGCAAAGTGAATGCGCGTTCCAAGGAGTTCGAGGACACGCAGTTCGCAACGCTCAAAGTGCTTGACGGGACACGCCGTATCACCAATTCGCTATTCCGTGTAAAACTTTTCCAGAACGAACCAGCGGTAGGCAAAGTGCTTCCGTGCGAATATGAGCTGGCATTTACCGATGCTTCGGGAAATGAAGTAAGCACGGTAGTAAAAGCCCATGCTGATAAAACGTCCGAAAACTCGCAAGACCGCGTATTGGAATTGCAGTTTAACCTGCATCCCGATTTGAACTTTTCCGCAAAGGACGCGTATTACCTGGTGGCGCGCGAGAAGAAAACGGGTGAGATAGCCTGGCGTGAAGAGTACCGCATAGAGATATCGTTTGCGCCCATAGATTTTGGTTTTTAAAGTGTTCGCTGCTGCTTGCCTTTGCGCGGTTGGCGGCAGCTTTTCGATAACAGTTAGGCAAAGGCAATGGAAGAAGAAAAGAAAATATCAGTAGTTCCAACGTTGGAGCCAGATGCGCTGGACGAAAAGGCCGTGGCCCATTTCCCTGGCAAAATCGTTCGTAAAGATTTAACTGCGCTTATGAAGCGTGCGGCAAACGTGCCGACCTTCGTGCTGGAGTACCTTCTGGGCATGTATTGCGCTACAGAAGATGACGAGCTGGTTGAGCAGGGTATCAGCCGCATCCGTAAGATCCTTGCGGAAAACTATGTACGCCCCGACGAAAGCGAAACCATCAAGTCGAAAATCAAGGAACTGGGTCAGTACACCATCATCGACAAGGTGCACGCTAAGCTTGACGAATACGAAGATATCTATGTTGCTAGCTTCACCAATCTTGCTATCGAACCGTTCGTAATGCCTGCGGAATACGTGCGCCAGTATTCGAAGATTCTGCAGGGCGGAATTTGGTGCATTCTTCGCATTGAGTATCTGCAGCCCGAAGACGCCGATGAAGATGCCCTTGCCGATATTTTCGACGATGCCCCCAAGCCCAAGCCGAAGAAGAAAAGCCGCAAACGCGGCCCGCAAGACAGCCCCTTCCATGTGGTGAGCCTGAAGCCTATTCAGATGCCGAACCTTGACTTGGACGGCATGATTGCGCTGCGCAGCGAATTCACTGCCGAAGAGTGGATGGATCTGTTGCTGCGTAGCTGCGGCTACGAGCCTGATGCGTTGAAGCCGAAGCAGAAGATGCACTTCATTGCGCGCATGGTGCCGTTGGTGGAGCATAACTATAACTTGTGTGAACTGGGCCCGCGCGGTACAGGCAAAAGTCATGTGTACAAGGAGATTTCGCCGTATTCGATTCTCATGTCAGGTGGACAAACCACCACGGCAAACCTGTTCGGGCGCATGAATGCCAATGCCCGCGCAAACTCGCTAGTGCGTACGGGCCTGGTGGGCAATTGGGATTGCATTACGTTCGATGAAGTGGCGGGTATGCGCTTCAAAGATACGAATGCTATTCAAATTCTCAAAGATTACATGGCATCTGGATCGTTTGCGCGTGGCAAGGATCAGTTGAATGCCGATGGGTCCATGGTGTTTGAGGGCAATATCAACGACACGCCGCAAAACGTTCTTAAGACTACGCACTTGTTTCAGCCGTTTCCGCCCGAATTCAATAACGATTCGGCGTTCTTTGATCGCATTCATTTGTACTTGCCCGGTTGGGAAGTGCCAAAGATGCGCAGTGATTTGCTGACGGGACATTACGGGCTTATCACCGATTGCCTCAGCGAATTCTGTCACGAGATGCGCAAGCGTGATTTTACGCACTTGCTGGATGAGTATTTCCGTTTGAACAGTGACTTCAACAAGCGTGACGAAATCGGTGTGCGCAAGACCTTTAGCGGCCTAGCGAAGCTCTTGTTCCCTGACGAGCGCATGACTAAGGAAGATGCGCAGATGTTGCTTGAATACGCTATCGAAGGCTGCCGTCGCGTTAAAGAGCAACTGAAGATCATGGCTGGTGTTGAATTCATTGATGTGAACTTGGGCTATATCGATATAGAAAACCCTGCTGAAAACCACGTAGTGTATGTTCCCGAACAGTCGAAAAGCACTTTGGTGCCTGATGGCCCGTTGCAGGCGGGGCATGTATTTGCCGTGGGCCATTCCGTTGAAGGCGAAATGGCTATATATAAACTGGAAAACAAAGCAGTGGCAGGCGATTTCAAACTCACCACGGAAGGCCTTGGGCGATTGGCGTCGGTGAATGACGGCATAGAAGCGGCATTCCGCTACTTTGAGAACAATGCCAACAAGGTGGCAATGGGCGTGCGTGCCGGTGCATACGATTACCTGTTGTTCTTCAACGACCTGCAGAAGAAGGGGACCAGCGCCGAGGTTTCTTTGGCGGAATTCGTGGGGTTGTGCTCGGCTGCCTGCGGTCGTCCGGTTGCGGCTTCGCTGGTTATCCCAGGCGTAATCCGCATGTCGGGCAGCATGGATGAGCTGCGTGATTTGGAAGATATTTTCCGTGTGGCAAAGAACGCAGGTGCAAAGAAGATTCTGCTTCCCATGAGCAGCATCCCGCAACTTCAAACGGTGTCACAAGAGCTGATGGGCAGTGTAAGCCCCGACTTCTATCCCGACGGCGATGCGGTGGCTGCTGCCCGTAAGGCGTTGGAGATTTAGCCATGACCATAGTGAACATCGACATCGATGCTCTACGAGCGTATTTGCTGGACTATTGCGGTACCGCGATGTTCGCGGGGTTTCCTGCGGCTGTGCTCGATGTGGCAGACATCGAGTGTGCCAGCGGCGAAGAGCTGTGCCGCATGGCCGAGCGATTAGGCATTGACTTGCGGAAGTTTGTTGTGCAATGAAGGGTTGGGGCTGTCTTCAGCCCTTCATCGCGGGAGCTTTTCGGGTTCTACGCTACAATGCTTTGAAATACGAAATGAATCCAAAGCGCAGGTTGGGCGCTTGTTGAAAGGAGCGCTATGTCCGCTCAGTGCAATTTGATCATCGATTCCACGTGCGATCTTCCTCTGGAACTTGTTCAGCAGGAAGGCGTAACCCGACTCGACTTCAACTACATCATCGATGGGGTAACGTACAAAGACGATTTCTTCCAGTCCATCACGCCGAAGGAGTTCTACGACAACATCCGCAACGGCGCCACGCCCAGCACTTCGCAGGTGGCGCCCGCCGAAACCGAGGCCGCCTTCAGGGTCGCCATCGAATCGGGCGTTCCCACGGTGTACCTGTGCTTTTCAAGCGGCATTTCCAGCAACTACAGCACAGCCTACGCCATTTGGAGCCAGCCGAAGGCGGAACACCCTGAAGCTCCCATTTACATCGTTGACCTGCTGGTGGGATCCACGCCCGAAGGCTTGCTTATCCTGGAAGCGCTGCGTCAGCGCGAGCGCGGCCTTACGGCGGAAGAAATGGTTGCATGGGCTGAAGAGGCGCGCTTCTTCGTCCAGACGCTGTTCATGGTAGACGATCTGGACGCCCTGCATCGCGGCGGTCGCATTCCCGCTTCAGTTGCCTTCGCTGGTTCCAAGCTTGATTTGAAGCCGCTGCTGAACTTCGACACTAACGGAAAGCTCTCGCTTGCTGGCGCTTCCCATGGTCGCAAGAAGGGCTTGAAGCAGCTTGCCGCTTTCTACGAAAAGGCTCACGCCGAAAACAACAATGTGGTGCTTATCGGTAACGCCGACTGCGAAAAGGATGCCGACAGGCTTTCTGACCTTCTTGCCAAGCAGGATGAGTCCATCACGGTTATCAAGCACAACATCGGCGCCACCATCGGCAGTCACGTTGGTGCCGGTATGATCTCCATTTCCTTTTGGGGTTCCGACCGCCGCGAATCGCTTTCGGTGGCCGACAAGATTGCCCGTAAGGTGCGCAAAGGAGAATAGGGACCCTTTCTCCGCAAATTCGATTGCCTGGCTAAGAGCCGCAGCATTATGCTGCGGCTCTTTTTCGTTTGCAGGCAGGTTTGTTTACTGTTTGCGTAGGGAGCGTGGTTGGGCCTTGCGACTTTCGGCCCAAAGCTATGTTGGGGAGCGGTTTGTTTAACGTTGGGTCTACATTTTGCCGGAGCTGACGGATCTGCCCTTTTGCTGGATCGATTAAGGCATCAGAACCAAGAAACGGGTATGTGATGGCAAAATAATCGACTTGGGAACGGTTTTTTATACGTAAAGAACGCCCTCCAAACTTAAGAAGCAACATGACCTGGTGTTTTGTGGGGTCCTGAAGCTCGGGCCAACATTCCAGAGACGAAAAGTCGTTCTCAAGTCGAATATTTTGCCAAGCAGAGGCCTATTTCTGGTTCGGGCGGTTTTCAAGGCGTGCCGCTCGTGTTTGGTCCCCAAACAAGCCCAAAGCTGTGAATTGCCTTGCGCGAGGTGCTTATACGGTTTATCATATGAACAGTTGTTCACATGAAAGAAGGTTAAACGATGGCCTCAGACAAGAAAGAAACCGCAAAGGCGCAGGATTCCGATGCAAAGCGCATACAGCCTGCGAGCGATGCAGAAGCCAAGGCCGAAGCATGTTCATGCGGTTGCGGCGTTGATGAAACCATCGACATGATGCCCGATGAAGAGCTGCTGTATGACCTGGCCGATTTGTTCAAAGTGTTCGGCGACACCACGCGCATCAAGATCCTGTATGCGCTGATGGCGCAGGACCAATGCGTTGCCGACTTGGCGGAAGAAATCGGCGCAACACAAAGCGCTGTCTCTCATCAGCTGCGCACGTTGAAACAGAGCCGTCTGGTGCGCGCAAAGCGCGATGGCAAAAACGTCATCTACTCGCTTTCCGACGACCATGTGCACACCATGCTCGCCCAGGGCATGACTCACATTTGCGAGTAGCCGTTGGCGGGGAAGTGCCCCAGCAGAACAAAGGTAACAGTGCGGGCGTTGCCCGCTAACAGTTTCGACAACCCACGAGGAAAGGAACCCCCATGCGTAAGGTATTCAAGCTGCAAGATCTGGATTGCGCCAACTGCGCTGCGAAGATGGAAGATGCCATCAAGAACATCGAAGGCGTGAACAGCGCTTCCATGAGCTTCATGACCCAGAAGCTGGTAATCGATGCCGATCCCGAGAAGATGGATGCCATCCTCGATGAAGCGGAAAAGATCTGCCACAAGATCGAGCCCGACATGGTGATTTTGCGATAACCTGCCGGTTATCGCTTATTCGCGGGAGACGCAATGACACTGCGCGGGATTCTGGCGGTGCAGCTGCCGCTCCAAGCGTGCTTGACGGGCGAAGCCCGTCTGGCGCGTGCTTTCACGGCATCTGCGCTCGCCAGAATCCCGCTCGCTGATGTTTCTTGACCTGTGGATTTAATTGTTCGGGGCGGCGCGAAGGCCAGCCCCTTCCTCTTTCAGGCTTCCCGCACTCGCCAAAATGCCGCTCGCTGTTTTTCAGTCAACCTATCTGTTTTTAGAAAACGAACGCGGGGCATCCGTCCTACCAAGATCCGATGCACCCGCATACGCTGTGAAAGGATTTTACATGAACAAAAAGCAGAAAAGGACGCGCAACCGAATCGTTACGGCGCTCGTCATTTTTGCTGCGGTATTCGCGGTGACGGAATTCGTTCCGTTGGCCCAGTACGTTGGCGGTGAAACGAACGCGCTGTACCTTGAGTTCGTTTTGTACCTTGTTCCGTTTCTTATCGCGGGCTACGACGTGCTGTACAAGGCGGTGCGCAACATCATCAACGGCCAGGTGTTCGACGAGAACTTCCTGATGACCATCGCCACGGTGGGCGCGTTTGCATTGGTGCTGTTCCCCGATTCGCAGCCGCATATGGCCGAAGGTGCTGCAGTAATGCTGTTCTACCAGGTGGGAGAGCTGTTCCAGAGCTATGCCGTGGGCAAATCGCGCCAATCTATCGCCGACATGATGGACATCGCTCCCGACTACGCCAACGTTATGCGCGACGGCGAATTGGTGCAGGTGGACCCGTATGAAATCGGCGTGGGCGACGAAATTGTGGTGAAGCCGGGCGAGCGCATTCCGCTCGATGGCGTGATTACCGAAGGTTCCACCCAGCTGGATACTGCGGCCCTCACCGGCGAATCGGTGCCGCGTCACGTCGAAGAAGGTGACGAGGTAATTTCCGGCTGCGTGAACATGACGGGTAAGATCACGGTGAAGGTGAGCAAGCCCTTCGAGCAGTCCACGGTTTCGCGCATCCTGGAACTGGTTGAAAGTGCCAGCGAAAAGAAGGCGCAGACCGAAAACTTCATCACGCGTTTCGCGCGCTACTACACGCCCATCGTTACCATCGGCGCGCTTGCGCTGGCAGTGCTCCCACCGCTGCTGTTCGGGCAGAACTGGGCCGATTGGGTAGAGCGCGGCCTTACCTTCCTGGTTGTTTCGTGCCCGTGCGCACTGGTGATTTCCGTTCCGCTTTCGTTCTTCGGTGGCATTGGCGGTGCTTCCCGCCTGGGCATTCTGGTGAAGGGCGGCAACTACCTGGAAGCGCTTGCCCACACGGAAACCGTGGTGTTCGACAAAACGGGCACGCTTACCAATGGTAGCTTCAACGTAGTGGCCGTGCATCCCGATGCGGCGGCGGAAGTTGACCCCGACCTTATCCTTTCCATTGCGGCTCATGCCGAAGCGTATTCCGACCATCCTATTGCCGTTTCGGTGAAGGAAGCGTTCACGGGTGAAATCGACCAGAAGCGCATTGCCGACGTGCGTGAGGAAGGCGGTCATGGCGTGCGTGCCGTGGTTGACGAGCACGTGGTGTTGGTAGGTAACGACAAGCTCATGCGCGAAGAGGGCGTGGCCTATCATGACTGCGAGCTTACCGGCACGATCCTGCATGTTTCCATTGACGGTAAATATGCTGGCCACATCATCATTGCCGATGTGGTGAAGGACGATGCGGCCGAGTGCATCAAACGCTTGCATGCTGCCGGCGTGAAGAAGACGGTCATGCTCACGGGCGACCGTACCGAGGTTGCCCAAGCGGTTGCCGAAAAGCTGGGGCTTGACGAATTCCACGGCCAGCTTTTGCCGGAAGACAAGGTTAACCAGGTGGAGCGCCTGCTGGGCGCAACGTCTGAACAGGGTAAGCTTGCTTTCGTGGGCGACGGCATCAACGACGCTCCGGTGCTCACCCGTGCCGATATCGGCATTGCCATGGGCGCCATGGGTTCCGATGCCGCCATCGAGGCAGCCGATGTGGTGCTGATGGATGACAAGCCTTCGAAGATTTCCTCCGCTATCGCCATCGCCCGCAAAACCATGCGCATCGTATGGCAGAACATCATCTTCGCGCTGGGCGTGAAATTCGTGGTGCTGGCGCTTGCTGCGGTGGGCATCGCAACCATGTGGCTCGCCGTGTTCGCTGATGTGGGTGTGGCAATCCTCGCCATCCTGAACGCCATGCGCTGTATGAGCGTAGAGAAGTTCCGCTAATCTACGGCCAGCGGAGCTTTCGCAGGAGACGCGATGACGTTGCGCGAGTCCCTGGCGGCACAGCTGAGGTTCCAAGCGGACTGGACGTGCGAAGTATGACCGAAAATCCTGATCAGCCAAGTGCTGATCAGGATACATCCGCTTGAACACATGGTTTGGGGCAAACGTGCCATGGGCACGTTTGCCCTGCCGGCTGCACTCGCCAGGGGGTTCGCTCGTTGTTTCGCTTAATCTAGGGTAGGAAGAGAATGCCGAACCAATCTACATACACCCTGCAGGTGGATGGCATTGCCGTCCACGTTACGTTGAAGCGCATGAAGAGCATCCGCCTGCATGTACGTCCAACAGGCGAGGTGACCCTTTCGGCGCCGTACGGCACCAGCCAGGCACACATTCGCAGTTTCGTTTCCGCAAAAGCGGAATGGGTGCGCAAGCAGCAAGCTGCTCAGACCGATTCCCCGGCGGCACGGGCTGAACGGGCCAGCAAGCAGGAAATCGAGCAATGGCGTGCGGTGGTGAAGGCATGCGTGCCGCCCTTGGTTGCCGAATGGGAGCGCATTCTGGGCGTGCGCGTGCAGAAGCTCGACTACCGCAACATGAAAAGCCGGTGGGGAAGCTGCCAGCCTGCCACCGGCCGCGTGTGCATCAACATCCGCCTGGCGCTGTACCCGCCCGAGTGCCTGGAGTACGTGGTGGTGCACGAGCTGTGCCATATGCTGGAGCCTAACCACGGCGCGGGATTCAAAACCCTTATGACCAAAGTGATGCCCGACTGGAAGCAGCGCGAGCGCATCCTCAACCCGGGGCGGAAGGGCTAGCGCCGGCACGCGTCTGCGCTGCGCCAACGAAGCGGTTGGTCCCAGCAATCGGCCTTTACAGCCTCGATGTGCTCTTTCCGCGCGCTCCCTTTCTTAGCCCCATCGGCACGCTTGCTTTGCGCAACCGTGCTAAAATAGCTCAGTTAAACCCTGCGCGGAAATGCGCAGATGCAAGCAAGTAATCTGAAGCGGCGGGCGGCATCATCAGCCGTTTTCGCCAAGAAAGAGAGCATAAGTATGAGCAAGGGAACCTATTCCTTCACCACTCCCATTTACTACGTCAACGCGGCTCCTCACCTGGGCACGGCCTACACTACCATTGCCGCCGATGCGGTTGCACGCTACCAGCGCATGAACGGCTACGATGTGGCATTTGTAACCGGCATGGACGAGCACGGCCAGAAGGTTGCCGACACGGCAGCTTCCAAGGGCATGACGCCGCAGGACTGGTGCGATTCCATGGAACCGGCCTTCCGCGATTGCTGGGACATGCTCGACATCACCTACACCGACTTCGTTCGCACCACCGAGCCCCGTCACGCCGAAACCGTGAAGAAGTTCTGGCAGGACCTTTACGACAAGGGCTACTGCTACAAGGGCTCCTACGAGGGCTGGTACTGTGTTCACGAGGAAACCTACTACAACGAAAGCGACCTTCTGAAGAACGACGAAGGCGAATTCGTATGTCCCGACTGCAAGCGCCCTGTTCAGAAGGCAAGCGGCGAAGAAAACTGGTTCTTCAAGCTTTCCGAGTTCCAGGAGCCCTTGCTGAAATACTACGAGGAACACCCTGAGTTCATCCGCCCCGAAACGCGCAAGAACGAAATCGTTTCCTTCGTGAAGAGCGGCCTGAAAGACCTTTCCATTTCCCGTTCTACCTTTGACTGGGGCGTTCCGCTGCCCTTCGATGAAGGCCACGTTGCCTATGTGTGGGCAGACGCGCTGCTGGCATACTTTACGGGCATCGGCTATGCCAGCGAAGAGCGCGCCGGCGAATTCGAGCAGCGCTGGCCCATGCAGTACCACTTCGTGGGCAAGGACATCACGCGCTTCCACTGCGTGATTTGGCCCGCCATGCTGATGGCTGCCGGCCTGCCCATTCCCCGTACGGTGTTCGGCCACGGCTTCCTGCTTACCAAGGGCGAAAAGATGTCCAAGTCCAAGGGCAATGCCGTAAAGCCTGCCGACCTGGTAAAGGCGTTCGGCGTTGATGCATACCGCTACTACTTCCTTTCCGATGTTCAGTTCGGCCACGACGGCTCCGTTTCCATCGAGCGCATGGTTCAGGTGTACAACGCCGACTTAGCAAACACCTGGGGCAACCTGTGCAGCCGCGTGTTCAACATGACCAAGAAGTACTTCGACGGCAAGGTGCCTGCTGCTCCCGCCGGCGCCGAGGAAAACCCGCTGCGCGAGATCGCCGACACGTTGTACGCCGAGTACGACAAGTGCATGGGCGACGTTGACTTCACGGGTGCCGCTGCTGCGGTCCAGAAGCTGGCAAGCCGCGTGAACCTGTACGTGGAAGATTCCGCTCCGTGGAACCTTGCCAAGAGCGAGGAAACCGCTGACGAGCTGGCTGCTGTTATCTACAATGCGTTGGAGGCCATCCGCATCATCGCACTGTACATGGCGCCCTTCGCACCCAACACGTCCGCCGAGGTGTTCAACCGCCTGAGCCTGGGCGATATCTTCGCAACCACCGACATCGAGGCAGCGACGGCTTGGGGTCAGCTTGAAGCAGGCTCTCCTGTTTCCGTGGGCGATCCGCTGTATCCGCGCCTGGATGCCGATGCCATCGACCTTTCCATCGAGTAAGTGGAAGCGGTCGGAACAATGACCGAGGGAACGCAATCGCTGAACGCCGTCTTCGTTGAGGAGGGGGCGTTCAGCGTTTCCTTTTTTCAGAAACGCAAGCACCATAAGTACCGCGAAGTGGAGGCGCCTGTTTTGGGTGCTCCGGTGGCGGATACGCACGCTCACCTTGAAATGTTGAAGAACCCTGCTGGTGAGCTGGCGAAATGTGCGTATCACAACGTTCGTTTCGTATGCGCGATGTGCGACCCCGCCGAAGACGACCGCACCACGTTCGAAAACCTCAAGGCGTGGCAGGAAGGCGCGCGCACCACGCTTGAGGAAGCGGGTTTGGCGCAGTACGTTCCTCGTATTCCGCACCTGCGCATTGCCACGGGCGTGCATCCGCACAATGCCAAGCTGTGGGATACGCGCATGGAGCGCACGCTGGTGAGCCGTTTGGCCGACCCGCGCGTCTGTGCGCTGGGCGAAGTGGGGCTCGATTACCACTACGATCTTTCACCGCGCGCAATGCAGCGGGGGGTGTTCCGCCGTCAGGTGCAGCTTGCCAAGATGGCGGGCATCCCGCTTATCCTGCATATGCGCGAGGCGCACGACGAAGGCTTGGCCATTCTAGAAGACGAGGGCTTCCCCGAGGCGGGGGTGCTGCTGCACTGCTTCAACCTTGACGAAGAGGCGCTCGCACCGTGGGCTGAGCACGGCTGCTACATTGCCTATGGCGGCCCCATCACGTTCAAAAAGGCTGATGAGGCGCGTGCAGCTGCCACGAAGGGGCCGCACAACCTGCTGCTCACCGAAACCGACAGCCCGTACATGACCCCCGAGCCCATGCGCGGTGTGGATTGCGGACCGGCTCATGTGATCTTCACGGCGGAAAAGCTGTTGGAGGTTCTGGGCAAGCAGTCGGAAGAGGAACGCGCAGAATTGCTGGCCCAGCTGTACCGTAATGCGCTGGGCTTGCTGGACCGCGAGCCTACTGCTTGGCAGCTAAGCCATGCGGCGAAGGATGCGTAGTATGACTCGTTGGGTAGTTGTCAACGGTTCGCCGCGGTTGAACGGCAAAAGCGCTCGCGTGGTACGTATGCTTAAGATGCTTATCGAGCAGCGTACGCCGGAAGTGGAGCTTGTCGAGTTCGAAGTTGGACGCATGGACGTTTCCGGATGCAACGGCTGTGAATTCTGCCGCACCAACGACGAATGCATCATGGACGACGACATGACGCAGCTCATCGATGCGCTGGACAGCGCTGATAGAGTGCTGTTGGTGGTGCCGGTGTACTTCGCGGGGGCTCCTTCGCAGATGAAGGCGGTGCTTGACAGGCTGCAGCCGTACTTCTGGCCGTACCTGGAGCGCAAGAAGGCAGGCGAAGCGCTACCGGAAAAGCGCCCTTTGTCGCTTTTCGTGGTGGGCGATGGCGGCGACCCGCACGGGTACGATCCGCTTGTTGCCAGCGTCCGTTCCTCTATGGCGCTCGCTGGATTTTCGATTGAAGAAGTGATTCCGCTTATCGGCATCAAGCACGTTAAGCCGGAACATTTGGGAAAGTGGGGTGTTGCCTAATGGGCAAGCTTTCATATTTGGCAAGCGTTGCCGAAACGCGCGCGGTGCTTGAAGCCCATGGCCTTATGACGAAGAAGGCGCTGGGGCAGCATTTCCTTATCAACGATGGCATCGTACAGCACATCTGCGATTTGGCAGAGCTTTGCCCCGAAGACAAAGTGCTGGAAGTGGGCCCCGGCATCGGCACGCTGACCGTTGCCTTGTTGCAGCGTGCCGGCCAGGTGTGCTCCATCGAAATGGACGCCGATTTGCCGGCGGTGTTGGCAGAAACCTGCGCTGAATGGGCCGACCGGTTCACGCTTATTCCCGGCGATGCCCTGGCGGTAGCGCCTTCGCAGGTGCCGTTTGCGCCGAACAAGCTTGCGGCCAATTTGCCCTATGCGGTGGCGGCAACCATCGTGCTCGACTTCTTCGAACGCTATGAATCGCTGCAGAGCCAAACCATCATGGTGCAGGCCGAAGTTGCCGATCGCATGTGCGCGAAAATCGGCACGAAGAACTACGGAGCCTATACGGTGAAGCTGGGCCTTTTGGCTGAATACCATGGCCGTTTCGCGGTTTCCGAGGGGAACTTCTTCCCGCCACCGCGCGTGAAGAGTGCCGTTATCCGCCTTGACCGTCGCGCCGATCAGCTGCCTGACGACTTGCGCCGTGCAACCATGATCATGGCTGATGCGTCGTTCGCCAACCGCCGCAAGACCATTGCGAACTCGCTGAAAACCTACTTCTCGAACCCGCAAACGCATGACGACCGTATGCTGGCGTGCATCCCTGAAACGCTTGAGCAGGCAGGCGTTTCAGCGAAGGCGCGCGGTGAATCGTTGGAACGCGAAGCGTTTATCGAGCTGGGCAAGGCGTATCTTGCCATGCATAAATAACGCATTCGATTCTTTTCCGGCGGGGCATGGGGCACTGCGTCTCGTGCCCTTCGCAAGATTTCGATTCACAGCGAAAGGAACCAGATGGCAAAGGCCA
>CAJKUH010000007.1 GCA_905203045.1 uncultured Eggerthella sp.
TTCGAAACCTCTCTTGCCAAGGCGCGCGAAGCAGGCGTTACCGCTCTGTTCGGCGAGAAGTACGGCGATGTGGTGCGCGTGGTGAAGGTCGGCGACTTCTCCAGCGAGCTGTGCGGTGGGTGCCATGTTGCCAACACGGCTGAGATCGGTTTGGTGAAACTCGTTTCCGAAAGCAGTGTTGGCTCCAATCTGCGCCGTATCGAGGCGCTGACTTCCTACGATGCGCTTGCATACCTGAACGGCTTCGAGTCCCAGATGAAGAACCTCTCTGCCGTTCTGCGCGTTTCTGCAGCCGATGTTCCTGCGCGCGTCGAGGCAAACCTCAAGCAGCTGCGCGAATTGAACGCCAAGCGCAAGGCCAACAAGGCCGCTGCAGTAAGCGGCGATCTGCCCGAGGCGCTTGATCGGTTCACGGTGGGCTCCGACTACCCGGTATTCGTGTATCGCAAGGACGGTCTCGATGCCGGCGGCATGCGCAACTTCTGGGACATCGTCCGTTCGCGCCTTCCCGAAGCGGGCGCCTGCGTTCTGGCATCCGACAATCAGGGCACGCCGATTCTCCTGGCTGCCGGCACCGACGACGCTGTGGAAAAGGGCTTCAACGCCGGTGCGGTTATCAAGCAGATTGCCCGCGAGATCAAGGGCGGCGGCGGTGGCAAGCCCACCATGGCGCAGGCTGGCGGCAAGGATGCTTCCGGCATCGATGCTGCGCTTGATGCCGCACGCAAGCTGTTTGCCTAATAGTAAATAACGGTAGGGAAGGACGCATTCATGAGGATCATGGCTCTTGACATTGGCAAGGTTCGCTGCGGCATCGCCATCAGCGACCCTCAGGAAAAGATAGCCACGCCTTTATGCGTTCTTCCCACCGAAGAAGTGCGCGCCAACGCTTCCAGCTTCCGCCGCGTGTGCGAAGATTGGGAACCGGAGCTGATCGTGTCGGGCTTGCCGCTCACCATGAGCGGGACCACCGGCCCTCAGGCGCGCTCTATTCGCGAAACGGCGCAGCAGGTTGCTTCGACGCTTGGCCTTCCCCTGGAGTTTTCCGATGAAAGGTTAAGCTCGTCGGAAGCTAAGCGCTCTCTTCGTGAACAGGGCTTTTCCGAAAAGGAAATGCGCGGTAAGGTAGACATGATCGCTGCATCGTTGTTCCTTCAGTCGTGGCTCGATAAGCGTGCGGCTGAATCCCTGAAAGGTGAGGTCAATGAGTCCTAGAAAGGTTACCTACTCCAACAAGTCCACGCATGCAGCTCGAGCGGCGCATGCCAGGGGCGAAAAGGAGTTCAGGACATACGACACATCGGCCATTCGTCCAAAGAAGTCGAAAGCGCCGTGGATAGCCCTGGTGGCTGCCATCGCCGTTGTGGTGGTTATTATCATTGCGCTGTTCGTCAACACAAGCTGCGCCGAGGCCGCCAACGACCACTTGGCGCCCGATGGACAGCAAGTCACAGTACAGATTGCCGAAGGTTCTACATTGCCCGTTATCGCAGACAACCTCTACGATGCGGGCCTTGTCGTTCGTAAGGGCGAATTTACTGCTGCGGTCAATGCGAAGAACGCTGCTTCTTCGCTGCAGTCGGGCGTCTACACGTTCGAAGGCGGCATGAGCAACGACGACTTGGTGGATGCTCTTGTTGCGGGTCCGGTGGCTAACAAGGCTGCCAACCTGGTGGTTCCCGAAGGCGCTACGCTTTCCACTATCGCCAGCGCGGTCGAGTCCGCCTACAACGGCTCCATCACCGCCGACCAGTTCACCAAGGCGGCATCCAATGCCTCGAAATATGCCAAGGACTACCCGTTTTTGGCTGATGCCGGCAAGAACTCCCTCGAGGGCTTCCTGTTCCCCAAAACCTACGAGCTGATTATCAACGCCAGCGCTGAAGACGTGGTTCGCCAGATGCTCGACCAGTACCAGTCGGAAGTGGCCTCGCTTGATTACTCGTACCCGCGCAACAAGGGCATGTCCGACTACGATGCCCTGATCTTGGCCTCAATCGTGGAAAAGGAGGCAACTGCCGACACGCGTACCAAGGTTGCCGCCGTGTTCTACAATCGCCTGGGCAACCAGGGCGACCCTTCCTATGGCACGTTGGGCAGCGATGCTACCACGGCCTACGAGGTGGGCGACAATTTGGACAACTACAACTGGTCTACGAAGAGCCCCTACAACACGCGCGTAACCAAGGGTTTGCCGCCAACCCCCATCTGCAGCCCCAGCATAGAATCGCTGCAAGCGGTTCTTTCGCCCGAGCAGAACTTTGAGGACTACTACTTCTTCTCGTTCTGGACAAACGACCAGGGTGGCGTTGACTATTACTTCGACAAGACCTATGACGATCATCAGCGAACCATTTCCGAGCATTCGTAAGGGCTATTGAGGTAGTGATGTCTCTTTTCCAGCCTGAGCGCTATTTTTCGCGTACCAGCGCCATCGACGTTGAAGCCGATATCTTGGGCAAGGGGTTTACCCATGTGCTGCTCGATATCGACAACACCGTTCTTTCACGTGCCGACCATCAGGTGCCGGCCGATGTGCGTCTTTGGTTGGGGCGCGTGCGCGCCGCCGGCGTCAAGATGTGCTTTCTTTCCAACAACTTCCATGGAAACGTGTTCGCGTTGGCAAGCGAATTGGGCCTTCCCATTGTGGCCAAGGCTCTGAAGCCTTTGCCCCATGGGTTCGTGATGGCGCGCAACAAGATCGGCGGCACGCGTAAGAATACGCTGATGATCGGCGATCAGCTTTCCACCGATGTCGTGGGCGCTCATTTGGCGGGCATGAAGGCATACCTGGTGTGCCCGCTGGTGGAAGAGGATCTTAAGCACACAATGTTCGTGCGTTCCATCGAACGCGCTTTCATTTCCGACAAAGAACCCGAGGGGGCACGCGCATGCGAAACCTTACATTCCTAGCCACGCCGAAGGCGAAGTCCGCTGCGGCGGCGTTTCGTTGTGCGTTCATGCAGGAAACGGCAACGTGGAGCGTGTGCGTGGAGGAATGCGAATCGCGTAGCATTGCGGCTGCCTTGCTCTCCGCTGAAAAGAGCCATGCCTTCGTTGCCTCGGCGCCTTTTCGCAGGGTGCTTTTCGAAGCCGGCCAGGCAAAAGGCGCATCGGCGCGGCTGGCGCAAGGTGCCGATATCCTGTATCGCGGTAAGAAGAACTCCCTTGCAATTAGCCAACTGGGCCGTACGGCGATCGATGTGATGGAGCAACGCTTCTTGCCGCTGTACGGGGCAAAAGCTGTGGTTTTGGGGTCGGGGAGTGCTGCCCTGGACGTTGCCTACGAATGCTCGCGTGCGGGTGTTGCCGAGATAACCTTGCTGGGTGCGGAAAAGGAGCGTGCACGCAACAACCTGATTGCGTTCCTGGAAGCGTATGGCAAGGAGCGCACGCAGATCATCGATACCGAGCAGAAGCGCGAAGGCCATCTTTCGGCAACGCGTGCCTACGACAACGCTTCGTTTCTGTTCGGCGCCGTTTCCGCAACATCGCGCATTGCCGCTGCCGATGTGGTTATCTGCGTTGACGATGCGGTTCCCGAAGGGCTGGCGTTCCAGCCGAACCAGATCGTGTGCGACCTCTGCGGAACAACCGATGCGTTCGAGGCGGCGGCGCAATCTGCTGGATGCGATTTCGTCAGCGCTGCTGAAGCCATGAGCGCATGGGGGAGCGAATGTGCGCATGTGCTGGTAGAATTCGGTCGCGCCGAGCTGTAACACGCTTACGGGATGCCCTCGCTTTATTTCGATGGAGTAGGGTATGTTTTGCTAAAATCGGTAGCTGATTTATCTATCATCGAATAAGGAATACACCATGGACTACATAACAGCAGGTGAAAGCCACGGTCCGGTTCTTACCGCCATTGTTTCGGGCGTTCCTGCGGGATTGTCTATTTCCGAAAAGGGCATCAACGCCGATCTTGCCCGCAGGCAAAGCGGGTATGGCCGCGGCGGAAGGCAGGCTATCGAGAAGGATACGGTTTCCGTTACCTCGGGCGTGCGTTTCGGCCGCACCATCGGTTCGCCCATCACGCTTTCCGTTGCCAACCGCGACTGGTCGAACTGGACCGAGCGCATGTCGGTGTTCGGCGAGCCTCCGCAAGACCTGGTACGCGAGGTAACGCCTCGTCCGGGGCATGCCGACCTTCTGGGTGTGCTGAAAAACGACATGGACGACTGCCGTAACATTCTGGAGCGCTCCAGCGCCCGTGAAACCACGATGCGCGTTGCCGCAGCGGGCATTGCCCGCGAATTCCTGGCAGAGCTGGGCGTTGAGATCTATTCCTACGTTGTTTCCATCGGCGACGCGGTCATGGAAGAAGAAGACCCCATGGCTGCTGCCACCACCTACACGCCGCTCGATATCGAGATGAGCGAAGTACGTTGTCCCAGCGAAGAAGCTTCCGAGCGCATGATGGCCGCCATCGATGCCGCCAAGGAAGCAGGGGACACCTTAGGAGGCGTGTTCCGCGTGGTGGTAAGAGGCCTTCTGCCCGCAGTGGGCGGCTACGAAACTCCCACCGACCGTCTCACCTCGAAGCTTGGCGGCGCGCTGTTTTCCATCCCTGCCATCAAGGGTGTGGAATTCGGCATCGGCTTTGAAACCACACGTCGTCCCGGCAGCCAGGTTCACGACGAGATCCTGCTTGACGAAACGGAAGGCTTCGTCCGTGCTTCCAACAACGCCGGCGGCCTTGAAGGCGGCATGACCACGGGTATGCCGCTGGTGGTTACCGTGGGCATGAAGCCCATTGCAACGCTTACCACGCCGCTTCATACGGTGAACCTGGACACCCTTGAGGTTGCCGAGGCTTCGAAGGAGCGCAGCGATACCTGCGCCGTTCCCGCTGCTGCCGTAGTGGCGGAATCGGAAGTGGCGATGGTGCTTGCCGACGCGTACCTGAAGAAGTTCGGCTGCGACAACATGACCGACATCAAGCAGAACATCGCCTCGTACAAAGAGCGCATCAAGACGATGTCCCGATAGCGCGCATTGAGGAGCTTATTTTCATGACAACCCATAACCAAACCCATGCCGGCCAGTACTATCTCACCAAGCCGGTGTTCTTCATCGGCTTCATGGGTGCTGGCAAAACCAGTATTTCCCAGCAGATTGCCGTTACGTGCGGCGTTGCCTCCATCGACGCAGACGAGTATCTGGAATTCCGCGAAGACCGCATTATCGCCGATATCTTCGCCGAAGACGGTGAAGAGGCATTCCGCGACATCGAAACGGACGTTCTGCGCGATTTGGTGAAGCGTTCCCCGCGTCTTATCGGCTGCGGCGGCGGCGTGGTAACCAAGCGTCCGGAAAACGCCGAGATCATGCGTGAATCCGGTTACGTGGTGTACCTGAAGGTTACTGCCGACGGCGCTGCCGCCCGTATCCCGAACACCGATTCCCGTCCTATGTTCAAGAACCTGGAAACGGCTCGTAAGACCATCGTCGAACGTGAGCCCCAGTACGAAGCTGCTGCCCATGTGTCGGTCGACACAGAAGGCCGCAGCATCCGTGAAGTGGCCGACGAAGTGGTTGAGCGCCTGCTTGAAGCCGGCGTGATGGTTAAGCAGGACTAGGCATGGCGCGCATCGTTGTTGATATTCCCGGCGAACGTGCCTATGACGTGGTTGTCTCGGCGGGAGAACTGGGCGCGTTGGGCGCTGAGATGCGGGCGTTCGATTCGAACCCCAAGGCATTGGTGATAACCGACACCGAGGTTTCCCCGCGTTACCTTGCGCCTGCCAAGGCATCGCTTGAGCAAGCGGGCTACCGTGTATCGGTTATCACGGTCCCCGCAGGCGAGACAGCCAAGTCGGTGGCATGCGCTTCCGAGATCTGGCATGCCATGGCCGAATGCGGTCTGAGCCGCGACTCGGTGGTCGTGGCCCTAGGCGGCGGCGTCGTAGGCGACTTGGCGGGCTTTACCGGCTCTACCTTCATGCGCGGTTTGCGCATCGTGCAGGTTCCCACGACCTTGCTTTCCATGGTCGATTCCTCGGTTGGCGGCAAAACGGCCATCAACCTGGAATCGGGCAAGAACCTGGTAGGCACGTTCTGCCAACCTTCGCTGGTGTGTGCCGACGTGGCAACGCTTTCCACGCTCCCCGAACGCGAATGGGCCTGTGGCTGCGGCGAAATCGCGAAATCGGCCGTCATTGACTCGGAAGAGTTCTTCTTCTGGCTCTACGGCAACGTCGATGCCCTTGCTGCGCGCGAGCCCGAGGTGGTGAAGGAAGCCGTGCAACGCTGCGTGGTGTTCAAGGCTTCCGTGGTTGCGCGCGACCAGGAGGAAACCAAAGGCGTGCGAGAATGCCTGAACTACGGGCATACTTTGGCTCATGCGATAGAAACCGAGGCAGGCTACGGCGTGTACTCGCACGGCCATGCCGTGGCGCAGGGCATGCGCTTTGCGGCGCGTTTGGCCGTGGCGCACCTGGGCGCTTCGATGGAATTCGTGCAAGCGCAAGATGCCTTGCTCGATGCGCTTGGCTTGCCCGAGCTGCAGCTGAAGGCCGACCCGGAACGTTTGCTGCACCTTATGAAAGGCGATAAGAAAGTTCGCTCCGGCAAGCTTCGCTTCGTGCTTCCGCGTGCGTGCGGCGAATGGGAAGTATGCGAGCTTGAAGACAACTTCGTGCTCGAGTACCTTGAAGCGTGGCAGCGCAGCATTGCATAGACAATCGGAATGGGGCTTTGTGCCCCGTTCTTTTTTTGGAAGCGCTGCGCGAGGATGCTCGGGTATGCCGTCGCTCGTCCCTCGCTTTCGCTTGTTTCGGTTTTCAAAGAATTGACTTGAAAATAAGTGGAAGAAACCGCGAAGATCAGCTTGACGCATGATCCAAGGCATCCCTGGATTTCTTGATCAAGTACCTGGGGCGATTTCTTTCAGGCAATTCTTTGAAAACCGCGCTCCAGAGAGGGACGAGCGACGGCATACCCGAGCATTTGCGCTTTATCTTTTATTGTCGAAAAGGAGGACTTATGGCACATAATCCCGAACGTCTTTCCCGTTTGCGTGATGCTATGCGCAAGCAGGGGATAGACGTGCTCTACATTCGCGGGCTTTCCAACATTGCCTGGGCTACGGGCTTCGAGCGCGTGTTCGACGATGAACCTGCGCACGCCCTGGTGATCGATGCCGAGCACTGCGTGTTGCATACCGATTCGCGTTATTTCGATGCGCTTGCTGCGGCAGCGCAGGGCACGCAGATCGAAGTGGATGGAAGCCGTCAGGCGCACAGCGCCCTGCTGCGCGTCGCTATCGATGCGGCGAAGGCCCAGGCCGAGCGCGTGCAGGTTGGCATCGAGGACTCCCTGTCTTTGGCGGAGTTCCGTGCGTTGGAGCGCTCCTTTGCCGACGAGCCGCTCGAGTTCACCGAGCTTTCCGGTTTCGTTGAAGCGTTGCGCCAGGTGAAAGACGAATCCGAGATTGCCGCCATGAAGAAGGCGCAGAGCATCACCGACGCTGCGTTCGCGAAGATCGTCGAATACATGGAACCGGGCATGACCGAACGCGAGGTTCAGCTTCAGCTGGACAGCTATATGTTCGAGGAAGGGGCTGAGGGCTTGGCATTCGGCACCATTGTGGCAACCGGCGCCCATGCAGCCTCACCCCATGCCATTCCTGGTGAAACCAAACTGGCACCCGGTGATGCGGTGGTGATGGACTTCGGTGCCCGCTATGCCGGGTACTGCTCGGACATGACCCGCACCGTGTTCGTGGGCCAGCCCTCCGAAGAGGTGTGCCGTGCGTATGCGGCCATTCGCCGCGCCAACGAGGAATGCGAGGCGATGCTGCGCGCAGGCCTTACCGGCGCCGAGGTGCACGAGCATGCGGAAGCGGTTCTGGAAGAAGAGGGCTTTGGCGGCGCCATGGGGCACTCGCTGGGCCACAGCGTGGGAATTGACATCCATGAAGCGCCCAACCTCTCGCCGCGCAATCCTTCGAAATTGGAAGCGGGCAACGTGGTTACCGTCGAACCGGGTATCTACCTGCCGGGCAAATTCGGCATGCGCTTGGAAGATTTCGGCGTGGTTCGTGCGGGATCGTATGAAGCGTTCACACAAAGTACGCATGAGATGATTATCATCTCTTAGCTTTCTGGGTATAATGTAAAGGTTAATTTTGCAATTGTTCATTTTCGAAGGAGCATAACGTGGCAATCTCTACCGCCGATTTCCGTAACGGCATGTGCATCGAGTACAACAACAAGCTCTGTGTCATTGTCGAATTCCAGCATGTAAAGCCTGGCAAGGGCGGTGCATTCGTTCGCACCAAGCTCCGCGACATCAAGACCGGTCGCGTGGTTGACTACACCTTCAATGCAGGCACCAAGTTCGATTCCGTTCGTCTTGAAACCAAGAAGATGCAGTTCCTCTACAGCGACGGCACCGACTTTAACTTCATGGACACCAACACCTACGAGCAGCTTGCCATCCCTGCCGACGTTGTGGGATCTGCTGCCAACTGGCTGAAGGAAAACGACGAGGCTACCCTCATGTACGCTGGCGACGAGCTCATCAGCATCGAGCCTCCCATGTTCGTAGAGCTCGAGGTTACCGAAACCGAGCCTGGCTTCAAGGGCGACACCGCAACCAACACCACCAAGCCCGCAACGCTCGAAACCGGCGTTACCATTCAGGTTCCCACCTTTGTTGAAATCGGCGACGTGCTGCAGATCGACAGCCGTGACGGCCGCTTCGTTAAGCGCGTCTAGTGCTATATGTGTCTTAACTGAAAACTCTTTTGGCAACGGGGCGCTTTGGGCGCCCCGTGCTTTATACTTAACTTTCGATTTTAACGTGCGTTAACTGCGTGCAACGTGTTTCGAAGAGGAGGTGCGAAACACTTGGGAAAGCTTCAGATCATGGACACCACCATTCGCGATGGTCAGCAGAGCCTTTGGGCTACCCGCATGCCCGTCGGCGACATGCTCCCGATCTTGCCTAAGATGGATCGCGTAGGTTATTGGGCTATCGAGGCTTGGGGCGGTGCCACGTTCGACACATGCCTTCGCTTCCTTGACGAAAACCCCTGGGATCGTTTGCGCTCCATCAAGGCGAAGACCCCCAACACGCGCCTTTCCATGCTTTCGCGTGGTCAGAACCTGGTTGGCTACAAGCATTATTCCAAGGAAATCGTCCATCGCTTCATCGCTGCGGCCCATCGCAACGGCATCGACGTGTTCCGCGTGTTCGATGCCCTGAACGACATCCGCAACGTGGTGGACAATGCCGAGGCCATCAAGGAATGCGGCGGTCACTTCGAAGGCGCTATTTCCTACACGCTTTCGCCGGTTCACACGCTGGACAGCTTCCTTGAGTACGGTCAGCAGCTGAAGGACCTGGGCGCCGACTCCATTGCCATCAAGGACATGGCCGGCATGCTCACCCCGTATCGCACCGAGCGCATCGTTAAGGCGTTCAACGCTGAAATCGGCCTGCCCGTGCATGTTCATTGCCACTATGTTGGCGGCATGGCGCCTGCCAACTACCTGAAGGCCGCCGAAGCCGGCGCCGCCATCGTCGACACGGCTTCTGCTCCGCTGGCATTCGGCAATTCGCAGCCTGCTGTGGAGATGCTGGTTGCGGCAATGCAGGAAAGCCGTTATGACACGGGCCTTGACCTGGGCTTGCTGTTCGAGATCTCCGAGTACTGGGAAGAGGTTCGCAAGCGCGGCCATTATAAGCGCGGCGTTTCTTCGCTTACCCATATGAAGGTGTACTCGCATCAGGTTCCAGGCGGCATGATGTCGAACCTCATGTCCCAGCTGGAAATCCAGAATGCGCTCGACCGCCTGGACGACGTGATGGAAGAGATTCCCCGCGTTCGCGCCGAGGTAGGCTATCCGCCTTTGGTTACGCCGCTTTCCCAGATCGTGGGCACACAGGCTGTGTTCAATGTTCTTACCGGCAAGCGCTGGAGCGTTGTTTCCAAGGAAATGAAAGATTATATCTGCGGCTACTACGGCAAGGCTCCTGGTCCTATGAGCCCCGAGGTGGTAAACCGCGTTGTAGGCGAATCCGATCAGATGCTCGACCCCAGCGTTGCCCCTGGTTCCCTGGTAACCACGACCTTCGCTGAGCTTGAGGAAGAGATCGGCGATTTGGCCAAGTCCGAAGAGGACGTTTTGATGTACGCACTGTTCCCGAACGAGGCACGTACGTACTTGAGCAAGCACCGCACATCTGAAAAGGTCGATTTCCTGCTTGAAGAGGAATCGAGCAACACCAAGGAGGACGATTACGTGGATATCAACCAGATTCGAGAGCTCGTTCGCGTTGCCGAGGAAAGCGGCGTAGGCGAGATCGTCGTCGAGGAAGAGGGCGCCCGTATCGCCGTCCGCATGCCTGGCGCTGTTGCCGCCGCCCCTGCAGCTCCTGCTGCCGCAGCCGCTCCTGCCGCTGCCGCACCTGCTGCAGCACCTGCACCTGCCGCTGCTCCTGCGGCATCGAGCCGCCCTGCCAGCTGGCACTGCGTTACCTCCCCGATGGTAGGCACCTTCTACGCTGCCCCCGCACCGGGCGAGCCCGCATTCGTGAAGGTGGGCGATGAGGTTGCCGCCAACCAGACGCTGTGCATCGTCGAGGCTATGAAGCTTATGAACGAAATCGGCGCCGAGGAAATGGGCACCGTGCGCGAAATCTGCGTTGAAGATGCAACGCCCGTTGAGTTCGGCACCCCGCTGTTCTACATCGAGCCCCACACCAGCCACGACGCTGTTGGTCCGGAGAGTGCATAAGCGATGTTCGATAAAGTACTGATCGCAAACCGCGGCGAGGTTGCCCTGCGCATTATGCGCGCCTGCAAAGAGCTGGGCATCAAGACCGTTGCGGTGTATTCCACCGAAGACGCCGACACCTATCCCGTTCGCTATGCGGACGAAAAGGTGTGCATCGGCCCTGCTCCTGCAAACAAGAGCTATCTGGTAATGCCCTCCATCATCGCCGCTGCGGTGAACACGGGCTGCCAGGCAATCCACCCCGGTTACGGCTTTTTGGCGGAGAACTCCGATTTCGCCCGCGCTTGCGCCGACAACGACCTGGTATTCATCGGACCTTCCCCCGAGTGCATCGATGCCATGGGCAACAAGGCTGCCGCCCGCGACACCATGAAGGCGTGCGGCGTCCCCACGGTTCCCGGCTCCGACGGCGTTGTGGAAACGGTTGAAGAGGCCCGCAAGTTCGCCGAGGAAGTGGGCTATCCGGTGCTCATCAAGGCTTCCGCCGGCGGTGGCGGCAAGGGCATGCGCGAAGTGCACGACCCGGCCGACCTGGAATCGCAGTTCATGGCTGCCAAGAACGAGGCAATCGCCGCGTTCGGCAACGGCGATGTGTACCTGGAAAAGCTGGTGCTTCGTCCGCGTCACGTCGAGGTTCAGATTCTGGCCGACAAGCACGGCAACCGCATTTCCCTGTGCGAACGCGACTGTTCGCTTCAGCGTCGTCACCAGAAGCTGCTCGAAGAAGCTCCTTCGCCGGCGCTTACCGATGAAATCCGTCGTTCCATGGGCGTTGCCGCAGTTAAGGCCGTCCGTGCTACGGGCTACGAGAACGCCGGCACCATCGAGTTTCTGCTCGACAGCGACGGTAAGTTCTACTTCATGGAAATGAACACGCGTGTTCAGGTAGAGCATCCCGTATCCGAGCAGATCACCGGCACCGACATTATCAAGGAGCAGCTGCGTATCGCTGCGGGCGAGCCCATTTCGTGCCTTGATCGTGCGCCGTTTACGCCGTTTGGCCATGCCATGGAGTTCCGCATCAACGCGGAAGACCCGGAGCACGACTTCCGTCCGTGCCCTGGCAACATCACGCGCTTCGAGGTTCCCGGTGGTCCGGGCGTACGTGTGGAAACCTACATCAAAGAAGGCGACCGCATTTCCCCGTATTACGACTCGATGGTTGCTAAACTGATTGTGTGGGGCATCGATCGCGATGAGTGCATTGCCCGCGGCAAGCGTGCATTGAATGAGTTCCGTATCGAAGGCATCAAAACCACCATTCCCTTCCACTTGGAGGTTCTTGAAAAGGAAGCCTTTGTAGAGGGCAGGGTATTTACCGACTTCATCGAAACCGAAATGGGGGATGAATAATATGACAGATATCAACACCGAAAGCATGGCAATCGCACCTGGCGTGGTTGAAACCATCGTCACTCTTGCCGTACGCGATGTTGCTGGCGTGGCGTCGGTTGGCGCTGCACCTTCTGGGATCCGTTCCCTTCTTTCGTTCAAGCAGTCCGCTCAGGGCGTTTCCGTAAACGTTGCCGACGACAACACGGTAGACGTTGCCGTTTCCCTGCGTGTGCTTTCTGGGCATTCCTTGAACGAAATCGCCGACAATGTTCGTAAATCTGTGTCTGACGCAGTTCTTTCGCAGGTTGGCCTTACGGTATCGCGCGTGGACATCCGCGTCGACGGCATCGTATTCCAGGATTAGTGGTGTCTGTGTCGAAGGCTTATTCCCAGCACGCAGAACGCACGCTTGCACGCAAGAACGCCCTGCAGATCATGTACCAGGGCGACATCCTGGACAAGGCTCCCCGCGAGCTTATCGACAACGCTCAGCTTGTTCCTGAAACCCAGGGCTTGGACGATTATGCCCTGATGCTGCTTGATGGCTGCAAGGAAAACTTGGAAGCCATTGACGAGCTTATTGTTTCTGCAAGCGAGAACTGGGCGCTTGACCGCATGCCGATGGTCGATCGCGCCCTGCTTCGTCTTTCCACGTACGAAATGCGCTATGTGGAAGACGTTCCTGTTTCGGTTTCCATCAACGAAGCCGTAAACCTTGCCAAAGAATTCGGCGGGGATGATTCGCCGAGGTTCGTCAACGGCATTTTGGGCCGTATCGCTACCCAACTTGAGAGCGAGCAGGCATAATGGAATCAAAGGCTCCTCAGACGTTCGAGGACATAAAAGCACGCCTTGATGAAATCGTGGCGGCTGTCAGCGACGAGGAGCTTCCTCTTGATGAGGCTTTGGGCCTGTATGAGGAAGCGGTTGGCATAGGATTGACCGCTTCTCGCATCATGGAAGAGGGAATTGCTGCTAAAGAAGCCGAATCTGCCGAGGCGCAAGCTTCGGCGGATTCGGATACTTCGTCTTCGGACGAATAGGAGGAGGTGCCGTATGGCTCGCATACTTGACTCCATAGATTCCCCCGACAAGCTAAAGCTCCTCACTGACGAGGAGCTTTCTATACTGGCGAAGGAAATCCGTGAGGAGATTATCAATGTCACCTCGAAAACGGGTGGCCATGTGGCCTCGAGCCTTGGTGCAGTAGACATCATTTTGGCCGTTCATTCGCTTATCAACTCACCCCATGATCGTTTCTTGTTCGACGTGGGGCATCAGTCGTATGCCCATATGCTGATTACGGGGCGCCTGAAGGAATTCCCTACGCTGCGCCAGTACAAAGGGCTTTCCGGTTTCCCGAAACCGCACAGCAATCCTCACGATGTGCATCCGTCTGGGCATGCCTCTGACTCGCTTTCCGTCGCTTGCGGCCTGGCGCGTGCCCGCGATTTGCGTGGCGACGACCAGAAGATCGTAGCCCTGATCGGCGATGCGTCGTTGGCGGGCGGCATGGCATTTGAGGCCTTAAACGATATCGGGCAGGCACAGACGCCGCTGGTAATCATCTTGAACGACAATGAGATGAGCATTTCGCGCAACGTGGGTGCCATGGCAATGCACCTGGGCGCGCTGCGCGTTTCCAGCAACTACCGCAAGAGCCGCGACAACATGCAGGATTTCATGGAAAACTCCCTGGGCGTTGCCGGCAAGGCCATGGTGAAGCTGGGCAAGACGGCAAAGGAATCGCTGAAGCAGTTCGTTGTTCCCGACACCATGCTCTTCGAGCAGCTGGGCATCGTGTGCACACCTCCCGTGGACGGGCATGATATCACCGCCTTAAGGCGCACCATCGGCCATGCTTTGGAATCGGACGTTCCGGTTTTGGTGCACGTGGTTACGAAGAAGGGCGCCGGGTATGCTCCCGCAGAAGCGGAGCCTTCGCGTTTCCATGGCATTGGGCCCTACGACATTGCCACGGGCGCTTCGTTGAAGCCTAAGCCCAAGGCGCTTACCTATACGCAGGCATTTACGAAGGCGTTTGAAAAGGAAGCGCAGCTCGATGACCGTATCTGCGCCATTTCTGCTGCCATGATCGATGGCACGGGGTTGCGCTCCTTTGCCAATGCCCATCCCGATCGCTGCTTTGATGTGGGCATTGCCGAAGGCCATGCTGTGGGTATGGCAAGCGGCTTGGCCCTTGGCGGCAGGAAGCCGGTGGTGGCGCTGTACTCGACGTTCCTCCAACGTGCTATCGACCAGACGATCATCAACGTTGCGCTTGAAAAGCTCGATGTGGTGTTTGCCATCGACCGTGCGGGTCTGGTGGGTGACGATGGCCCCACGCATCACGGCATGTTCGACATTGCTTTGCTGCGTTGCGTTCCCGACCTGAAGATCCTGGCTCCTTCCAACGAAGCCGAACTGGCGCATGCCCTTCATACGGCGCTGAAGTTGGAAGGTCCCGTTGCCCTGCGTTACCCGCGTGGCGAAGCAGTGGGCGTTCCCATGCTCGACGATGCGCTTATGATGAAGCCAGGCAAGTCGCGCGTGCTGCGTGAAGGCAGCGATGCGGCGATCTTGGCGTTTGGCCGTATGGCGAACTACGCAGCTGATGCCGCCGAGCTACTTTCCAAACAGGGATGCTCGGTGCGTGTGGTTGACATGCGCTGGGTGAAGCCACTCGACCTTGAAGCCATTGCGGCTGCGGCGGAAACGGGTGTCGTGGTAACCGTGGAAGACGGCGTGCGCATCGGCGGTGCCGGCGAAGGGGTTGCTGAAGCGCTGGCGCTGATGGGCGCCAAGGCCAAGGTGAAGGTGCTGGGCTTGCCCGATAGCTTCGTTGCGCAGGGCAAGGTGAACCAGCTGTTCGCCGATGTTGGCATCGACGCCGAAGGCATCGCAAAGGCAGTTGCCGGCTTACTGGGCTAGCGCGTTCGGGCGTACTCTGCTTACATAAAGATCGTTCAGGGGCTGTATTGGCCCCTGTTTGCTGCTAGGGAGGCGTGATGGGAAACGAAACCATTCAACAATGGATGGAAGATGCTCCGCAAGAGGTTGCGTTGCAATGCCGGGCTTTGCTGGATGAAGTGCAGCGTCTGCGCTTGGACGAAACGATATACCCTGCCCAAGACGACATCCTGAATGCCTTGAAGTACACGGCTCCAGAACAGGTGCGTGCGGTTATCTTGGGCCAAGACCCATACCATGGCCCTCATCAGGCGATGGGCCTTTCGTTTTCTGTTCCTGCCGGGGAAAAGCTGCCGCCGAGCTTGCGGAACATCTACAAGGAACTGGCAGCTGATTTGGGCTGCGAGGCACCCACGAACGGCGATTTGACGTCCTGGGCCAAGCAGGGCGTGTTGCTGTTGAACACCACGCTTACCGTGCGAGAGCATGCCGCCAATTCCCACAGCAAATTGGGCTGGCAGGTGCTCACTACATACCTGGTGGAGCAGTGCTTCCGCTTGCCTCAGCCGGTGGTGTTCTTGGCATGGGGCAGGCATGCCGTGAAGCTGGTGGAAGATACTCAGGCAAAAGTCTTGGCCGAAGGAGTGGCGGCAGGCACCAACAAATTCATACTGAGGTCAACGCATCCATCGCCCCTTTCCGCCAATAAAAAGGGTGGGGAGTTGGAGCCTTTCATCGGGTCGCGCCCTTTTTCGCGCGCTAACAAGCTGCTCGTTGAAAACGGTTCTGCGGCGGTAGCCTGGGAAAGCGTGTGCCGTTAGGCTGCATCGATGTGCTAGGGGGCCTTCAGGCAAACGCGCTCAAAGGGGAAATTGACGCCATGGGGCGTGGTTCCTTTCGCTTAAAACGATGCGGCCCCACTGATTGGTGGAGCCCCGTCGGGCGCCAGAAAGGGTGCTCTTTCCCTGATGCCTTGACAATATAAGTAACGCCGCGTATCTTAATTTTTTTGTCCAGCAAGGGAAAGAAGGGTACGCGGCGATGGCGGAGATTAGCGAAGCGCTGGGTCAAATGGCCATCATGTTGGCGATTGCCATCGGTGGCTTTGTCGCTACGAAAGTGGGGGTCTTGCGCCATGAGCAGGTGTCCGACTTCACCCGTTTGCTGCTCAATATCACGCTTCCCTGTATGCTGCTTGCCTCGGTGAACAGCATGAAGGGTGCTACGCCGGAAACAATGGGTATTGCCGGTTTGCTGGCCCTGTTCCAGTTCTTTGCCCTTATGCTGTGCGCAATGCTGTGCAATGTGCTGTTCAGAACGCCGCGCGAAGAGCGTTCGATCTACATTTTTATGGCCATTTGCACCAATACCGGTTTTATTGGCTTGCCAGTGATCAGCTCTATCTATGGCTCCGATTCGGTGCTGTTCTGCGGCATCTTCATTGCAGTGCTGGCGCTTTTCGTGTATTCGGTTGGTTTTGGCGCCTTGGTGCCCCGCAAACCCGGCGAAAAGGCGAAGATTCCCTGGAAAGCGATGATGAACCCTGCCATGATCGCCTCGGTGGTGTCCATTGTGCTGGTTCAGCTGGGCTTCGAGTTTCCTCCCGTTGCGGAAAAGGGCCTTTCCATGGTGGGCAACATCACGGCACCCGTTGCCATGCTCATGGTGGGCATCATCATCGCCAACGCGCGCCTTGCCGATGTGTTCAAGGAATGGCGCCTGTATCCTTTCATCCTTATCAGGCAGCTTATCGTGCCTGCGGCTTTGTTCTTGGGATTGAATGCCTTAGGCATCGACCATTTGCTGGCGGGCGTGTTCGTTATCATGTTCGCCATGCCGGTGGGTTCCATGGCACCGGCCTTCGCTCAGATGATGGGTCGCGACCCGCAGCTGCCTGCGCGTGGTACTGTGCTTTCGACGCTTTCGTCGTTTATAGTGGTGCCGTTGCTGGTTGTGTGGATGACGGTGATGGTCTAACGCGGTTATACTGCTTTAATCAGCAGTTTTGTTTCAGGAGGCCCTGTGCCTGATTTCACCAAGCCCTTCAACCGGGTATTCTTTCTTTTGTGTGTTTTGATTACCGGTGCGCTTGCCGGTGCATTCGTGTGGCTGTTCTTCTTCCTGATGGATATCGGCATCACCTTCCTGTGGCAAACCGTGCCTGGTTGGCTTGGCTCGCTTACCGTCGATGTGTTTCCCGTTCTGTCGCGGGGTCCCTTCGGGTTCATCCCGTATCCGCTTGTTGTATGCATAGCGGGTGGCGTGGTGATAGGGCTGTATGCGAAGCACGTGAAGGTCGAGCCTGAAGAGCTTACCAAGGTGATGGCGCAGGTGAAGGAAACCGGTCGCTACGACTACAGTCAGTTGGGCAGGCTTTCCCTGGCTGCCTTGCTGCCGTTGCTCTTTGGCGGCAGTGTGGGCCCGGAAGCGGGCCTTACCGGCGTTATCGCGGGGCTGTGCACCTGGGTGGGCGACCGAATGCGCCGTTTCGGATCCGATTTCCGTGCCCTTACCGTGGCTGGCACCCAAGCGGCGCTTACGGCGGTGTTCACCGCGCCCCTGTACGGGTTTGTGGCGCCGCTTTCCGGCAGCGCCGATGGCGCCAACAGCGAGCAGATCGAATTCCCCAAGGCTCAGAAAGCAGTGGTGTACCTGTGCGCCATCGTGGGCGCGCTGGGCGCATTTCTCATACTGGGCCAGCTGTTCGGCGGCGGTGGCGGCCTGCCGCGCTTCGATGCGGTGGAAGTGGGCGGCTATGAGCTTGCCTTGCTGGTGCCGCTTGCCTTGGTGGGTACTGCATGTGGTTGGGTTTTCCATGCGGCGAACAAGGGGTCAAAATGCCTTTCGGAAGCTATGGGCAGCCGTCCGGTGCTTAAGGCGGTTCTGGTGGGCGCGGTATTAGCGCTGTGCGGCATGGCCTTGCCCTACACCATGTTCGCCGGCGAAGCGCAAGCGCATTATCTGATGGTGGGTTATGCCGCCATCCCAGCTGCTGCGCTCATCGCAACAGGGTTCGTGAAGAGCGCGTTGACGCCTACATGCCTCAACCTGGGATGGTGCGGCGGGCATTTCTTTCCCGTTATCTTTTCCGGTATCAGCCTTGGGTACGGCTTTGCGCTGCTTTGCAGTGCCGAGCCGGTGTTCTGCGTTGCCGCCTGCACCGCAGCGCTTATGGGTGCGGTAATGCGCCAGCCCGTTATGGCTGCGCTGCTGCTTATCATGTGCTTCCCGCTGAAAGGCGTAGTGGTGATGCTTGTTGCTGCGGTTATCGGTGCGGCCATCCCATTGCCGAGTGCCTTTAAGCCGAAGGAAGAGGGACGCTAAGTTCTGGGAAGGAACTGGGTCGTTTGAACGGTACCGGATAAATATCTATCAACCCTGAAAAGAATACGAGCCAGCATCTTCATGGAAGTGCTGGCTCGTTCTGCGTTTTTACGCGATGGGGGCTGCGTTAGATGTTCAGTCCGTTGAGGATGCAATACCCGTCAAGGACGGCGGTAACCACAATGGTAATGGCGAAGGAAAGCGCACGGGTGCTGCTCTTCTTCTGAATGCCGATGTTCATCAGCACGATTGCGGCGAAGCAGAACAACACGGTAAGGGTATGGCGGGGAAACGGTGCGAAGCTGATGGGAGAGAACATCACGGAAAGGTAGTGCACGGAATCGATGGCGAGGATGGCGCCTGCCAGGCCGAGTATCACCGCGCCCAAAGCGTTCTGCTTCTTCGCGTAGTAGGCGATGAAGCCGCCGGGCAGGGTGAGGAAGGTTGCGGGAAGCCAGGTGGTGGTCCAATACGACATTCCCAAGGCAAGCCCCAGGGTGGGGATTTCCACCAGATAGATAAGAGGCTGGCTTATCAGAAAGAACACGAAGCATTTCGCGGCTGCCTCAAGGCCGCTTTTGCAGTTCGTGACGATGAGGAACGCGAACAGCACCCACCATTCGAAGGAAACGGCAATATCCCTGAACGAGGTTTCCTCCAAAACGGGAACCTGGTTGATAAGACCCACGAACACGCCGATTGCCACGGCGAAGATGATGACATGCTTCCAGCTCATGTCGAGCCCACCAAAGAGCTTCGAGAGCTTTTCGGTAAACGACGAAGAAGCGGGGGCAGCAGCACTGTGTTTTGGTTGGTCAGGCATGGATCCTCCGTATGGGACGCGAAGCAGGAGCATGAACAGCTCGGGGTAAGGATAATTCGCATAACCGTATCCGATCTAACGTATCAGAATCGCATCACGGGCTAATTCGCCGACAATGCAATACGACCCGGTGCGCTGGGTTGGGGCGCATTGGGCCGTGGGACAATCGGAAAAGGTCGGGGACGCTAGGCCGCCTTGCATTCTTCCTGTTCGATAAGCTCGCGGGCGTGCTCGATGGCGTCGTCGATGTTGGCGCGGAAGTGCTCTTCTCCCACCAGGTCTACGAAGCCGGCACGGCGCATGGTTTTCATGGGCTGCTCGTTGGCGTGACTAAAGATGAGCTTCACGCCGTTTTCGGTGCAGTAGTCGTACAGGTTTTCCAGCGCATTCATGCCGGAAGAATCGAGTGAGGGAACGCCGCGCATGCGGATGATCAGGTATTTTGTGAACGACTTCACCGAGATGTCGGTGATGCGGTCGGTCATGCCGAAGAACATGGGGCCGTTGATCTCGTAGACGCGCACGCTCTTGGGAAGCTCGCGCAAGTGCGTTACCTCGGAATTGGCATCGCAGTAGTACTTCCAGCCCTTTACCTCGGTTTCCTCGCTGACCATCTTCATGAACAGCACGATGGTGATAACCATGCCCACGCCGATGGCGGTAACCAGGTCGAACACGATGGTAAGGGTGAAGGTGAGCAGCAAGGTGGCCACGGCGCCCTTCGAAGCGGTTTTGCACAGGTGCGCGAAGTTGCGCCAACCTGACATGTTGTAAGCCACCTGAAGCAGGATGGCGGCGATGGTGGGCATGGGAATAAGCGCCGCATAGGGCATCAGGAATACCAACATCAGCAACAGCACCACGGCATGCACCATGCCGGAAATGGGCGTGCGACCGCCGTTGTTCACGTTCGCGGCAGTGCGGGCAATTGCGCCTGTGGCGGGGATGCCGCCGAATAGGACGGAACCGATGTTACCCATGCCTTGCGCCACCAGTTCCATATTGCAGCGATGGTGCGAACTGATCATGCTGTCGGCGACAACGCAGGAAAGCAGCGATTCAATGGCGGCAAGCATGGCAATGGTGAAGCCGTTTGCCAGTTCATTGCGGAACAGCTCCACGCTCAGCTGCGGAACATGCAGGCTGGGCAGCGCGCTGCTGATGGTGTACAGGTCGCCGATGGTGAACACATCCATGTTCAGCAGACTCACCATGCCGATTCCCACGAAGATGGCGATAAGAGAGCTGGGGATCTTCTCGTTGAACCGGGGCCACAGGAAGAGCACCGCCAGGCACACCACGCCAACCAGCACCGCTTCGGGGTTGATGGTGCCGATGTTCTGCGCGAGAGCCTGAATCTTGTCGGTGGTTTCAACAGTGGGCGTGCCGGCGGGGTATGTGAGCCCCATCAGGTCTTTCAACTGTCCGATGACGATGGTTACGGCGATGCCGGCAGTAAACCCGGTGGTGATGGTGTAGGGAACGAAACGGATAAGCGCGCCGAGCTTCAGTATGCCCATCAGAATCAGCACGATGCCTGCGATGATGGTGGCGGCGAACAGGCCGTCAAGGCCATCGGTGGCGACGATGCCGGCAACGATGGTGGCAAACGCTGCGGTAGGGCCGGAAATCTGAACGCGGCTGCCGCCCAAAAAGGCGATAAGGAAGCCCGCGATGATGGCGGTGTACAGGCCTGCTTCGGGGCCTACGCCGGAAGCGATGGCAAGGGCGATGGAAAGCGGCAGGGCCACCACGGCAACCACGATGCCGGATACGATGTCTTTCGGGAGCTGCTTTTTGAGTTCTTCTTTGCTGGTGTGCTTGATGATGCTGAACAGAATCGGCTTGATCTTGTCGTGCTGCATGACGTGCTTCTCGTGCTCCTGAATGTGCGTAGTTTTCTCTTGTGAAAAGAAACGTTCCACCGGATGGTGGAACGTTCGTGCTTTCGCTATGCGCGATTAATGCGAAAGCGCTTTATTCTATCGCGGCAGGTGAAATTTTTTCCGATTCCGCATAGTTTTTTCAAGTGAACACGTTTTTGACCTGGGTGAACGGGTTTTATTGCCTTCGGTTATAGGAACGTTGAAAGTTGCAATGGGAATATGGCCCGTCTTCGGCGGGCATCCTGGTAATTTGATGCAAGGGGGAAAGCCTGCAAGGGGTAGGGTGCAGGCTCCGTTCGAAGGGGATTGCAATGAAGGGCGCATCGCCGAATCGCACTGTTATCTTGGCGGCAGGCACGCTTGCCGCCATGGGCACCAGCTGCATTTACATGTGGAGCATTTTCAACAAGCCGCTGATGGCCGCCTATGGCTTCACTGCTTCCGAGGTTTCCATGGCATATTCGCTGTTTTTGCTGGCAACGTGCTTTTCCAGCATGTTGGCCGGATGGCTTCAGCGCCATGTGCAGCCGCGGTTCATCGTGCTGTGCTCGGGCATTTTGTTCGGGCTGGGCTGGTTTCTTTCCGGCTATGCCAGCAACTTGGTCATGCTGTACGTCTTCTTCGGCGGTATGGCGGGTGCGGGCAACGGGCTTCTGTACAATTCCATCGTTGCAGTGGTGATGAAGTGGTTCCCCGACAAGCGCGGGTTTGCCAATGGGGTGTGCATCGGCGCCATTGGGCTGGGACCGGTGTTCTTCGCGCCGCTTGGCAACTTCCTTATCGAATCGTTCAGCGTTCAGATGGCGTTTCATATCGTGGGCGTTATCTGGCTGGTGATCTACTTGGCGGTTTCGTGGCTTTTGCTGGTGCCGCCGCAAGGGTGGACGCCTGCGGGGCAGGCCGAAAAGGCAGAAGAGGCGAACAGTGGCGATGCTCTTCGCGAGCGAAACCTCACCTCGAGGCAGATGTTCCGTCAGCCGCTGTATTACGTGCTGTTTTTGGTAATGATGGTTGCGTGCACCAGCGGGCTGATGGTTACCGCCCATGCCTCCAATATCGGGCAGGAGGTTGCGGGCCTTACCGCTTCGGAAGGGGCCGTTGTCGTGGCCGCTTTGGCGGTGGGAAGCTGTTTGGGGCGCTTCGGGTTCGGCGCAGTTTCCGACCGCATCGGGCGCTACAAGGCGTTGGCAATTTCCCTGGCCGCTAATGCTGTGCTCATGCTGTTCTGCATCCATGCTGCCACTACGTTTGCAACCTACTTGCTGGCTGTTGCGGCGGTGGGCGCTTGCTTTGGCGGAACCATGACCATCGTGCCTGCCATCGTCGGCGATGCGTTCGGGTCGGTGAACTTCGGGCAGAACTATTCGTTTGTGTACCCGGGCTACACCGTGGCTTCTTTCGTGGGCCCTATGGCGGCTGCCATGGCATTCGAAGCGGTGGGCAGCTATTCGCCTGCGTTCATCATTGCGGGTGCTTTGGCCTTGGTGGGCATGGTGCTGGTTTTGGCGTGCTCGAAGCTTGAGCGTCGTTTGCCCGAAGCGTAGCACCTGGGCGCCGATAACCCGTGTGGGGCCTACACGTTCCCTGTAAAAGCAAAGCCGCTTGATCGTGCGTGATCAAGCGGCTTTTTGTCGCGAGCCATAAAGGGCACTGAAAGGATTCGCCCCAACAGATGAAGGACGTTTCTATTTGAACGTCACGTTGCCAAACTCGGAGAGCTTCAGGTCGGGGTTGTGCTCGGTGGCGTAGCGAAGGTTCCATTCGCTGGTGAACAGCAGAAGCTTTTCGCCGCGCATGTTTTCCACGCGGTAGGTGTCGTGTGTGAGGTTCAGCTTCGGTACGTCCACTTCTTCGGGGTTGGCAACCCAGCGGATAATGGAATAGGGAAGGCCCTGACGGCGCACTTCCACGTTGTATTCGTTCTTCAGACGGGTTTCCAGCACTTCGAACTGCAGCACGCCGACGGCGCCCACGATAACGCTTTCCATGCCAGCGCCCAGCTCGCGGAAGATCTGGATAGCGCCTTCCTGCGCCAGCTCTTCCATGCCCTTCACGAACTGCTTGCGCTTCAGCGTGTTCACCTGGGTCACCTTGGCAAACATTTCCGGCGCGAACATCGGGATGGCGGGGAACTGCACCTTGTGCTTTGCCGCGCATACGGTGTCGCCGATAGAGAAGATGCCGGGGTCGAACAAGCCCACGATGTCGCCGGCGTATGCCTCGTCGACAATGGCGCGGTCGTCTGCCATCAGCGACGTGCCCGTTGCCAGCTTCAGCTTCTTCTTGCCCTGCATATGGTAGGCTTCCATGCCGCGTTCGAATTTGCCCGAGCAGATGCGCACGAAGGCAATGCGGTCGCGGTGGTTCTTGTCCATGTTTGCCTGGATCTTGAACACGAAGCCCGAGAAATCGTTGGACATCGGGTCTACTTCGGTGTCGGTAAGGCAATCAGTGTAGGGGCGCGGTGTGGGCGCCAGCTCCAGGAAGCCCTTCAGGAACGGCTCAACGCCGAAGTTGGTAAGGGCGGAACCGAAGAACACCGGCGAAAGCTTGCCGGAGCGCACTGCTTCCAAATCGAGTTCGTCGCCTGCGCCGTCCAAAAGCTCGATGTCGTCCATCAGGTTCTCGTGGTTGTCTTTGCCGATAAGCTCGTCAAGCGAGGAATCGCCTAGCTCGGCTTCGATTTCCTGGACCTTCTTAGCGGAATTGCCGCGGCCGTCGCCGTCGAAGGCGATAACCTGGCGCGTGCGGCGGTCGAACACACCGCGGAAGTTGTGGCCGCAGCCGATGGGCCAGTTCATGGGATAGGTTCCGATGCCCAGCACTGTTTCGATTTCTTCCATCAAGTCGAATGGGTCGCGTGCTTCGCGGTCGAGCTTGTTCACGAAGGTGAAGATGGGGATGTGGCGCAGCGTGCATACCTTGAACAGCTTCTTGGTTTGCGCCTCTACGCCCTTGGCGGCGTCGATAACCATAACGGCGGCGTCGGCTGCCATCAGGGTACGGTACGTGTCTTCGGAAAAGTCCTGGTGACCGGGGGTATCCAGGATGTTCACGCAGCAGCCATCGTAGTTGAACTGTAGCACCGAAGAGGTAACGGAAATTCCGCGCTCCTTTTCGATGTCCATCCAGTCGGAAACGGCATGCTTCGAGCTGCTTTTGCCTTTAACCGAGCCAGCGGTTTGGATGCTGCCGGTATACAACAGCAGCTTTTCGGTGAGCGTTGTTTTGCCCGCGTCAGGGTGCGAGATAATGGCAAAGGTGCGCCTTGAGGCGATTTCTTCTTGCAAGCTTGACATGTGGTTCCTTCTGATTGTGCATTGTTGGCCCAAAGGTGGGCATAGATAGTGCAGCCACTAGCCTAAAGCAAGACCAGCGCCTGCAACAGGGGGGAAGCGCTGTTTTATACACGCTTTACGGATTCAGGGCCGGTTATTGACCGCCGACCTTTCCCGCATCGTTGAAGCTGCCGTGATACGGGCGTCGCATTTGGTATAGTTCCTTCGACCTGTAGTTGTTTAAGCGCTTTTTGCGGAAAGGGAAGGTATGGAATTTGTTGTTGTTCCCCAGGGAAAACGTTCCCCTGAGCTGATTGGGCGCTTGGTAGATGTGTGGGAGCGCTCGGTCCGCGCCACGCATCTGTTTCTTACCGAAGAAAACATTCTGCGCATCAAGGAATACGTGCCGCAGGCGATGGCGGCGGTTGCCGTGCTTGTGGTTGCCGAAGACGACGGTGAGCCCGTTGCCTTCATGGGCGTGCACAAAGGTGTGCTTGAAATGCTGTTCATCGATCCTGCGCATCGTGGCAAGGGCTTGGGAAAGCGTCTGCTTTCCGTTGGCGTGCGTGACCATGAAGCGCGCGAGCTTTCCGTAAACGAGCAGAACCCGCAGGCGGTGGGGTTCTACGAGCATCTGGGCTACGAGGTGTTCAAGCGCACCGAATGCGATGAGCAGGGCGACCCGTTCCCCTTGCTGTATATGCGCCTGCCGGAAGATGCGCCGGCGTTTTAGGATTTCCGCCGATGCCGGCGGCTCTGTGGCGCAATGCCTGGGGCATCGTTCACTTTGCTACAATAGGCGCCATGATACGTCGCAACAACATTACGTTTCCTATCCTCCTTGGCATGTGATCGATCGTTTTTCGGGTCGGTCACACGTAGAGGAGGATTTTTATGTCGTGGGTGTATTTGTTCATCGCCGGTTTGGGCGAGTGCTTCTGGGCAGCGATGATGAAGCTGTCTGATGGGTTTTCGAATCTTGGATATTCGATTGCCACCGTTGCTGGCATGATTGCCAGCTTCGCGTTTTTGATTTTGGCAACGAAGCATCTTCCCTTAAGTCTTGCGTACCCTATTTGGACGGGTATCGGTGCGGTGGGTGCCGTGCTTATCGGTGTGCTGGTGTTCAAGGACTCGCTTTCGCCGGCAACGGGCTTTTTCATATGCTTGCTCATTGTTGGAATAGTGGGCATTAAGCTTACTTCGGGTCAAGCTTAGGAATCCGTTTGGATGGGGCATTCGGCGTCGTTGCTTCCAGAACGGGCGAAAGGGGGCTTCTGCTTTGAAAGGGAAAATCAGTCAGCGTGAGCAATTCCAACATGCGCTTAAGGCCAAAGGCGGCAGGCCCCATTCTTCAAAGCCTTCATATAGCGCGAAGGGGAGAGGCCCCAATAAAGCGGCTGGCAGCAAGGGCGGCATTCGCCGACAGGGTTCTAAGCACTAAAAGGCAGTTAGTTATCGAACGCTGAGTTGGAGCAGGGTGCTTCATCCTCTGTTGAGGGGGGGTGAAGCACCCTGCTTGCGTTTCATAGGAAAGGCTTTCAACTGGGAAGGTTTTCCAGGGCCCAGCATATGCCCTTTGCCATGCGCAGGTCCGGTTCTTTGAAATGGTTGCCGGGGTTCTTCTCGAAGTAGGCGGGGACGCCCTTGGCCTTGAAACTTTCGATAACGCTTTGCGTTCCGCTGGCCACATTGCGAAGAAGGCGGCTGGGGGTTTTCGCTTCCTTGGATCCCAGGGAAAAGTAGGCACCTTTCAAAGGGCTGAGCAAAGGGTTTTCGGCAACGAATTCGGCAAAGCCTGGGTACCACAGCGAGCCCGAGGCGCTTATGGAAGCATCGAATATGTCGGTTTTGAAGGGTGCCCAGGCAGCGAACAATCCAGCAAGGGAATAGCCGGCTATGCATCGGTGGGAAGGCTTTGCCCCAAGGTGGCTTTCTACAGTCGATACAACGTGCTCAAGCGTGTTGAGCTGTTGTTCGGCCCTGCCGGCGAAGGGCTTGTCTTCAGCGAAAATGCCCTCGCAGGGCCAGGGCGTGAGGGCATCGTTCCAGTTTTCAACTTCTACTGACACGAGCGTGAGGTTTTGGGCGCCAAAAGCCTTGCATTGCTGCCAAACATCCTGCCCGTTTCCTTGTATCGTTTGCAAATACACTATAGTGTCATTATATACTATCGCATTACAACTTTTATAGATGGTAATAGTTTCACCTGATAGATTAAGTGTTTGCATTACTGACCCTACCGTGTCTTACTTATCTGACCAATAAAAAAGCGGCGTTGGAAACTTCCGACGCCGCTTTACTTGCGTGTTGGCTAAACCAACTTGCCCTTGCCGTGATCAGTCATGTGCTGGATAAGCTGGGCAACCCATCCACGGAAATCCTTCTTACGGGAAACCAGCTTGCCATCTACCAGTTCCTGATAGCTTACCTTCACCTTTTCGTAGCGGGTGCTTACCGTAGGCTCTTCGTGGGTAAAGCAGCTTTCCGTTTCCTTTTTGGGAACCAAGCCGATCAAGATGGTGGGGTTGTACATCACGTGGGGCTTGTCGTTTTCGTCGAGGTAGGCGAACAGGTTCTTCGTCACACCAATCTGGTTGGCATGCACGCATGCTGCGCCTTCAAGCGAAGCCAAGGTGTCAAGCAGGTCCTGCGCTACGGCTGCATCTTCGGCAGTAGCCTTTTCGCACGGCGTGCTCAGCAGCGCTTCATCGTGGGTGAATTCTTTGATGCTCATCTATCCATCCTTTTTTGTGGGGGTATTTTATCCTTCGTAGACCGTTTCGTATTTTATCGCACGTCTGCCCAGGGCACTTTCTTAGAACCTGTGCGTAGCTGGGCCGATTGCGTGAAAGGGGGCGCTTATACGCTGAGCTTTGCGCAAGTGGAAAGCAGGCTTTGCATATCGAGCGGCTTCACCAAATAGGCGTTCATGCCGGCCTTCTTGCAGCTTTGCTTGTCATCCTCGAGCGCTTTTGCCGTCATGGCAATGATAGGGGTGCTCTGTGCATCGCTGCGCTTCAACGCCCTAATTGCCCTGGTTGCCTCGACGCCGTCCATAACGGGCATCATCAGGTCCATCAGAACAAGGGAATAGGTGCCTTCGGGGGCCGCCTGGAAAACATCGACGGCTTCGCGTCCGTTCCAGGCCTTTTCGACCAGGGCCCCGGCGGAGGCAAGGTAGAACTCGGCGATTTCCATATTGATGTCGTTGTCCTCTACCACCAGGATGCGCTTGCCGCTTAGTGATACTTCTTCTGGCGCTTTGGCTTCGCATTGCTTTTCTGCCGAAGCATCGACCTTGAAAGGCAAGCGGTAGACGAAGGTGGTGCCGTGTCCTTTCGCGCTTTTCACCTCAATAGTGCCGCCCATCTTGTCGATAAGCGCTTTGACGATGGGCATGCCAAGGCCTGTTCCCCTGTAATGGGTACGGGCATCGAACTGTTCCTGGGTGAACGGTTTGTAAAGCTGCTGCTCGATGAATTCTTGGCTCATGCCGATACCGGTATCGGTGATCTTGAACTCATAGAGCGCCGTCTCACCGTCGAAGGAGATTTCGGTGGCATAGGTGTCTATCTCGCCGTTTTCCCTGTTGTATTTCACGGCGTTGCTGAAGAGGTTCAACATGATCTGCCGCACGCGCAGGGGACTGCCGATAAGGTGGGTATGCACCATATCGCAGCGGTGGCTTCGGTGGACGAGCCCCGATTCGGCAATCTGGGCATCGATAAGTGCCCGCACGTCTGCCATTAGCTTTTCGATGTCGAAGCTTTCTTCTTCGAGGTCGTACGCACCGGAATCAAGCTTGCTCATATCGAGCACATCGTTTACCAAGTCAAGAAGATGGTCGGCCGAAACCTGAATCTTGTCCAAGCACTCCGTCGTTTTCGCAGGGTCATTGTTGCTTTGATGGATGATTTCCAACATGCCCATGATGCCGTTGATGGGGGTACGGAAGTCGTGGCTCATGCGGTTCATGAACTCGGTTTTCTGCTTGCTTTCCGCGTCGGCGGCAACCAGCGCTTCTTCAAGTTGCTGCATTTCCTTTTGCTCTTGCTCGTGGAAGGCAGAGGTGTCCTTGAAAAGGATAATGCCGCGCACCACGGGCATTTCCGTTTGCGTAGCCTCATCGAAGGCAGTGTCGTGCGACATAAGGACGATCTTCTGCAGCCAGATGGGGCTGCCGTCTACGCCGTATTCCTGGTATTCGATGGTGAGCTGGCTCACGCCCGACTCGAAGCGCTTCAGGAGTTTTTCGGAGGTGTCGATAAGGCGATAGTTCTGCAGCGTTTCTTTCGTGACGTATTCTGTGCGGGCACGGCAGTACTCGCTGTAGGAACAGGGGAGGTCCATGCCGATATCGTGGCGGTTGCTGGTTGCTTGAGAGAAGGCCTTTTCCAGCGTGTCGTGCGTAAGATCGACCGAATAGGCGGTTTGGGCGGAGTCGAGCAAAGCGTCGACGTAGTCGCCGTTGTCCATGATGGACTGCTTCATCTGGTCGTAGTAGCGCGAAAGACGTTCCTTTTCGCTGAGGTTCTCTTCGAAGAACGGCTCGAAGCCCAAAACGAAATGGTGCAGGGCTCCCTGTGCCGAATTGATTCGTAGCAGGGTAAGGCGGCCTTTCCTGTTGTTGCCGTTGTCGTAGCGGATTTCAAGGGCGCTGCCGTCTTCGGTTAGGCTGTGCGCAACGTTGCCCAAGGCTAGCTGTTTTCGCCCATCGAATTGGGCATCGGGGGCGAACACCGTGCGGGCAATTTCCTCGACGGCGCCCGAGTAGTTGCCTTCTTTGGCCAAGAACGCACGGGAAGAAGAAAGCAGCGTGCGGTATTGGTCGAGCAGGGCGTTGCAGTAAAGGCAGTCGGAAAAACGGTAACCGCGCTTTTCCACATACGCCAGAACCCGTCGGTCGGTTTGGCGGCGGCTTGCCTCTTCGGCGAGCTTTGCGCGGTTCTTGTCCAAGTACATGTTCTTGTCGGCCTGACGGAACAAGTCGCGCATGGTGCACTCGTCGAAGTTGGAGGAAAGGGCGTAACCGGCCGCGTAGCTGATGGGCATTTCAGGGTGTTCGGCCGAGTACTCCGCCGTGTGCGAGCGTATCTCGTCGAGGCACGATTCCACGGCTTCTTGCGTGGCGTTCTGTATGATGGCGATGAACTCGTCGCCGCCTTGGCGTCCCACGAAGCACGACTCGCTTGCGGATTTCTGAAGCTGCAGGGCGAACGAGCGGATGTACTCGTCTCCCTTTTCGTGGCCGAGGTTGTTGTTGATGGTGCGTAGGTTGTTCAAGTCGAACATGCACAAGGCAACGGGCGCATCGCGGGAAATGGCGGCAGGGTTGCCCAGCAGTTCCTCGCATTTGTTCTTGTTGGGAAGCCCTGTTGCCTCGTCTAAGTACACCTTCTTTTGCAGGGCGCGGTTCAATGCGGCAAAACGCAGGGCGCGCGCCAGCTCGAACGCCATAAGGGCGATAAGGGCAACGATGTCCGCGATAACAACGCTTTCAAGATGGTTGAGGGCCGTTGCCTTTTCCTGCGAGTAGTTTTCTGCAAGCTTGGTTGCCTCGTCGCAGATGCCGAAGAACGTTTCGCTCATGGCAATGATGTTGGTGCTCTCGTAGCCATCTTTGCGAACCTTGGCGATTTCCGCGGTTAGCGTTGCGTAATAGACATTCAGTTCTTCCATCTTGCTTTGGAAGGCATCGTCGTCGAGGCGTACCAGGTTCAGCTCTTCGCTGCCGTAGCGCAAGCCGTTGATGTAGGAGTCAACGGCATCGATCAGACGGTCTTGTTGCTGTTGCGCGTCTTCAAGCTTTACGATGCGCTGCGTGGTGCCGCGTACAAGGCCTGCGTAGTTCACTACGCGTGCGGTGCCCTGGATATCTGCCACCAGCGACATGATGTCGAAGAACAGGAAAATCAGGAAAACGGTTAGAACCGTCATAAGGACGCGCACGATGCGGTTTGATTTTTTCGGCGGAGTTCTGTCCATCACCAAGGATTCTGCAGGTTTTGTTTCTGCTCTAAAATTTTTCTTAAATATCGCTATTCTAACATTTTGGCTTTCGGGCATAGATAGGATGGGCTGCAGCAGCGCCGTAGGCGGCGGTCTGCTTGTTAACGGCTTTTAAGGCTTGCTTCGATGCGCTGGCATCAGCTGGTTTGATACAATCTGTTGAAGAAAATATGCACAGTGGGAAGGAAGACGATGCGATCAGAAAAAGCACACCGCTTCCCTTTGCGTTGGGCTGTTAGCCTGGTGCTTTTCCTGCTTGTTGCCTGTCTTGCCCTGACCGGTATCCCGCGTTCTTCCTATGCCGATAATTCGAACGCCGATTCGAATACGAAAACCGTGCGCGTTGGGTGGCTTCTGAACAATCAGGGCTTCCAGAGCGGTGTTCCCGGCGAGTACCTTTCCGGCTGGGGATACGAGTACCTTCAAACGCTTTCCTATTACACCCCTGGTTGGAAATACGAATATGTGACGGGCACCTTTTCCGAGCTTATGGACAAGCTCGAGGCGGGCGAAATCGACTTGATGCCCAACATCTCGTACCCCGACGAACGCGCCCAGAACATGCTGTTCTCTTCCAACCCCGAAGGAACAGAGCGCTACTACATCTATGCCAAGCCTTCAAATGATGCTCTGACGCAAGGCGATCCGAGCGCGCTGAACGGCATGACCATTGGCTGCAACAGCGGCGTTATGCAAACCGAAGCGGGCACGAAATGGTTGCAGGACGAAGGGATCAACTGCAACTACAAGTTCTACGAAACGGGCGACGAGCTGTTCAACGCGCTTTCAACCGATGAAGTCGATGCCATTATCATGAACGACACGCTTTCCTCGGAAGATGCTATGGCCATGTTCTACGTGGGGGAAAGCAATTACTACTTTGTGACTCCAAAGTCGCGTCCCGATTTGATGAACGACATCAATTCTGCCATGACGATGTTGCGCAGCTCGAACCCGCGCTACAACGACGAGGTGAAAACGCGCTATACCGTAAGCGACGGTGGCGCCTCTTCCCTTACCAGTGCGGAACAGAAATGGGCAGATTCCCACGGTGGCACGCTTACCTTGGGCTATTTGGACCATAAGCTTCCTTATTCGAATGAGGACGGCAGCGGCAATTTGATTGGTTCGCTTGCCGCATTGACCGAATCGCTGCAGAGCAAGTTCGGCATTGCCGTGCGCACGAAGGCCTATTCGACAACCGATGAGCTTGAGTCGGCGCTTGCTCAGGGCGATGTCGATGTGATAGCGCCGGTATACCGCGATTTCTGGATTGCCGAGCAGAAGGGCGTTATCCAGTCCTCTTCCTTTTCCACTACCTCCCTTGAAGCCGTGTTCACAGGTGACAGCTTCGATAACGCTCCCGAAAGCATAGCCACCTATCCAGGCGCCCTGCTCAATCACTCTGCAGTTCAGGCCCTTTATCCTGCGGCTCGCATCGTCAAATACGATAGTGCAGGGGCGTGCATCGATGCTGTCCGGAAGAACGAGGTGTCCTGCACCATCATTCCCGCAACGGGCCTTGATACCTTGCGTGACACCAACGACTTCACCGGGTTGAAGACGGCCGAACTCGCACAGGGGATGGACCTTGCCTGTTGGATGAGGAAGGGCGATGCCGAGCTTCTGAGCATCGTGGACAAGGGCGTTGTCAACGCGAAAGACAAGATCGACGACGGTGCCTACTACCATTACTCGTATTCATCGAGTGAAGATACCGGTTTGGTGGGCTTCTTCAAGCAGCATCAATCCACCATCATCGCCGCTTCCATTGCCCTGTTGGTTATTGTTGTTGCAGTGTTGGCATGGGCGCTGATACGCGCGCGCAATTCCCAACGTGAGGCCATGGCCGCCAGTGCGGCGAAAACCGCGTTCCTCTCTCGCATGAGCCACGATATCCGCACGCCCTTGAACGGCATTGTGGGGCTGATCGAGGTAAACGACCTGCATCCCAACGATGTGGAGCTTACCAAGGCAAATCGTGCCAAGGCGAAGGTTGCAGCCGATCATCTGCTTACCCTTATCAACGACATCCTTGAGATGAGCAAGATCGAAGACCGCGACATCGTTCTTGAGCACAAGTCTTTCAACCTGATGGAGCTGATCAATGATGTGTTCGTTCTGGCCGATATCCGAGCTTCCGAGCGTGGCATTGCCATCGAAACCGACAAAGGATGCAACATCAAGTATCCCGATGTGTACGGAAGCCCCGTGCATGTGCGCCGTGTGCTGTTGAACTTGGTCGACAACTGCGTGAAGTACAACAGGCAAGGTGGCAAGGTAACATGCTCTTCTGAGATGCTGAACGTGCAGGGTGAAACCGTTACCTACCGCTTTGTGATTTCCGATACCGGCATCGGCATGGCGCCAGAGTTCCTTGACCATATCTTCGAACCGTTTGCCCAGGAAAACGATGATGCTCGCAGCACCTACCAGGGTACCGGCATGGGTATGCCCATTGTGAAGGCTTTGGTGGAGCGCATGAAGGGCACGATTTCGGTGCAGAGCGAGCAGGGCAAGGGCTCGACATTCACCATCATCCTGCCCTTCGAGATCGATCTTGAACCCGATGAACATCGCAAGGCGCTCGAAAAACCCGCGGAATGCTCTATCAAGGGCATGCGCATCATGCTGGCTGAGGACAACGCGCTGAACACCGAGGTTGCCAAAGCGCTGCTGGAAAGCGAAGGTGCTCTGGTTGCCTGCGTTGAAAACGGCAAGCAGGCGCTCGATTTGTTCACTTCGAAGCCGGCAGGCACGTTCGATGCCATTCTGATGGACATCATGATGCCCGTGATGGACGGCTATCAGGCTGCCCGTGCCATCAGGCTATCCGATAAGCGCGATGCAACCACGATTCCCATCATCGCCATGACGGCAAACGCCTTTGCGGAAGATGCCAAGGCCGCCCTCGATGCCGGCATGAACGACCACGTTGCCAAGCCCATCGACTTGGACGCGCTCAAAGCTTCCCTGGCGAAGTACTGTCACCGCTAATGCTGTGGTGCGGCCTTGCTCTTCCGGGGAAGGAACTGCAGCTGCGAAACGCACACACCGGCAAGAATGATGGCAACGCCCAGCCATTCGACGGGCCCGATAGGCGAGCCCAGTACCATCATGGCAACGAAGAGGCCGGCAGGCAGCTCGGAAGAGGCAAGCACCGAGGAAAGCCCGGCGGGCAAATGCGGCGTGCCGATGCTGAATAGCAGTACGGGAAGGAAGAATCCGCAAGCGCCTGCCACAAGCCCCAAGGGGGCAATGCCTTCCAGAAGCACGCCCGACACGATGAAGTCGGGGCAGATGAAATGCGACATGACCACTGCGCCGCCGCAGATGAGGAAACCGCGTTGTGCTTGGGAGCACTTCGGCTGAATGCGGCCGGAAAGCGCCAAGAACGAGGCGCAGCTCACGGCGGCAACAAGGCCTGCTGCAATGCCCCAGGGGTTGCAGTTTGCCAAATCGGTTGCGTACAGACCGCTGGCGAACACCGTGCCGAACACGATGATCAGTGCAGATACCACCTGGCTTGGTGCCGGCGCCCTGCGCGTCATGATCACTTGGATAACGGTGCCTATCCAGGTGAACTGGAACAGCAGGGTAAGGGCAAGTGCTACGGGAAGCACACTCATGGCGTAGGTGTAGAAAATAGAGGTAAGGCAGGTTACCGCGCCGATGCCAGCAAGCTTCCATGCGTTTGCCGCCCCGATTTTCGTCCATCGTTTCCCGCGCAGGTATTCTGCGGCGAACAGAACGGCAAACAGGGCAAAGGCGGACCACATCTGCGCGGCGGCAATCTGGGCGGACGTGAAGCCCCAAGCGTAAGAGAGCTTGTAGCAGGTGGCGTTGAAGCCGTAGCAAGCACCGCCGAAGAACACGAGGATCACCGCTTTGGTGCGGGCGCCGGCATCGCGTGCGGCGGTGGTGAATGGTTTCGATGGTTTTGCGGTATGGGAAGACATAACGCTCTCCTTTGCGGCAATCGGTTGGCTTCGTGCGCGTAGCACAGAAAGCTTTGCGGTTGCGTGGCGAAAAGGAGGCGAACGCGCCTGGAAAAGTCCACGCGGTGGTTTATCAGGGTGCCTATTCTAGCAAAAATGGGATAACGAGTAAGAGGGAACTGCCAGATGGGCATTTTGTGACCCAAAGGGTGGCTGAAAACGCAAACCCTGAAACGTTTTGCCTGATTATGGTACGATTTTTACCAATCATTCAAAGGAGATGCCATGGGCAACGAGCTTACCTACCAAGCAGCGCAGATTCAGCGCATTATCGAATCTGCCTCTCACTTTTTCGATGTTGTCCGTTTGGTCGACCCGATAAACATGGTGGTATACACCATCGAAGATGGCCAACTGCAGGCCAATGAAGACTCGTGCTATCACGTATGGAACAAACAAGACCGATGCGAGAATTGCATCTCGGCGCGTTGCTTCGCCGATCAGCACCGCTACTCGAAGTTCGAGTTCATCGACCACGACATCTACCATGTGGTGGCCCAATGCGTGAACGTTGACGGGAAGAGGTACGTTCTGGAAGTGGTAACCGCCTCGAATGACGATGTGCTGCTCTCCGCCTTCGGCGACAACGACTTCGTGGACCAGATCACTCGCTTTAACCACCAGGTGTACACCGATGATTTAACGGGGCTTTCCAATCGCCGTTATCTGAACGACCGCCTGAACATCATGGTCAATCGAGCGGTAAGCGATCACGCTTCGCTTGCAGTGGTGATGATGGACATCGACGACTTCAAGCGTGTGAACGATACGTACGGCCATGTGATGGGTGATAAAGCAATCAGGCATGCCGCGGATGCCTTCGAAGAGGCGCTGTGTTTCGATCGGGAAGACATCGCCGTGCGCTACGGCGGCGATGAGTTCGTGGCCGCCGCTTCAGGCAAGAGCCTCGCAGAGCTTCAAGGGTGCTTGGAGCGTCTTCTGACGCTTGCCGCAGATAACGAGGCGGGCTTCACGGTAAGCGTTGGCGCTTATTTTCAGGAAACGGCACAGCGCCAAAGCGTCGAAGAGCTCATCCGCAAATCGGATGAGGCGATGTATCGCGCCAAGGCCTCGGGTAAGAACCAGTTTTTGGTAAAGGCCGAATAAGGTCAGCTTGCAAGCTGGGCGCTAAAACTTTCGAGGCTGCAAGCAGCTTGCATTTCAAAAAGAAAGGGAGGCAAAGCGGCTTTGCGCTTTACCTCCCTTTTGCGATTTCGGCTGTTTACAGCTCGATACGGCCGAACTTGGCAAGCAGCTCGCTTGCTGCGGTGCAAGAGGGGCAGTTGCAATACTTTGCACCCTGCGCCTTGCGCTCCTTCTGCTCGGCGAGCATCTTGGCGGCTGCCTCTTCGCCCATCATCTGCTTTGCGGGGCCCTCGGCGAAGGCGATAACGCCATCGATGGTGGTGGGGCGGCCTTCCAAAATATCGAGCAGCTGCTTGGTTGCCGCTTCAACGGCAGCATTGCTGCTGTCGGCAAGCACGGCGGCCTTCCAAGCCAGTGCGGCGTCTTTGGTAACCTGTGTGCTGGCCTGGGATTCCGCCAGAACGTCAACGCGCTTTGCTACGTAATCGAACAGTTCCTTTTCCATTAGTGCCTCCTTAGTGGCATTTTCTGCTTACCAGCATAATAGGGGCAGCGTGGGGCAATGGCGAGTACTTACCTTTTGGTAAGCGAATCTGCAGAACAGCTCTTAATTCGTTGCTTGGCTCACTTACATGCGGTTACGCTTCGAGTGTTTTCACCACTTTGGCGGGCACGCCGGCAACGACGCAGTTGTCGGGCACGTCTTTCGTAACCACCGCGCCGCCTGCGACGATGACGTTGTTGCCGATGGTCACGCCGTCGACGATAGTGCAGTTGCCGCCTATCCACACATCGTTTCCGATGGTGATGGGCTTGCTTATGGCAAGGCGCTTGCGCCTTCCTGCCGGGTCAAACGGATGCCCGGTGGTGGAAATCAGCGTTCCCGGGCCAACCATGCAGTAGTCGCCGAAGGTGACCGATGCGCCATCGAGGATAGTCACGTTGAAGTTGGCGGTGAATCGCTTGCCCACCTTGATGTTCTTGCCGTTGTCACAGTGGAACCCTGGCTGGATGTCCAGTTCGGGGCCTGCTTCCCCCAAAAGCTCTCGAGCAGCCGCTTCGCGTGCCGCTGCGTCGAGCGGGTCTACCGAATTGAGCTTCGCGCAACGTGCCGAAGCAGTGTCCTTCATCTTCACGAGCTCGGGGTCGTCGTAGCGGTAGGGAAGCCCGGCTTTGAAGTTTTCCATTTCCGTCATGGCAAATCCTAGCGGTAGCTGCGCTCAAGGATGCCCAGCACGTCCTCATCGGAGAGCTTTACCGGATCGGCATCGTTGTTGCCACCCCATACCTTGTGGTACAGGTCCACGATTTCGGGCAGCTCTTTGCGGGTGATGCCGTTGTCGCTCATTTTCAGGTCGCTGCAGTTCACGCTGGCGATAAGGGAATCAAGGGCGGCGATGAAGTCGGCACCGGTCTTCGCGTCGCTGTTGCCCATGGCCTTCGCCATCTTAACCATCTGCTCTTCGCAGGCCTTGCGTTCGGCGAAGAAGCTGAAGTACTCATGGCTGATCATGGTAAGACCCGCACCGTGCACCAGCTCGGGGTGCTTGCTGCCCATGGCATGCTCAAGCGTGTGCTCGGAAGTGCACAGCATGTAATAGCCGGCAAGGGTGTTCGCGATGGCCATGTTGTTGCGCGCTTCCTTGTCGGATCCGTCCTTCACGGCGCGGGGCAGGTACTTGGCAATAAGCTCGACGGTCTTCAGGGCGAACATTTCGCCTACCACGTGCTCGTTCACATTGATCACCGATTCGGCGGCGTGGAAGAAGGCGTCCATGCCCTGGTAGGCGGTGAAGTTTGCCGGAACGCTCATCATCAAGTCGGAATCGACGACGGCAAGGGTGGGGAACATCGATGCGTAGCCGGTCTTTTCGCCGGTTTCGTCGTTGGTGATCACCGACCACATGTCAACTTCAGAACCCGTGCCGGCGGAAGTGGTTACCACCACCAGCGGCAGCGGTGCGTTTTCGGGCTGCTTCTGGCCGCCGGTGAAGCTGGGGCTGTAGTCCCAGCAGGTGCCCTCGTTGGCGGCTACCAGTGCGATGGCCTTCGCGGCGTCCATGGTAGAGCCGCCACCTACAGCAACGATGAAGTCGCAGTTGTTCTGGTTCGCCATTTCGGCGGCTTCGTCAACCGAGGTGTTAGTGGGGTTGGGACGCAAACCCTCGTACAGCACGTGCTGGATGCCTGCCTTGTCGAGCTGTGCTTCGACGGCGGCAAGCTGACCGTGGCGCTTCATCGAGCCGCCAGCGCTGATGGTGATGAGCGCTTTCTTGCCGGGAAGAGCTTCGGTATGCAGGGTGCTCAAAGAGCCAGCACCGAACAGCACGCGTGTGGGCATGTCGTATACGAATTGATCGATCATTGGTTCTCCTCTACTTGCTTTGTTTTCCTTGTGTGCTGATTCGATTCTGCGGTGACGCCCGTGTGCAAACAATGCGCGAATATAATAATTTATAGGGTAAATTCTCATAACTTTTCGAAAGGAGTGCCATGGACCGTGCGGTTGTTGATTGCGCCTTAGACAAGCTTGCCGAGCGCTTTTCCCACTACGATTGGGAGTACCGCAAAACGCCCGGCGGTGAAGGTGATGAAGTGGGCTTCGATTGGCACGGCCCTGCCGACGAAGACGTTATGGTGATGGTGTATCGCGGGAAATCGTTGGACGAGCAGTTTCACCGGCAGGGCTTTTTCTTCTTCAACTATGCCTATGCGGGGGATTACCAGGCACTGAGCCACAGCCGCTACAACCGCATCACCGTTTCGGAAGGGCAGATGTACGTGGGGCAGCCGTTCAGCGGGTATGCCTTGTTGGGCAACGAACACGAAGAAGTGACGGTTGTCGGCGTGTTGGTGAAGGTTGAGGAGTTTTACCGTGATTTCCTCCCACTGCTTTCGCGTGATTCGCAGCTTATGGAGTTCTTCTTGGGGCCGCGCAACAACCTTTACAGCGAGCAGTTCAAGCAGGTTTCCCTTCCCCGCGCATCGGGTATTCGCGATGTGCTTGAGCTGATGATTGTGGAATATGCCCAGAACAGGAAGGGTTCTCAGGAAATCGTCGAGTCGCTTGCGCTTGCCCTTACCATGGCGGTAGGGCGCGAATGGCGTGAGGGCAATTCCCCCGAGCAGGGCACTTCGGCATCCCAAGCGGTTATCGATGCCATTGCTTCCGATTTGCAGGGGGTAAGGCTTTCCTCGGTTGCGCGCACGTTGGGCTACCACCCGAACTATTTGAGTGCCTTGGTAAGGAAGGAAACGGGAAAAACCTTTTCCGAGTTGGTGCAAGAGCAGCGCATGCAACGTGCTGAAATGCTCATTGAAAGGACAACGCTTTCCATCGAAGACATTGCACAGCTTTCGGGTTATGCGAGCACCAGCAACTTCTACAAAGTGTATTTGGGGTATTTCGGGCATTCGCCTCGCCGTAGCGCTAGATCATGAATGCATGGCGTGCCTCACAAAAGGGTGGGCGCCCTTTGCAAAGTAAGGGCGTTGCGGCAGGTTTTACCGCATCTAGCATTCCAAGATTTCGTTTAGTTTGCGTACTTGTTAATACGCTTAAAACATTTTCGGCGCCCAAGCGGCGTAAAATACCACCTTGTGAGAGATTTGCCGGGCTTTAAGGCAGCCCGGCTCGATTAGAAAGGACGCCGTATGATCCGCATCGGTATCTTGGGCTATGGCAACCTTGGCAAGGGTGTTGAGCTTGCCGTTCGTCAAAACGATGATATGGAACTGGTTGCCGTGTACACGCGCCGCGACCCCGAAAGCGTAACGATTGCAACCGAGGGCGTGCCGGTACGTTCGGTGGCTCAGCTTGAAACCGGCGAAGAGGACATCGACGTTCTGGTTCTGTGCGGCGGCAGCGCAACCGACCTGCCCGAGCAGACCCCGAAGTACGCAGCGCTCTACAACGTGGTTGATTCGTTCGACACGCATGCCAAGATTCCCGAGCACTTCGCCGCCGTCGATGCCGCCGCGAAGGCTGCGGGCAAGACCGCCCTTATTTCCTGCGGTTGGGATCCGGGCCTGTTCTCTTTGAACCGTCTGTATGCCAACTGCATTCTGCCCGAAGGCGCCGATTACACCTTCTGGGGTCGTGGCGTTTCCCAGGGCCATTCCGACGCCCTGCGCCGCATCCCCGGCGTTGCCGATGCACGCCAGTACACCATTCCGGTGCCCGAGGCGCTTGAGGCGGTCCGCTCTGGCTCGAACCCTGAGCTCACCACGCGCGAAAAGCACACGCGCGAGTGCTGGGTTGTTCTGGAAGAGGGCGCCGATCCTGCCGAGGTTACCAAGCAGATCGTGGAAATGCCCAACTACTTCGACGAGTACGACGTAACCGTCAACTTCATCAGCCAGGAAGAGCTCGACCGCGATCATGCGGGCCTGCCTCATGGTGGCTTCGTAATCCGTACCGGCCAGACCGCAGGCGGCAAGAACTGCAAGATCGAGTACTCGCTTGACCTTGACTCCAACCCCGAGTTCACTGCTTGCGTGCTTGCTTGCTATGCTCGCGCCATCGCTCGCCTTGCTGGCGAGGGCAGCCATGGCTGCAAGACGGTGTTCGACATTGCACCGGCCTACCTTTCCGCCGCTTCCGGCGAAGAGCTGCGCGCTCATATGCTGTAAACTGCGTTCAATTGAACGAAACGGGTGGCACCCCTAGCGGGTGCCACCCGTTTTTTTGTTGCGTGGCAAGTGCTTGACGCTGCGATTATCGTTTTGCGCCAACGCGCAGAATGCAGAAGGCCCTGCACGCGGTTTGGCGTACAGGGCCTTCTGTTGTTGCTCGATAATGCGCTGCGGCAAAGCCGTGCAGCGTGCACATGCTGAGTGCCGCGTGACGCTTTGATTATTCCTGTGGGCGAAGGGGACCGTAGTAGTAGCTTGCCGTTGCGCCGCCATCGCAGAGGAAGTCGGAACCGGTGATGAACGCGGCGCGATCGCTCATCAAAAGCTCTGCCACGTTGGCAACCTCGTCGGCGGTGCCAGGACGTCCTGCGGGGCATTTGGCGAACATGTTCTTATAGAAATCGCCACGGGGACCGTTGAACTCATCGATAGCCAGCGGCGTGACGATGATGCCGGGGCTGATGGAGTTGATGCGTGCCCCGCGCTGGCCCCACTTCACCGCTTCTGCCATAACGCGCTTTTCGTTGCAGCGTTTTGCCAGCTGGTAGGCGTGGAGTGTGTCGTTGATGTTTTCAGGCTGCAGCAGGGGAAGGCTCAGCAATTCTTCGGTAGGGGTGCAGGCAAGCTGAGCATCTTCTTTGGCGGTAAGCTGCGCCATGCGCTTGCCCGACTGGCTGGAAATGGTAACACCCACGCCGCCTTCGGCGATAACCTTGCCAACTTCCTCCAAAAGTACGGCGGTGCCGTACAGGTCTACCTTCAAGATGGCTTCGATAGGTGCTTGGCTGGGCGAAACGCCTGCCGCATTCACCAACATGGTGATGGGACCGTGTTCCTGTGCAACGCTAATTAAGGCTTTGATGGATTCGCGGTTCGAAAGATCGCATTTGTGCGCTTCGGCATCGAAACCGGCATTGGCAAGGATGGCGGTGATTGCCTGGGCGTTTTCAGGGCGCTTGTCGCCTACGATGATCTTCTTTCCGAATCCCATGCGGCGGGCAATGGCCATGCCAATCTGACCGGCACCAACCAAAAGCAGTACTTCTTTCATGACTTCTCCTTCTTTTCTGTTTTGCTTAAGTGCAGTGTACGGTAAGTGTTGCTTATGAAAAATTCGATATACTTGCTTAAACAATAAGCAAAGCTAATGTTGGCATCGGTTTACTCGTAAGGAGGAAATGTGGAACTGAAGCAAATCGAGTATTTTTGCGCAGTGGCGCGCTTGGGCAGTTTCACCAAGGCAGCTGATGAATGCTTTGTTTCCCAATCGGCGATATCTCAACAGATAAAAGCTTTGGAAGCGGACTTCGAGTGCGATCTTGTTGCCCGGCAGGGCCGTTCTTTCACACTGACGCCTGCAGGGGAATGTCTGGCACGTCGGGGCAAGGAACTGCTCGACGTAGCCCATGCCCTTCGTGGCGAAGTGTCCGATATCGCCCTAGGGCGTCCCGGTAGTTTGCGAGTGGGCTACTTGAACCGCTACGATGGATGGGAGCTTGCCGGGGCTGTGGGCACCTTTGCGCGCAAGCACCCCAGCGTGGAAGTAGAAATGCAGGCAGGAAGCCACGATGCCATCTACGAGCTGATGCTTGCCGGCAAGGTTGACATGGTGTTCAACGACAAGCGCCGCCAGTTTTCCAATGCGTTTGTGAACAAGCACCTTATGAGCTGTTTCGATTACGTTGAGGTCAGCGAGGCGAACGAGCTTTCAACGCGCGATAGTCTTACCGCCCAGGACCTTTCTGGGCAAACGTGCATCGTTGTTTGCCCGCGCAGCCAGTTCGAGACCGAACAGGGCTACTATCGCAACGTCTTGAACTTCGATTGTGCCTTTACACAGGTGGAAACTTTGGAGCAAGCGCGTTTCCTGGTGGCAGCCAACAGAGGCGTGCTTCCCCTGGAAGCACGAAACAGCACCTTGCCGAGCATGAAGGCATTCGTACGGGTCCCTTTGGTTGGTCCCGATGCCTTCGGCTTGTCAAACGAGCAAGTGATTCACGAATACTATGCGTTCTGGCCTAGGGCAACGCAGAACCCCTACTGTGCCGAGTTCGCTGAAATCTTGAAGGGCATGTTCGAGGGATAGACCTGACTTAGAAGAACGGCGTGCACGCTCTTCAACAGGTAAAACACGCCCAGATTCAGCACCTGATGCGCTGTCGGAAACGTGGCTTGTTAAGTGATGTTTCTAACGGTCAGCGTTTCTTCGTCAACAGTGAAGGAAACGTCGTGCCCGGCATACGCTAGGTGGTACACGCGATCGGGCTCGTGCTTGCTGCCTGCTCGGCGCGGGTCTTGCCGCAGAACCTCGACAAGCCCTTGGAGCTTTTCCGGTTGAACCAGGCTTTTCAGCCTATCGGGAAAGACGACTTCCAGTTCATGCCACGGTACTTCGTCGATGAAGCCGCCTTTGGCATCAGGGTGGCAGTCAGCAAAGGGAATGTAAGGTTTTATGTCGTAGATGGGCGTCCCATCGCGCAAATCGGCGCCAAGCACGTGAATGATGGGGCCGTTTTCGGTGTGCTCGATGCTCTCGAGCTTCACGCAGGTGAGTCCGATGGGGTTGGGCCGAAAGGGGCTTCGCGTGGCGAACACGCCCATGCGCTCGCTGCCGCCTAAACGGGGTGGGCGCACGGTAGGGCTCCATTTGGCAGTGGTGCCGTGCTTTTCTGCGGTTGCCGTGTCGGCGGCGATATCGGCTGCCGTGCCTCCCGGCGTGCCGTTCTCGAATTCCCACAGAAGCCAGAGGTGGGTAAAGCCCTCAAGCCCTTGAACTGCGGAGTCAAGGGAGAATTCGGGCTCGAACACGATATGCCCCTTCAAATGAGGAGCAAGGAAGCTGTTACGGGGAATGCCGAATTTCTGCGGCAGGTCGGTGTGAATGTGGGCAATGGGTTTCATGCGCTCATTGTAGCGCAGAGGCTGGGCGGCCTGGCAATGGCCCTGTCGCCCTTGACCGCGATCGAAAGGCTCCCATAAAAACGCCCCGGCCATGTGACAGCCCGGGGCGTGTACGCAATGGTGCTTTTGGGTTATTCCTTGCAGCTTTCGACGTATGCCTTAGCTGCTTCATCGGCGCTTTTGTACTCGCCGCTGGCATAGGCGGTGGCGACGGTGTACCAGCTCTGCTCCATAGCAGAGGTGACGCTGCCGTCGTTCACGTAACCTTTATCCAGTGCTTCGGAGGAAAGGACGTTTTGGTAGATGTCGTCGTTTACCGGCTCTTTTGCGACGGAAGGCACGCCCTTTACGCTTGAAAGGGTGTTGATCTCGTCTTTCGTTGCCATAAAGCGCATGAACTCAGTTGCATAGTCGCTGCAGTCACTGGTTTTGCTCAGGGCAAACCCGTACCACGGCTCACGGTAGGCGTATTGGCCGGACTCACCGGAGGGAACGTTGATGAAGGTGTACTCGAAGGGATTGGCGCTGAATGCCTCCGATTTCGATTCGCGCTTCTTCATGCCGCTCACTTTTTCGGAATTGCAGGCCCAAAACGGTACATTGCCCTCGAAGAAGCTCATGATGGCCTTGTCGTAGTTGTCGTTGGGATACGTTGCATTGACCTTCTGGTCAAGATAGCCGTCCTTGATTAGCTCGTTCATGAATTCAAAGGAAGGCTCCAGCTTGCTCGAGGCACTTGCATCGCCCGCCTTCAGCTGATTTTGCAACGTGTTGTCGGTGCCGATCTGGGTAAAGGTCATGCCGGCGGTTAGGTCGGCGTACACTTTGCTGGTGGGGCCTTGAATGGGGGCATCGTAGCCCTTTTCCTTCAAGGCCGCCAAGGTGCTGAGGAGCTCGTCTTTTGTGGTGGGTACTGAAAGCCCCTCTTTTTCCAGCAGCGTCTTGTTGACCACCAGCCCGGTGATGCTTTGACCCATGGGGATGCTCAACTGCTTGCCGTCGACCTTCGAGCTTGCAAGCATCGCTTCATCGATGGCGCTTGTGTCTATGCCGTGCTCGTTCAGGTCGGCGCAGTGCTCGGAGACGCAGATAGCACCAGGGGCAAGCGTATCGGCGGAAGTCATGAAGATATCGGTGCCCCCGTTTGCCTCTAGGTACTTTTCCTCGTCCTTGGAACCTACCTGCTGGTAGTTCACAGTAACGTTGGGGTAAGTCTTGTTGAAGTCCGCAACAACCTGATCCAATGCCTCGAAGTTGCCGAAATAGCCGACGATATCAAGCTGTTCCTGCGCCTTGGTGTCGAGTTTCGGGGTGAATCCCGATTTTTCGTTGTTGCTGGCGCAGCCCGCCAACGAAACGGCAAGTGCCGTTGCGGTGATTGCGGTTGCCGCAATTCGCCAGGGTTTCCTCATGGTATGCTCCGATCCTTGTTTTTAAAGAGTGCTTTTCTTGATTTTGTACAGGTATTCCTGAATCTTCGTTACATCAACTGGTTTGGCGATGTGCCCGTTCATCCCGCACTGCAAGCAGGCCTGCACGTCTTCAGCGAAGGCGTCTGCGGTCATAGCCACGATGGGGATGGTGCCGTTTTGGTCGGGAGAAAGCGCGCGGATGTTCCGCGTTGCCTCAAGGCCTCCCATTTGGGGCATTTGGATATCCATGAATATCGCGTCAAACGAGCCCGGCTTTGCTTCGCGTATCAGGTCGACGCACTCTGCACCGTTGTAGGCTCGTTCGCTTTCCACGCCCAATTCAGCAAGCTGCGCATTGATAACTTCCCAGTTCAGGTCGTTGTCTTCGGCTACGAGAATCCTCATGCCGGTGAAATCGGTGCCGGCTTCCTCGCCCCGCAGGGTGGGCTGGGCGCAGGTTGCGGCAACGGGCAGTTCGATTCGCACGGTGAAGGTGGTGCCCACGCCTTCGGGCACTTTCACATTCGATGGTGCCGTGCATAAGCTCTACCAGCTGCGAAACGATGGAAAGCCCGAGCCCGGTTCCGTGGATGTGGTTTACCTGCGTGTTTATCGCACGGGAAAACGAGTGGTACATTTCCTTCTGGAATTCCTCGGTCATGCCGATGCCCGTATCGGACACCACGAACGTAACCAGGGTCGTGTTCGCTTCCGTGTTGGGCGCGGGTTCTTCGAACAGGCTGACCTTCACGCTGCCGCCGGGCTTGGTGTACTTCACAGCATTTGAAAGCAGGTTCAGGTAAATCTGATTCAGGCGCATTTCGTCGGCACGAACGTACGGATGGGGAAGAGGACCGGTTTTAAAGGTGAGAGCCAGTTCCCGTTGGGTTGTTTGGGGGCTTATGATTTCCTCAAGGTCGACGACAATCTGCTCAAGAGAGACATCGCTTGCCACTAGGGTGAACTGGCCGCTTTCGATCTTCGAGATATCGAGCACATCGTTGATGAGGGTAAGGAGCTGCTTGCCCGCACTTTGCGCTTTGTCAAGGCACTGTATTACATAGCCGGTGTTGCTTGCGTTTTTCTTTGCAAGCGAAGTCATGCCCAGGACGGCATTCATGGGTGTGCGAATGTCATGTGACATAGCTGCCAGGAATCTTGTCTTCGCTTGGTTGGCCTCGTCTGCCGCCTGAGCTGCTTCACGCAGGCGGATGTTGATTTTCCGCAGGTGGAAACCGTCGATTACGGCAAGCAGGACAAGCGTACCGCCGATGAGGAACACGTTATGCCAGGCGCCGCCCTTGGGCGTGAACTCGCTTTCCTTGACCGAGCCGACAACGTCGAGGTTCGATCCGTTGCCGAGGCTGGTGTAGTACCACAGGCGCTCATCGCCGCGGAAGTCGCGATAATGCAGCACGCCGCTTTCGGTTTGCTTCAGCTGGTTGCGCAGGGCGTTCACTTCGTTGTAGTTGTCTTGGAAATTGTAAGCACGGATGTAGTCGGGGAAGTTCGACGATTTCATGGATGCGGACTGAACCACGTAGTCGCCGTTCGTTGTGATGATTCCCACTTCAGCCGATTGGTATTCGGTGGGGAATACCCACGAGCTTTTCAGCGAATCAATGGGGATAACGCGCAGAAGCAGGTAGTCTTTCGGGCCGCTGGTTGTTTCAAGGGTGACTTTCCTGCCTACGCTTACCGCCGAAGAATGGGTTTCCGCGATCCTGTAATTGCCGATGATGATGGTGCCGGTGCCGTTGCCATCGAAGGCGGCTTGCATGGATTCGCGCATGTAGCTGCCTGTTGCATCCGATTCATCGCGGTACTTCGTATACGTGTCGATGGAATTGGGGTTCGCATCGTCGCCAAGCGCCCAAGCGTTGTAGGTATCCATGTCAACGATATAGATATAGCGGTTGGTGCTGGTATCGATTTTGTTGAGGAAGCTGGCCGCCTCTTCAAGGCTCATGGCATTGCTCGAAAGGTACTGTGCCCAGTCGTTGACGTAGCCCTGCTCGCTGTCAAGGTAGGTTTGGGTCACCGATTTCATGGACTCGACGGTGGTGGTGAAATCGGACTGCTTCGCGTCGATTTGCGTGGAACGGAAGTACTGGGCTGAGAAGATTGCGGCAACAATAGCGATAGCCATCAAGATGATGTTGCATGCGATAAGTGCGCGTCCGCGTAGCTTTGATGTGCCGTTGCTTTCCAAACCGAGTTCCGTTTCGATGATGAGCGAACGCGAATTGTGGGGAAGCAATAAGCAAGACTTCGCAGATATGGGATAACCTATTTACCTATTGTATCAGAGCGGGCCTGAACTGGGGCGTTTTGCCGCATTTGGATTGGCAAACGGCAGTAGGCGAATAACCCTGCCTGAAAGCATACGTTCGTGCCTGTCCGTTGCGGCGATGTGCCCAGATACGCCCATGCTGTCGTAGCGTCCGTTTGGCTCCAAAACTCTCTTTCGCAAAGATCTTGAAACGCTTTTGATGCGTTTTCCGGCAGGGGAGCCCCGGTTTCGCAGCCGAATACCGCCGGTTCGTTTCGAATACGAAAAATCACCTTGCGTGCTATTCAGAACAGGGCACGGTGGTGGTACGTTATGTTGCCGTGTGTCCATTTAGAGAGGAATAGGATGGAAGAAGGAAAGCAGGAGGCGGCGCCAAAGTCCGCTTCGTCGGCTGCGAGCGCTTCGGCGCAGGATGGGCCGGGCAAGGCAAAGCAGCTTGGGGTTTTCTCGTTCGAAGGCGATATTCCCCTTTCCCAGGCGGTGCCGCTAGGCTTGCAGCATGTTCTTGCCATGTTCGTGGGCAACCTCACGCCGTTGCTCATCGTTACCAGTGCCTGCGGTTTGGCAGGCGGCGAGTTCGCCGATGTGCAGTTGGCGCTGTTGCAGAATGCCATGCTTATCGCTGGCGTGGTGACGTTGGTGCAGATATTCGGCATCGGCCCCGTTGGTGGCAAGGTTCCCATCATCATGGGCACGTCTTCCGGCTTTATCGGCGTGTTCAATTCCGTGGCTACCTCCATGGGCGGTGGCCTTATCGCTTACGGCGCCATCATGGGCGCTTCGCTTATCGGCGGCTTGTTCGAAACGGTTCTGGGCTTTTTCCTGAAGCCCCTTCGTAAGTTCTTTCCTGCCATTGTCACGGGCACGGTGGTGCTTTCCATCGGTTTGAGCCTTATCAGCGTCGGCGTCAACGCGTTCGGTGGCGGAAGCAGCGCAGCCGACTTCGGTTCGCTTGAGAACTTCTGCCTGGCGCTCATCGTTTTGGTCGTGATTCTTGCGGTGAAGCACGCCACCACGGGTTTCGTGAGCGCGTCTTCCATTTTGGTGGGTATTATCGCGGGCTACATTGCAGCGGGCATCATGGGTATGGTCTTGCCCACCACCGGCGTTACCGCCGATGGCGTTGAGTACACCAAGGCTTGGGTGCTCGACTGGAGCAAGGTTGCCAATGCTGCCTGGTTCGCCGTTCCCGAGCTTATGCCGGTTCAGCCTGTGTTCGATATGCGCGCCATCGCACCCGTTTTGGTGATGTTCATCGTTACCGCCGTTGAAACGGTGGGCGACATTTCCGGCTGCATGCAGGGCGGCATGAACCGCGAGGCAACCGACAAAGAGCTTTCCGGTGGCGTTATGTGCGATGGCCTGGGCTCTTCCCTCGCTGCCATGTTCGGCGTGTTGCCGAACACCTCGTTCAGCCAGAACGTGGGCTTGGTTACCATGACCAAGATGGTGAATCGCAAGGCGCTGGCATGCGGCGCGGTGTTCCTGATTCTGTGCGGCCTGTGCCCGAAGCTGGGCGCGGTGGTTTCCATGATGCCCCAGTCCGTTCTGGGCGGCGCTGCGGTAATCATGTTCGCCTCCATCGTGGTAAGCGGCATTCAGCTCATCACGCGCGACCCGCTTACGCCGCGCAACCTGAGCATCGTTTCGGTTGCGTTGGGCTTGGGCTACGGCATCGGCGCCAACCCTGCAGTGCTGGCAGGCGCGCCTGAGATGGTGAGCCTTGTCTTTGGCGGCTCGGGCATCGTGGCTGCGGCGGCCGTCGCCATTCTTCTGAACATCGTTCTGCCTAAAGATTCGCCCTTGATGAGGAGCGATGCGTAGTAGCTTTCCTGCGCAACGAAGAGCCTAGGTGTTACCTGGGCTCTTTCTATGCTGTGGGCGATTTATTCGCAGCGGTGCTGATGCAGGTGGTGTTGAAGGGCTTGCAAGTCTTCAACGGTGTCCACATCGAAGAGCTCCCATTTGCTGGCAACTTCGATAGTCCCAACCTGTTCGGGGTGCTCTGCTGCCACGAAGCCGCCTCCTTTGCGGGGCGGCAGCTGTCGGAGCTCGGCGAATGCCCAGCGCGGGAACAGCACCGGAGCGCCTGGCTGGCCGTCGAAGCTGCACCGCCAAATGCAGGCGGGGTCTTCTTCGAAGGCGTGTAGGAGCTTTGCAATACTGTGCGTGCTGATAAGCGGCTGGTCTGCTTGGACGAACGTGATGCTGCGGCAGGGGCCAAGGGCATCCATCCCTAAGCGGATCGCATCGTTGCGGTAGGGTTCGTGGTGATGGATCGTTTCAACGCCTTGCGCACGGCACAGCTCGGCGGTTTCGGCGGAGCGCGTGACCACCACTCGCTTTGCGAACAGGGCATCGGTTGCCTGCAGCGCGTACTGGATCAGGGGCGTGCCGTTGAGCTTCGCCATAAGCTTGTTGCCGCCGAAACGCGTAGCCTTCCCCGATGCCATGACAATGCAGCCATGGTCCCTCTCGGGCGCATTGGCAAGGCGCGTTGTTGCGCCGTGTTCTTTTGCTTGTTCGTTGTTTTGATGCATTGGGACAAGTAGTTGTTCGGAAGCCGCGTATTCGCTCACAGTATAATCATGCTAGTTAGATAAACCTCAAGTAATGGGGCGAGTGACATTTATTCTTTCCAAAAATATGTGCGAGCCGAAAGCCTGGAAGAGGCATGGGAGCTCAACCAAAAGAAGCGAACCCGCATAATTGCCGGCGGCATGTGGCTGAAGATGGGCAACCATTCCATAGGCACCGCCATCGACCTGTGCGATTTGGGCTTGGACCAGATCGAGGAAACCGAAGAAGAGTTCCGCTTGGGTGCGATGGTAACGCTCCGCCAGATGGAAAAGCATACTGGTTTGGCCGCTTATTCCTGCGGTGCGGTCGAAGATGCCTTTAAGGATATCGTGGGCGTTCAGTTCCGCAATGGCGCCACGTTGGGCGGCAGCTTGTGGCGACGCATGGGCTTTTCCGATATCGTGACGGTTTTCATGGCGATGGACAGCTTCGTTGAACTGTTCGACGGTGGCATTGTTCCGCTTGAGGAATTCGTTTCGAGCAAGTATGACAACGACATTCTGGTGCGCCTGATTGTGAAGAAAACGCCCGGCGCCTTCGCCTACCAGGCGGTTCGCAAGCAGCGCACCGACCTGCCGTCGCTCAATTGCGCTGCCGCCAAGGTTGGTGGCCAGTATCGCGTGGTAGTGGGCTCGCGTCCTGCGCGTGCCATGATGCTGCGCGATGAACGGGGCATTTTGGCAGAAGGCATTACGGAGGAATCCGCTAAGGCGTTTGCAGAATACGCGCAGCGCGCTGTTCCCTTGTCGGGGAACATGTGGGGCAGCGCCGAGTACCGCAGCGCCCTGGTGCCCGTTTTGACGCGTCGTGCCCTGCTGGCGCTGGGGGAGGTGCAGTAATGGAAGTCAAGATCAAGCTAAACGGCAAGATGATTGCCGACGACGTTCCCGTCGACATGCTGCTAATCGATTTCCTGCGCAAACATGGCTGCTTCAGCGTGAAACGCGGCTGCGAAACGTCAAGCTGCGGCTTGTGCACGGTGTTGTTGGACGATGAGCCGGTGCTTTCGTGCTCGGTGCTGGTTGCGCGCGCCGATGGCCATGGCGTGCAGACGCTTGAAGGCTTGCAGGACGAAGCGTCCGAGTTCGTTGGGTTCATTGCCGACCAGGGCGCTGATCAGTGCGGGTTCTGCAACCCGGGTTTCGTGATGAACACCATTGCGCTTCTGCGTGAAAACCCCGACCCCACCGATGAAGAGATCTTGGCGTATTTGAGCGGCAACCTGTGCCGTTGTTCGGGCTATGTTGGGCAGCTGCGCGGCATTCGCGCGTTCCTGGACAGCAAGAAGGCGGAAGGGGCCAAACGTGGATAAGCGCACGTATTGTTCGGTGGGCAAGTCGGTCCGCAAGAAAGATTCCCTGCAGCTGCTGCTGGGCAAGCCCGTGTACACCGACGACATCACGCCCGATGCCCTGGTGGTGAAGCTGCTGCGAAGCCCCCATGCCAATGCCATCGTGGAGGCTATCGACACGTCGAAGGCGAAGAAGGTCCCTGGTGTGGTGGACGTGTACACCTGGGAAGATGTCCCCAATCGCCGTTTCTCAAACGCGGGCCAAACTTACCCGGAAACCAGCCCCTATGATCGTTTGATCATCGACCGGCACGTGCGCTTTGTGGGCGACGTAGTTGCCATTGTGGCTGCCGAAGATGAAGCGGCTGCCAATAAGGCCCTTTCGCGCATCAAAGTGAGCTACGAGGTGTTGGAACCGGTGCTGGATTTCCGCACGGCACGGGAAAACCCTGTTCTGGTGCACCCCGAAGACGACTGGAAGATGCTGTGCGATCTGGGCTCGGACGTTAAGCACAACCTGGTTTCGAACACTGCCGACGCCGATGGCGACATTGAAGCGGTGCTTGCCGATTGCGACATTGTTTTGGAGCGCACCTACCACACCAAGGCGTACAACCAGGCCATGATGGAAACGTTCCGCACGTTCACGCAGTTCGACCGCTATGGGCGTCTGCATGTGATTTCCTCCACGCAGATCGTGTTCCATGTGCGCCGTATCCTCTCGAACGCCCTGGGAATACCGAAAAGCCGTATTCGCGTTGAAAAGCCGCGCATCGGTGGCGGCTTCGGTGCGAAGCAGACTGCGGTAAGCGAGGTGTATCCGGCGTTCGTGACCATGAAAACGGGTCGTCCTGCCCTGTGCATCTTCTCGCGCAAGGAATCGCAGACCTGTGGCTCTCCGCGTCATGAAATGCAGATCAAGGTGCGCCTTGGCGCCAACAACGACGGGCGTATTCGCGCGTTGGACGTGAACACGCTTTCCAACACCGGCGCGTACGGCGAGCACGGCTGGGCCACTTCGGGTCTTACTGGGCACAAGTCCATTCCGCTGTACACCGGTTCGCTCGAAGCCTTCAAGTTCAACGCCGACGTGGTGTACACGAACATGCAGCCTTCGGGCGCGTACCGCGGCTTCGGTGCCACGCAGGGCCAGTTCGCCGTTGAAACCACGGTGAACGAGCTTGCTGAAACGCTGGGCATCGACCCGGTTGCCTTACGTGAGCGCAACATGGTGCGTGAGGGCATGGCCATGCCCGCCTACTACGGTGAAACCACGAACTCGTGCGCGCTCGATCGTTGCATGGAGCGCTGCAAGGAGCTGTTCGGCTGGGAAGAGAAGTACCCCGTACGCGACATGGGCAACGGAAAGGTCCGTGCGGTGGGCGTTGGCATGTCCATGCAAGGCTCGGGCATCTCGGGCGTTGATGTTGGGTCGGTTACCGTGAAGCTGATCGACGACGGCACGTTTACCCTGCTCATCGGCGCGGCTGATATAGGAACGGGCTGCGACACGATTTTGGCCCAGATGGTAGCCGAGCACATGGATTGCCCGGTCGATGACGTGACGGTGTTCGGCGCCGATACCGACGCTTCCCCGTACGATTCGGGCTCATATGCTTCTTCCACCACCTATGTGACGGGCATGGCGGTGCAGAAGGCATGTGGCCAGCTGAAGGAAAAGCTGTGCGCCATTGCCGCCGAGCTGCTGGAATGCCCGCCCGAGGAACTGTGTTACAAGGACGGCCAGGTGCTGCAGGAGCGCACGGGCAAAACCGTTTCGCTTGCCGAGATTGCCGTGAAAAGCCAGTGCAGCAATGCCGTATCGCCCGAGGCAACTGCTATGCATACTTCGCCTGTTTCGCCTCCGCCGTTCATGGTGGGCATGGCCGAAATCGAGCTTGACCGCGAAACCGGCGTGGTGCAGGTACTGAACTATACCAGTGTGGTGGACTGCGGCATTGCCATCAATCCGGCGCTGGCGCGCATCCAGGCAGAAGGCGGCATTGTGCAGGGCACCGGGCACACGCTCATGGAAGACGTGACGCGCACCCCTGCGGGCAAGATCCGCGAATCGAGCTTTTTCACGTACCGTTTGCCTACCCGCTTGGATACCGGCAACATCACGGTTGAATTCGAGGATTCGTATGAGCCCACGGGCCCGTTCGGTGCGAAGTCCATCGGCGAGATCGTTATCAACACGCCTGCCCCGGCCATCACCCATGCAATCTATCGCGCAACGGGCATTTGGCATCGCGAGCTGCCCATTTTGCCCGAGCATATTCTGTTGGCAAAGCCTGAGGAGCAGCAATTCTAAGCCGGTTGTTGCACATCGAACGCGGGGTAACGGCCCTGATCGGCGGTGGGGGTAAAACCACGTTGCTGCACACGCTGGCAGAAGAGCTTTCGCAGACCGGCCGTGTTGTGGTGGCAACCAGCACGAAGATGCTGGTGCCCGACTGGTGCTCGGTTCTGATCGACGCATCGGTTGCGGACGTCGAGCTCGAGCTTCAGCGCAGTTCCATTGTATGTACGGGCGGCATCCACAAGCCAACGGGGAAGTTGGATGCGTCGAGCGTGCCGTTTTCCCGTTTGGCTGCGGTAGCCGATTATGTGGTGGTGGAAGCCGACGGTTCGAAGGGACTTCCGCTCAAAGCGCATGCCCCGCACGAACCGGTAATCCCATCGTGTGCGCATAACGTGGTTTGCGTAGTTGGCATCGACGGGGTGGGCAAGCCTCTTTCGCAGGCATGCCATCGTCCGGAACGTTTTGCGGAGTTGGCGAATGCTTCGCTGGCCGATGCTGTTACGTCCGGGATGGTTGCCGCGGTATTCGAGGCCGAGGGCCTTCATCGTAGGGTGTACGTGAACAAGGTGGAAACCGTCTCCGATTGGCGCAATGCCGAGGAGCTGGCGCAGCATAGTAGCACGCCGGTTGTGGCGGGAAGCCTTTGGAAGGGGGAGTTCCGATGTTTGCGGTAGTTCGTGGCGCAGGCGACATAGCAAGCGCTATTGCACTGCGTTTGGTGCGTTCGGGCATTTCGGTTGTGATGACCGAGGTTGCAAAGCCTTTGACGGTACGCAGGACCGTTGCATTCAGCGAGGCGGTTCGCTTGGGGAAAACCCAGGTAGAAGGCATTGACGCCGTGCTTGCCAAGGATGTTGCGCAGACAGCTGCTCTGTTGGAGCAGGGCAGCGTTGTTCCCGTGCTGGTAGATCCTGAATGCGAATGCTTGAGCTTATGCCCTGATGTGGTGGTAGATGCCATCCTTGCCAAACGGAACCTGGGCACTACTATCGATATGGCACCGGTGGTAGTTGGCGTAGGGCCAGGGTTCACCGCACAGGTAGACTGCCATGCGGTGGTGGAAACCATGCGTGGGCATACTCTTGGTCGCGTTTACTACCGCGGTTCGGCCCTTCCCAACACGGCGGTGCCGGGGTTGGTGGGCGGCTTTGCGGGCGAGCGTGTGCTGCGGGCACCTGCCGATGGCGTTTTCCATGATGTTTCTGCGATAGGCGATGTGGTTGCGCAAGGTCAGGTTGTTGCCTACGTCGACGATGCTCCCGTCCATGCCACGCTCAACGGTGTGCTTCGCGGGCTCATTGCCGAAGGCGTGCCGGTTACTGCAGGGCTGAAATGCGGCGATGTCGATCCGCGCGGCGATGCCAGTTACTGCAACTTGGTGTCCGACAAAGGCTTGGCGGTAGCGGGCGGTGTACTCGAGGCTGTTCTGCATATAAGCGGTTGTCTTTCGAGCTTTGGAAACTAGGAGGAAAGCACATGCGTGAAATCGCAGAAGGCATTGCTGATGCTATAGGCCGTGGCGGCGATACTGTTTTGGTTACCGTGGTGCAGGGCAGGGGCTCGACGCCGCGCCATGGTGGCTCGCAGATGCTGATAGATGCCAAGGGTCTGGCTTGCGGCACCATCGGCGGCGGTGCGGTGGAAGCCCATGGCATCGAAACAGCCCTTGCGTTGCTTGGCCAGCGAAAGGCCCGCGTGGAAGATCTGGGCCTGCGGAAAGACTTAGGAATGGCATGCGGGGGCGGTGCAACGCTGCTGTACACGCCCATCTGCGCCAACGATGAGGAATGGCGCGCGGTGGCTCTTGAGCTTCTTCGCTACTATAACGAGCGCATCGATGCCTGTTTGGTTCTGCGATGCGTTGTGGGCGAAGGGCCGTTTGAGGGTGGCGTTGCCTTGTTCGATGCCAGCGGTGCTTTGCTTGCAGGGCATGGAGGAATCGATGCAGATTCGCTTGGCAGCCTGTGCGAACCGCATAATGCCGGCAGCTGGTTTGTTATGCCGGTTTGCCTTCCGGTACGTGCCGTTGTTTTCGGCGGCGGCCATGTGGGGCGCGCCACCGTTGAGGCCTTGTCGCGCGTGGGGTTTGCGTGCACTCTCTACGATAATCGCCCTGAATTTGCTGTGCCTGAGCGTTTCCCTTCGGCGCAGGAGGTGATATGCGGCAGCTACCAGGATATCGCCGCATCGTTCGCGTTCGATAAGCGTGATTTCGTCCTTATTATGACAAGCGGGCACGAGTCGGATTTCGCAGTTTTGGGACAGGCTTTGCGCCAGCCGTTGGCGTATGTCGGGATGATGGGCTCGCGCAGGAAAATCGCCACCGGGCGCTCCCGTATGCTGCAGGCTGGCATTTCCGAGGAAGCCTTCGATGCCGTGCATGCCCCTATCGGCTTGGAAATCAAGGCTGAAACACCCGAGGAAATAGCCGTTAGCATCGCTGCTGAATGCATCTTGTGCCGCGCTGAAGGTTGATCTGCTGGTAGGGGTGGCTGCGCCGTCTTCGTTTTGCGAGAATATAAGGGTAGTTTTGGGGACTATTCAGGAGGGACGTCATGGAAGAAACCAACGACATCCAAGCACTTATGGAGCGCATCAAAGAGCAGGAAACTGCCTACGAGTTCGATGGCATTAACGAAGAGCTCGCTTTGCAGATGGGCCTTTACGTGGTTCGCCGCGCTAAAGAGCTTGGTAAGCCTGTGGCAACGCGCATTACCGTGAACCGCCGAACGTTGTTCTCGTTTTCGATGGCAGGTACGAAGCCCGAAAGCGACAATTGGCTTCGCCGCAAGGAAAACCTTGCCTATGCCACGAACCAAAGCTCGTATTACTGGGAGTGCTGGTGCGAGCAGGGCCTGCATCCTTTCGAGTGGCGCGGTATGACGTATGAAGACTATGCGCCGGCAGGCGGGTGCTTCCCTTTGTGCGTGAAGGGCGTTGGCATGGTGGGCACCCTTACTATTTCAGGTATGGCAAGCCATGAAGATCATGCGCTTGCCTTTGAAACGGTGGGGAAGGCGGCTGAAGGCACGCTGGGGGTAGACATTTCCGGTTTGCTATAGCGCCAATATGAAACGGGCCTGATGGGATGTCCCCTCAGGCCCGTTTGCTTAGCGCACGTATTCGAATGTTGCTGCGTCGAACATTCCTTCAGGGCGTATGCGCAGCGTGGGAATAACGGCCAAGGGCAGGAATATGATGCCCATAATGGGATCGAGTGGTTCGCGGATGCCCATATTGCGAGCTGCTTCCATGAAGGCGTCGTGCTGAGTGGCAACTTCTTCTGCGGTGCCGTCGCTCATAAGACCCCCTAACGGAAGAGGTATTTTCGCTACTACCTTGCCGTTTTGAACCAGCACGTGGCCGCCTTGGTCCAGCGATTCAACGGCCTTGAGCATATCGGCAGGGTTGGTTCCCACCACGCACACGTTGTGCGAATCGTGTCCGACGGTTGAAGCGATGGCGCCGTTTTCAATGGGGTAGCCATGCACCCATCCACGTCCAAGGTGCGTGCCTACCAGTTCAAGCCCCGCCGCCTGCTGTGCAGGCGGGGTAGCGTTTTGGGCGGCAACACCACGACCGTGACGCTCTATCAATGCGATGCGGCACAGGCCGGCATCGCTATCGGGCCTGAGCAACCCGGTGATGGCTTTACCGGGAATAACGTCGATAACCGCTTCACCTGGGCGGAACGGATAGTCGAACACTTCCTTGGAAAGACGGGGCAGCTTAACCGAAGCGCGCAGGTTGTTTGCCAGGCGCTGCACTTCAGCTGATTCGTCTGCAATGCGGCCGACGAACGTGCCCTGTTCGGCAACAAGCGATCCTGCCGCATAAACGCGATAGGGAGCGCAGGTGAACGAAAGGTCGTCGAGCAGCAGGATATCGGCACGTTTGCCAGGGGCAATGGCGCCGCGCTTTTCCAGCGGGTCGGCGAACCTATGGTCGAAGCCGAAGCACTCGGCAGCAGAAAGTGTGCCCATGGTAATTGCCGTTACCGGGTCGATCCCCGCTTCGATGGCAACGCGGCAGGTGTTGTCTATCATGCCGGCCGTTAGGGCATCCGATGGGGCTCGATCGTCGGTTGCGAAGCAGCAGCGGCGGGCACGCGCCTTGTTTTCAAGAAGAAGCGGGACAAGGTTTGCCAGGTCGTGGCTGCAGGTTCCCTCGCGCAGCATCACGTACATCCCACGGGAAAGCTTTGCCAACGCTTCTTCGGGGTTGGTCGACTCGTGATCGGCGATGATGCCAGTTGCCGCATAGGCGTTGAGGTTGGCATCCGACACCAGTGGGGCATGACCGTCCACCAGCCCCGATTCCGTGAGCTTCGCCGCTTCGATACGGGAAAGCGTTTCCTCGTCGGCGTTCAGCACGCCTGGCAGGTTCATCATTTCCCCCAGCCCGAATACCTCGGTGGGGTGGGCTGCCATGAATGCGCGCATGTCTGCAGCGGTGATGGTGGCTCCCGCTTGCTCGTCGGGCAAGGCGGGCACACAGGAAGGCATCATGAACTTGAGGGAAATGGGCGCACGCTTGCCGTCTTCGACCATGAAGCGCAGCCCGTCCAAGCCTGCCACGTTGCTTATCTCGTGACTGTCGGCAATGGCAGTGGTGGTTCCCCGCGTTGCCGCCATGCGGGCGTATTCAGCGGGCCTGATGTTCGAAGACTCTATGTGCAGGTGTCCATCGATGAAACCTGGCGTTAGGTAGCGGTTCTCGCAATCAACCGTTTCACTTGCGTCGTATTCGGGCGCTTTGTCTCCCTCGAAGGAAACGCCTACGATAACGCCGTCTTTCACGGCAACGCTTCCAGGCACAATGCGCTGACCATACACATCAACGATGCGTGCGTTAACGAACAGCGTGTCGATGGGTATGCGCGCCTGCGCGGCGTCGATGATGGTTCTCAGGCTCTGCGTTGTCATGATGGCTCCTGTGATTGGCGAAAAACTGTTGTTTAGGGTATTGGTCTGCACGGCTTCACGCAATGCATTTGGCAGTGACGTGATGCAGCTGTTTAAAAGGAACAGGCCACAAGTGGGGCCTGCGATCAATCGGTTGTTGCGGTGCTTTGATGCTACCAGGAAATAAGCTCGTAGCCGTCTTCGGTTACTACCAGCTGCACTTCCCACTGCGCTGAATCGGAGCCGTCTTTCGTGCGAACGGTCCAGCCGTTTGGATCTTCCATGTTGAGGTCGGGCTTGCCTGCGTTGATCATCGGCTCGATGGTGAAGCACATGCCCGGTGCCAGCACCGCGCCTTCGCCAGGTTCGCCCACGAAGAATACGAACGGGTCCTCGTGGAACTCCTTGCCGATGCCGTGGCCGCCGAATTCGCGGACCACGCTGAAGCCGTTTTCCTCGGCATAGCTTTGCACCGCGTGGGCGATATCGCCTACCGTTGCCCAGGGCTTCACTTCCGCAAGGCCGCGCTGCACGGCTTCGTACGTGACGTCGACGAGCTTCTTGCGCTCGGGGCTTACCTCGCCGATGCAGAACATGCGCGAGGAATCGGAGAAGTACCCGTCAAGGATGGTTGAGCAGTCAACGTTTACGATGTCGCCTTCCTCCAGCACATCGTCTTCGCTGGGGATGCCATGGCACACTACGTTGTTGATGGAAGTGCACACGCTGTTGGGGTAGCCCTCGAAGTCCAAGTCGGCAGGGATGCCGCCGTGCTCTACCGTGTAGTCGTAGATCCACTTGTCGATTTCTGCAGTGGTCACGCCAGGCTTGATGTGCTCGGCAACGTAGTCCAGCACGCCGATGTTGATTGCGGCAGAGCGCTTTATGCCCTCGATGTCCTCAGGCGTTTTCAACAAGGTACGAGGCACTACCTCGTATCCTTCCAAGTAATAGTCTTCCAAGCGGGCATCGATTGGGCCGTGGCATTTCTTGTATTTCTTGCCGCTGCCGCACCAGCACTCATCGTTGCGTCCAGGCTTTGGGCCGTTGTCGTACATGTAAGCTCCTTGATTGCGTGTGCCCGACGAATCGGGCCGGTTTTTGTCTCAGTAGTTAGCTTAAGCTAATAAACGGGTAAAACAAGGGCACGCTACCTATCTTTATGCTGCCTTGCTTTAACGAATTCGCATTCTGAGCCGCTTACTTTGCGAAGTGGTTGTTCGGAGTTCGAAAAGGCCAGCAAACGCAAGCGCATCGCAGTTGCTGAACGCGGATAACGGATGCAGCTTGCTCGTCTGAGTTTGGTGTTTCTTCTATGGCGTGTGTTTTGCGCTAAAATAGTCCTTAAATCGGACTAATAAGGAACTGAAATGTCTTCTGACTCGCATGCAGATTTTGGAACCGCCTGGTATCGCATCAATGCGGTGTACGAAAAATTTGCCCGCTCAAACGAACTGTCACTCAACGGCATGCTGGTATTTGCGCATGTTTGCTGTGAAGAGGGCATTACTCAGACAGAAGTGGGCGAACGGGCGTTGATTCCGAAGCAGACCGCGAACAGCATCGTTAAAGCGCTGCTGAATCGGGGGCTTATTGAGCTGAAATCGCTTGAGTCGGACAAACGCAGCAAGGGAATTTTCCTTACCAGCAAAGGGCTTGAGTTCAAACGACGCACGATAGACAAGATTTCCAGGGCAGAGCGATCGGCGCTCGAGGGGCTTGACGTCACCATTCGCGAGGCAATGGTGGAGGGCCTTACGGTTTATGCTGCAGCATTTCATAAGGCGCTCTTGGACGAGTGACGAAATCTTAGCCTAAAAATTTTACGTCAAAGTAGTCCGAATCTCGGACTTTTAATAAGGGCAACAGGAGAAAATGCAAGATGAAGAAAGTAGTTATTTTCAGCGCTGCTGGCCACACCGGCAAATACATCACGCGCAAGATACGCAGCATGGAAGATGTTGAGGTTACCGCTTTTGTGCGCAACCCGGCGAAGTTCAGCGCCAATGAAATCGAAGGTGTAACCGTTGTTCAGGGCGATGCACTTAACGCTGATGATGTTAAGCGTGCAATGGAGGGCCAGGACATCCTGCTTTGCTCGTTGGAGGGCGATGTCCTCACTATGGCGAAGAACATCATTGATGCGCTTCCCTCGACCTCAGTGCGTCGCATCGTGTGGATTACCGGCATGGGCATCCATGGCGAAATCAAGGGGCCACGTGGCGTCATGCTTGGTTTGCTTGCTAAGCAACGACCCGAATATGTTAAGGCTGCTGATGCTATTGTAGCCAGTAGGGTGCCGGCAACGCTTCTTCGTTGTCCTGGTATCCAAAACGGCGAAAACACTGGTTACTGCCTTACCCAAGAAAGCGAGCAACCGGCAAAGCGCAACGTCGATCGCGCCGCAATTGCCCAGTTCATGGCTGATGTGGTTACCGACGAAGCGCTTGGCGCAAATGAGAGTCTGGGTATCACGAACGATTAGGAGTAGTGATGAAACACGTTTTGATTCTTGAGGGAAGCCCTCGCAGAAAAGGCAACTCCTGCATTCTTTCCAATGAATTCGCCCGTGGCGCCGAAGAGGCGGGCCACGCTGTCGAGATAGTCAACGTGGCCCATAAAGACGTCAGCGGCTGCTTGGGGTGCAATTCCTGCTACCGCAACAATGGCACGTGCGTGCAGGATGACGATGTTGCGGAAATCCGCGAAAAGATGCTGAATGCCGACGTGATTGTGCTTGCGTCTCCGATTTACTTCTACTCGATGTCGGGTCAGCTTAAGCTCTTGATTGACCGAACCTATGCCTTCTACCAGGGGCTTGTGGGGACATCGTTCTATTTCATCATCACGTGCGCCGCGCCCGACAAGTCGTTTGCCAGCACCATGCAGGCATCGCTTGAAGGCTTTACCTGCTGTGTTCCTGATTCGAGTGTCGACGGAATCGTGATCGGCAGTAACACCAACGACCCAGGCGATGTTCGTGGAATGCCAGCGATGGAGGAAGCCTATAAGATGGGCTTGTCTTTGTAAAAACACGAGGGGGGTGCCCGTGGCGTTCGGGCACCCCCCTCGTGCTTCTTGGCTGGATGTTTGTTTGCTATAGTCAAAACGTATTGCTGGCTCACAGAAGCTTGTATTTCTCAATTGCAAAATGGTTCAGTAGCATAGGGGTCACCGAAAACCACTGAAAAAGGAGATCCCCCACATGAGCACTCTGCATGCGCCTTATCGATACGATGTTGTTGGCAGCTTCCTTCGCCCCGAATACCTGCGCACCGCCCGTGCCGCTTTCGAGCGCGGCGAACTTTCCGCTGAAGAGCTGAAGGCCACCGAAGACAAGGCGATCCTTGATCTTATTGCCAAGGAAAAGGCGGCTGGCCTGCACATTATCACCGACGGCGAGTTCCGTCGCCTAACCTGGCACCTTGACTTCATGTGGAGCATCAACGGCGTGGCACGCGTCAAGTCCGAAACGGGCAACACCACCTTCGAAGGGGAGGCCGCTGCCATCGACGGCGTTGCCATCGAAGGGAAGCTTTCCGTTAAGGATCATCCGTTCATCGACCATTTCCGCTTCGTGCAGGCACAGGAAGACGAGAACACGGTTGCCAAGCTCACCATTCCGGCTCCAGGCCAGTTCTACGCGGTGTTCACCGGCGACGAACAGCTGGAAAACACGCTTTCGCACTACGATTCCGTAGAAGCGTTCGCCGATGATGTGGTGGCTGCTTATTCCCAGTTCGTCGCCGACTTCTATGCCGCTGGTGGTCGCAACCTTCAGTTCGACGACTGCACCTGGGGCGGGTTCGTGAACCCTGAAATGGCTCGTCAGCTTACCGGCCTTTCTACCGACGAGGAACTGAAGGCTTACATGAACCTGCTGGTTTCCATCAATAATCGTGTTATCGCTTCCAAGCCGGGTAGCGACCTGGTTATCAACACCCACGTCTGCCGCGGCAACTACCATTCCACCTACTTTTCTTCCGGTGCCTACGATGCGGTTGCAAACCCCCTGTTCAGCTCTGAAAATGCCGATGCGTTCTACTTGGAGTTCGATGATGAGCGCTCCGGTGGATTCGAGCCGCTTTCCCAGGTTGCGCCTGGTAAAAAGGTAGTGCTGGGACTTATTACCACAAAGCGTCCCGAGCTGGAGGACAAGCAGGCAGTTATCGCTCGCATCCATGAGGCGGAACAGTACATCCCGCTGGAAAACCTCTATCTTTCCCCTCAGTGCGGCTTTGCAAGCTGCGAGGTTGGCAACAAGCTTACCGAAGAGCAGCAGTGGGCAAAGGTTGCCCTCGTGCGCGAGATCGCCGAAGAGGTTTGGGGCAAGTAACTTCCCCTTGTGTTCCAGGCCGAGGGGCGCATATCCCTCGGCCTTTCTTTTTAGCCCGTTGTTCTGGGCATATTCCCTAGGAGTAAAACCAAATGAGTTCTTTTTCTGCGTCGCGTACCGGCACGTATCGGTACCGTTGGGTCATCCTTGCCCTGTGCGGGTTGGCAGTTATCGTGGTCAACGGCGCAACGCTGATCTTCTCTGGCATGGCGGGATTCCTGCTGACTCCCGTTTCCGCAGGTGGCGAGTATGGATTCACGGCTCAGCAGTTCATGATGCTGAATAGCTGCCCGTATTTGGCTGGCTTTCTGGGCTGCTTGGCTATGGGTGTGCTGGCTGACAGGAAAGGCATCAAGCAAACGATGCTTATCGGCCTTTCGCTTTCGCTGATCGGTTCGGTGATACGTGTGTTCACCAGTGATTTCACGGGGATTCTTGTTACGTCCACCATTTACGGTTTCGGCCTTGCTGCCTTAAACGCCAATGCGGTGAAGATCATGCGTTTGTGGTTCCCGCGTAACATGGTGAATGTTGCCATGGGCGTGTACCTTGCCTGCGCTACGGTTGGTGCGGCTGTTTTCATCCCGCTTGCCAGCAGCTTCACCTCGGCGCAGCCCATGTTCGTGATCGTTGCCGTGCTTTCGGCCATTACCTTGGTTGCTTGGGCGGCATTCTACCGCAAGCATCCCGACAACGAGCTTCGTGTTGTGGAACCCGTGGCGAAGCAGCTCAAAGTGGTGGTGCGAAGCCGCAACCTGTGGATTGCGTGCGCCATCATCGGCTTGGTTATGGCTGCTGGTGCCGTGAACAACGGCAATCTGGTGGCGTGGCTTTCGGGCGCGAAGGGCATCGATGTTCAAACGGCTGCATTGGCTGCCTCGCTGTGCAACGTTACCTGTTCGGTTGGTGGAATCCTGTTCCCCGCCATCATCGCAAAGACGCATGGCGAAAAGGCCTGGATTGTGGCGCTTGCCGTTATCGTGGCGGGCGGAACCGTGCTCTATTACTGGGGTTTGGATGCATCGTACTGCGTTGCGGGTGTAGCTCTTGCGTCGTGCTTGGTAGGTGGTTACCTGCCGCTTACCAAGGCATTGCCCGCACAGCTTCCCGACATCGCAAGGGAAAACCTCGGTGCAGCGGGCGGCTTGCATGCCACGGTGCAGAATGCCTTGGCGTTCCTTATTCCCTCATTCGTGGTTGGCCCGCTTGTCACGGCGGCCGATGGTTCGATGAACTACGACATGGTGCAGGTGAGCTACATCGTTATGACGCTTATCGTTGCTGGTTTGGCACTGTGCTTGCCCAAGCTTGCTTGTTCGGATAAGCCCGAAAAGGCAAAAGCAGCGAAACCGCAGCCGATCCGCTCTTCTGAGGCTGTCGGTGCATAAACGCTCAGGATCGCTGTACTGTTGATGGCGCAAGATACCCAAAAGCAAAGGGTGCTCCCGTGGCTATGGGAGCACCCTTTGTGCTTGTTGATGTGAAAATGCGCCAGATTGCCCGGCAGGAATATGTCGTTGCTCCTTCCAGCACTTTTTTAGGCCGGAATGTTGGAGCGGCTTGCGGGTAAAGAAACTCTGGCTTCCTAGGGCAACGGCTTGTTTGCTACAGGTTGGCCTTCAGCCATTTCTCGATAGCAGGTGCCGACTCTGCGGCTTTGTGACCAGTGATGGAAAGCGCGGGCGCAACGGTGGCGTTGGGGCACGTTGCGGCGATTTTCCTGTCGGTGCCCGAAGTGCCGCTGCCCTCATTGGTGCAGAAGGGGAGGATCTTCTTGCCCGAAAAGTCGAAGGCTTCCAAGAACGTGTATACCGCCATGGGCATATCGGCACACCAATTCGGGTACCCCAAAATAAGGGTGTCGTACCCTTCGATGCTGGTGGGCAACTGACGAAGCTCAGGGCGTGCATGGGCGGCTAGCTCTTCACGCGATTCTTCAACGCACTCGTGGTAGTCGATGGCGTAAGGCTTTTTCGCTGCAATCTCGAACAGGGCGCCACCGGTCTGTTCGGCAATGATTTCGGCGGCAACGGCGGTGTTGCCCTTCGGCAGGTCGACGATGTTGCCTGAAACGTAGTTTTGTCCTGCGCGGCTGAAGTAGGCAATAAGAATATTCGACATGGTTTTCTCGTTTCAACTAAAGGCGCGTTACGGTTTCGCTCAAAGGCTTACGGGAGTCGTGGTTGGAAAGCGGGCCAGCGCCTTCTGCAGCGTAGCCCAAATCCAAGAACATCAGCACTTCCTCGTTTTCGGGCAAGTTGAATGCGTTTGCCGCTTCTTCGGGGTCGAAGAAGTTGATCCAGCAGCTGTCGACGCCCTCGTTGGCGGCGGCAAGCGTCAAATGCGTGGCAACGATGCTGGCGTCTTCGATTCCCGAGTCGCGCTTTCCACCAGGGTAGGTGAATACGTTTTTCGCGTCGAAGGCAACCATCAGAACCGTCTGCGCACCGTAGCGGCAGGGCGTCAGCTCGTCCATCTTGGCCAAGCCCTCAGCTGATTCGATGACGTAGATGTGTTGTGGTTGTAGGTTCTTTGCAGTGGGGGCCAAGCGTCCTGCTTCCAGGATTTTCTCAAGCGTTTCGGCGGGAACCTTCTTGTCTGAGAATTTCTTGCACGAGTAGCGTTTTGCGATAACGTCGGTGAATTCCATGGGGGCTTCCTTTCGGTGAGGTTTTCTTTTCTATAGTACTTCCCGAAAATGCCGTTATTGCGGCGAAACCGAAAATAATTGACGTTGCGTTACTTAAATAAGCCATCGATCGATACGGGCGTTTAGCGCGTTTTACCTTCATGTCTGTGAACGCCTTGTCGAGGTTGAGGGTGCATAAGAATGTCGGTGGAACGCGAGAGCAGGGGCTCAGGTGTTATCTTTTCAAAGTCGGGTATGTCCCTCGTTAAGCGGAAAACCTGCCGTCGGAGGGCGCTGTCTAATTCACTGAGCTTTATAACGAACGCTTGTTCGATGGATTTTGAGTTGATATCTTCCATACCAGCTGATGGCTTGTGATAAGTTTCTTTACTGAACTTTTCAACTGGCAGTTTGCCGGTTTCTTCGTTTCTCGTTGTTCGGCTTAATGCATTTGGCTGCTGCGAGGGCGAACCATAATGAACTTGAGTGCTTGTTGGGCAGATGCATCGAAAGAGTGAGCATGGCAAAAGACACAGCAAAATACGGTAATGACAGTATCCGCCAGCTGAAGGACGAAGAGCGCGTTCGCCTGCGTCCTGCTGTTATCTTCGGCTCCGATGGGCTGGACGGCTGCGCGCATGCTGCGTTCGAGATCCTGTCCAACTCGGTTGACGAAGCCCGTCAGGGGTATGGTAACCTCATTACCCTCACGGCTTTTGCCGACGGTTCCATCCAGGTGGAAGACAACGGTCGCGGTTGCCCGCTTGACTGGAACCCCACCGAAAAGCGCTTCAATTGGGAGCTGGTATTCTGCGAGCTGTACGCCGGCGGCAAGTACAGCAACAACGAAGGGGGAGACTACGATTTCTCCCTGGGCACCAACGGCCTTGGCTCGTGCGCAACCCAATACGCCTCCGAGTACATGGACGTTACCGTATGGCGCGACGGCAACAAGTACCAGCTGCACTTCAAGAAGGGTAAGGTCGTTGGCTCCAAGAAGAAGGCCCTGCAGGTCGAGCCTACCGATGAAACCCGCACGGGCACCACCATCAAGTGGCGCCCCGACCTCGAGGTATTCACCTCTATCGACATCCCCCATGAGTGGTATCGCGAAACCATGCGCCGTCAGGCGGTGGTGAACGCCAACGTCACCTTCCGTCTGCGCATCGAAGGCGAAGACGGGTTCAGCGAAGAGGACTTCTGCTATCCCAAGGGCATTGAAGACTACGTTTTGGAAAAGGTGGGCACTGACTACCTGACCGAGCCGTTCTTCATCCAGGCCGACCGTCGTGGCCGCGACCGCGAAGACTTGCCCGACTACAACGTGAAAATCACTGCCTGCCTGTGCTTTTCACGCACGGTGCAGATGCAGGAGTACTACCACAACTCTTCGTGGCTGGAAAACGGCGGCTCGCCTGAAAAGGCGGCTCGTAGCGCCCTGACCAGCGCAATCGATGCGTACATCAAGAAGCAGGGCAAGTACAACAAGAACGAGAGCTCCATCAAATGGCAGGACGTGCAGGACTGCCTGGTGCTGGTAACCAACTGCTTCTCGACGCAGACTTCGTATGAGAACCAGACGAAGAAGGCCATCAACAACCGCTTTATCCAGCAGGCTATGACGGCATTCTTCAAGGAACGCCTTTCCACGTACCTGATCGAAAACAAAGAGGCTGCCGGCAAGATCGTTGAGCAGGTGCTTATCAACAAGCGTTCTCGCGAAAACGCCGAGAAAACGCGCCAGAGCATCAAAACCAACTTGCAGCAGAAAACCGACATGGCAAATCGCGTGCAGAAGTTCATCGACTGCCGTTCAAAGGACAAGGCGCGCCGCGAAGTGTACATTGTCGAGGGCGATTCGGCTGCGGGCGCCATTCGCACGTCGCGCGATGCCGAGTTCCAGGGCGTTATGCCAGTACGTGGCAAGATCTTGAACTGCCTGAAGGAAGATTATCCGCGCATCTTCAAATCGGAGATCATCATGGACTTGCTGCGGGTTTTGGGCTGTGGTGTCGAAGTCAAAGACAAGCGCATGAAGAACCTGGGCACGTTCGATTTGGACAACCTTAACTGGAGCAAGGTCATTATCTGCACCGATGCCGATGTTGACGGATACCACATTCGCACGCTTATCCTGACCATGCTCTACCGCCTGGTGCCGACGCTTATTGACGAGGGTTTCGTCTACATTGCCGAATCGCCGTTGTACGAAATCAACTGCAAGGAAAAGACGTACTTCGCCTACACCGAGCTTGAAAAGAACGGCATTCTGAAGGAAATCGGCGACCAGAAATGCTCCATCAACCGCTCGAAAGGTCTTGGTGAGAACGACCCGGACATGATGTGGCTCACCACCATGAACCCTGAAACGCGTCGATTGATCAAGGTGGAGCCGGAAGATGTTTCGAAGATGGAAGCCATGTTCAACTTGCTGTTGGGCAACGACGATGAAGGGCGTAAGCGCCACATTGCCGAACATGGCAAAGAGTATTTAGATCAGCTTGACCTGCAATAGCGCGTACGCGGGCGCAAAGCCCGCAAGGTATTTGAACCAGCGAACCAGACCAGAAGAAGTTTCAAGAGGGAATCGTGGCAAAGAGGAAAACCAAAACAGAGCACAAGAAGAAGCACGTTGATAACCCGAACGTTATCGGTTTGCACTCCGAGGTAACGCAGCAGCCTATCACGGAAACGCTCGAATCGAACTACATGCCCTACGCCATGAGCACCAACGTTTCGCGTGCGTTCCCCGAGATCGACGGCTTCAAGCCTTCGCATCGCAAGCTGCTTTACACCATGTACAAGATGGGCTTGCTTAAGGGCGACCGCCAGAAGAGCGCCAACATTGTTGGCCAAACCATGAAGCTGAACCCCCACGGTGATAGCGCCATCTATGAAACAATGGTGCGTCTGGCAACGGGCAATGAAGCGCTTTTGGCACCGTTCGTTGAATCGAAGGGCAACTTCGGCAAGTACTATTCGGGCGACTTGAGCTACGCGGCTTCCCGTTACACCGAGGCCAAGTTGGCTCCCATCTGCGCGGAGATCTTCAAGGACATCGACAAAGACCCGGTCGATTTCGTTGACAGCTACGACGGTGCCATGAAAGAGCCGCGTTTGCTGCCCACCACGTTCCCCAACATCCTGGTTTCTTCCAACAAGGGTATTGGCGTTGCCATGGCGTCGGATATCTGCGGCTTCAACCTCAACGAGGTATGCACGGCAACCATGCATTTCTTGGAAGACCCTGAATGTGATTTGCTCGAATACATGCCTGCACCCGACTTTTCCACGGGCGGCGAGATTATCTATCGCCGTGAGGAAATGGAGCGCATTTTCAATACGGGTTTGGGCAGCTTCCAGATTCGCTCCCGTTGGCGTTACTTGCCCGACGAGCGCATTATCGAGGTATATGAAATCCCCTATACCACGAAGACCGATGTCATTATTGAGCGCATCATCAAGCTTTCCAAAGAAGGCAAGGTGCGTGAGATTTCCGATATCCGCGACGAAACCGATCTTTCCGGTTTGCGCATTGCCATCGACCTGAAAAGGGGAGCCGACCCCGAGCAGCTTATGGCAAAGCTTTTCAAGTCCACCACGCTGCAGGATTCGTTCTCGTGCAATTTCAACGTGCTGGTTGATGGCTATCCGCGTGTTATGGGCGTGCGCCAGATCCTGCACGAATGGGTGAACTGGCGTATCGAGTCGACGCGTCGTCGCATGAACTTCGACCTGGGCAAGAAGTCCGAGCGTCTTCATCTTCTGCATGGTCTTGAGGCGATTCTGCTTGATATCGACAAAGCCATTGCCATCATCCGCAACACTAAGCTCGAAGCTGAAGTTGTTCCGAATTTGATGAGGGGCTTCAACATCGACGAAACCCAGGCGGAGTTCGTTGCCGAGCTGAAGCTGCGCAACATCAACGAAGAGTACATCCTGAACCGCACGAAAGACATTGCCAAGCTCGAAGATGATATTGCTGAGCTCAACGATATCCTTGCCAGCGAAAGCAAGATCAAGGAAGTTATCAGCAACGAGCTTGCTGCGGTGAACAAGAAATACGTGATGCCGCGTCGTACGGGCTTGGTTGATCCTTCCGAGGTTGTTGAGGTAAGCCTTGAGCCTGAGGTTGAGGAATACCCGGTAACCATGATGCTTTCCCGCGATGGCTACTTGAAGAAGATGACCGATCGCGTGTTGAAGAAGGCCAGCTCGTTGAAGTACAAAGACGGCGATGAGCCGTTCATCGAGTTCCCTTCTTCCAATACACACGAGCTTCTGGTGTTTACCGATCATAGCCAGGTGTACAAGTGCAAGGTTGCCTCGTTCGAGGATACTAAATCGGCTCAGCTGGGTTCGTATCTGCCCACCGATTTGGAAATGGATTCGGACGAAAGCGTTATTTGGGTGATCGACCCCGAAGATTACAAGGCTGATGTGCTGTTTGTGTTCGAGAACGGTCGTGTTGCCCGCGTTGCTTTGTCGGGCTATGCGACGAAGACCAACCGCAAGCGTTTGAAGAACGCCATCTACGGTGGCAGCAAGCTGCTGTACGCAACCGTGCTGAAGGAAGATCGTGATTTGGCACTGGTTTCCAGCGACTACCGTTTGGTGAACTTCAATACGTCGCTGTTGAAGACCAAGACCACTACCAGTACCCAAGGCGTGCAGGCGTTTACCGCCAAGGGAAGCCGTACGGTTATCAACGTTGGCAAAGCGGAAGACTTCCTGGGTGGCAGAAGCTCAGTTGAGAAGTTCCGCGCTACCAGCTTGCCTTCGTCTGGTTCGCCTATGAAGGAAACGGACATGAAGAGCCTGTTCGACTAAAGAGCCTCGACATACTGCCAATAAAAAAAGGTGGGGGAGCATCTGCTCCCCCACCCTTGCGTTGCGGCTGGTGGTTAGCGGCAAACGACGTCAACTGGTACGTTCAGGATCTTGGCGACCTTCAGGATGGTATCGGTATGGCTGCCAAGCGCTGCTGCCATATGGTGTGTCGGACCGGTTTCGTTCCAACGGTTCATGAACTCACGAGCACCGATGCTGAACTTCATGCGCATGTTGGTATCGCCGAAGGTGAAGATGGGGCCTTCAACGTTTTCGCCCTCTGCAACAACGAACTTGAAGTTGCCGTCGCCGTCTTGGGTGATGCCCAGGTAGGTTACCGTGCCAAGGCCCGGGTAGAACTGGGTCAGATAACCGCCGCCGGTCTTGCCGTGGAATACGGGAACAACCTTCAGCGTAGGCTTCTTTGCCGTGGAGATGTCGGCATCGCCCGAACCGGAATGGCCGATGATAACCACGTCTTCAGGGAAGTCGATGGAGTACATTTCGGAAAGCTGACCGGTGCCTGCGATGGTCTTCAGAATGCTCATTGCCACGGCAACCTTCATGTCGCCTTCAACGGCGCAGGAAGTGCCCTGCTTGATGAGCATAGAGAATGCGGGGATGAGCATGGAGTCGAGTACGCCTGCCTGACCCTGAGCATAACCGTCGTAGTGGCTTGCGATCAGGCCGATTTCCTCGTCCTTAACCCACTGCTCGAAGGCAACAACGTATTTTGCCATTTCCTGGATGGGCTCGTCGGATACCTTTGCGCCGCCTTCGATGTCGAAGGTATCGATGATCTCGGCTGCCTTCGCGTCGATTGCTGCCTGGTTGTCGATGTTGTCGGCGATGGCCCACATCTTTTCCCAGTCGAACTGCTTGGTGTAGAGGCCCAGGCGGTTGTAGAGGTTGGTTTCGTCGATGTAGAGGTCCATCATGCCGGGGTAGGGGCGACCGATCTGCGCGATGTTGGTGCGACGAAGACGACGGCGTACCTGTGCGGCGCGGCACCATTCGTCGAGCTGCTTGGCAACCTCAGGGTCGCCGCCTTCCACAACGCCGGTGATAACGGCATGGCGCTTGCCAGCACGGTTCAAGTCGGCAACCACCTCGCCAGGAGCGCCGCATGCATACAGCTCGCCGAGCCAGATGGGGATATCGGTGTTGGAGTAGTCAGGCTGCGCCTTCTTCTGCACGTTCACAACCACAACGGGAACATCCAGGTCGCGTACGGCAGGGAGCACGTTGTAGCTGGTTGCGTAGGTGAGCATCTGAAGGATTACCAGGTCAACGTCGGCAGCGCGGAAGATATCGCCTGCATCCTGAGCCTGCTCCTTGGTGGTTACCATACCGCCGTCGATAAGCTCGACCGTGGTGGGGAGCGTTTCCTTGAATGCAGCGTACTGCGACTCGAACTCGGGTACCAGCTGCGGGAACTGCGGCAGGTACGCGCCGAGCGCGATGGAGAATACACCGACTTTTGCCTTGGTGTCTACGAGCATAGTTGCCTCCTTGGGCATGGGACTTGCTGTTTTGTTTCAGATGAACTCATTCTATCAGCCGTTCGCCGACTTTCGGGCATTTTCGCGAAACGGGAATACAACGTAATGCTTGTCTTGGCAAATAGTTGCTTCGAGATTCTTGATGTGCGGTTCGGTGCTCCAGCTCAATGGAAATGGAGCATGCGATTGTTCATAGCGCAGAGGACCAGGTGAGTGCTGGCCCTTGACAGCGACGTAGCGTCATCGTGCAAAATAAACGTATTTTTCCGGCATGAGTCAATGGTGCGTGAATTGGTGAATCGATCAGGCAAGGAACATAGCAAAGAGCGTAATCGTAGTTTAATGACGGTCGGGGAACTGGCCGCACGAGTAGGTGTGACAGTTCGGACCATTCAGTACTATGATCAGCGAGGCTTGCTTCATCCCACATGCAAAGGCGAGCAAAATCTCCGCTTGTATTCGGAGGCCGATGAAGAGCGTTTGTATCGTATCGTTACGCTCAAGCACTTAGGTCTGTCCCTGTCTGAAATTCAACAAAGCGAAAGCAAAGAAACGCAGGATGAGCTAATGGCTGCGCTTTCAAAAAGAGAAGAAGAGCTTGAGCGGAAAAGTGCCGAGATTCTTCGAGAGATGAATTCGCTTAACGAATTGAAGTACCATATAGAATCAGGGGAAGATGCCAGTTGGAAGGCGCTTGCAGATACGGTTGGCGCGGCAAAAGATCGGGAAAACGCCCTTTGGTTTGCTTTAGCCGGCGAATCTGCCGATAACGCTCCTGCGCCCGAGCTTTCGAGGGACGATGTTCGCGCTTGGCACGAATTGATGGGCGATACCATTGAAGCGATGCACGATGGAGCGTTGGTAACGGATGAGAGAGCCCAGGAGCTTGCCGCTCGCTTTTCTGCGCTTGGGGGCATGAGCCATGCGCTGGCGGGGCTTAAACGCTTAGCCAATCAGCGTAAAACCGGTCCAAAACAATACGGTCGTGATTTTTACGCTGGCATTCAACGGCGTACTTTGGGCTTTCTCCAGGATGCCCTTGCGTATTCAAATCACGGAGAGCTTCGTTGATTGGAGAATTGCGGCTAGAGGTCATTTCATAATCACTGATCCTCTTCGCCGTTTTTTTGTGTTGACGATGACGTGACGTCATTCGATAGTCTCCTTTCTCGCAAATAGAGAAGCGAGAAAGGAGAAGCCGATGATCGTATCGTGGATGACCACTAATCGCTGCAATTTGAAATGCGCCCACTGCTATCAGAACGCTGCTGAGTGCAACGAACGTGAGCTTTCAACCCTTGAAGCAAAGGCTATGATTTCCCAGATTGCTCGAGCTGGTTTCAAGGTCATGATTTTCAGCGGCGGTGAACCGCTTTTGCGAAACGACATCTTTGAGCTGGTGGCGCATGCGGCTTCATGCGGTCTTCATCCAGTGTTTGGAAGCAACGGAACGTTGATAACGCTATCGGTTGCTCGGCGCTTGAAAAGTTCAGGCGCTTGCGCCATGGGAATCAGCATTGATAGCGTTAATCGGGAAAAGCACGACAGTTTTCGTGGCGTGCGGAGTGCCTACGAAGCTACTCTTTCGGGGATTGAAGCATGCAGGGAAGTAGGGCTTCCCTTCCAAGTCCACACGACCGTCACCGATTGGAATCGTGGCGAGATCTGCGCTATAACCCGATTTGCGAAGCAGCTTGGGGCGATGAACCATTCGGTGTTTTTTCTGGTGCCGGTTGGCCGCGGTGCTGACATTACCCATGAAATCATTGGCGTTGAGCAGAACGAAAAGCTTCTGGCCGATCTTTTGCGCACAGGCCAAAAAGTTGGCATAGAGGTAAAGCCGACATGCGCACCGCAGTTTATGCGCGTAGCTGACCAGATTGGGGTGGAAACGCGTTACAGCCGAGGTTGCCTGGCGGGTCTTTCTTATTGCGTGGTAGGGACCGAAGGCATTGTGCGTCCTTGTGCCTATATGCAAGAACAGGCGGGCGATGTTCGCAAACAGCCTTTCGACGAAATTTGGCGTACGAGCCCAATCTTCCAAAAGCTGCGTACCCAGGCCTATAAGGGCTCATGCGGCGTTTGCGAGTATGGGTCCGTTTGCGGTGGGTGCCGTGCTCGAGCTGCCTACTACCACGGTGGAGACATCCTGGAGCAGGACGATTATTGCGCTTGGGGCAGAAGAGCCCGATAGGGGTCTGACTATCTCAACTGTTGTCGCTTGCCGATGCTATAGAAATAATTTTTTGCTAAATGGTCTACTAAGAATGCAGGAGTAATTATGAATCCTATTAAAAAAGCCGTATTTGTCTCTGTCGGTTGCCTGTGCGTTGCCTTGGGCATTGCCGGTGCGTTTTTGCCCGTATTGCCCACGACCCCGTTTCTTCTTGCTGCTGCTTTCTTGTTCTCCCGTAGCTCGCAGCGCTTGAACAATTGGCTGGTTAAAACAAAGGTTTACAAAGCATACGTTGAGCCGATTAATTCAGGCGATGGCATCCCCGTTCGCAAGAAAGCCTCTATATTGGGCTTTTCCTATGCTGTTATGGCGGTAAGCGCAATTGCAGTGGCTCGTCCATCAGTGTGGCTTATTCTAGGTTGCGTGGCGGTATTCTTGTTTTGGCTTATTGGGTTTCACGTTCCCACTGCTTCCGCGAAGGCGTCTGAATAGACGAAGATTCTATCTAATGAGCCAATTCCTGCAGGCAGTTGATAGCGTTTATGGTTAATGGTTGAGCAGCATAAACGTTATTGCACTTGATTCTTGCTGCCGATAAGCAACGTTTTGGCTGTTCGCCTACGCGTAAGTAGATGCTGGTTAAATTGTTGAACGATCCTAGTTGCGCACAAACTATGCATGGTGATATTGACCATGGGCCTTAGTTCGGGAGCCGTGTTGGATGGCGAATTGCGGGCAGTAATGCTGGCATCGTAGGCATTTCTCGCATTCGAAAGCGACCCATGTGGGTTTGCCATCGTGTATTTGGATGGCGCCCACGGGGCAACGTTTAGCGCACAGCCCGCAGCCTGTGCAGGAACCTTCTACGGTAAAGGAGGGGGAGCGGGGAGTTGTATGAGGAAAGCTATTCGCGATGGAATCCGACGCGAGCTTGCTTCTTGTCTTGATACATTTTCGCATCGGCGTCTCTGAATGCAGCATGCAGAGATTCGCTGGGGCTGGTAGCTACGGAATGTCCCAGCGCAACGTCAAGGATATACGTCTCATCGCTTAGATCGTGAAAATGTTGCTCTATTTCGTCAATTACCTGCTGGATGCCTTCTTCGTCTCGCTGAGTGGTGGCAACAAGGAACTCATCGCCGCCAAGGCGCGCTGCTAAAGCGTTTGACGGAATGCTTTGCTTTATGGCCTTGGCGATTCGAGCAAGCAACTCGTCGCCTGCTCTGTGTCCAAGTGTGTCGTTGGTCTCCTTGAGACGATTGCAGTCCATGATGATGATTCCTATTGGGTAGTACTCTTCGGAATACTTTTCAGATGAAGCTTGCTCAAGGTAGTTTCGGTTGTACAAGCCGGTCAGCTCATCGGTGGTGCTCAGTCGCTCGAGTTTGAGCTCCGTTTGCTTTTGTTCTGTGACATCAGTGACGATTCCCACAACACCGATGAGCTCGTTGTTGAGGTATGCGGGCTTTTTGCTGATCTCGATGAAGAACGGCTTGTCGGGACTGGAGAAATCATCGATCCATTTGCTGGGTTTTCCTGCTTCCAGGATATGCAGGTCGTCTACGTAGTAACGTTGGCCCACTTCATGATCGGCCTAAATCTCGACATCGGTTTTTCCGATGATATCGAAGTTTTCTTTCCCGTTGATGAGGGCGCAAGCCTCGGAAACTGCTCGGTATCGACAGGAGGTGTCTATGAAAAAGATGTTCGCTGGCGCATTCTCAATGAACGCGATCGCCTGCTCCATCGAAAGGCCTTCGCCATTACGCATGATATGCTCCCCTTATCAATGAATCGAACCAAAAGAAAAGTATATCTTCATTCTGAAGGCGAACTAAGATACCTGAAAAACAGGTTTGGTGGGCTTTTGATGATGAATCGCTAAGCCATGAACAGCGCTACCCATATCGGCATCGTGACGATGCAGCAGAGCGTGGTAACCACGTTGATGGCGCTGGCATGCGGGGCGTCCTTCTCGTAAATTTGAGCCAATTGCACCGTCATTGAAGCGGATGGGGTGATGGTTGCAAGGAGCGTAATGAGCAGGATTGATTGACCGTTGGGTACCAGGGATTCTATGCCGCTGAGCTTAAGTACAAGCACGATGATGGCGGGGATCAGCACCAAGCGGATGAAAGTTACGAGCCAGACGCGCTTGCTGGTTGCGATCTTGCGCAGATTCATGCCTCCGATGATCATGCCCGTCACCAACATTGCCGCCGGGCCGATCATCTGGCCCACGTCGTAGGCGAAGGTTTTAAGAGGCTCAACGAGCTTAATGCCGAGCACCATAAGCACGATGCTGGCGGCAATGACCAGCAGGTTGATGTTGAACAGCACCGCGCGCACGTCGATGTGACGGTTTTCGCTGATGAGGGTTTTGCCGTACGTCCAGAGCAGAATGTTTTGAACGGTCATGTACGCAAGCGAGTAGACTACCCATTCATCGCCCAAGACGAAGCCGACGAGAGGGATGATCAAGTTGCCGCAGTTCGAGAAAACGCTTGCTGCCTGATCGATGGGGGACAGGTGAAGCGGTTTCGCCAGTATCTTCACCAGCACGATCTGCCCTACCTGAAGGACGGCTGAGCAGATAAGCGCGAACAAGAATCCTTGCAGCACTTCCGGAGTCAGATCGACCTGCGAGGCGGATATGAAAGCGCACGGGCAGATGGCGTATACGGACAGGACGGAGAGCGTTTTGCTGTCCCCGGTTTTCAGGAGATGGAGGCGCACCAGCACGAATCCAACTGCCATGATCAGGAACAGCGACGCAATTTTTTCTATCAACAAAAGGGTTATCATGGCTCGCGATTATACTCTTGGGAAATGACGGCATGGTGAAGGGGCTGGATGCCGCAGGCAGCTTTGCTTGCGCAATCGGCGAATCCTTCTTTCGCCGTGTTGCGCTCTTTCTTGCGGGTGAAGCGTTTTCTCGTTTGCGTTGGCTAGTGACAAAATGGCAGCTCCGGCAATTCGCCGGTTTCAATCACGTGCGAAAGCATAGCGGCGAAGCCCAGCGGGTCGTTGATCTGATATTGCATATGGTTATGGCCCTCGAAGACTGGAAAGTTCCCTTTGGGCCAAGCTTTCATAACAGCATTGCGATACTTGAAATGGTCTTCCGTCGACCCGAATTCCCAGTATGTGTGGGTCTGAACGTTCTCCGGCAGTGCGGGAAACGGCATGTCTACGAGGCTGTCGGCCATTTGGCGCCGCATGTTTGCCAACGTGAGCGTGCGGCCTGCCTCGATGAAGTACGGACGAATGGCCTCATCGTCGCACCACATGATATGTTTGAGCGTGCCGCCATGGGTCCAATAGAGGCTCTTTATGGCCAGGTACAGCAACGGTGCCATAAGGGTCCTTGTTCCTGCGCTTATCTGCGCAAACTGGCCGCCATCGAAAAAGGCATGCTCAACCGGCATGGTGTTGCGCACGAGAAACGCCATGCCTAGATCGGCACCGATGGACGAGGCAACGAGGAGCGAAAGGCGGTCAACCCCGTGCTTGCGAAGCCATTCCTCGACCTGGCGTATTTCATCCTCTCGGCTTATATAGTGCTGCTTTTCGCAGTAAACCGTCGATGTCGGCATAATGCAAAAGTACCGATCTGCCAAGTGACTTGCCACGCGTTCGCTGCTTTCACCCACGACACCCATGGCATGGAAGAATAAGATTGCGGGGTTTTCCGGGTTCCCGATAGTCGTAAATCGCACAGCACGCCTCCATAAGTTAGCTATCGCTAACAGTTTAGCGCAGAAGTGGCCCGGGAAAGGCAACGGAGCGCATACGGCAGCTTGTGCCAATTGCGAACGTGCTCACATAGAAGATGCTGAACGGTCGCCTGGGCAAAGTTGAGCTGACAGCTTGGGCATAGAACCTGAAGCGCTGGTCGGATCAACGGTTGTATTGTGCTTGGGACGGTGTGTGGTATAAAGTAATTGGTTATCCGTTAGGATGGCTTCCAAGTGCCGGGGACATTTTCCCCGGCTTTTTTCTTATCCGGGAGAACAATGCGGGAACTCAGCATCTTCGTCGATGAGTCGGGAAGCGATGGCCTCTCTGACCGCCACTATCTGCTCATCGTCAGCTATATCGACGGCAGCTGTGAGCCAGGCGCTATCCCCGCACATCGCGTTTTCGCGGCGCAACAGCGCATCTACGGAAACATCGTAGACATGCATCTTATAATGGGGCGATAAGTTCTTAGAAAGGGGCGCGGTTGTGAGTTCGGATGATTCTCTAGCAAAAGCGGGGACGCAGGAGATTGCGCCTCCGGTCGATCGGTCGCCGCTCGCCCTCCTGAGTACCGCGATAAGGCAAAACTGCAATGAGGCCGACAACGCCATTGCCGACATCGTCAAGGCCGTGGAGCGGCAGGCTCCGGAGATGGCCCAGATCAGCAAGGCGACCGACAAGGGTTTCCGCCTTGTCGTCGACGCCTCCGACGAGACGCTCCAGGCCATCGACCGGGGCGACATCAAGCTGACGACGGACAAAATGGGCAACACCTTCGCTCAGATGAAGCGCTCGGACGGCAGATACGGCAAAAAGCTCCCCATCAAGAGAGAAGAGTTCTCTCAAGGAATCGACCCCGTGCAGGCAGCCAACGCAATGCAGGTGAAAGCCCTGCAGGAGCAGCTCGACGAGATCGCAGAACAGATCACGGTGATCGACGGAAGGGTCAAGGAGGTTCTTCGGGGCCAGCAGAACGACCGCATCGGCCTTTTCCGCAGCGGCATGTCGCTCTACCTTGAGGCGAGGGAGGTCTCCGACGAAGGACTGCGGAAGCTGCTAGTGGCCCAGTCCCTTCGCGCGCTTTCGGATGCCTCAGCTCAGCTTGACCTCGAGCTGCAGGAAGACGTCGCGTATCTCTCCAACGGAGAGTATAGGAAGGCAAAGGGCAAGCGCGCGGAGCTGATCGACGAGAAGATGGCCTCCATCAACCGGTGCTTCCCAGTGCTGCACCAAGCCTCCGTCGCCCGCGCGGCGATCTATTGCGAGCAGGGCGAAGTCAAGGCCATGGCCTCCGCCCTTGAGTCCTACTCGCGCTTGATCGAGCAGACGGTCGGGTCGCGCGCCGGCCTGCTTGCCGAGTTCGACGCATCGGATGACGGCACCGATCGAGGCGTCTGGCGCTCAAGGGCCGCTCTGCAGCTCGACGTGTCGGCGCTCAGCAAGGCGCTTTCCGCTCCCGAGAAGACCTTCTATCTTGAAGCGATAACCGATGAAAAGGAGGCCGAAGATGAGCTCGGCTAAAGGATGCCCTAACGGCGAATGCAACGCCCATAAGAAGAAGACCTTGTTCAAGACCTCGATGAATTACTGCCCCCAATGCGGGGCGGAGCTTGCCGCGGTGTGCAAGTCAAGGGGATGCTACACGTTTCTGGACGACCCCTCCAAGAAGCTCTGCGCGCGATGCGAGGCGAAGCGCGCCGATAGGGTCGACGGGATAAAGAAAGCGGGCGCTGGAGTAGGCGGCGCAGTCCTCACAGTGGGCAGCGCGGTCGTCGGCGTTGCCGCGAAGATCGCAAAGAAATAATAACCTAAAGACAAAGAGGCGGGCAATTGCCCGCCTCTTCTCACATCACCCACTTGAACACGGCGCGGAACAGCCAGACGAAAAAGCCCAGCGCGACCTTTAGCGCCGCCCCTTCCTTCTCTTCCGCGAGCAGCCTCGCCAGCTCGTTCGGCACGCTTGGGAGCTCCATCTTTCCTAACGCGTGCTAAAGGTTCCTTATCTGCAATTTCAGCGGTTTTGGGGAAGGCCTACTTGCTCGTGGTGGTAGTTGCTCGTCTTGAATCGTAGGGAGCAAATGGCGAAATCGCAGGTGAAAGGGGGTAAAACGGCAAAGAAAAAGCCCCCGTCCCAACGCGGGAACGGAGGCTAAATCATCGTATTTACTCATCGCCGTCGCTGGCGGCTTTGTCATGACTCTCGTACGAAACGAAACTCAGCGGCAGAGTGCAGCACTCAAAAGTGCGGTTCAAAGCCTTATCGGCTTATTCCCACTCGATGGCGTCGGTTCTGCCGTCCCGTCACTCCAGTTATACCCAGT
>CAJKUH010000008.1 GCA_905203045.1 uncultured Eggerthella sp.
CACCTGCCATGAGGCCACCGAAGAGGTAACCAACCATGGTGATGGAGTTGAAGAATGCGAACTGTTCAAGCGTCATCCAGCCTTCAGCCTGGAGAACGTTACCGATAGGACCGCCAACGGCCATATCTACGGAGTCGCAGAACGTAATACCAGCAAGCAGCCACAGGATCTTCTTGTGGAAGCCGGTAATGGGCATACGGTCAAGACGTGCTGCGATACCGTGATACGAGCTTTGCAATGCGTCGGACATGATGCACCTACCTTCCTTTCTTTTGTTTTGTCCCTCCTAGGCACAAAACGATTTACACCCCTTGCCCCCAAGCAAAGGGTTTCCCTTCATTTCCCTCAGTTTTTGTAAAACTCTTACTCCTAGGAAGTTTCAATGAGGCGTGAGCGCCTCTCCCCTAATCGGCTGGCCCGTTCCACCCAATAAACGGTTGCCAGCGCAACTTCCGGATACCCATTATTCGGGTCAGGGGCGGTTATCGCAAACAGCTTTTTGTTTTTCCGAATAACAAAAAACTATATAGGCGCTGACCTGGTTAAATATCGCAATGGTAACCAATAGAAAGCCAATTTTTAATTCATTTGCTGAAGCTATGATGCCTGGTAAATCCCATAAAGTGTAAAAATGACAAAATCAGGCACTTGGACCGATCTATAACAACGAAAAAGAGCTTTTCAACGTTTCCATTCGCCCGGTCTATAGCTTCTGGCGCTATGGAGCTAAGAAGGGTTCCCTCGCAAGGCAAACTGGTAAAAACAGGCCCCAAACCATTAAGAAACCCTTACGAATACGCCTAAGCGCATGAATGAATCTCCCTTCCAACAAGGAAACAAACCCGATGCCGACCACGTATCGGTGCCAAAGACGGCAAGCGCGCATGGCACCAAGCCTTCGCGCTGCGCTTTCCCTTGCCAACAACAAGCGCCCCAGCCTCTTAAAGAGGCCAGGGCGCTTACATGAGCCGTATGGTTTTGGCTACGCGCGCACCAGCGGCGCAATGGCACGCGTGATGGCATCGGACGTGGGCGTTGCCAGCGAGGCATCGCTGATTTCGAGCACAACCTTGCCCACCAAGCCATCTTCGGCAACTTCCGTGAACAAAACCGTAGGCTCTTCCACAATGCCGCAGAATTCGAGCGCCGTGTTGTGCGCCGCCTTTTCCACCTTTTCTGCCACCGAATCAAGGTCTTCGCTCGTGGTGGCAATAAAGGGAACCGTTACGCGCTCGGGCGGGGGCAGGTGCACTACCGCATTCTTCGAGATAACCGAATTGGGGATGATAACCGTTTCACCCAAGCGGTTCTTGATGGTGGCGTGACGCCAGGTTACGTCTTGCACCACGCCTTTACTGGATCCAACCTGGATGTTGTCGCCCGGCTTGACGATTTTCATGAACGATATCTGCACGCCGCCGATGAGGTTCGAAAGCGTGTCCTGGAAGCCCAGCGAGATTGCAATGCCTCCGACGCCCAGAGCGGCAATAAGCGCCGACATGTTCACGTCGAAGCACGTGTCCAGCACAAAGCAGCCGCCCAGGCCCCATACAATGCCGCGCACGATGTTGATGAAGATGGAGCTCTGCGGAATGTTGGCATCGTCGCGCTGCATGATGTGCCGCAGCCACTTCACCAACATGTGCGACACCAAGGCAATGCACACTACCAGAACAATCGCCACAATGATTTTCCCCAGCAGGTCGCCGCCTGTTATGTTGGAAACGATGTTTTCAAAGGAGCTCATGCGCCCTACCCTTTCGCGGCCTGCAAGGCAAGCCGATGGTGCCTGTTTGGACTTCCATTATCCGCGCAATGCTTTATATGCATCAACGGTATCATGGAAACCCACACGACATTGCCGCGGACGTGCACTGGTGCAGAAAGGCATCACGCCATGAAAACCGCACGTGCAGCGGCAAACGCATTGTGCAATCCATGCGTTCGGGCACGAGGAAAATGCGCTTTTGCGTTGTCCTAGCCCAAAAGCGCCGAACGAAACCTGCGTTTTTGAACGCGCCTATATAAAAGTAAGAAATCGCTCAAAAAGGAGCACACCGTGAACTACAACCTGGTCGAATTCCAAGGCGCCTATGGCACCTCTTCGCAAATCCCCAAATCGGTTCGCCCTGAAGTTTCCTTCGTGGGACGTTCCAACGTAGGGAAATCTTCTCTTATCAACCGCCTTTTCAACCGCAAGAAGCTGGCGAAGGTTTCTTCCATGCCCGGCAAAACCAGCACCATCAACTTCTTCACCACCAAGGAAATCGATTTTGTCGACTTGCCTGGGTACGGTTACGCAAAAGTGTCCAAAAGCGAAAAGGCGCGCTGGTCGGAAATGATCAACGGCTACTTCGACCAGTACCGCTACTATGCGCTGGTGGTTTCGCTGATTGACATCCGCCACCCCGCAACCAAGCTCGACGAGCAGATGGTGGCATTCCTTACCGAATGCCAGCTGCCCTTCATGATTGCACTTACCAAGGCCGACAAGGTAAGCAAGAACGAGGCGAACAAGCAGAAGGCGGCTATCCGCAAGCAGCTGAACCTGCCCGAAAGCGTGAACATGGTGGTGTGTTCTTCGGAAAAGGGCACCGGATTCGACCAGCTGCGCAAACTCATTGAGGCAGCCTGCAAGTAAGCAAAACCGGGAATTGGGGCATGCCCCCATTTTCCCAGGTAAGGAGATTTCTTTATGAAGGTAATTCTGTACAGCGACGGGTCTTCGCGCGGCAACCCCGGCCCTGGGGGCTTTGGCACCGTGCTGCACTTCACCGATTCAAGCGGCACGCTGCACACGCGCGAAATTTCGCAGGGCTACACCAACACCACCAACAACCGCATGGAGCTTCTGGGCGTCATCACCGGCCTGGAAGCGCTGAAGCGCCCCTGCACGGTGGAAGTGCACTCCGATTCGCAGTACGTGGTAAACGCCTTCAACCAACATTGGATAGAAGGCTGGCTGAAGCGCGGCTGGAAGAACTCGAAGAAAGAGCCCGTGAAGAATTCCGATTTGTGGAAACGCCTTTTGGAAGCGAAGAAACCCCACACAGTGAGCTTCCACTGGGTAAAGGGCCATGCCGGCCACCCCGAAAACGAGCGCTGCGACGAGCTGGCAACCACCGCCGCCGACGGCCCCGGCAAAATCAAAGACGAAGGCTTCAGGGCCTAAAACGCAAGAAGGCACCCGGTTGGGTGCCTTCTTAACAAGAGGCGTCCAAAGGGGACAGTCCCTTTTGGACGCCTCTTAACAAAATGGGGACTGTCCCCATTTTGTTATGGGCATGCGCCAGTATGTCAGCGAGCGGGGCTCTAACGAGTGCAGATGGCGGGGTGAACATGCCAGTGGCATGTTCAGTCCCCAATATGCGTCCGAGCGGACGCATCCTGCGCAGCTTTGCTGAGCAGGATTGCCCAGGCGTGCTTCGCACGTCAAGCCCGCTTGGACCGCCAGCTGTGCCGTTAGAGCCCCGCGCAGCGTCATTTGCGTTTCGTGAGTCTTGCGCCGTTCGGAAGAACAGCGCAACAACCTAAATCAGACGCACGCGGCGGACACCTTCGATTTCACGGAGCTTGGCAATGGCCTCATCAGAAGGCGCCTGGTCCATGTCGATAAGGGTGTAGGCGTAATCGCCACGTGCCTTGTTCATGAAGTTGGCGATGTTCACGTTGTCTTCGCCCAAGATGCTGGAAATCTGGGCAATCATGTTCGGAACGTTCTTATGCAGCAGAGCAATGCGCGTGAGGCCTTCAGGGCACACGCCCATGTCACATGCCGGATAGTTCACGGAATTGGTGATATTGCCGTTCTCGAAGTAGTCCATCATTTCGCGCACGGCCATGATGGCACAGTTGTCTTCCGCCTCTGCCGTGGAAGCGCCCAGGTGCGGGATAACCACGGTGTTCTTCATCTTCATGGTTTCAGGCGTTGCGAAGTCGGTGATGTAGCGCTTCACACGGCCCGAATCGAGCACGACCGAAAGGGCGGCAGGATCAACCAAGGTGTCGCGCGAGAAATTCAGCAGCACCACGCCTTCCTTCATCAGCGAGCACATATGGGCATCTACCATGCCAATGGTGCTCTTAAGCGCGGGCACATGGATGGTGATGTAATCGCAGGTACGGAAAATGTCCTTCAAATCGGTGATGTAGTGCACGGGGCTGGAGATTTTCCATGCAGCGCTTACCGAAACGAACGGGTCGTAACCGTACACGTCCATGCCCAGTTCCACGGCAGCATTGGCAACCTCTGCGCCAACGGCACCCAAGCCGATAACGCCGAGCTTCTTGCCCTTGATTTCCTGACCGGCGAATTGCTTCTTCGCCTTTTCGGCAGCCTTGGCGATGTTCTCGTCTTCGGCATGCTCGCGGCACCAATCGATGCCACCCAGAATATCGCGGCTGCCCAGCAGAAGCGCGCACAGCACAATTTCCTTAACCGCATTGGCATTGGCGCCGGGCGTGTTGAACACCACGATGCCTTCGTCAGCGCAACGGTCGAGCGGAATGTTGTTCACGCCCGCACCAGCACGCGCGATGGCGCGAAGGCCGGCAGGGAACTGCATATCATGCATGGCAGCGCTGCGAACAAGAATGCCCTCGGCTTCATCCAGTGAATCGGTAAGTGAATACGTTTCAGGGTCGAGCAAATCGGTACCGTGGGCGGAAATGTTGTTCAAGCAATGAATGAGCCTCATACAGGATCTCCTAACTACCATGCTTTCAGAACCAATAGCAACGTTGCTAATGATAATAAAAAAGGCACCCCGTGGGGTGCCTGATTCGTAAATGGTGCGGGTGAAAGGACTTGAACCTTCATGAGCCGAAGCTCATACGGACCTGAACCGTACGCGTCTGCCAATTCCGCCACACCCGCATGTGCAGCTTTTGTGCAGGAGTTAATTTACCTTAATCGCTGCAGGCATGCAAGCATTAATTTGCTTTCTTCGAAAATATTTTTGCGACCTGGGGTTATAAGCTGCCGTTAAGCCGCCAATGAACAGCGCCGACCCGCCCTAGCGCATGCTACTTGTGCTTCGTCTCGGACTGTTCGGGGGCTTCCTCGCCGTCATCGGTTTGATCCGGCTGATCGATGTTTTCCGGGCCGGCTTCATCGTTGCCCGCCGGCCCAGGCTCCCCGTTGCCCTCAGACAGCACAGATGCACCTGCGCCGTCCTCGCCGCCGTGCGCACCCGTATCGCCAGCCTTGTCATCGGCACGTGCGCCAGCGCCTTCGGCATCCGCTTCGCCCTCAGGGCCCGCCTTTGCCTGCTTTTGCTGTTCCCTTTGACGACGTACCAGCTCAACCGCTTCTTGCAGCGCTTTCTCTTCCTCGATGCGCGCCACTTCCTTGGCAGACTTCACTGTTTTGGAAATCTCCAGAACCAGCAGCACCACCAGCGGCAACAAGATGAACGGGAAGAACACCAACGGGTTCGAAAGCAACGACACCAGCGTGCCCAACGCTGCCGAAACGAACACCACACGCCCCACCACGTTAGTGGCAGCCACAGGCTGCGCGTCTTCCACCGCGTTCGCATCGCCCTTGGTATGGAACATCAACTGCCCGTTTTCTTCGTACACGCTGGTAATACGGTGCGTGTTAAGCGCGCCTTCCATCGAAGACTCCGTGGCACGGAACGTGATGATGTCGCCCACCTGCAAGTCGGCAGGGTCGGTTTCCTGCGTCACGATGAACGAGTGCACGGGAATGGCCGGTTCCATGGAGCCGGTAAGCGTGCGCATGAAGCTGTAGTTACCCAGGCTGGGCACTTCCCCGGCAGGCGTGAACACGGTACGAAGCAGCACGATAAGCGCCAGGGCAATTATCACTGCCGCCAGCACGTTCACTACGCGAAGCACGTATTTCATTACTCGCGGCTCCCGCCCTTGGAAGAGCTGTTCTTGTCAGAGCCGCCGCCCTGCCCCGCATCACCGTCGTCGCCCGAAGCAGAGGGAACATCCTGCCCGCGCAGCTTCGTAAGCAGGTAGCGCGAAAGGCTGTTGCCCTCGGCGCGCTTTTCGGCGCGGACGCGGGCGCTCTCCGATTCCTGCAGGCTACGCGAAAGCTCGTCGATGCGCTGCTGCATTTCCTGTTTCACGCGGGAAAGCTCGGTATCGTGCTGTTCCTGCAGCGCCTTCACGGCATGGGCGCGTTCCGTTACCGCGGCGTCTACCTGGCTTCGCAAATCGGCGCTTTCTGCCTCGGCCTGCTTGCGCGTTTCCTCAGCACGTGCCTGGGCAGCTTCCACCTTGGCAGCAGCATCGGCATGCGCCGCCTCAACAGCGGCATCCGCCTTCTGACGCGCCTGTGCAACCTGAGCGTCGGCCTTTTCCGTTGCCGCCTTGATGCGCGCGTCGGCATCGCTCTTAGCGGCTTGCACGGCCTCTGCCGCTTCCGCCTTGGCAGCGGAAACCGTTTCGGCAGCTTCGTCCATAGCCGCCTGCACTTCGTTGGCCGATTCGATCTTCATGCGCTCAACTTCGGTTGCCGCATCAGCACGCGCCTTCGCAGCTTCAGCTTCTGCAGCGCGCTTGCCTTCCTCGACGTCGGCCAGAGAATCACGCGCTTCCTCTAAGTCGGACTCGGCAAGCTGGGCACGCTGGGTTAAGCCCTCTTCGCGGGCCTTCGCTTCGTCAAGCGCATCGGACAAGCTGTCGCGCTCATCTTCCAGCGCATGCGCCTGCACCTTCCACGCCTTCAGCTGGCTTTCCAGTTCCTCGGTCTTCTTGCGCTCTTCCTCAAGCGCCGCCTCGGCGTCAAGCTGCGCCTGCGTTACCTCTTCGACGAACACCTTGCGCACTTCCACATCGGGAATGTCGCAGTTGTCCACGAACTCTTCCTTGATTTCCTTGATGAACTTGGGCTGCACCGGCTCATGCTGCTGGCTGGCAAGCTCGGTAAGGTTGCGGTCGTCGGAAATCAGGCTCTTGAACACCGTGTAGTTGTTGATGAGGTTGGTGTACATCTGCACCATGTACTCGTCGTCGAAGGCCATGGCGGAATCCTTGACCTCGATGTTGTAGCCCACCTTGTCGTAGCGCTCCATGAACTGCCAAAGCTGGTAGCACTTGCGGTAGTTCGGGTCTTTCATGATAAGGTTCGTGCGCTGAATGGGGCTGCGCACAGTGGCACACCCTTGCATGATCTGGCAGAACGACGCATTGCGCAACGCCATAACCAAGCGGCGCACGCGGTCGATGCGCATGAAGGTGTCGATGTTGTCGGCGTCGTTTTCGGCAAAGCTCTGACGGTCTTTCACCGTCATTTCCACGTTGTACTCGATTTCCTCGTACGCATCGCCAATCTTGCTGTGCATGGTGAAGCGGTTGCGAATCTCGTTGCCCGTAGACCAGAAGATGACGTCAGTGCGCTTATCAACGAACGTCAGCAAACGCTGGATAAGGTGATACACGAAGCGGTTCTCGTACAGGTCGTATGTTTCCGCCATGTTCACGTTCAAGATCTTAGTGGGGTGAATCTCGCCGTCGTCCGAAGGCGCCAAGAACTGCGTGTTCTGGCTTAGGTGGCGCACGCTGTCAGCCGAAATCTTCTTCGCCAGCGAAATGGGCACCACTTCTTCTTCGGTGGTGATGAAGCGGCGGGGCTTTTCGATGATGGTGTTGATGGCATCAAGCGAATCCTCGATTACCTTGATCCATTCCTCGTCCACCACCTTAACCAGCTCTTCACGCTTCTGCTCAAGCGTGGTGTCGGATGCCTGTGCCATTTCGTACAGGTAGCGAAAATAGCGGTCGTCCTCCTGGATGGGCTCCATCTGGGTGGAAAAGCTGTCGTACAAATCTTGGATAGTGTCTGACATTTAAGTACCCCACGGGTTATAAACGCGCCCGGGCGCCACACGAGCGCCCGGGCAATCTCTTAGTACATGTTCTGGATGCGCTACAGGTACGAAACGCTGTCGGGCAGGCCGCCCTCGCCGAAGGTCTTTTCGATGTAGTCGATAAGGCCCTGTATCTCGTCGCGCACGAAGCTTACGTTCATTGACTCGAACTTCTTCAGCACCTTGCGGGCAATGATGTAGTCCATGCCGCCCAGCTCGGTGCCGCCACACGCCACGTACACGGGAATGAAGTCGTACATCTGCTTGATGATACGGTTGCCGAACGCCAAGCGGAAACGCGTTTGCAGGTACTGGTCAAGCTTGTGCATCTTTTCCAGCATTTCCTCGGAAACCACATGTTCCACCTTTGCCTTCTGGAACAGGTACTGCAGATGCTCGCTGGTGATGTGCACGCGCTCATGCGGCGGGCACTCGAAGGCATCGGCGCGCTCGTTCAGTTCGATGGGGATGGCGCGGTCGTACACCTTGTCGGTAATGGTGAAGGTGGAGTCGTCGTTGTTGGCCGTGCCCACGAACCACAGGCTGTCGGGGATGTAGATCTTGCCGTCTTCCAAACCCTTCGGGTCGCCCGCCCAGGCAGTGGGAACCAGCTCGAGCGTCCATTCGTCGTGGCTGGGCATTTCCAACACCGAAAGGATCTCGGCAAAGTAGTACTCGACGCGCGCCAGGTTCATCTCGTCCAGCACGATATAGCTGGGGTCTTGGCGCATGCCCGCCTCGTACACGGCGCGCAAAAACTCGGTTTCATTGAAGCGCTTCGAGAACTCGTTGAAGTAACCCAGAACCTCGGTGCGGTCGCGGAACGAAGGCTGCACCGAAACGATGGTTGCCGGGTTGTCAACGTAGCGGCTGAACGAATACGGCAGCGACGTTTTGCCCGTACCGGAAATGCCTTCCAGGATCAACAGCTTGCTGGCTGCCATGCCGGCAACGTAACGGCGCACGATTTCAGGCGTGTAGTACAGGCCCATTTCGCTGCAAGCGAAGTAGCGGTAGCCTTCCACAAACTGCTCCAACGTGATTTCGTTGTCATATACCGGCGGCGTCCAATCGCGGTACTTCAAGTCGACCAGTGAGAGCTTGGGGAAGCGGTTTGCCTGAGCAATCTCCTTCGCCTCGGCAAGCGTCTTGGCTTCCACGGTGGCCTTCGCCATGGCTGCCGCGGCACCTTCCACGGAATCGCCGTCAAGCGAAAGCTTGCCGCCCGCAGGCGCAGCACCCGCAGCCGCTGCTCCAGCAGCACCGCCTTCTGCAGCGCCTTCGCCCGTTACGTTTTCAAGCGTAGGGATAGTATCGTCTACCAGGGCAGACGCACCAACGTAAGGGATGCGCTTCGTGCCGCCCATGGCGTTCACCTTCAGGGCAAGCACCTTGTTCTTTTCGTCCATCAAGTCGAGCACCTGCTTGTTCAGGCGACCGATTTCGCGGTACAACGCCTTGTTGTCTGACTTGTCGGCCTTAAGCTCGTGGTGCAACTTCCAGCGGCGCACGATGATCACGGCAATAAGCACAGGAATGGCAATGAGCATGGCGAACAGCAGCACTGCGCCGATTTTGCCCACAATGTCGAACGTATTGAAGTACGTGATGAAGATGCTGAAGTAATCGGCCCAGCCGAATATCAGCAGATTCAGTATGGAAGCGAACACGGCAACGATGTTGTACACAACCTTTGCCAAAAGCTCCCAGGCGAAGCTCAAGAATTCACTCACGGCTCACGCCCCTTCCTGCACAAACCTGCGCGCCTGGGCCATGCCCGACGCGCAGGGGATAGTTGGTTTATTTCTTGGAACCGTCTTCGTTCTTGCCCGCTTCAGCAGATGCCAGTGCGGCTTCCGCTTCGGCTTTCAGGCGCTTTGCCTCGGCCAGGGCGGCCTCCGCTTCGGCGCGGGCAGCTTCGGCCTGCGCTCGCTCATCGGCAGCGGCAGCAGCATCGCCCTTGGCGGGTTTGCCCTGCTCGCCATCGACAATGGCTTCGGCGGCTTTCATGCGGTCCTCTTCGGCCATGGCGCGCTTCAGGTTCATGCCCACGATTACCAAGTGGTACACCTGGTAGATGAAGAACAGAAGCATCGGCAGCACGATGATAATCAGGAAGCCCCACGTGCTGGAAAGAACGTCCATCACCTTGCCCAGGTACGGGATCTTGAAGGCGTACTTGCCCACAATATCGCCGTCGGCAATAACATGCTGGTCGGCAAGGTCGTTGTTGTCGCCCTTGGTGGTGTAGCTGTTCATGCCGTTAACTTCGTTGATGGAAACGATGCGGTGCGTGTTCAGCGCATACTGGTTGTCGATGATGGTATGGAACGTAACGATGTCGCCCACCTGCAGCGTGGAAGGATCGCACTGCTGGATGATAATCAGGTCGTTTTCGCCGAACGTAGGCTCCATGGATTCGGACTGAACCGTCAACGGCGTGAACCCGCCCAGGTTGGAAACGCTGCCATCGTCTTTCGTGGCAAGCGTGGTGAACGCGAACAACGCTGCAACCAGGATGATGATCCACATTACAACACTGATCACAATGGATGCAGCTTTTTTAACCGTACTCATGACGCCCTTTCCTATGCGTTACGCGATATAGCTTGTTATTGAGATTCCTGTTGTTCGATGCCCTCAAAACGCATCGATACCGAATAATCGGCACCTTTTACCATATTAGTGCAATTTGGGTCGGTCCCCTCCAACCAGATGCGAACAATTACGGGTTTATCAGTGTCAGTGACCAGGCTAAACATGTTCGCAGCCTCGCTTGACCCCCCTTGTACAAGCCCGAAGACAGTCGCCGAGCCCGCACCACTTGCCGTGGCACCCATGTTGGGGTTGTACACCCAGGTTCGGTTGTCGCACGTGAAGCTCATGCGCATGGCCTGCGGCAGCCCTTCCTTGTTGGAGGAAAACTGCGTCCCCGGTTCGTTGTTGTTGCCCGCTTCGCCGGTAAGGCGCACCGTCACATCGTCGTGGCTGATGAAGTGCAGCGTGAATTCCAGGTACGCGCCCGTGGAAGCCTGTGCAGCCGAGCCGTCTTCGTAGGTGAAGTTCTGGTAGTCGGACGTGGTAACGGGCTGCAGCTTCGAGGTGTCGATGTTCACGCCCTTTTCGGAGGCAATGCGGGCGGAAATCTGGTCGAAGCCCAGCGTGCTTACGTACTGGTCGAAGCTGTCGTGCGCGTCCAAGTCGAAGCGCAGGGCATTGCCCGCGTTTGCCGTCAGGGCAAGCGAGCGCGCCTTGGCATGGTCGGCGATGGAAAACCAGGCAAACGTTGCCATGGCAATGGCCACCAGGGCAAACAGCACCAGCAACACGGTGGTTGCCAAGCGGTGCCGCAGGTCTTCGCGCTTATCGGGGGTTTGCGTGTTCTGAGCCATTTAACCCCCCTGCCCGTCCAGCACGGCAAACAGGTTCACATGCAAGATGCCCGTGTCGTTGTACAGGTAATCGGCGCTGTCCAAGTCGGTGCCTTCGATGTAGTAGTACACGTCCAGGCGGTACGTGGTGCCCGGGTCAAGCGAGAGCAGCGTGTTCTGCGGACGCGTGGCGTTTTCGCCACCCTGCATAACGTAGCTGCTGAAATTCTGCGCATTGTCGTTTGCGCAGGCCAATGCGCCATTGCGCCACCCCAGCAGCATGCCGTTGGAATAGCCGGCAAGCGAAGGTGCCGTTGCGGGATGCTCGGCGCGGTGCGAACCCGGCGCATCGTCCAACGTGAAGTAACGGCTTTGCAGCACTTCGCCGTTGCGGGAAAGCTTCAGGCCTACGCGCGTGGCCTTCAAAAGTTCGGGGTCGGCGCCTTCGGGGGCAAGCGTGTCGCCCAAGTACAGGTTTACCGTGCCCGATGCCTTTGCAGCACCCGAGCCTACCAAGTTCGCGCGGATATCGATCCAGCCGTGGTAGAAGTGCTGCCCGTCTTCCGCCTGGGTGAAGTGCACGGCGCGGCCCGCATCGTCAGTGCGCGTGCATTCGGCAAAGCCGTTCAGGTCGAACGTGGAAACCGGATACAGGGTAAGCGGGTTGGGGCTGTTGGACGAAAACGCCACGTCGCCATCTTGCGTCCAGCGGTTTGCCTGGGCATCGCCCAGTTCAACCACCAGCTTGCTTTCATCGCTGTGCACCGAAACGGAATTGGTGTTTACCGCAGCATTGCTGGTGAACCAGGCATACGTTGCCGCCACCAGCACCGCCACGATAACCAGGCACACCAGCACTGCCCCCGTCTGGGAAAGCCTGAGCTTCGTTTTGGTTGCGTTCGGTTCCATGGCGCCTCCTTATGCCTTGGCGCCCGCAAAGGCAAACTGCAGGGTAAAGTTCTTCGACTGCGCTTCGGTGATGCAGTTGGCATCGCAGCCTTCCATGTACACGAAGTAGCGCACGCTGGCCACTTCGTTTGCGCCCAGGGTGAACAGGGGCTGAGCGCCCGAGCGCAGCACGGGGCTGTTGCCCGAACCGTCCATCGTATGCGCACCCATGGAAAGCGCCGGGTCGGCAACGTAGCTCCACGAGCCCTGGCCGCCCACCACAACGTTGTTCTGCGCCGTGGTGCGCTTCGAGGCAGCCTGGGACGTATTGCCCAAGTCGTCACACGAGAAGATGAAGGTATGCGTGCCCGACGCGCTTTGCACGATGAAGCCCACGCGCGCCGCCGCAAGCAGCTGCGGGTCGGCCGAAACGCTCATCTGGCTTAAGTACAGGTACACCGCCAGCGGGGACGCTGCGCCCTTCAGGTAAAACGTGCCCGTAAGCGCGTAGTCGCTCAGCTGCGAAGTACAGTTGGCGTAATCGGTGGTGATGCCGCTGGCGTTCTGGAATGTGGCGCGCCAGAAACTGGAAAGATCGGCCGTGGAAATGGGATACAGCGTTTTGTCGGTGGCGGAAAGCTGGCACGTGGTGTCAAACGGGCCGCCTTCGTTGGCGCTGATAAGCAGGTCATAGCCGTCTTCGCTGACGGTATGGCCACCGGCGTTACGTTGGTGAAACGCGAGCCTGAAAACCAAGCGAACGTTGCCGCACTGAGCACCAGCGCCAGCACCACCAGCCAAGCAGCGGCGCCCACCATGCCACGGCGTGCAGCAAGGATGCTGCGCAAGCGTTCGGAGCGTTGGTTATCCTTCGATTCAGCCATATCGCCCCCTATCCTTGGCTACCCGCAAAGTGCAGAGCCAGCGATTCCAAGTTGGTGCCGCACAGGTTGTTGGTGCAGTCTTCGTCGCACCCTTCAAGCCACACGTACACGTCTACCTGCACGGGCGTGCTGTGGTCGGCACCCTGAGCGGCAGCGGGGAGCGTGCAAAGCTTCGTGCTGTTGGGTTTCTTGGTTACCTGACCCGATTCTTCGTCGTACAGGCAGTAGTTATCGGAGTTCAGCGGCTTGAACGAAACGGTGGTGCCGTCGGTTTTGGTGCTGTCCAGCACATCGCCCGCCTTGCCGTTTTTAGTGTTGTAGTTCGCTTCAGGGTTGTGCGCCTGCGAAAGCTCGAATATGTACTGACCCGCCACCGGCTGGTTCTGCCCCGGCTGGTGCACCAAGAAGCCCACGCGCAGCGCGGTGGAAATAGGCGGTTGTCCGTCTGTATCCTTGAAATGGATATCAGACAGGTACACATCGGTGGGAAGAGAACTGGTGGCAAGGTAGAGCGACGTTTCGTAGTAGTCGAAACGTTCAGCCGGACCGAAGAACGTTGCCAGCAAGGAAGACTGCGTAGGGCCGCCCGTGAAACCCGTTACCTTCTGAAAGCCGTTCTGGATGTTGTTAGTGGAAACCGGGTTCAGCAGGCCTTGGAAGGAAAGGCCAGCGTTCGACTTGTATTCGCCGTTGTAGTCATTTGATATAAGGAAGGTGACACCCGTGCCGGCAGCCATCTTCACGTCGGTTACGTGGCGGTTTGCGTTGTAGATGTACCACGCGTAGGTAACCAGCACGGCCGCAAGCGCCGCAACGATAAGCGTAACAAGCATGCGCTTGAAGCGTTTGCGCAGCTGCTGCGAATCGCGCGCTTCGTCCATGGGGGCTACCTCCCTTCGCTCCGTAACAAACCGCAGGAAGAAAAACCCACGTAATGTTTCATTGTAAGCGAAGTGTCACCACCCCGACATGCGCATAACAAAATAGGGACAGTCCCCATTTTGTCATTCCCGCAAGACGATACAAGAAGACCCCCGAACGCTTTCGCGCCCGAGGGCCTGTAGTGCTAAAAGGGACTATCCCTTTTGGTTACCTTTGGTTTGGTTCAGCTATTATGCCTGTGCTCCATTTGCAACTGCAAAGCCGAGGTTTGCAATTACCTGCTGACCCGTGATAGACGCAACAACGGAGCTGTTGCAGTCATAGTCGCAACCCTCCATCCAGATGTAGGCGTGAACCGTAACAGGAGTATCGGCCTGCGCAAACTCGTAAAGTGGATCAGCATCGCCTGGATTAGTAACGAACTCGGTACCAGACTTCGGAGCTGCTACTAACGGGAGCTTACCTGCCTTACGGGTCTTGTTGTTCAAGGTAATATCCTTAACAGTATTTGTACCATCAACCGCCTTCGAGATGCCGTCAGCACCAGAATCGCTGCCGATGCTGGTGTTGTATCGCGACTTAAGGGTTCCATCATCCACCTGATAGATGAAGGTTTTATCACCGATAACAAGGCCCAATCGCATCGACTTCAGAGCATCAGAATTAGCGTTCTCTGCCATCTTAAACGTCGTCTCATCATCCAGATAGAGCGTCGAACCCGCAACGGAACTCTTCAGCTGAAAATCCTTTGCGTAGTATTCAGTTCCAGCGGTTGCAGCCGCAAATTCAGAAGCATACTTGCTGTCATTGCTCCATTTGTTGTCCTTAACGAACGACAGCTCTTTCCCCTTGCTGCCAGTAGTCGAAACCGGAACAAGATCCTTAAGGTCAGCACTCAACGGAAGCGAGGTCTTCCAGTCGTTCTGATCAACTTCCGAAATCAAAAGCGTGTTGGCTGCCTTTGCGGTTACGTTTGCACCATCTGCCGTAACCTTCGTGTTGTTCACGAACCATGCGAACGTTGCGGCGCCCAGGGCAATGGCGGCTACGATCACCATGGCGATAGCAGCACCAAGCTGCTTTTTCAGTGCCTTGGTTTCCATATTGGATCCTTTCTCGATCCTTTTCCTATAACTGAGAAATACGCCACGCCCGGATGGTGGGAGGGGACTCTTTCCCTTAATAACCATTCCACAGAGTACCACAAGAACCTTCTGGCAAAGAGCACTTTTGCGCAGGTAAATGCACCAATAGCGCATCACCCGCAACAATGCGGCCCCACCTGCGGTTGCGCACCCATAATGCCGCTGTTTGGGCGCCCTCCCCCCCGCGCCTACGCCGGCGGGTTGGGCTGGTTGCGGCGGGTGTCCCAGGTTACCTGGTTGTTCTTGTAGTAGTCGGGAGCGTCGTTGCCCGCCGCGCTGATGGGATCGTTGCCGGTGAGCGTGTCGAAGATATCCTCCACGAACTTCACGATAAGGCTGGTGTTGTCCGCCTCTTCCGCATCGAAGTCCATGGCGAACTCAACTTCGCCGCCGATGATGTCGTCTACGCATTCGGGGTCGTCGCCATCAAGCCAGATAACCACGGTGTACTTGTCCACGTAGCCCAGCTTGAAATCGTCGTCAGCGATATGGCACACCACGTCGTTCGATTCGAAGTTTTCGCACCCCGCCTCGTTGCCGCCGTTGGCAGCAGGCGCTGCATACGTTACAGCTTCGCCATTGCGGTACACGCGCACGCGCGCTGCCTTATCGGCGCCCTTCGAAGCGGAGACCACCTTCAGCTTGGCGTCGTAGGTCAAATCTTCCTTGCCGGCATTGCGTATATAAAAGGTATAGGCAACGTAGTTCTTGCCGTTGTGGCTACCGTCCACTTGGTCAAGATCGTTGGGCAAATCGTCGGCGGCGATGTTGGTACCGTCGGCCACGGCATCGGCGGTAAGGCGCGCCGTTGCCCCTTCGAACTGGGTGTTGTCGGCAATGGCCACACCACGCCTGAACAACTCCAAGCGGTTCAGGTTGATGGTGAAGTTGCCCATGTTTTCCTGCATGAACGAAATGCCGAACAGCACCGCCATAACCAGCGCCAAGCACAAAAGCACCTTCTGCAACGTGCCGATGCGCAGCAATGCCGCACCGATGCGGTGCATGCGGCGCTTGGGCAGGTACATGGAAACGATGGTTTCAGGGTCAAGGTCGCCGCCGCTTTCGGCAAGGGCGTCTTGCACCTCTTGCACGCGCATCATTTCTTTTCGGGAAAGCTTTTTGGAAGCGCGCTTCTTGCCGAAGCGCCCCCGCTTGCCCTTGCCCGCTTTAGCGGCTTCTACTGAAGGAGCATCTGCAGTGGAATTTGAGACGGGCTGCGCTTCGGCAGCGCCTTGGCCAGACTCCTGCGGCTTTGCAGCGTCCTGCGTGGCGGTGTCTTCGTCTTCGGGCACTTCGCCCTTCTTTTTATTGAACAGCGCCATGGCAATCAGATCTTGTACTTGGCGCGCACGTAGCCCATGTATTCCTTCACGGCCTCGCGCTCCAAGTCATCGGCGTAGCGGAACTGCAAACCGCACGCATTACGGTACAAGCTGCCCTTCGGCGCCTGGCGCAACCAGCACACAATGCCCAGCTGAACAGGCAATTCGTGACGTTCGCCATTCACGCGCACGGGGGGAAGCTGCACCTGCAGGGCTTCGCCCACATCGGGGAAATCGTTCAAATACATTGCCAAGCCGCCGGCGGAAACATCGATGGTCATGCCGTCTTCCTGTTCGTCTTCAGCGGCGTTGTCGCGCTGATAGTGCAGGCGCATGGAAACCTTGAAACGTTCGTCGCGGCGCTTGAAGAAGGTGCGATGCTCGGCTACCTGGCGCATCTTCCAATAGGTGCGGATGCCAGCCTTTTCCACCGATTCAGGGTAGCCTGCCACCATGAAGCTGTTTTCGCCCACGCTGTACTGCATAAGGAACTTCTGGTTTTCGTCCAAGATAAGCGGCTTGCCCGCAAGCATGGGCACGCTGATAAGGAAGTACGCTTCGTCGACGGCACCTTTATAGGTGGCCATCATGTTGAAATCGGTTTTCTGCCCCATGGGAACGTCGAAAGCTACTTGCAACTTGGTTCCAGGCTTTATCTGCAACTCGGCCATGCCGCCTTCCTTCCCCATTTCCGGCGTTTGGGTGGCCCCGCACATTTACGATTTGCCTATTATAAAGTTTCTTTTCCCGAAGCGCGGCATGGATTGCCCTTTTAACGGCCGGGCTGCCGAATGGGGGCGGGGCATCAGCCCGCATGCGCCAAACGCCAAGCGGCACGCAGCGCACCGAGAAGCCGCGGCAGCAAAACCGGAGCCCTCAGCGCTGCTGTTTGCTGCCACCTGTTGACGCAAACATTGGCGAACGTCACTCGCCAATGTTCGCCAATACCTGTGCTGCTTGCCGGCGCCCTGCTGCCTTCGCTTCCGCGCCGGGCTTAGCCCAGCAGATGCGACACCACCGCACCGCCCACATCGAGCGCCACCACCGTAAGCGCGAACACGGCATTGGGCTTTTTCCGGGACATATCGTTTGCATGCACTTTGTTCATGGGTTCCTCCTAGGGTTTTCCCAAGCAGGCTTGTTCTAGCAAGCCGTCTGTTCGTTCCCGTTAATTGTAAGCCATGGTGAACTTTTAAGGAAGAAAAGACCCGGGCTCTATCATGAACCCCACAGCAAAAGCGCCCAACCTCGTTTGCCCGCGTTGCCTGTAGCATCAACTCTGCACCCACAGACCGCCCCAAACCACAACGCATAAAGCCTTGGCCGATGCCGAAAAGCCAAGCATCTTAAACGTCCCGCCACCGATTCTTCCCACCATCCTTGTTGCGCAACAGCCGCGGCGCAACAACGCTTTTCGCCCTCTTGCACCGTGCTTGGCAACCCTTCCGCGCCCTGCCAAACAGTGCCTGCGCGCCCTACAGGCGGATAAGCGGTTTTTATTAATGGCGATGGGGTGAAAAACCTCCCCATTTTCCCTATTTATGGCAAGATTAATGGTCGGAATATTCTGTGGCAGGCTGCCACACCCGAGATACACGAATTTGCACACCGTAAGGAGTTCACACATGGGGTTTTTCTCGAAATTCGAACGCCGCGTAGAAGATGGCTTCGATGAGATGGGCGATAAGTTCTTCGATGCCCCTATCAGCCCCGTTCAGATTGCGAAAAAGGCCGAAAAGCAGATGCGCCGCGAAAAGATGGTGGGCGCCGGCAAGGAATACGCCCCTACGCTGTACACCGTGCTGGTGAACCCCGACGACGACGAGCGCCTGTTCGGCTACTACCCCACCCTGGCCGGTGAAACCGAAACCTATCTGCGCGGCAAGGCGCAGGAACTGGGCCTGGTAATGGACGGCTCCCCCTTGGTTCGCTTCATCATCGACGACGAGCTGAAGCACGGCAAGTTCGACATCGTGGCCGAGCTTGTTTCCGCTCCCATCGTTTCGCAGCTGCGCGCCGAGGAAATGCAGCGCTACGGCCTTTCCGCTCAGGATGCCGGCGTACCTATCCCGGCAAACATCCCCGCACCGCAGAACTACGGCCAGCAGCAGGACTACAACCAGCAGGCCTACCAGCCCGAACCTTATGCCGAACAGCCCGCACCTGCCCCGGAACAGCACTACGCAAGCACCGGCATCGACGTTATGGCCGAAGACGCCCTTGCCATGGAAAATGCCAACGAGCCGCTTACGCCCGCACCGGTAACCCCGGCACCGGCCGCCGCTGCTCCGCGCACCGTGCGTTTCGACCAGCTTGAGGCACCTGAAGCCATCCCTCAGCGCGCCGCTGTTCAGCAGCCGCGCCTGATCGACTTGACCACCAACCGTTCCTTCCCCATCACGAAGGCCCAGATTGTGATGGGCCGCGCGCTTTCCAGCGATATCGCCATCGAAGACTTGAACGTAAGTCGCACGCATGCCGAAATCCGCCGCGAAGGCGCCGGCGCATGGAGCGTTGCCGATCTTGGATCTACCAACGGCACGCTGGTCAACGGTCGCCACATTGCTTCCACCATGTTGCAGGAAGGCGACCGCATAACCGTGGGCACTACCACGTTCTTATTCACGTTCCGATAAGGGATTTCTTCCCGAACGGGCTGCGTCGCTTGCCGGCACAGCCCGTTTGCGCTTTATGCGCACCTTTTCCATCCGTTCCAAACGATAGGCTATTCAGTGATCGACGTAATCCTTCTTATAGGCCGGCTGCTTTTCGTTGCCCTGCTCTACCTGTTCCTTTTCGCCATCATGAAAACGGGCATTGGCCTGGTACGCGGCCAGCGCAAAGGCGAAAAAACCTGGACCGTTGCCATTGAAAAGGGCCCGAAGGAACTGCGCGGCGTGAACATCGCCGTGAACGGCCCCATCATCGTGGGCCGCAGCCCCGGATCGGACATCGTTATCGGTGCCGAATACGTATCCTCGCGCCACGCGCGCTTTGTGCTTATGGGCCAGAACCTCTTCGTAGAAGACTTGGGCTCCACCAACGGCACTGCCGTGAACGGCCGCTACATTTCCGAACCTACCGCGCTTAAGAACGGCGACAAAGTCACCGTCGGCGATGTGACCATGCGCGTACGGTTCGCCCAATAATTGAGGAAGATGAATTCAACTATGCCCACTCCCCGCAACGCTCGCGCCGAGCGCACTGCCGCCGACAAGCCCAACGCCTTCGCCTTCTTCGGAAGCCGCACGGAAGTTGGCCATGTCCGCGAACATAACGAAGACAGCCTGGTTGCCGTGCCGCCGCTTTTTGCCGTGGCAGACGGCATGGGTGGCCACGAAGCCGGCGAAGTTGCTTCCGAGATTGCCATCAACACCATTACCGAGCTGGCTCCCACCTGCGCCGATGCCGATGCTCTGGCACGCGCAGTGGTAGCCGCCAACCTGAACGTTATCAAGGCACCCGCCAAGGGCATTGGCCGCGAAGGCATGGGCACCACGCTTACCGCCGCCATCCTTGAAGGCGAGCGCCTGATTATCGCCCAGGTGGGCGATTCGCGCGCATACCTGCTTCACCAGGGAAAGCTGCAGCAACTCACGCGCGACCATAGCCTGATGGCCGACATGATCGAAGCCGGCCAGCTTACCGAAGCCGAAGCACGCGTGCACCCGAACCGTTCGGTTATCACCCGCGCCATCGGCTCCGACCCGCACATGCAGCCCGACATCTACGAGCTGAACGTGGAAACGGGCGACCGCATCCTTCTGTGCTCCGACGGCATCTGCACCATGATCGAAGACCCGCAGATCGAGTCCATCATGGCGCACACCCATTCCGCACAGGAGTGCGCCGACAAGCTGGTGGCCGCCGCGCTGCAGGCGGGCGGCTACGACAACGCCACCGCCGTGGTGATTGACGTGGAAGGTTTTCGCGAGGTGCGCCAGCGCAAGGCCGCCCGTAAATCGAAGGCGCTGTACACCTTCCTGATTTTGGCGGTGATCGCCATCTTCGCCCTTGCCGGCTTCACGGGCTACCAGTACGTGAACAATTCCGCCTACCTGGTGAACCAGGACGGCAAGGTAGCCGTGTACCGCGGGCTGCAGGACGAGCTTTTGGGCATGCCCCTTTCCAGCCTTGACCGCGTAACCGACGTCGATGTGGACAAGCTTACACCCAGCGTGGCCGCGCGCATCAACGACGGCATTTCGGTAGGCAGCATGGAAGAGGCCAACGAGCTTATTTCCTCGTACGAGGAAGACATTGCCCGCCAGGAAGCGGCCACGAAGCAGACCGATTCTTCCGCTGCCGCCACCGGCACGCCTACCGGCACCCCCGACACCAACACCACCTCCCAAGGCGCTGCGAACAAGAGCGCCAACGAAAGCGAGTAGGACATGACGCGACGCAACACCGAGCTGCTGCTTCTGTGCATTGCGGCTCCGCTTGTTATTTTGCTGTTTGCCATGGTTGCTATGAACGGCGGCGACCAGGTAACGCTTGACAATCTCACTGTGCCTTTGGGCATGTTCGCCACCTTTGTAGTGGCTCACCTGGCCATTCGCAAGCTTGCTCCTGGCGCCGACCCAGCTATTCTGCCTATTTCGTTTGCGCTTTCGGGCATCGGCATCGCCTTCATCACGCGCCTGGCGCCCGACTTGGCCATGAAGCAGGTTGGCTGGCTGTTCCTGGGCGTGGTGTTCATGGTGCTTATCCTGGCGTTCGTGAAGAACCTGGACAAGCTTGCTAACTACAAGTACACCATCATGATCGCCGGCATCTTACTGCTGATGTCGCCTATGCTGCCGGTTATCGGCAATGAGATCTACGGTTCACGCATTTGGCTTTCCATCGGCGGCTTTTCCATTCAGCCGGGCGAGCTTGCCAAGATCTGCATCGTTATCTTCCTGGCAGCCTACCTGGCTCAGAACCGCGAAATGCTTTCCGTGTTCAACCACAAGGTGGGCCCCTTCCACATCCCCGACCTGCGCGCCCTGGTGCCCGTGATTTTCATGTGGGCGGTAGCGCTTCTGGTTATCGTGTTCGAAAAGGACCTGGGTTCTGCCCTGGTGCTGTTCTTCGTGTTCGTGACCATGCTCTACGTTGCCACGGGCAAGCATTCCTACATCTTCATCGGCCTGGGCCTGATGGCCGTGGGCTTTGTGGCTGCCTACTTCCTGTTCAGCCACGTTCAGGTGCGCGTCGACACATGGCTGAACCCCTTCGCCGACCCCACGAACACGGGCTACCAGCTGGTGCAGTCCATCTTCAGCATCGCTGACGGCGGCCTGTTCGGCGTGGGCATCGGCAACGGCATGGCAAGCCAGATTCCTATCGTCGAATCCGACTTCATCTTCAGCGCCATCGCCGAGGAAGCGGGCCTTCTGGGCGCTGCCGGCGTGCTGCTTCTGTACCTGTGCTTCGCCATCCGCGGCATCCTTATTTCCGTGCGCGCGAAGAGCGATGTCAGCTCGTTTATGGCCGTGGGCTTCACCGCCATCATCGTGCTGCAGGCCTTCATCATCGTGGGCGGCGTTACCCGCCTTATCCCGCTGACGGGCCTTACCCTTCCCTTCGTAAGTCAAGGCGGCTCTTCGCTTCTGGCAAGCTTCATCATCTTGGGCTTCCTGATGCGTGCAAGCGACCAGGGCACAGGCCTAGGCACCGAAATGGCATCGGGCACCGGCGTGGTAAGCCTGAACGGCGCACTGGGCCGCGTTTCGCTGGGCAAGCGCCTTACCGGCACCATGATCGTGTTCTCGGCGCTGTTTGCCCTGCTGGTAGCCAACCTCACGCTGATCATGGTTATCCAGGCGGACGACTACAAGAACATGCCCATCAACAACCACACGCTGGCCAAGGAATCGAAGACCGAGCGCGGCGCCATCACCACCTACGACAACGTGCTGCTGGCCCATTCCGTGCTGCAGGACGACGGCACCTACAAGCGCGAATACCCCACAGGCTCGCTGGCTTCGCATGTGGTGGGTTACGCTTCCGACACCTACGGCACGGCGGGCATCGAGTCTACCTGCAACGACACGCTGAAGGGCGAAAGCAACTACGCTTCGTGGATCGACGTGCTGAACTCCTATTCGGGCGCCGGAACGGCGGGCAACGATGTGAAGCTCACCATCAATTCCACCATCCAGAAAGCTGCCCAGGATTCGCTGAAGGGCTACAAGGGCGCCTGCGTTGCCATCGACCCGAAGACGGGCGCGGTGCTGGCACTGGCCTCTTCGCCCACCTACGACGCCAACGACGTTGACAGCATCCTTTCTTCCGGCGGCGATTCCTCGGCGCTGTACAACCGCGCAACCCAGGCACTGTACTCGCCCGGCTCCACGTTCAAGATCGTGACGCTTACCACGGCCTTGGCAAACAACGTTGCCAACGAGTCTTCCACCTACAATTCGCCTTCCACGCTCGACATCGGCGGCGGCAAGGTCACGAACTTCAACAACGCATCGTATGGCAACATCACGTTGCAGCGCGCTACCGAGCTTTCCGCCAACACCGTGTTCGCCCAGGTAGGCGACCAGATTGGCTCCGAAGGCCTGGTTTCCTCGTCCGAGAAGTTCGGCTTCAACAACGCGCTCACCTTCGACTTGCCGCTGGCAAAGTCGCTGATGCCCGACCCGAAGGAAATGACCCAATGGGAAACCGCATGGGCGGCAGCAGGCGAGCCGGTAGGCGAACATGCAAGCCCCGCGGGCCCGCAGGCAACCGTTCTGCAGATGGCCCTGGTAGGCTGCGCCATTGCCAACGACGGCACCATCATGCAGCCCTACCTGGTAGACAGCGTAAGCAATTCCGATGGCAAGAACAGCTATCGTGCAACGCCTTCCTCGATGTCGAACGTATGCTCCTCTTCCGTGGCCAAGCGCGTGCGCAAGGTGCTTGAGGGCGTCGTCAACAACGGCACGGGCAAGGCAGCTGCCATTTCCGGCGTGCAGATTGCCGGCAAAACCGGTACCGCAGAAACGGGCAAGGAAAAGGACGACCGCTGGTTTGTGGGCATGGGCCCCTCCGACGATTGTTCGGTAGTAGTTGCTGTGGTTCTTGAAGAAGCAGGGGAACAGCTTTCCGGCGGTGCAGCCGGACGCGCCCAGGGCGTGTTGAAAGCCGCACTTGAAGTGCAAGGGGAACTGTAAGGAAAACGTTTCTCAAATACTCGTGTAGGCCTTGCAAACACGAGGAACTTGGCAGGGTAATACGATATGCTTATTCGATGGTCGTTAAGCATGGATCCAAAGGGAGTACAAACGTGGCTGGAAGCATGGTTGGCAGAACTTTCAACAACCGTTATACGCTAACTGAACGAGTGGGCCTCGGTGGCATGGCAGAGGTATACCGCGCGAAGGACAACGTCCTGGGACGCACGGTTGCCGTAAAGGTTATGCTGCCGCAGTACGCCGCCGACCCAACCTTTACCAAGCGTTTCCGCCAGGAAGCAGCTTCGGCTGCCAACCTGCAAAGCCCCTACATCGTCAGCGTGTACGACTGGGGCCTTGACGGCGAAACCTATTACATTGTTATGGAGTTCCTGCGCGGAACCGACCTTAAAACCGCTATCAACGAACGCGGCGCCATCAACCAGCGCAAGGCAGCCGAAATCGGCAGCCAGATTGCGCAGGCGCTTACCGTTGCACACGAAGGCGGCGTAATCCACCGCGATATCAAGCCGCAGAACATCATGATCCAGCCCGATGGCAACATCAAGGTGATGGACTTCGGCATCGCGCGCGCAGGCGACGCGGGGCTTTCGCAAACGGCCACCGTTTTGGGCACCGCCCACTACGTTTCTCCCGAACAGGCACAGGGCAAAGAACTTACCGGCGCTAGCGACATCTACTCGCTGGGCGTGGTGCTCTACGAGGCAACCACCGGCAAGCTGCCCTTCGACGGCCAGGACGCAGTAAGCGTTGCCGTGAAGCAGGTTAACGAAATCCCTGCCCCGCCTAGCACCATCAACCCCAACATCGACCCGGGTCTTGAAGCCATCATCATGAAGGCTCTGGAAAAGGACCCGAACAAGCGCTTCAAGGACGCCGCAGAGATGCGCCACGTCTTGAACGACTTCTTGGCGGGACGCCCCATCAACCTGGGCGAAGACATCAGCGGCCTTAAGACGCAGGTTATGGGCGGCGTTGCCCCCATGCAGAACGGCACCGCCGTTATGAGCCCCGTTGCAGGCAGCCAGGCCACCGGCAACTTCACGCAGGTGGGCCCCCGCGTCTATTCCGCCGAAGACGAAGCGGAAGCCGCCAAAAAGAAAAAGCGCAACACCATCATCGGCGTGATCGTGGCCCTACTGTGCATCATCGGCATCGCCGGCGCTGTGTTCGCCCTGAATGGCTCGGGCGACAAAGTTGCCGTACCCGACGTAACCAACAAGCCCATTGCGCAGGCACGCACCACACTCGAGCAGGCGGGCTTCAAGGTAGGCACCGAAACCGAGGTATACAGCAGCACCGTTTCCGCAGGCAACGTGGTAAGCACCGACCCGCAGGCCGGCGAGCAGGCGCAGAAGGGCGCCACCATCAAGATCAACGTTTCCAAGGGAACTGAGCAGATAACCGTGCCTGATTTGAAGGGCAAGTCGGCCGACGACGCCCAGAAGGCGCTTAGCGAAGCGGGTCTGAACGGCCAGCAAGGCGATGCCGTGTTCTCTGACGACGTAGCAGAAGGCATGGTAGCCGGCCAGGACACTTCGGCAGGCAGCAACGCCAACAAGGGTGACACGGTTGTGTACCACCTTTCCAAGGGCTCTGAGAAGGTAACCATCCCCAACGTTGTGGGTATGACGCAGGCTCAGGCAACCTCAAAGCTGGAAAGCGCCGGCTTTGCAGTAAGCACGGCAACGGAGACCAGCAAGGACGTGGACAAGGGCAACGTAACCAAGCAGAGCAAGACCGGCACGGCTGCTAAGGGAACTACCATCACCATCACCATTTCGTCTGGCTTGGGCGAAGTTCCCAACGTGGTTGGCATGAGCGAGAGCAAGGCAAAGGAAACTATCGACAAGTCGGGTTACAAGTATGATGTGCAGTACAAGTCCGACAGCACGGTTGCCAAGGGCAATGTGATTTCGCAGAGCACCAGTGGCAACACCGTGTTCCTGGTTGTTTCCAGCGGTCCCGACACCTCGTCCAGCGACAGCAACACAGGCAACAGCGGGAACAACGGTTCGAACGGCAACAGCAACTCGAACAACAACGGTTCCAACAACAGCTCAAACAGCAGCAACAACTAACCACCAAGGCCCCGCCCCGCGGGGCCTTTTCTTTTGCCCGGAAAATGACAAAAGGGGACTGTCCCCTTTTGTCATTTTCCGGGACACGCGGGAAGAGCAGCAACGAAATAAGCGGTGTGGTAAGATAGCGGAGCTGTTAGTGCAGCATCCTTTTTGCCCCCGTAGCTCAGAGGATAGAGCGTCGGTTTCCTAAACCGTGCGTCGGAGGTTCGAGTCCTCTCGGGGGCGCCATCCAAAAGCAAGGCCCGCCATCATGGCGGGCCTTTTCACTTTTCCCCGCCTCGCTCCGCACGATCGGACCTGAAACAGCGTTCGCGGGCTATCCTACCCCACCGCATAAAACGCTCAACTGCGGGGGCCCGGAGGGGCGGCGGGGATGCTGCGAGGAGGCCTCTGAAGCGCGGCCTTCGAAGAATTGCCGATAAGAAATCGCCCCAAGTATTCGACCGAGGATCCCGGGATTCCCTGAACCACGCGTCGAATCATATCCGCGATTCCTCCACTAAATTCACCAGCAATTCTTCGAAAGCCGAATCGAGCGAAAGCGGCACCCGAGCAGCGTCCCCGCCGCCCCTCCGTGTCCCGCAGTTGAGCCACACATAAAGGAGTGGTAGGATAGCCCGCGAACGCTGTTTCAGGGCGAGGTGCAATTCCTCACTGGCGGTAACGGACAAGCGGGGCAACATAGCCCCATCCGAAGCCCGCGACCCTGCTTGGCCTGGCGGCCAGAGCAGGCTGACTTGGTGCAAATCCAAGGCCAACGGTTAAAGTCCGGATGGAAGAGATAGGAGGCTTATTTTGTCTACCCCGAACACCCCACCAAGAACACCAACGCATGGTCTACCAAGCAACTGGTTACCATGGCTCTTATGTGCGCTATCGGCGTGCTGCTCTCGTTCATCGAGTTCCCGCTGCTGCCTGGTGTGACGTGGCTTAAGTTCGACGCTTCGAACATGCCAGCAATGGTTTCCGGCTTCGCCTTCGGCCCTGGTGCCGGCGTTGCGGTGGGCATCGTTACCGCTATCATCCATGGCCTTCTGATGGCCGACTTCACCGGCGCGCTGATGAACGTGCTTACGGTAACCTGCTTCGTGTTGCCTGCGCCATCATCTACAAGAAAAAGCGCACCTACCCCGCTGCTATCGGCGGCCTGGTGCTCAGCATCATCGCAGCGCTTCTTGCCGCCGTGCTGGGCAACCTGGTGGTTACGCCGCTGTGGCTGGGCGTTCCCTTCGAAGCGGTAACGGCGATGATCATCCCCATCCTTATTCCGTTCAACCTGCTTAAGGGCCTGCTGAACGCAGTGCTCACGCTGATTATCTACAAGTCCATTTCCAACCTTATTACCCCGAAAAAGGATCAGACGAAGGGTCGCTAAACCTTGATTACCTTTTCTGACGTTTCCTTTACCTACACGGGCGAAACCAAGGTGCTTTCCGAACTGACCCTTTCCATCGAACAGGGTCAGTTCGTTTGCGTTTTGGGCGCCAACGGTTCAGGAAAATCAACCTTTTCCAAGCTCATCAACGCGCTTCTGGTGCCCGACACCGGCACCGTAACCGTGAACGGCCTGGAAACCAGCAATCCCGACAACACGTTCGCCATCCGCAGCATGGCGGGCGCGGTGTTCCAGAACCCCGACGACCAGATTGTTGCCAGCCTCGTCGAAAACGACGTGGCGTTCGGGCCCGAGAACCTGGGGATCGAAAACCCGGAGCTGCGCCAACGCGTAGACGAGGCACTGGCCAAAGTCGGGCTGGCAGGTTCCGGCAAACGCGAGACCACCGCGCTTTCCGGCGGACAGAAGCAGCGCGTGGCCATTGCAGGCGTGCTTGCCATGCACCCGAGCATCCTCATCTTCGACGAGGCATCCGCTATGCTTGACCCGCGCGGGCGCCGTGGGCTGATGCGCGTGTGCAAGGAACTGCACGCCCAGGGCATGACCGTCATCATGATCACCCACTTCATGGAAGAAGCCGCCGAAGCCGACCGCGTTATCGTTCTGAACGACGGCCATTGCGTGCTCGACGGCACGCCCGACGAAGTGCTGACGCAAGACCATGTGCTGCGCGATCTGAACCTCGACGTGCCGTTTGCCACCCAAATGTCGCGCCTGCTGCAGGACCGCGGCATTAGCGTTGGCACCCATATCGAAACCGAAACGCTGAAGGAGGAACTGTGTCGATTGCATTCGAACAGGTAAGCTTCAGCTACACCCCGCTTACCAAACGTCAGAAGAAGGCCGGCGAAGTGCAGCGCTATGCCCTGCGCAACGTGAGCTTCACCCTTGAAGACGGCGAGTTCCTGGCCATCGCCGGCCACACCGGTTCGGGCAAGTCTACTTTGGTGCAGCACCTGAACGGCCTTGCCAACCCCACCGAAGGACGCGTGCTCTGGAACGGGCAAGATCTTGCCGACCGCAAAACGGCCACCCGCGCACGCGCTGACATCGGCGTGGTGTTCCAGTACCCCGAGCACCAGCTCTTCGCCGCCACTGTGTACGAAGATGTCGCGTTCGGCCCGCGCAACATGGGCCTTTCCACTGAAGAGGTAGACGCCCGAGTACGCGAGGCGCTTGAAGACGTACACCTTGATTTCGATGCCTTGGCAGAGCGCAGCCCCTTCGAGCTTTCGGGCGGGCAGCAGCGCCGTGTGGCATTCGCCGGCGTGCTTGCCATGCGTCCCACTACCCTGGTGCTCGACGAGCCGGTTGCCGGCCTTGACCCTGCTTCCCGTGCCGACTTCTTGGGGCTTATCAAGCAGCTGCACGAAGCGCGCAACCTTACCGTGGTCATGGTTTCGCACAACATGAACGACATCGCCCTTCTGGCAAACCGCATGCTGGTTATGCACGAAGGCGAAGTGGCGTTTTTGGGAACGCCCGAGGAAATATTCACCCGGCACGCGCCCGAGCTGCGCGAAATCGGCCTGGGCATCCCGCACGCGCAGACGCTTGCCAACCAGCTGCGCGCCGAAGGATTCCCCCTGCCCGAAAAGCTGTACCTGCCCGAGACGTTGGCAGATGAAATTGCCCGTGTTCTTGGCAAAACGGGAGCTGAGTAGCCATGAACTTCGATACCGTTTTCGGACGCTACATAGCCAAAGACTCCCCCGTGCACCGCATGGACCCACGCGCCAAGCTGCTGCTTTCCATCCTGTTCATGGTGATGGTGTTCGCCGCCGGATCGTACGTTTCGCTGGGCGTTGCGGCGCTGTTCACCGCGGGCATGTTCGCCTTCGCGCGCATTTCGCTGCGCCAGGCGTTCACGTCCATTGCCCCGCTTGCCATCTTGGTGGTGTTCACCGCGCTGTTGAACATCTTCTTCGTGCAGGGCGGCGACGTGTATTTCCAGCTGTGGATCATCTGCATCAGCCAGCAGGGTTTGGAGCAGGCGCTGTTCATTGCAATCCGCCTGACCATGCTGTTGCTGGGTGTAAGCCTTCTTACCCTGGCAACCACCACTTTGGACCTTACAGACGGCTTTGAGCGCCTCCTGGACCCTTTCAAGCGCTTTGGCCTGCCCGCTCACGAGCTTTCCATGATGATGGGCATTGCACTGCGCTTCCTGCCACAGTTCGCCATCGAGCTGCGCACCATTTACCGCGCGCAGATTAGCCGCGGCGCCAATTTCGGCAAGGGGCCCAAGGGCGGCGTTGCCATGATGACTTCGCTTATCGTGCCGCTGTTCACCAGCGCATTCCGCCATGCTGAAACGCTTTCGCTGGGCATGGACGCCCGCTGCTACCACGGCGGCGAGAATCGCACGCGCCTGAAGGAGCTTGCCTACAGCAAGCGCGATGTGCTGGGCCTGCTGTATTTGCTTGCCGGCACCGCAGCCGTGTTCGCAACCGACTTCGCATTGAAGATGCTGCTGTAGGCGGCACGCCAAAGTCGAAGGGGCCCAGTGCGACAGCCCCAGGCAACGCCAACCGCAGCCAACCGCGGCCAAAAGGAACAGTCCCGTTTGGCCGGTAAACCTACCTTGTCAAGCCAGAGCGGCCAAAAAGGTCTGCCCTCATTGAATTTTCCAGTATGCAACTACCCATTCCACGCATAAGCCTTATTTGAAAGGAACCCCATGGACGACATCATCGAATACCTTACCTCCGTACCAGCATGGTATCTGGCCACCTGCGAAGGCGACCAGCCGCATGTGCGCCCGTTCAGCTTCGCCATGCGCGAAGGCGATACGCTGTGGTTCTGCACAGCCACCAACAAGGACGTATACCATCAGTTGCAAGCAAACCCTAAGTTCGAGCTTTCCGCCTGGAAGCCCGGCCGCGGCTGGATCATCGTTACCGGCGTTGCCGACCTGAACGACACCGCGGGCGACGAAGTGCGCAAAGCGGGCTACGAGCACATGACCGCGCTAGGCGAAACCTACGAGGACTGGGGCGACCCGCGCCTGACGTTCTTCAGCCTGAAGAAGGGCGTAGCGCACATCGACGACATCGACGGCTCTTCTCGGGACATCGAGCTGTAGAAGGCAACCGGGGACCGCACCCCGTCAAAAAGCTCTGCCAAGCAAAAGCCGCCCGATTCAACGGAACCGCCCCCTGCTCCTTAAGCAACAAGGAATAGGGGCGGGTTCAACCGCGAATCAGGCGGCTTTTTTTCTACTAGGGAAAATCGCAACCGAAGGAGCACCCTTATCGCCTGACGTACCCCCTCCGATTCACATCAAGGCAACAAGAAGGCCCTCGATGGATACGGCCACCGCTTCAAGCGGGGCGCCATCGGGGGCCTTCGTAGTGTCCTAGCGGCTACGTCGTTCGCGGACCGACGCGCCTTTTTAAAGCATGGAAATTTGATCGACCACTTTGCGAGCTGCATCGCGAACGGAAAGACCGTCGATGTCGATAGTAAGGTCAGCGTACTTTTCGTACAGCGGGATGCGCTCTTCGTACAGGTCGGCCAAGCTCATGCCCATGCCGTTCTTCATAACAACACCGCGCTCATGCAGGCCGCCCAAGCGGCTTTCCAGTTCCTCGTAGGAAACTTCCAAATACACCACGGTGCCAATGGAGGACAGGTGCTTCATGGCCTCGTCGGAATACACCGCTGAACCGCCGGTGGCAATGATGGCATGGCTTGCGGAAAGCGTACACAAAACCTCGTTTTCCACTTCGATGAATCCGTCAGGACCGCAGGCATCGATGATCTTCTGCAGCGTTTTGTCGAGCTTGCTCTGGATAAGCAAGTCGGCGTCGATGAATTCATAGCCAAGGATCTTCGCCAAAACAACGCCCAGGGTAGACTTGCCGGCGCCCGGCATGCCAATGAGGATGATGTTTTCGGTGGTGTTAGTCATGAGGCCCGTCCTCTTTCCATTTGTCTCTACCGAGTGAAACTATAGCACGTTTCGCTTCGAGCCTTGGAGCCAGCACCTCGTTCACAAGGATAGCCCCGAAGATCAACGCAAAGCCCGCGAAAAGGCGCCCCGTCATTACCTCGCCGTACAGCAGCACGGAGAACACCACGCCGAATACCGATTCCAGGCTCAGGAACAGCGCAGCCTGCGAAGGGGGCACGTACGCCAAGGAAACGTTCTGGATGCCGAAGGCAACAATGGTGGCGAACACCACCAGGAACAGCATCTGCGCCATAACCGCAGGCGTGGTAAGCGTCTGCAGCGGGAAGGGGTCGGTCGCCAAACCGACAAGGCACCCGAACAAGCCTTCGAAAAGGAACTGGAACACGGTAAGCGTTAGGGCGTCGTGGGTTTTGGTGAAGCGCGATACAAACACAATGTGCACCGCAAACAGCACCGCGCTGAGCAGGGTAAGCGCTTCGCCCAAACCGATGGAAAACGCTTCCGCCGCTGCATTGACTGAAACCAGCCAAATGCCCACCACGGCAATGCACGCCGCACCGACGTTGCACAAAGAGGGGCGCTTTCGCGCCACCACCCACCAGGCAAAGGGGACGATAACGCAGTACGTTGCGGTAAGGAATGCGTTGATGCCCGGCGTAGTGTAGATAAGTCCGATAGTCTGCGCAATAAACGCCGAAAAGTCGAACACGGCAAGAGCGGCACCCGCAGCAAGGGCGCGCTTCGAGAAATGGGCCTTCACACGCTTGTACAGAATGACGAACAGGATAACGCCCGCCGAAAGGAAGCGCACGCCCAGAAGCCATGCCGCCGGCAAAACCGACACCGCTTCCTTCATCACCACGAAGCTGAAGCCCCAGATCATCGTGGCAAGGATAAGGAGGATTTTATAGACCCAAACGGGTATTTCGGAAAGTGAAGTCATAGCTGTCCATTATAGCCAAACGCTTTAGCGCCCTGATTTGAGAGAAGCTTGCGCCAGAAAATGCACCTTCGATGGCAGAATAGGCCGCTAAAGTACGACTCCCTCACTAGGCAACCGCCTAATTCCGCGAAAACGGGTCGAAATAGCAGGCACACGCAAAAGAAAGGCACCCTTCGGCAAGCCGGGTCGTACTTTAGGGCCCAAATTTGCCAAAGGGTGCCGCATTTTCAACGCAGACAGATTAGCGGGCGCCGCCACCGCCGCCGAAGCCGCCACCTCCGCCAACGGAGAAGCCGCCACCGCCGCCGAAGCCGTCGGAAGAGCTGCCCGAAAGCGCCGACTGAACCGCCTGCACCGATTCCGTGACCGAGGTGTTCAGCATCGAGCCCACATCGGGCATCGTTGCACCAGCGTAGTAGTACGGGCTGTACCATACCCACCACGGCACATAAGCGGTGTTGGCCGCCATGGCATCGTCGACCTGGAACATCTCGGGCACCTTCTTGCGCAGCTCGGCGATAGCCTGCTCCGCCACGCCGAACAGGTAGGCGTACACCATGAATTCGCCCCATACCTTCACATCGGTTGTCGGGCGTTCATCGAGCGAAGAGAACTCCGTCAGCCACTTCTTCAGCGCCTTGCAACGCGCATAGGCATCGGCGCCCTTCTGCGTGCGGCGTTCCATGAAGCGCGACACGACGATAAGCGCAACACCGGTGATAACGCCAGGGATCAGAACCAGCAGGTTGTCGAAAACGGTCGCTACCGCAAAGCACGCCACCAGCAAGATAACCGCGACGGAAAGCATGCGCATACGCTTCGACTTCGAGTAGCCCTCAAAGTACTCCGCCGTTATAACGTGCGAGGTAACCAGCCCTTGCCAGTCGGACATAGCGTCGTTGAAGGCCTCGGGGTTGTCTTCGGCAAAGGCCTTGATGCTGCCCAACCACAGCGAGGGCTGGCCCTTTGCGATGGTGTCGAACAGGAACACCATAGCCTTGCGGTCGATTTCGCTGTTCAGCGTAAGCTCCACTTCGGGCACGCGGGTGAGGTAGTAGTCATCGACCTTCTTGGTGCGAACCAGGCCCTTCTCCTCGTACGAGCCCTTGTTTATCAGCACCGCGCCCATGTTGGCAAGATGCATGATGGTTGCAGTGAAGTCGGTCGAGCTTTCCTTGTCGAAGCGCCACAAACGGCCGATTTCGGCAGGATGAGCGCCTTCAACTGGCACATCGCGCCAGTACTCATCCTTGAAGGTGGGCTCAAGTTCCTTGCCGTAGCGCACAAACGAGCGAATGCCCCACACCAAAAGCGCCAAGCACACCAGGATCACAGCAATAAGCACACCTATGGAAGTGGCGCGCTGCGCATTGGCGCGGTCGGCCCAGGTTTGCTCTTCGGAAAGCACGGAATCGAGGCGCGCGGTGGATTCGTGCATATTGTCGGCGCCTTGGGCAACGCCGGAGAGCCATTCGGCGGGGAACACCACGCGCGCCTCAGCATATGAACCGGCGCTGACCGAGGGAACTTGATAGCTTACCGTGCCGTCGCTGTTGATATTCACCGTGGCATTCAGCGGACCATGGCCCCATGCGCGCACGTTTTCGCCCGCGGTTACCGTCGCACCCGAGGCAACGGGCAGGGAAAGCGTCATGGATACGTTGTTGGAATCTTCCGCCCAGCCGCTACCCACGAACTGCCAGTACAGCTCACCCACATCGGAGTATGCCTGCGCCGCCTTGGTTACCGTGTAGTCAAGCTGGATGGTGTCCGATTCATCGCGCACGTTGAAGAACACATACACGGTGTTCTTGGGCTGGTCGAACGAGTACGCGGTGGTACCGGGACCGCCCTCGTCACGCCAATCGAGCTGGAACGGCACGCTGGAAAGCTTCGAAAGCGCATTGGCGGAAGAACCCATGCTTACGCTGTTGATCTTGATGTCGGAACCGTAAGGCAAGTTGTTGAAGTTCCACCACACCGCCGTGAAGCTGCCGTCGAAGTCGAACTGGCGCTGTTCCACCACGTGCAGATCGCCATTGGGAAGCACGGTTGCGTTGATGGTGGTTTGCGGCATTTCGTACGATTTTGCGTACGCCTGCTGCGGCGCGGCTGCGCACAAGCAGGCCAATGCCAGTACGAGCGCGGAAATTGCCAGCAGAAGCCGACATTGGGAAGCACGGCTCTGCTTGATTTCCGCCACATTTGTGGCGTATTTAGCGCTTTGGGCACTTTTTTTGATGAAAGCGTGGTTTTGCACTGCTCTTCTCCTTGCAAGATGAGGTCGGGCAGGTTATCATTTCAATTCGCATATACGGAGAGCTGACCGAGAGGCCGAAGGTGCTCGCCTGCTAAGCGAGTATACGCCAAAAGCGTATCTGGGGTTCGAATCCCCAGCTCTCCGCCAGTAAATGCCACAAGCACGGGAAACCGTGCTTGTTTTGTTTTCCCTCGATTACCAGGGGTTTCAAACCGAAAAGGCAAAATCTGCTAAGAAAAATGCCAGCGACATCTTTTTAGAAATCTGCTCGGCCAAACTTGCAAGGGAAGGTTTTATTCTGCGTCGCGAGCTTCTGATTCTTCTTAACCGTTCTAATCCTCCGAGCCCGATTCCAACATTCCATTCTTCCAAACGCCAGCCTCCAACCCAATCTGCAGCACCTGGCTCTTCGCAACAGCCCCAATCAACATCACCTGCCCCTTTCGGCAGCTTTCATTTCGCTCTTATGGATGCACTTTCTCCCAAACCAGCCTTACGCTGCGCGCCATTGCCCTCGACTTCCCGCACTTTCGCAATGGCAAGATTCCCGCGAAACGTATGCCCCTGAGGCAAAATGGAAGGAAAAAGAGAGGTTCGCGGCAAAAATCCCGCCAAACGTATGCCAAACCCAGATTTTCTTGTTGGAAATCATACGTACGGAGCGAAACTTGCCAAGAATCTTTCCCAACAGCATACGTTTCGGGCGATTCCTGCCACGAAGGAGCCCTGTTAAGCAATTTTCCGGAAAAGGGAATACGTTTCGGCCGCCTTTTTCCACATTCCAATTCGGCTGCTTTCTGCCACGTTCCAAAGGTGCAGGATGAAAAAACGCCACCCAGATTGTTCTGGGCGGCGTTCTATCGGCGTTTCAATTGCGTTGCCTGAAACGTTATTTCACCGAAGGCGTATCGGACGGGTCCTTCGGGGCGGTGCTCATGTTCACGCTAGGAGCCTGCGGGGCATTGCCCTGACCGAAGGAAACAACCGGAGCGGCTGCGGCTGCAGCATTAGCATCGAAGCTTTCGCGCTTGGTGAAGCCGAAGGGACCGGCAACCAGCACACCGGGGAACGTTTGAATGGCGTTGTTGAACTTCATTACCGTATCGTTGTAGCTCTGGCGCATGTAGCTGATCTTGTCTTCCGTAGCGGCAATTTCGGCCTGAAGCTGCTGGAAGTTGGCATTTGCCTTCAAATCAGGGTATGCCTCGGAAACCGCGAACAGGCTCTTCAACGTGCCGGAAAGGAAGTTATCGGCCGCCATCTTCTGCTCGGGCGTGGAAGCATTGCACACTGCAGCGCGCGCTTCGGTGACCTTCTGCAGGGTTCCGCTTTCGTGGGCAGCATAGCCCTTCACCGTTTCTACCAGGTTCGGGATAAGGTCCAAACGGCGCTGCAGCTGAACGTCGATCTGCGACCAGGCATTGTCTACGCGATTGCGCAGCTGAACCAAATTGTTGTACAGGGCAATGACGATGATGGCCAGCACCACCACAACAATGCCAATTACGATTAAAGCCTCCATAGCTAACTCCTTGCGTTTCTCGCGCAGCACCGAGCCCAACGGCGCGGGCAGCTGTTATGCGGGAAAACCGTAGGCGGTTTTCGCCACCTTACCTCGAATTATTCGATACTTTGATTATAGAGCCTCTACCACTGCTGCGCCCAACGGTGAGAAAGACGTTACGCGCGTCCACCATTCGTGCTTGCGCGCCTCGACCGAAGCATCGCATGCCTCCTGATAGCTGCCGAACACGCAGCACACGGCCGACCCGCTACCGCACAGCACCGTGTTCTCGGCGCCAGCCGCCGCCCTGCCCCACTCAAGCACTTCGGCAACAGCGGGCGTAACCGCGCATGCCGCCTGCTCAAGGTTGTTGTACAGGGAAACGCCGGCAGCCTCGCTCTTTTCGGCCAACGAAGAAAGAAGCTCTTCGCCAGCGACAACAGGCGCTTCGTCGAACGCTGCATAGGCCTTGCCCGTGGAAACGCCGGCATCGGGACGCACCAGCAGCACGAAGCCCGAGCGGGGCTTCAGCGCCGCCTCGAACACATCGCCCTTTCCGGAAAGACGCGCACAGCCACCCTTCAGGAAGAACGAGACGTCGGCACCCAGGCGCGAGGCAACTTCTTGCACGCGCTCGTCTTCCACGCCAACGCCCCACAGCGTTGCGGCGCCCACCAGGGCTGCTGCTGCGTTGGAAGATCCGCCGCCCAGGCCTGCCTCGGCGGGAATGACCTTGTTCAGCACCATTTCAATGGTTTCGTCTTGCGTGCGACCCAGCGCTTTGGCAAGCTCCACCACTGCTTTGTAGGCGATGTTTTCCTCTGCTTTGATGGTAAGCGGATCGATGGTGAACGAAGTTTCGCACTTCAGCATGATGTGCAGCCCTTCACCCGAACCTTCGTCGTCGAAGCGGCGCATGGAAAGCGTGTCGTGCAGGGCAAGCGAGTGCATGATGGTCTGCACCTCGTGGAACCCGCTTTCCTGCTTTTCTCCCACCGCCAAAACCAAGTTCACCTTCGCAGGCGAAATGATCTTGGTCACGTTCTTCATCGGCAGTCCCTCAAGCCTCATGCAAAAGCACCATCCTGATTCGGTTCATCGTTGTTGTTTTCAGTTGCAGCCTGTGCTGCTGCGGCCTCTTCCGCGCGGGCCGCGGCCTTTTTGGCCTTGTTGCGCTTGCGCTTTTCGCGGAAAAACGTCTTCAGCATGGAAGCGCACTCCTCTTCGCGCACGCCCGACGTAACCTCGAACACATGGTTCAGACGTTCATCGGCGTTCACTTGGTACAGGGAGCCCAACGCGCCTGCCTTCGGGTCGAATGCGCCGAACACGCATCGGTCAATGCGCGCTTGATGCATAAGTCCCGCGCACATGATGCACGGCTCGAGCGTAACGTACACCGTACACCCGGAAAGGCGCCACACGCCCAACTTGTCAGACGCTTGTTTCATTGCAAGGAATTCGGCATGGCCGGCCGGATCGGCATCGGTTTCACGGCGGTTGTACGCCGCTGCTATCACCTGCCCATCGTGCACGACCACTGCGCCAATGGGCACTTCGTCGAGCTGTTCCGCCTTGCAGGCCTCGGCAATGGCCAGGCGCATGAACTCGCTATCTTGGGCGCCCGAGCTGACGCTTTCCATACCTCACCACCAAATTATGATATCCTTATCCCTACCAATTCGGAGGAATGGCAGAGTGGTTGAATGCGGCGGTCTTGAAAACCGTTGTGCCGCAAGGCACCGTGGGTTCAAATCCTACTTCCTCCGCCAGCTTTCATTGCGCCGTTCTTCCGAACGGCGCCTTTTCATTTTAAACGCTATGACGCTACGCGGGGCCCTGATGGCACATCTGGGCTTCAATCGGTCGGCGCGGCCAAAAGAGGGCCAGCGCTTCCCTCTTTCAACCCAGCTGCACTCATCAGAGCCCCGCTCGCTGTTTCGTCCGACTATGCGAGTTTTTAAACAGTACTCAGCGGACAGCCTGTCAATTTCGTTGAAACCCCGACGGGCTCACCTTGTTTGCGAATCGGGGCTGGCCCCCTGTGCCAGCTCATTCCGTAGCGCGGTTTGAAAAGAATGGAATACAGGAAATCGCCCCAGGTATTCGACCAGAAATATCGGGATATGGCGAACCATGCGTCGAACCATCTCCGCGATTTCAACCACTAATCATAAAACCAATTCTCTGAAAACCGACGGGAAAGAAATCACACTTTCTTTCCCGAAAGCGAAGGCTGAGCCGGGACAGGGCGCCCCGCCCCGATTCGCAAACAGCCACCTATTCCTCGAAGAAGGTTTCCATAACGAAATCGACCGGCATTTCGCGCCCGAACCAGAGGCGTTCGGCAATTGCCGCCTGCTGCACGAAGAAGCCAGCACCGTCCACCGTCTTGCAACCCTGCGAACGCGCAAGCTTGATGAGCTCGGTTTCGCGGGGGTTGTACACCAGGTCGGACACGATGAGCTCGGGGCGCAGCATATCGGCATCGAGCAAGCAGCCTGGATCGTCGGGATAGCCAACACTGGTGGCATTTACCACCAGGGCCGATTCGGCAACAGAAGCCCGCAGGCGCTCCGTGTCGGAAAGCGAGTACAGGGAAATGGCGCACTCCGAATACGAATGCAGGCGTTCCACCAGTTCATAGCCGCTTTGCTGGTACTTTTCCTGACGGTTGAACACGTCGATTTCCGCCACACCGTCAAGCGCAGCCTGCACAGCGATAGCACACGCCGCGCCGCCCGCGCCAAGCACGGTGATCTTCTTCCCACGCACATTGACGCCGTTCAAAACCAGATTGCGCATGAACGCCGCGCCATCGGCGTTGTCGCCCAGGGAACGACCGTTCTGAACAACCACGATATTCACCGCGCCCATGATTTCCGCCACGCGCGAAATCTCATGCAGATACGGCACCACCGCGCTTTTGTACGGCGCCGTGACGTTGTAGCCCAAGAAGCCCAACGCTTCCATACCGCGCACGGCTGCTTCAAGGTTTTCGGGCTTCACGTCGAAGGGAACGAAGGCGAAATCGTAGCCCATCTTCTCGAACACCGCATTGTGAACTGCCGGCGAACCGGAATAAGTGACGGGCGATCCGATAAGACCAACCAACCTCGTTGAACCGGAAATTCGAGTATCTGCGTCCATAAAGCCCTTCCTATCATGCAGGCGCACCGCCTGCAAGACGCCTTACGGCCTGAAGCCGAAACACATTTGAAATAACTCTACCGCAAGCCTTGCCACAGGAAAAGAAAAGCGACTCCCATAGGCGGGAGCCGCTAGTATTCGGCATATATCGTTCGGTGAAGCGCTTTGCCACAGGCCGGGAACCGCCCCGCAGGCTTCGGACAAGCAGCGGGTAGGCCTACCCTTCCAATTCCTCGGCGACAACAAGCCACTCTTCTTCGAGCGCGTTGATCCGCTCTTCAAGCTCATGAATGCCAGCTTGCGCTTTGCCCAGCGCCTCGTAGTCGTACGGGTCGACCTTCAGAAGGTCTTCCTTTGCCTGAGCCAGCTTCTTTTCCTGGGTCTTCATCTTGTTTTCCAGCGAGCGCGCCTGCTTCTTCAGCTCGCGAACCTCGGCGGCAGAACGACCCGATTCCTCGGCAGCATTGCCGGACTGCTTAGCACCGCCCGAAGCCTTGTTCTTCTTCGTCTTGCGGCTTTCGTCCAACAGCTCAAGATACTCGTCAACACCGCGCGGGCAATGGGTGAGCTTGCCGTCTATTAGGGCGAACTGGTCGTCGGTCACGCGTTCCATAAGGTAGCGGTCGTGGCTTACCACAATGAGCGTGCCCGGCCAGGTATCCAGCAGGTTTTCCATGGCCACCGTCATGTCGGTGTCAAGGTCGTTGCTGGGCTCGTCGAGAATAAGGACGTTCGGCGAATCGAGCAGAATAAGCATCAGCTGCAAGCGGCGCTTCTGACCGCCGGAAAGCGTTTCCACCGGCATATTCAGATGCGCGTTGGTGAACCCCAGCTGCTCAAGCAGCTGAGCAGGGGAAACTTCCTTGCCATCAATCATGTAACGCGAGTTGTAGCGCGAAAGCACTTCACGCACACGGTCGCCCTTCAGTTTCTCGAGCTCTTCCAGCTTCTGGGAAAGGAAGGCGAACTTCACCGTTTTGCCGATTTTCACGCGGCCCGCCTGGGGGCGCAGCTTGCCCTGCACGATGTCGAGCAAAGTCGATTTGCCGGCACCGTTGGCACCCAAAAGGCCGTAGCGGTCACCCGGGCCAATCATCCAGGTAACGTCGTCGAGCACCTTGTTCTGGCCGTAGGAAAACGAAACGTCGATAACGTCGACGCACTTCTTGCCCAAGCGGGAAATTGCGGCGCGTTTCAGTTCCGTGGTATTGCGCAGCGGCGGCTCTTCGGCAATAAGGGCACGCGCGGTCTCCACATGGAAACGCGGCTTGCTGGAACGGGCGCGGGCGCCACGGGAAAGGAAGGCGAGCTCGCGGCGGATAAGGTTCTGGCGCTTCTGCTCTGCCACCTCCGCCTGACGCTGGCGCTCCACGCGCTGCAGGATGTACGCGGAATAGCCGCCCTCGAACGGCTCGGCAACGCCATCATGCACTTCCCACATGCGCAAGCACACTTCGTCCAAGAACCAGCGGTCGTGCGTTACCACCACCAGCGCACCGCTGCCGCGGGAAAAGCGCTTCTTCAAGTGCTTTGCCAGCCAGTTGATGGCAACCACATCAAGGTGGTTGGTAGGCTCGTCGAGCAGCAGCACATCGGCATCGGCAATAAGCACGCGCGCCAGGTCGACGCGGCGGCGCTGACCGCCCGAAAGCGTGCCGACCAGCGCGTTCCAATCAAGGTCGCCGATCATGCCATCGATGATGTCACGGATACGCGCATCCGATGCCCACTCGTATTCGGGGGCATCGCCTACGATGTTCCAGCCGATAGTGCGCTCGTCGTTAAGCTCATCGGTTTGGCGCAGGGAAGCAAAGCGCACGCCGCCCGTGCGCAGCACACGGCCATCGTCGGGTTCGACCGTTCCATCGAACAGCCCCAGAAGCGAAGACTTGCCATCGCCGTTGCGACCGACCACGCCAACGCAATCGCCGTCATCGACGCCCAAGGAAAGCGAGTCGAAAATCACCTTCGTGGGGTATTCCAAATGCACATTTTCACAGCCGAACAAAAAGGCCATTACCTGCTGCTCCTTCGTTACGCGCTCCCCCGTATCGGAAAGCTATCTTACGAGTATATCCGCAATGCCGAAAACCCGTGCGCAAAAGCGCCGCCCGCCTTCCCCTTCATGGCAAAGACGCGAAACCTTCTTCTTGCGGCAAGCGGGCGCATTCCACTTTGCTATAGTCGCAACCATGAGTTTTCAGAAGGAAAAGATCGGCATCGTTTTGATGAACACGGGGTCGCCCGATTCGCCCGAACCGCACGACATTCGCCCGTACCTGATCGAATTCCTTTCCGACCGCAACCTTATCAAGGTGCCTCCGGTGATATGGCAGCCTATCCTGCGCCTGTTCATCGCCCGAACCAGGCCCAAGAAAACCTCACCGCGCTACCAACAGATTTGGACGCCGGAGGGCTCGCCGCTCTTGGTGGAGTCGCTGGCTCAACGCGACGCCTTAAACGAGCGTCTTTCGCAAGCGGGAATCAGCGCACAGTGCGAAGTTGGCATGCGCTATGGCAATCCTACGGTTCACCAGGCGCTGGACTCGCTGGAAGCGGCAGGTTGCAAAACGGTTATCGCCTTGCCCCTGTTCCCGCAAACCGCTTTCAGCACCGTGAAAACCTGTCGGGAATATGCTGAACAGTGCCTAGCGCAGCACCCTGCCCTTTCGCTCGACTCCGTTGTGAAGGGTTACTGCGAAAACCCCTTGTACACACAGGCACTTGCCGCCTGCGTTCAGGACGCGTGGGAATATCAGCCAGGCAGCAAGTTGCTGTTCTGCTTCCATTCCATCCCCCTTGCCGACATCGATGCGGGCGATACGTACGTAACGCAGATTGAGCAGGGGATGCAGCGCGTAACCCAGCTGCTGGGGATACCGGAAGAAGACTGGAGCATTGCCTACCATTCGCGCTTCGAAGACTCACGTGCCTGGGTTGCACCCCACCCCAAAACCACGCTTGCAAAATGGGCAGACGAAGGCGTTGGCCGCATTGCTCTGATGACGCCCGGCTTTGCCTCCGACTGCCTTGAATCGCTCTACGATATCAAGCATGTGACCTGCGATTACTTCAAAACTCTCTGCACTCAGCATGGACGCAGAGCCGATGTGACCTACATTCCCTGCTTAAACCATCGCAGCGACCATATCGACTTGCTGTTCGACGTGATAAGAAAAGTCATCGAAGAGCAGTAGCCGCGCCCGCTTGCGCACTCTACCAAACCCCATGGAAAAAGAAAGGCCCGCTCATAGAGCGGGCCTTCTAGACTGGATTCATTCCAGATCAGGTTATTTGATTACAAGAACCGGCATCGGGGATTCACGCAGAACAGCGTAGGAAACAGAGCCAAGAACGCCGCGGATTGCGCCAAGGCCACGAGAGCCCATCACGATAAGGTCAGCCTTAACCTTTTCCGCATAACCAAGAATGTCAGCTGCAGGGGTGTAGCCCGGAATTACCTCGATGGTTGCCTTGTCGCCCAAGGAATCCAACGCATCGCCAATGCCTTCCTTTACCTTTTCGGTTTCTTCGGCAATGGTCTTGTTGTAAAGGGCCATGATGTCTTCAACGGAAAGCAGGTACTGTTGCGGATCGAACGAAGCGCTGTTGAAGTTTGCAGGAAGCTGGGCATTGGGATGAGTGGTTACAAACACCACATGAAGCTTTGCGGCCTCTTCGTCGCCAACGATTTCGGCAGCTTTCTTAACAGCGGCAAGCGCCTGATCGGAACCATCATATGCAACGACAACGTTTTCGAAAACCATTGTTACCCCTCCTTGTCGTGTTGCTGCAGGCCCTTTTGCATCGAATAGGCAAGACCTGCTTTCGATGTCTTAAGCATAACACGTTCACAGGATTCCGAACAGTATTCGAATTCGCTGAATCACCAGCTCAAAGCAAATGAATTGAAAATGTTAATAATCATTGCGCAACGCGGCGGACTCTTTAAACGTTTTGCTGCATCCCAACAGTGCACCGCCACTTGTCCCGTTTCCGCCAAACAGGCGGACCAAGCTCGTCGCACAAGGTACCCGATACGGCCCGCAGCACGCCCAAACAAGCAACCGCCTTTTGCCTTGATACACACTGCGCTCCCGCGCGCATGACAACCGCCCTCGCCGTAAAACAAGCAGGGCTCCCGGTTCTTGCATAAACCAGGAGCCCTGTAGCTAGTCGTGAAAGCCCTTTCGCGCCTACCTTGTTACTGCTTCAAGAAGCAGCCCGTCGATTCCAACGGCTCAAGCGCAAGTTCCATGTTCGGGTCGGTGGTGATGGAAAGCAAATAGGTTTTGATGGCTTCATCGACCTCATGTTCGATGTCGATATCGCCTTCGAACACGCACCAGTAGAACAGCAAACCCGTGGAAGCAGCAGCAATACGCAGCATGGCCTCGTCCAAGTCGATATCATCGCGCACCAGGCCTTGTTCAATGCCTTCCTCCAAGTAATTGCGCACCGAGGCGATGATGAAGTCGTCCTTAGCGTCACGATGCAGGAAGTCGAAGAACGGGTTGTGGTTCGAGGCGTACAAGCCGGAAACGAACTCCAAGCCCATATCTTTGCAGTACTCCACGTATGCGCGATACAGAATCAGGATGCGCTCGATAGGACCGTACTGTTTGCCCTCTTCAACTGCCTTTTCGCGATACGGCGCAAACGCATACTTCAGGTAGTAGGAGATGAGGTCTTCCTTGCCGCTGAACAGATTGTAGAAACTGCCCGTTGAAAGCCCCGCCTCGTCACAGATGTTGCGAACGGTAAGCTGCTTCATACCATCGCGGTTAACAAGCTTGATAGCGGCCTTCAACAACTTTTCACGCGTAACCTGAGCCCTTGTTTCATGTACAGAAACATACTGGTTCCGCCTTATCATGAGCAATCCCCTTTCCTGTTTTCGCATTGCTCCACACCTTATCGTATTGCGGGGAACAGTGCGGCTTTCCTGCGGCCCGTTCAGAAAATGAACATGTTCTAACGGTGTTGTACCATAAATGAAGTGCAACTACCCACATTTGATTCGAGCTTTCCGCAAGCAGCTTCCCACAGGAAACAAACGGGGGCGCAAGGCCCCCGTTCGAACTGATTTCTATGCGCGGCTTACGCGTGCGCCCTGCGGCGTGTCTTCAACCACGTAGCCCAAATCGCCCAAGCGGTCGCGCACCGCATCGGCAAGAGCGAAGTTCTTTTCCTTGCGCGCCTCCGCACGACGGGCAAGCAGCGCCTCGATAGCGCCTTCGGCCCCATCGCCCTCAAAGTCGGCAAGCTCTGCCGCCAACGCCACAACCGCAGCAGCCGACTCGTCGGATTCTTCCGTTTCCTCAACGCGAACATCAACGCCCAGGACCGAAAGCAAGTCGGCCACCGCATCGGCACCGGCAAGCACCGTCTCAGCATCGACGGTACCCACTTTGGCATCGGCAAGCATGGTATTGGCTTCGCCCACGAAGCCGAATACCGCGCCCAGGGCACCTGCCGTGTTGAAGTCGTCGTCCATTGCCTCGATGAACGAATCGCACATGGCATCCATCGCCGTACGGTACGCCGCCGCATCAAAGCCCTGCGTCTCGGGCTCGGGGTTCGCGCACAGCCATTCGGTGTTCTTCACGAAGTTCGTAATGCGACCCAACGCCGTTTCCGCTTCGCCCAAGCGCTCGTCGGAGAAATCCAAGGGGCTGCGGTAGTGCGTTTGCAACATCAGCATGCGCAGCACACGCGCGTCGGTGGTTTTCAGGATGTCACGCAGCAGAAGGAAGTTGCCCAACGATTTGGACATCTTCTCGTGGTTGATCTGCAACATGCCGCCATGCATCCAGTAGTTCGAGAAGGTGCAGCCAAACGCCGCTTCCGACTGCGCACGTTCGTTTTCATGATGAGGGAATGCCAAGTCAGCACCGCCACCGTGGATATCGAACGGCAGGCCCAGGTACTTCTTCGACATGGCCGAGCACTCGATGTGCCAACCGGGGCGGCCCTTGCCCCACGGGGAATCCCACGAAGGCTCGCCGGGCTTAGCCGCTTTCCACAACGCGAAGTCGAGCGGATCGCGCTTGCGGTCTTCCAAGCCCTGGCCGTCGGCACGCAGCTCGCGATGGCCCGATTCCATTTCATCGATGTTGCGGCCGGAAAGCTCGCCATAGCCTTTGTACGAGCGAACAGCGAAGTACACGTCGCCTTCCACCTCATAGGCATGACCGCCTTCTATGAGCTTTTCCACCAACGCAATCATCTCGTCGATTTCCTCGGTGGCGCGGGGGCGCACATCAGGGTCCATAACGCCGGCTGCGCGCATGTCGTCGATGAACGCCTGCGCGTATTCGGCAGCCACCTCCGCGGCACTGCGTCCTTCTTCGTTCGCCTTCTTGATGATCTTGTCGTCGACGTCGGTGATGTTCTGCACGAACTTCACATCGAAGCCGCGCCAAATAAGGTAGCGGCGAATGGTGTCGAAGGAAATGAACGTGCGTGCGTTGCCGATATGGATGTAGTTGTACACCGTGGGACCGCACACGTACATGTTCACCTTGCCGTCGTTGACCGGGACGAAGGGACGCTTTTCGCGTGCTTTGGTGTCGTAAATCTTGATCATGCGATCTCCTTGAAACAGCGAAGCGCGCCAGGATGCGGCGCGCGGATCATACCAACCGAAGGGCCCTTATGCGGGCTTAGCTACATCGGCAAACCAATGCCACCGCTTGCGCGGATATTCCCTCTTCACGGCCCTCGAAGCCCAAATGCTCGGTCGTGGTTGCCTTCACACCCAGGTTTTCGACGGGAACGCCGCACGCTTTCGCGAGGTTTTCGCGCATCTGGTCGCGATAGGGGGAAAGCTTCGGTGCCTGCGCGGCAATAACGCAGTCGATGTCCACGATGGAAAAGCCCTGTTCGCGAACAAGGTTCGCCACGGCAGCCAGGAGCTTCAGGGAATCGGCACCTTCATAGGCTGGGTCGGTATCGGGGAACAGCTTGCCGATATCACCGCCGCGAATGGCACCCAAAAGGGCATCGGCTACGGCATGGGCCAGGACGTCGGCATCAGAATGACCCAAAAGCCCCTGATGATGGGGAATCTCCACACCACCTAAAATCAACTTGCGGTTGGGCGCGAACGCATGCACGTCCATGCCCAGCCCCACGCGCATCGCGGCAGGGGAAACGTGGTTCTGCTCGGTCACTGCGGGGTTACTCCTCTCGGCGATCTTCGATTGCCGCGCGGACTGCTGCGGAAATGATCAGGTAATCTTCGGGAACGGTGAGCTTGATGTTGTCGCGCTTGCCTTCCACCATGAGCACGCGCCCGCCCAAACGCTCGATAAGCGAAGAGTCGTCGGTACCCACAAAGCCGTCGGACAGGGCCGAAGCATGGGCGCGGCGGTAAATGCCGGCGCGGAAAATCTGCGGGGTTTGCGCATTCCAGAACACGGAACGGTCGGGCGTGCCCACCACAACGCCGTTTTCAACAACCTTCAACGTGTCGATGGAGGGGTGCCCCACCAACGCGCCATCGCAGTCGATGTTGCCCTTGATGGTGCTGATAGTGTGCTCGATCAGCTCTTTGGTGATAAGGGGACGTGCGCCGTCATGCAGCATGACGAACTCGTATTCCTCGGGCACCAGTTCCAAGCCCGAGAAAGCAGATTCCTGGCGAATGGAACCCGCCGGCGCCATAACGATGGGCGTCACAAACGGGAACGGGTCGATTGCCGTGGCAAGGTATTCGCTCATGCGATCCTCGGGGCACACGATAACGATAAGGCCCACGTCGCCCACGGCGTCGAACACTTCAGCGGAACGGGTGAGAATGGGCTTGCCGGCGATTTCAACCAGCTGCTTGCCGCCTTCGTGGCCGAAGCGCTCGCCACTGCCGCCCGCCAGGATGATGGCGGCAGTTTTGGGGTTCTTATCGACGACACCCTCAAGGCGGGGTTCCGCCTTGAGGGCATCGAAATTCACATCGTCGAACATGGCCATGGCGTGCTCAAGCACGGAAGGGGCAAAAATCGGATCGATGGTTTTATCAGTCATGACAGCTCCTGTACACCTGGTGCGGAATCAGAGCCGCAGCGCTGGTGCACGTCGGGCTCAGTCGGCTGCCTGGCCTCCTGCGGAAGAGCCGCCGCGCGAGGAAAGCCCCGCGTGACCAAGATCATAGCCGGCAAGAAGCAATTCAGCCTCGGCAGCTATGGTATCACGCTTGCGCGGTGCCGGGATAGAGCCGGTGCCCGCGTTGAACACGAGTTTGCCATCTTCCACATCCACGTCGATAACCGAGCCGCTGGTCCAACGACCTTCCAGGATCTGCTCGGAAAGCGGATCCTCGATAAGGCGCTGGATGGCGCGACGCAGCGGACGGGCGCCGAAGGAAAGGTCGGTGCCTTCCTTGGCAACGAAGCGCGCTGCTTCGGGCGTCAGGTTGATGGTCATGTTCTGCTCGATCAGGCGCTCGCGCAAATCGGCAACCATCAGGTCGACGATCTTCACGATCTCTTCCTCGGTCAGGCTCTTGAACACGATGATCTCGTCGATGCGGTTCAGGAACTCGGGGCGGAAGAGCTTCTTCACCTCGCCCATTACGCGCTGCTTCATTTCCTTGTCGTCCATGCCGCCGTTGGCGTTGGACGTGAAGCCCAAAGGCGCGCTGGTGGTGATTTCACGTGCGCCGACGTTCGAGGTCATGATGATAACCGTGTTGCGGAAATCAACCACGCGTCCCTGCGAGTCGGTAAGGCGACCTTCCTCCAGGATTTGAAGCAGGATGTTGAACACATCGGGGTGCGCCTTCTCGATTTCGTCGAACAGCACAACCGAGTACGGACGCTGACGCACTGCCGTGGTAAGCTGACCGCCCTCGTCGTAGCCCACATATCCCGGAGGCGAGCCAACCAGGCGCGAAACCGAGTGCTTTTCCATGTACTCGGACATGTCGAAGGAGATAAGCGCATCCTCGGAATTGAAGAGGAATTCCGCCAACGCCTTCGATAGCTCGGTTTTGCCCACGCCCGAAGGGCCCAGGAAGATGAACGAGCCAGCAGGACGCTTCGGGTCTTTCAGGCCCGAACGCGAACGACGGATGGCCTTGGAAAGCGCGGTTACCGCTTCGTCCTGGCCGATTACGCGCTCGTGCAGCACCTGTTCCATGCGCAACAGCTTTTCGGTTTCGGCCTCGGTGAGGTTGGAAACGGGCACGCCCGTGGTCATGGAAACCACGTCGGCTACGTCTTCTACCGATACCTCGTGCACGGCGTTGCTGTTCTTTTCCTCCCAGGCCTTCTGCGCCTCGTCGCGCTTGTTCTGCAGCTCGACTTCCTTTTCATGCAGGGTGTCGGCGCGCTTGAAGTCCTGCTTGGCGATGGCGTCGTCTTTCTGGTTGCGAACGCTGCGCAGCTCGTCGGCGATCTTCTGCACCTCTTCGGGCAGCACCATATTGCGGATGCGCATGCGGGCACCGGCTTCGTCGAGCACGTCGATGGCCTTGTCGGGCAGGAAGCGGTCCTGGATGTAGCGGTCGGAAAGGCTTACGGCAGCGTGCAGCGCTTCGTCGGTGAAGTGCACATGATGGTGTGCCTCGTAGCGATCGCGCAGGCCTTCCAGGATGCGCACTGCCTGCTCTTCGCTCGGCTCCTTCACCAACACGGTTTGGAAGCGGCGCTCGAAAGCGGAGTCCTTTTCCAGGTGCTTGCGGTACTCGTCGAGCGTGGTTGCGCCGATGATTTGGATTTCGCCACGGGACAGCGGCGGCTTCAGGATGGCAGCGGCGTCGATAGAGCCTTCTGCCGCGCCGGCGCCGATGAGCGTGTGCAGCTCGTCGATGAACAGGATGATGTCGCCCGCCTGCTCAACTTCCTTGATGCACTTCTTCAGGCGCTCTTCGAATTCGCCACGGTACTTCGAGCCGGCAACCAACGCCGAAACATCGAGCGTCACGATGCGCATGTTGCGGATGATGTCGGGTACCTGATCGGCCACGATAAGCTGCGCCAGGCCTTCGGCGATGGCGGTTTTGCCCACGCCCGGTTCGCCGATAAGCAGCGGGTTGTTCTTCTGGCGGCGGGAAAGGATCTGCATCACGCGCTCGATTTCGCCCGCACGGCCGATAACCGGGTCGAGTTTGCCGTCCTTTGCCTTCTTGGTAAGGTCGGTGCCGAATTCCTTCAGCATGCTATCCGATGCGTTTGAGCTGGGGTCGAAGTTGGTAGCGCCTGCGAACACCGCTGACTGGCCCACCATATCGTTCAGGGAAGAGCGAATAGCATCGCCTTCCACGCCCATGTTGCGCAGCACGTCGATAGCCGTGCCTTCGCCTTCGCGCACAATGCCCAACAGCAGATGCTCGGTAGAGATGTAGCTCTTCCCCATCTGCATGGCTTCGCGCAGCGAGTTTTCCAGCACGCGCTTCACGCGCGGGGTGAAGCTCAAGTGACCCGACACATCGGCGGTGTCGTCGCCCTTCACCAGCTGGCGCACGCATTCCAGGGCAGCATCGTAGGTAACGCCCAAATGGTCGAGCGTCTGCGCCGCCAACCCATCCTTTTCCTTCAGCAAGGCCAGAAGCACGTGCTCGGTGCCCACGTAAGGCTGGTGCAACGCACGCGCCTCTTCCTGGGCAAGCACCAGCACCTTCCTGGCCTTGTCGGTAAACTTGTCGAAGGACATATAAGCCTCGATTCTCTCGGCAAGTAGTCTGATTCTCGATTATGCTAGCACTCAAATAACCTGAGTGCTAACCCGTTAACAATCTGTAGCCAGAATGAACTTTCAAGCAGAATGTTTTCTAGGGTAAACGAAAAAGGCACTCCTAAAGAGCGCCTTTACTGAACCCCCATTTTCAAATGAAGCTGCACGTGCCTGCAAAACCTAGCCGAACAATCGCGTCATCAATGCATAACAGCGAGCGTGTCCCTGGCGAGTGCAGATGGTGGGAAAACGGGCGCTAGGCGTGCTCTGCACGTCAAGCCCATTTGGACCGCCAGCTGTGCCGCCAGGGGTACACGCAGCGTCATCGCGTCTCATGTGAGAGTTGCGTTGTTCGTAGAACAACGCAACTACCTGCTTCCCCGCCGCGAGGCGGGGTGCTGCTGTTCCGCAGGAATCCCGCAATACTTACTCAGCTGAAACCCTATTTTGCTTCGGGACGCATATGCGGGAACAGCAGCACGTCGCGAATAGAGGGCTGGTTCGTCAGCAGCATCACCACGCGGTCGATGCCGATGCCGATGCCGCCTGCGGGAGGCATGCCGTACTCGAGAGCGCGGATGTAGTCGGTGTCGTATTCCATGGCCTCGTCGTCGCCGGAAGCCTTTTCCTCCATCTGCTTCTGGAAGCGCTCAGCCTGATCAACCGGGTCGTTCAGCTCGGCGAAGGCATTGGCGTATTCATGACCGGCGATAACCAGCTCGAAACGGTCGGTAAGACGTGGGTCGTCTTCGAAGCGCTTGGCAAGCGGGCTTACCTCCACCGGGTAGTCGCACACGAACGTGGGGTTCACCAGCGTGGGCTCGCCGATTTCGTCGTACAGCTCGGCAATAAGCTTGCCGGCCGTCCACTCGGGCTTCACTTCGATGCCGTTCTTCTTGGCAAGCTCGGCCAAGTGCTCTACCGGCGTGTCCAAGTCTACGTCTTCGCCGAGCGCCTTGGAAACAACCTCGGTCATGGGAATAGAAGGCCATTCACCCGAGATGTCGATGGTCTGGCCCTGGTACTCAAGCTGCTCGGTGTCGTTCACGGCAGCGTTTGCCGCCTTGATAACGCCCTGTGCCAGCTGCTTCATACCCTGCAGGTCGTTGAAAGCGCAGTAGGCTTCCATGGTGGTGAACTCAGGGTTGTGCGTCGGGTCCATGCCCTCGTTGCGGAAGACGCGGCCGATTTCGAACACGCGCTCGAAGCCGCCCACCAGCAAGCGCTTCAGGTGCAGCTCGGTTGCGATACGCAGGTAGTTTTCCTGGTTCAGCGCGTTGAAATGCGTGATGAAGGGCTTTGCAGTAGCACCACCCTGAATGGTTTGCAGGATAGGCGTTTCCACCTCATAGTAGCCATCAGCTTCCATATAGCGGCGGAACGCAGAAAGGATCTTCGAGCGCTTCTGGAAGGTATCGCGCACCTCGTCGTTCACGATAAGGTCAACATAGCGCTGACGGTAACGGGTTTCCTTGTCGTTCAGGCCATGGAACTTTTCAGGCAGCGGACGCAGCGCCTTGGAAAGCAGCTGGAACGAGTCTACCGCCACCGAAAGCTGGCCGCGGCGCGTGCGCATCATAAGGCCGTGAGCGCCGATCCAGTCGCCCAGGTCCAAGTCCTTCATTTCAGCGAAGGCTTCTTCGCCGAGTGCGTTGATGCGGCAGAAGAGCTGAATGCGGCCCGTGGCATCCTGCAGCTCGAAGAAGATGATCTTGCCCTGAACACGCTTGGCCATAACACGGCCTGCGATGGAAACAGCGTCTTCAGTGTTTTCGCCATCAGCCAGCTCGGCGTACTTCTCGTCCAAATCGGCAATGTGATGGGTGTACTTGAATGCGGCATGGCCGTAGGGGTTCTTGCCCGCAGCGTACAGCGCCTCGCGCTTGGCGCGGCGCACCTCGATCGGATCGTCTTCGATTACTTGCTCGTTGTGTTCTTCTGCCATGTGAATTCCTTATTTGCTACTTAGCGCTCGATAGAAAGAATGCTCATCTTGATAACGCGGCCAGTGGGGCCCTGTGCCTCTACCGCGTCGCCCTGCTTGTGGCCCAGCAGCGCTGCGCCAACGGGCGATTCGTTGGAGATCTTGCCCTCGGCGGAGTTTGCCTCAGCACCACCGACGATGGTGAATACGCGCTCGCGACCGCCCATGTTCACGGTTACGCGGCTGCCGATGTTGACACGGCCCGATTCGGTGGGAGCTTCCACGATGGTAGCCTCGCCCAGGATGCGGGTGATTTCCGCGATGCGGGCCTCGTTTGCGGCCTGCTCGTTTTTAGCGTCGTCGTACTCGGAGTTCTCGGAAATATCGCCGAATTCGCGAGCTACGCGGATGCGGTCGCCGATCTCGGCGCGCTTTTCCGTTTCCAGGAAATGAAGTTCCTGTTCAAGCTTTTCCTTGCCTTCTTGAGTAAGAACGTAGTTGTTGTCCATGGTGTTACACCCCTCGGCCTGGCATGCGCCGGCCAATCTTCCTTTCCTATACTCGCGAAAAGGGCGCGCCCCTATAAAAGAAGCGTGCCCTTTGCATCCCGTGATGAAGCGAAGCGATTAAGCTTATGCCTCTTCTTTTTTAGCCTCTGCGTCGGCGCTGGCTTTCTTGCCAGGCTCAGGCTTGTCGATAACCTCGACCTCGATTTCGTCCTTGGCTTCAGATGCTGCCTTGGGAGCAGGCTCTTCAGCTTCTTCAACCTTCTTGTTGCCGCCCAGACCTTCGCGCAGGTTCTTCACTGCCTTGCCGATAGCGGTACCAAGCTTGGGAAGGTTCTTGGGTCCGAAAAGAACGAGGATAACTACGAGGATGATGACGATCTCTAAAGGACCGAAAGGCCCAATCTTCATGAAGCACCTCCGTGACGGTGGCGGGCCTGCGCCGTAAAAGCGGGCCCTAATGTTTCTGCGAGTACCTGAAAAGTACTCTAACAAAAAAGAACGGTACCCTTTTCAGGATACCCTTCAGTGGTTGCAATGGTCGGGATGACAGGATTCGAACCTGCGACCTCTGCGTCCCGAACGCAGCGCTCTACCAAGCTGAGCCACATCCCGTTGTTGTGATTAGCGGGTTGTATACTACCACACTTCCCGCAAAAAGGAAGAGGGCGCTCATGCGCCCTCCATAATTTAGTAGCGAACGTACCACATTCCAGAGTGGACTGCGCTGATCTTCACCACGTCACCGGTACGGGGCGCGTGGATCATCTGGCCGTTGCCGATGTAGATGCCCGTGTGGTGGCTGTTCAGGCAGAAATCGCCCGGCTGCGGGTTGGTAACGCGCTTCCAGCTTGCCATGGTGTAGGTGGTGCACCAATGGTTGCCCATCTTGCCGGTGATGCAGTAGCCCACCAAGCCCGAGCAGTCGAAGGCGTTAGGACCGGCCGCACCCCACACATAGGGCTTGCCCAGCTGGGCATAGGCGCGGTCTACCACTGTGTTGCCCGTAACGGTTTGCGTAGCGTTGTTGTCAACGTTGCTGCTGCCCTTGCTGGAGCCGGAATTGGACGACTGCTGCTGTTGCTGCTGCTGGGCAGCGGCTGCCGCTGCAGCAGCCTCACGAGCAGCTGCTTCCTGACGGGCCTTTTCCGCTGCTTCTTCTTCCTTGCGCATCAATTCCTGCGCTTCGGCAGAAAGGTTGTCGTAGGTCTGCTGCATCTGAGCCGTGGTGGCTTCAGCCTGTTCCTTCACCGATTTGGCTTCTGCAGCCTTGTCGGATGCCACCTGGGCCTGCTCTTCGGCTTCTTGCTTGGCATCTTGCAGCTCTTCACGTGCGCTCTTGGTTTCGCTTACCAATTCGGCGTCGTTTTCATTGAGCATTTCGAGTGTGTTCCACGTGGTGGCAAACTGCTCGAAGGAAGAAGCGCCCAGGATAACGTCGATGAAGCCAGTGTTGCCCGAGCGGTACATGTCACGCGCACGGTTGCCCAGCTTTTCCTGGTAGCCTTCGATTTCCTTGGTTTTCTGGTCTACCTTCTGCTGAGCTTCATCGACCTTCTGTTCAGCGGCCTTCTGCTCATCTACGGCAGCGTAGTAATTGTTGGATGCTTCGTCCAACTGGTCTTGCATTTCGTTGAGTTTGTTGAGCGCTTGCTGCGCCTCTGCCTGCTTTTCAGCAGCGGTAGGCTCGGCCAAGGCAACCGTGGTAGGAACGGCCAAGCCCGCAGTAAGCACGACAGCCATTGCGGCTGAAGTGAGCGCCCGCTTGTGTTTTGCGATTGAAATACCCATCGTGAGTTTCCTCCTGGTGGTGTAGTGGTGCGATTAAGCGATAGCTGATTCAGCTTAGCAAAGGGCACGGCAGGGTCGCAATGAGGCACATACGCATAGTGCCTCCGAATGCATGTTTCTTCGGCATTTACCCAGGTCATACCCATATGTGCATTTTGCGCTTGAATTGTGAACGACCGAAGATGCGGCAATGAAGGCTTTTGCGCCCCCCCCGTTGACCAAAAAGGGACTGTCCCTTTTGGTCGCCTTTCGGCCCCACCGTTCGCGCCCTGAAAAAGAAGAAACCCGCCGAAGCGGGTTTCTAAAAGTTGTTTTCAGCGATTCGCTAGTAGCGAACGTAGATCATGCCGGACTGAACCGGACCGACCTTAACCACGTCGCCCGTGTGGGGAGCATGGATCATCTGGCCGTTGCCGATGTAGATGCCGCAATGGGTTGACGAAGTAACAACATCACCGGGCTGAGGATTGGAAACGCGAGTCCAACCCATGAAGGTGTACGTAGTGCCAATGCGGCTGTAAGAACCGGTAAGGCAGTAGCTTACGAAACCAGAGCAGTCGAACGAGTTAGGACCATTTGCGCCCCATTCGTAGGGCTTGCCCAGCTGGGAGTAAGCGCGGCTTACTACGCTGTTGCCGGAAACGGTCTGCTGCTTGTTGTTGTTCGTGCTGGAATTGTTCTTGTTGCTGTTGTTCTTGTTGCTGCTCGAATTGTTGCTGGAGCTGCTGCTGCTCGAATTGTTGCTGGAGCTGCTGTTGTTGCTGGAGCTGTTGTTTCCGCTGTTCGAATTGTTGCCGCTGTTGTTGTTCGTGTTGGCAGCAGCTGCATCGTTACCTGCAGTGCCGCTCTGCTCAGCCTGAGCAGCTGCCTGCTGCTGAGCCTGCTGCTGAGCCTCCTGTTCCTGCTTTACCAGTTCCTGAGCTTCAGCGGAAAGGCTGTTGTAGGTCTGCTGCATTTCAGAGGTTTTCTGGTCTGCGGCAGTAGCGATGGACTTGGCCTCTTCAGCCTTGTCGGATGCAACCTTGGCCTGGTCTTCTGCTTCCTGCTTGGCATTCTGCAGTTCCTCGCGGGCCGTCTTGGTTTCAGAAACCAGCTGAGCATCGTTGTCGTTCAGGGTTTCCAGCATGTTCCACGTGGTGGCAAACTGCTCGAAGGAAGAAGCGCCCAGGATAACATCAAGGAAGTTGGTGTCGCCAGAGCGGTACATGTCGCGGGCACGATCGGAAAGACGGCTCTGATCCTGTTCGATCTGGGAGGTTTTCTCTTCGATCTGCTTCTGGGCCTCGTCTACGCGGTTCTGAGCATCGATCTGCTCCTGATGAGCCTGCTCGTAATTGCTGCAAGCTTCATCAAGTTCGGACTGATACTGGTTCAACTTCTGCAGGGCAGCCTGAGCTTCAGCCTGCTTGTCGTCGGAAGGTGCAGCATATGCGCTTGCCGCCGGTACCGAAAGGCCGACAGCCAGAACAGCAGCGAAGGCTGCGTTCAAAGCCATCTTAGGCTTGGAAGTGCACATCTGTTTCGTCATATAAAAGAGCCTCCTAGCGCTTTCGCGTTGACCTTGCGCATGTTTGGGACGTATCCCTAGCGCAATAATTCAGCTTCATCCATGGTAGCAAACCCGTGTTGCACAACGCAAAGTTATGTGAAGAGCAGCTTCATAATGCCAGCTCAGCGGCATGTGCCTATTCATTCTCGTCGTGATCGTGTTCACGCTTGTAGCGACGCTCGGCTTCATGAGCCGCATGCGACTGCATGTTGCTTGCGGAGGGCAGCTCCATTTCGAAATGCTGCCCACGCGCACTGGCCGCCTTTGCCTGGAAAAAGAGGAACGCGAAGCCCAGAACACCCGCCACCAACGAAGCGGCCAGAATGGCCACCTTGGCAATCATCACCGAGGATGCATCGGCAAATGCCAGGTTCGCCACGAAGATGGACATGGTAAAGCCCACGCCACCCAGCAATGCCGCACCCAACATATGGGCCCAGTTCACGTTTTCAGGCAAAGCCGAAAGCTTCGCCTTCACAATGATGAAGCTCATGAGCATGATGCCCAGCGGCTTGCCCGCCACCAGGCCGAAGAACACGCCCAGGAAGATGGGGCTGGAAAGGATCTCGCCCGCTGGCGCCTGCATGAAAGCGACATCGGCATTGGTAAGCGCGAACAAAGGCAGAATGGCGAAGTACACCCACGGGTACAGCTTGCGTTCCAGGCGCGTTGCCGGCGGCACCACCTGACGCGACACACGCGCCAAGCGCGAAACGCTGGCAAGGTAGTCGGCCTGCCCGATTACCGGCTGGTCGGGCACGAAGTTTTCTTCCGCTTCCTTCACGCGCTGCCCCGACCAGCTGGCGAAATCCTTCAGCTTCACGTGCGAGCCCGAGGGAATGGTGAACGCCAGCAGCACGCCGGCAATGGTGGAATGCACACCCGACATAAATATGCAGTACCACAGCACCGCACCCACCACCAGATACGGCACCAGCGAGTACACATGGGTACGGTTCAGCACGATAAGCACCGCCAGCACCACCGCTGCCGCCGCCAACCATATAAAAGAAGGACTTTGGCCGTAGAAAATGGCAATGACCAAGATGGCCACAATGTCGTCTGCGACGGCGAGCGTGCTAAGGAACACGCGCAGGCCTGCCGGCACACGCGACCCCAACAGCGCCAGAATGCCCAATGCGAAGGCAATGTCGGTCGCGGTGGGCACGCCCCAGCCCATCATGGTTTCGGGGTTGCCGGCGTTGAACAACAAGTAAATGCCCACCGGCATGAGCACGCCGCCAATGGCAGCACCCACCGGCAGGATGGCCTGGCGGATGTTGGTAAGCTCCCCCACCGTCATCTCGTACTTGATTTCCAAGCCCACCAAAAGGAAGAACACCGCCATGAGCACATCGTTGATGATGTGAGCCAGCGACATTTCCGCATGATTGGCACCGAAGCCCACCACCACCTCGGTATGCCAGAATTCCGTGAACGTGCCATGCGCAGCTGTGTTCGCCACCACCAACGCCACAATGGCAGCCAAGAGCATGACTCCCGCTGCCTTGGTGGTTGAATGGGTAAGCTCGAGCACTTTGTGGTAACGACGTTGGTGCGAGGACACTTCATTGATGAAGATGCCTGTTTCCTTATGCGGTTTATGGGTCATAGCACATTCCTTTGCCGAGGTTTCAGCTTTCCACGATAGCAGAGCGAATCATTCAAAAATTCTTGGTAATGGCAACGTTTATCCAACGTTTTAGAACAAGTTCATTTTTATTGATGACATTGTGAAGAAGTGCGCTAGACTAATAAACGAAGAGGGTTGACGAGGGGAAATAAGAAACCGCTTCCCTAAAAAGAAGGTGCTACTGGGGCGCACCGAACGCGCATCCCATAGCACGAATCGCTTGCTTTCCAAGCGCTTCAGTTTCCTGAGGGGCCCCTCGAAGAACCGCGAAGTTTGTTTCAGTTTGAGAGGTGAAATCATGGAAATCACCATCACCGGCCGCAAGATGCCCGTCACGGAAGCTATCCGCTCCTATGCCGAGGAAAAAATCGGCAACTCCATGAAGGTCATGGACATCAGTCCCCTTACCGCCGAGGTTGTTCTGCAGGTTGAAAAGAACCCTGCCAACCCCACTCCCGCCAAGTGCGAGGTGACCATGCGTGCGCGTGGTCATATCATCCGCGTTGAGGAAAACGAAGAAACCATGTATGCCGCAATCGACGTTGCTGCCGCCAAGGTTCTTCGCCAGCTGCGCAAATACAAGACGCGCGTTATCGACAAGAAGATTTCCAGCGCACCGGCAAAAACGGGTTCCGACCTCGACATCGACGGCTTGATGGATGAGCTTTCCGCTGACGATGAAGTTGTACGCGTGAAGGAACTGGTTCTTGAGCCTCTTACCGAAGAGGAAGCCCTGGTCCAGATCGATCTTCTGGGTCACGATTTCTTCGCCTACATCGATCGCGACACCAATGCTGTGAATATTCTGTATCGCCGTGAGCATGGCGGCTACGGTTTGCTGAAGGCAACCGAAGAGGAATAAAACCTTTTAGGCATATCTAGCAAGGGAGGCTCGCTGCATGCGAGCCTCCCTTTTTCTTTGTAGCAAAATGGGGACAGTCCCCTTTTTGTTATCCCGCTGCGTAGCGCTTCGCTTCTTCAACATAGAGAGGCGTGTAATAGGCTATGCGTTCTGCCACTTCTTCGGGGGCGAACGTCTTCTTCACCTTGGCGGGAACGCCGGCAACCAAGCTGTTCGGTGGCACCACGGCACCTTCCAGCACCAAAGCCCCTGCTGCAACTACCGAGCCTTTGCCGATTACCGCACCATTCAGCACCGTGGAGCCCATGCCAATCAGGACGCCATCTTCCACCGTGCAGCCGTGCACCACGGCGTTGTGTCCCACCGTTACGTCGTTGCCGATGGTAACGGGAAAGCCGTTGTCGATGTGCACCGTCACGTTGTCCTGGATGTTGGTGCGCGCACCAATGCGCATCGGCTCGCTTTCCGCGCGCATCACCGCGCCGAACCATACCGAGGAATCTTTCCCCAGCACCACATCTCCGCACACCGTGGCATTTTCGGCGACGAATGCCGCTTGGGACGTGTCGGGCGTATGCCCTTCAATCGGAATAATCATGCTGCCCCTCCTTGAGTTGGTGCCTGTCGCCTAAAGATTATGCCCCGAAGCGAAAAGAGCCCGCCACCTTTCGGCAGCGGGCGGGCACCTGTTTTGGAAAATGACAAAATGGGGACTGTCCCCATTTTGTCACTAGTCGGCGGCACCTTCTTGAAAGCGGCTGAGGAACGCCTTGGTGCGGTCGTGCTGCGGGTTGTTGATAACCTGCTGCGCCGGACCTTCTTCCACGATAACGCCACCGTCCATGAACGCGACGCGGTCGGCAACATCGCGCGCGAAGGCCATTTCGTGCGTAACGATAACCATGGTCATGTGCTCGTCGGCCAGCTCGCGGATAACGCGCAGCACTTCCTGGGTAAGCTCGGGGTCGAGTGCAGAAGTGGGCTCGTCGAAGAACAGCACATCAGGGTCAAGCGCCAACGCGCGCGCAATGGCAACGCGCTGCTGTTGGCCACCGGAAAGCTCGCAGGGAACCATGTCTTCCTTGTCTGCCAAGCCCATCTTCGCCAGCAGCTCACGGCCGCGCGCCAACGCTTCTTCCTTCGGGCGCTTCTGCACGCAGATAAGCGCATCGGTGACGTTTTGCAGCACCGTGAAGTGCGGGAACAGGTTGAAGTTCTGGAACACCAAGCCGTAGCGCTTCTTCGCCTGGGCAAGCACTTCCTTGCCGCCGTACACCGCCTTGCCCGAAGCATCGGCTTCGGCAACCAACACATCACCGTAGGCAAGCGAACCGGAATCCAACGTTTCAAGCAACGTCATGCAGCGCAACAGCGTAGACTTACCGCCACCCGAAGGACCGATGATGGAGAGCACATCGCCCTGGTTCACGGTAAGCGAGATATCTTTCAGAACCTCGTTGCTGCCAAACGCCTTACGCGCATGGCTCAGGTTCACAACCGGCATATTTCCCATAATGGAAACCCCTTTTCTGAAACTCTTCACACCAACGCGCTAGTCGTGGTAGTAGGCCAGCTTCTTTTCCACGCGGCCTAAGATGAATTCGATAACCAGGCAGAACACCCAGTAGATAAGCGCCGCGATAGCGTACGGCAGCATGGAAACGTTGCTTGCGGCAAGCGCCTTAGCAACCGAGAACATTTCCGCCATGCCCAAAACGAACGCCAGCGACGTGTCTTTCACCAGCGTGATGATCTCGTTGCCCATAGCGGGAAGGATGCGCTTCACAACCTGCGGCAACACGATCTTGAAAAACGTCTGGGAACGCGAATAGCCCAGCACCAACGCCGCTTCGTACTGGCCCTTCGGAATGGACTGTATGCCCGAACGGTAAATTTCGGCGAAATAGGCCGAGTAGTTCAGGATGAAGCCCACAGCGCACGCTCCGAATTTCCAATCGGTGCCCAAGTTCATGCCGAACAGGTAGTACGGGCCGAACATAAATGCCATCAGCTGTAGCATCAGAGGCGTGCCGCGCAGGATGGAAATGTAGAACTGGGCAAGCAGCGAAAGCGGCTTGAACGAGCTCATGCGGCACAGGGCAACCACGATGCCCAGCGGCAACGAGCCCACCAGCGTAACCACGAAAATCCAAGCGGACAGCCCCAGGCCGTCCATCAAGGCGCTAACCATCACGCCAAGTTCCATATCTTCCTCCTTTTCGCGTTCAATGCGTTTCTGCCGCAGAACGCAACAAAGGGCGGAAGGGGAAGCCTTCCGCCCAATACTGTCAGATGTGCCGCCCTGCAAGGCAAGCGGCGCATCTGCCCAAATGTTTGTTACTTAAGCACCCAGTTCTCTTCGCTCATACCGTAGTCGGCGTACTTTTCGATGAGCTTGGCAACCGTGCCGTCGTTGTACATGTCCTTCAACGTGCTGGAAACCTTAGCGGCCAGGGCATCGTCGCCCTTCTTGAAGCCAACAGCGTAGTGCTCGCTGCTCAGCGGCTCAAGCTGCTGATAGGCATCGGGCTTGGCGGCAATCTGGTACTGGGCAATGGAGAGGTCGCATGCTACAGCATCTACCATGCCAGACTCAAGCTGCATGAAGGCATTGTTGTAATCGGGCAGGGTCTGCAAGCTCTTGAACGTGTCGGACAGGGACTTCTGGTCGCCCTGGAGCACGTCGAGTGCGGCAGAATCGGCCTGGGTTACCACCGTCTTACCGGCAAGATCGGAAAGAGAGTTGATACCCGAGCCCTTCTTCACCACAACAACCTGCTCGTTGAGCATGTACGGCTCGGAGAAAGTGTAGTTGTCTTCACGGCCTTCCATGGTGAAGCCGTTCCAGATGCAGTTGATGGTGCCCTGGTTCAGCAGCGCGTCCTTAGCGTCCCAGTCGATGGGCTCAAGCTGGATGTCCCAACCGTTGCGGCTGGCAACTTCCTGGGCAAGATCAAGGTCGAAACCGGTGGGATTGTTGTTTGCATCCATGAAGCCGTAGGGCGGATAGCTGTTGTCGAAGCCCACGATGAGCTTGTTGTCGGCGGGATTGCCGTCGTTGGAGCTGGAAGACTGCTGCGAGCAGCCGGCAAGCAGTGCGGCGGAAAGGCACGCAACGCAGGCAACGGCCAGCACGCTTAAGAACTTCTTTTTCATGGGTACCTCGTTTCAGCGGTATGACTTTACTTAACTAAAGTAGCCCGCAGTATAGCACACTAGAGTGCTAAATCGCTCTTTAAGGCGCCTTACGCCACGCAATACGCGTTTTGCCCCTGCAAACGGGCACATTACCGCCGCGGGCGGCCACTTGCAGCGGAAGAGGCCCATGGGCAGCTCGGCGCAAAGGTAAAGCCTGTGCCGGGGAGCGAGGTAGCACGAATCCATTGGCTGCAAGAATCGAAAAAGCCCATAAGGCCGGCCGATGTGGCGCCTTATGGGCTTTGGTGTTTCCTCTGTTTCGGGATCGCACGCAGCGTCATTGCGCTTTGCACGTACCTGCGATGCCCGCAAGGCATCGCGCAGCGATTACGCGTTGTTCAGAATGCTGTCGATGTAACGCTGGTCAACGTCCGGCAGGGGACGGAAGGGGGGGGTTTCCTGAGGTTCGCGCGTTGCCAGGATGCGCTCCATCCAAATCATGTCGTACCAACGGCCGAACTTCAGCGCGCACTTGCTGAAGCTGCCCGCGTGCTTGAAGCCCAAGCGCGTGTGGAACAAGCGGCTGGTGGCAGGCACGTATTCGTCGGCAGGATCGCAGTGAGCGATGCAGGCTTCCATGTTGAAGACGTTCTGCAGAAGCAAAAGCTTCGCCAACGCTTCGTACATGCGACGGCCCAAGCCACGGCTGCGCAAATCTTTGCGCACGTAGATCGACGTTTCAGCCGCGTGGGAATACGCAGCACGAGGGCGGAATGCCGAAGCGTAGGCATAGCCCAAGATGGCGCCGTCCTTTTCGGCCACGATATAGGGGTAACGCTCTAGGACGCGCTCGATGCGTGCCGTGAAATCCTCCAACGTGGGGGGCTCGATTTCGAAGGTAACCGCTGTTTCGAGCACGTAGGGGGTGTAGATGTCCAGCAACGCGGGAGCGTCTTCCTTCGTTGCCATGCGTAATTTGATTTCAGTATCCATGGCTCGTATTCTACTCACGCACCGTTCGCTCGAAAAGAGAGCTTGGGAAAATACTTCGTGCTCCCGAAATTAAACACGAAATAGAAGCGCTCGCACGCAACGCGTCGGCAGCTTTGCCAGCCTTTTCACCCGCAACGCTGCTGACCCCTGCTGCGCTTCCGCCAGACACCGGCCGGGATTCGGCCGAGCCCAGCAACCGCCCCGCTCTGCTTAACGAATACGCACTACGGCAATGGCAAGCGCAACTAGCGCGAAGGCGCCCGAAAGCGCAAAGGCGGCATGGTAGCCCATTAGGGGGAGGCCCGCCGAAGCACCCAGCGCTATAGCGAAAACCATAAGTGCCGTGCCAATGGAAGCGCACGCCTGGCGCACTGCCGTGCTGAACGACGATCCGTCCGTCATGATCTGGTGCGGCAAGTCGGCCATGCCCCACGAGGTAAGCGGCCCGATAAGCCCCGAAACACCCGTGGCGCGAATGCCTTGCATCACGATGATCAGCCAAAACGGGGAGGTCTCATCGATGAACGCCATCGACACGCCGCCCACCGCCAGGCACACCGACGCCGCCACGATAACCGGACGCCCGCCGATGCGATCGACCAAATAACCCGCCAGGGGATTCACGATGAACGCAGCAACAGTGCCCGGCAGAAGCGACAAGCCCGCCTGCAGCGCCGTACCGCCCCATGGTCCTTCGATGAACAGCGGCAAAACCAGGGTAATGCCCATATAGTTTGCAAACAGGGCGTTCGCCGCCCAGAAGCTGGCACGATAACGCCATGAATCGAAGATGTGCAAATCGGTCAGCGGGTTGTCGATGCGCTTCTGCCTGCGCAGGTACAGCACCAAGAACAGTGCGCCCAGCACCACGGGAACCCAGATATAAAGGCTGGCGAACCCGTAGCTGGAAGCGTTCGAGAAGCCCAGAAGCAACCCGCCGAAGCCCAACGCCGAAAGCAGCAGCGAGACCACATCGAGCTTGGCAGAAGAGTCGGTTTGGGGCTCGCGCACAATAAGCACAGCAGAAAGCACCAGCAGAACGAACGAGCAAGCGAGCAACGCCACGAAGAAGCTGCGCCACCCTGCAAAGCCGATCATCCAGCCGCCGATGGTGGGACCGATGTTCGGAGCGAAGCCCATGGCAATGCCAGCAATGCCCATAACGGTTGCCTGCCTGTCGCGCGGGAACGACATCATGACGATGCTGATCATCATGGGCATGGTGATGCCCGCCGACACCGCCTGCAGCACGCGGCCCAGGATAAGCACTTCAAACGTTGGCGCAACGGCATCGATGGCCGCGCCTACCAGCAGGAGGGCCAAGGCGGCAAGAACAAGACCTTTCAGAGAGAACCTGCGCATCAAGAAGGTGACCGAGGGAACGGTGATACCCAGCACCAGCATATACAGCGTGGTAACCCACTGCCCCATGCCCACATCGATGCCGAAATCAACCGCCATGCCCGAGAACATGGCATTCAGCGCCGTCTGCGACAAATTGCCTAGGCACGAGCCAAGGATAACGATGGCGATGAGCACGATAACGCGTGTTGGAACCTTTGCGTCCTGATTCCGCAAAGCCCCTCCTTCGATGATGATACGTTGTGGTTTATCTTACCACAGCACCACTACGCGCCTTCGGCCCTGTGCAATGGCGTACCCTACTGGTACGTACTCCCCTCGCGAAAGGCACCTATGAGCGCAACCCCGAAACAAAATCATTCCCGCACCGCAATAGCCATAAGCTGGATAGCCGTGGTCGCCATGGCGGGTGTCATCTTCTGGATGTCGGCCAACACCGGCGAGTCCATCAACAGCGGGCTGGGCATCATATCTGCCGTGAAGGGAGCCTTGGCAACGGGCGCACAGCAACTGTTCGGCCATGAGGTTGACGTTTCGCCCGTGGGGCATTTCACCGAGTACCTGATTTTCGGCGCCTTGCTGTTCAATGCGCTCCGCTTTCACGTGGGCCCGCGCGCGGCGCTGATCGCCGCACTTGCCATAGGCAGCCTGTACGGCGTCACCGATGAATTCCATCAGCTGTTTGTTCCCAGTCGCAGCTGCGACCCTGCCGATTGGGCGGTAGACACCGTAGCTTCGCTGTGCGGTGCCGCGCTGATGCGCTTGGGGCTGAAAAAGGCCGGCAAACTGGAGCGTTAACCCCCCCCCAAAAAAAAGAAAAAAGAAACGATAGACAGATATTTGCGCCAAATCGGCGGCCCTTCATGGCAAATTTGGCTTCAAAAGTACGATTGCCCGCCTCAAATTGCCCGAATACGCTGGTTTTAGCGGCAAAATGACAGGCAATCAGGCTGAAATCGGGACGGGTTTCGTACTTTAGCGGCAATATTTGCCAGAGCGCAGCTTAAAACGAACTTGAGCCATTTGATGGCGCGAAAAAGGTCCGCGCCCAAATGGGCATTATCCAAAACACAGGAAAGGCCCGCCAATGGCGGGCCTTTCCTCGTTCACGCTCTTGTCCAAAAGCAAGAGGGTCGAGGTTGCTGAACTTCCGGCGAATCAAAAGGACAAAGCAGTGGCACCGTCCCAAATATGAGCCCGAAGAGAACGATGTCGATGAAGAGGTGTAGAAGTTCTTCACCAGAAGTTTTCGCTTCCTCAAAGTTAACCATAGATAACTTAACCAAAAGAAAGTTAGCCGTCAATAACTTTTTTTGAAAGAAATCGTTCATCGCTGAAAAACAGCCGTTCGCCCCAGGGGCCGAAGGCTATCGGGGCGAACAAAAAAGCGCCCACGCACGAGAGGGGTATCGTGCGGGGCGCGCGCGACAAAAGCTGCAAGCTTTTTGGATCGCTAACAGAATTTATTGTCGCACCTAGGCAGCTGAAAATAAACCTATAAAATCAGATTTATCTATAGGCGAATCCTATATAACGAAATGAAACGGCTCTTATTAAAGAACCAAATCGCATATTGAGGTACTTAAAGGCTGGCGAAGAATCTACTCAGCTCGCACGTGCTTGCCGTGCACCGGCACCTCATCGTCATCGTCGTACATCGAATCAAGAGCGGATTCCGCAAGGCTTTCCAGTGCAGCATGGCCCGCCCTTCGGGGACCATCGGTTTCCCCAACAAGAGGCAACGCTAAATCGTCGAGCCTTCCCGACGGCGGCTTCGGAGCGTCACCGTTTACGCCTTCGGCTTCCTTGCCATCGGTAGCATCCTCGCCCTTGGATGCGTCATTGTCTTTGGCAACCTCGTGCCCTAAAGCATCATGGGGGGCAGCTCCCGCTTCCGCCTTTGCTGCAACATTACGCTCGGAACCGGTTTCGCTGCCCGAAGCAGCATCGGCGACAGAAGCGCCTTCCCCGTTGCCCGCACCCTTGGGCGCAGCGTTCGCCGAAGCAGCGTCGTCTCCGTCCAAAGCGGCATCTTCGGCGGATGCGGCTTTTGCCTTGGCGGCATAGGCACGCGCTTCTGCCTGAGCGCACTCGCGCTCAACTTCCTCGATACTCTTGTTTTCCATGGCATTCGGGTCTGTAAGACGTTTGAAATACTCCATAGCTTCAGAAAGAACTTCGTAATCGGAAGGGCAACGCGCATCGCTTGCCAGATGCTTCACCATGCCCGCCTGAACGAGCTTCTTCGCCGTGCGACGCGTAGGGTCTAGGATGCTGCTGTAAATGCAATCAGCTGAAATCTGCAATTCGCACCCGGCAAGCAGGAATCGCCTGGCAACCTCGACATCCCTCTGGATTTCCCGGCAGCGTTCCGGATGGGCGATTATGACTTTGAAACCCTTGCATTGCAGCTGATGGACCCAATACTCCCAATCGAGCGGAAGCATGCCATTGGGTAGCTGCAGCAGAAACTCCCCCTGATCGTTGCCCAATTGGACAGCGGCATCCATGCCCAGCTTCTTCAGCTTGTAGTAGTCAACTTCGAAACCCATGGAAAGCTCGGGGGCGTGAGGGATTGCCGAAACGCGATGCTTCAACTGCAAGTAGGCCTGCCACATGCGCTCGAAATTGAAAAACGGATCGCAGCAGTGCGGCGTGCACACGATAGAGGTAACGCCCGCCTTCATGGCGGCGGAAATCATCAGCAGCGATTCCGACATGGTGCGAGCACCATCGTCTACCCCGGGAAGAATATGGCAATGTACGTCACGCATAGCAGGTTGCTCTCTTGTGCAGATTACGATGGAATGGCATGCCCGGAGCATAAGCCCGGCAATGCCTAACTAGCTGCCATTATAGTACGTAGAGCACCGACAAAAGCACCGTCGAAAACCTCAAATCCGATAAGAGGGCCCGCCGCGCGAAAAGGGCCACTTCCCGCAGGAAACGGCCCTTCAATGCGTAGCGGTATGTACTCGCATCCGTAAACGGTTTATACGAACGAAAGCGCCTGGTCGATATCGGCAATCAAGTCGGCGGTGTCCTCAATGCCGCAGGAAAGACGCACCAGATCAGGGCTGATGCCAGCTGCCGCCAGCTCCTCATCGTTCATTTGGCGATGCGTTGCGTTTGCCGGGTGCAGGACGCAGGTCCGCGCATCGGCAACATGGGTGGCGATCTGTGCCAGCTTCAAGTTCGCCATGAAGCGCTCTGCCGCCTCGCGGCCGCCCTTCACGCCGAAGCTCACCACGCCGCACGAACCGTTGGGCAGGTACTTCCGGGCCAGCTCGTAGTTTTCATCACCCGGCAAGCCGCAGTAACGCACCCACGCAACCTTAGGATGGCCGGAAAGGAATTCGGCAACAGCCTGGCCGTTCTTGCAATGCTGAGCCATACGCACGTGCAGGCTTTCCAGGCCCATGTTCAGCAAGAATGCGTTTTGCGGCGATTGGATGGAACCGAAATCGCGCATGAGCTGGGACGTTGCCTTGGTAATGAAGGCTCCTTCCAAGCCGAAGCGCTCGGTGTACACCACGCCATGGTAGCTTTCGTCGGGCGTGGTAAGGCCTGGGAACTTATCGGCATGGGCATTCCAATCGAACTTGCCGGAGTCCACAATGCACCCACCAACGCCGGCACCGTGGCCGTCCATGTACTTCGTGGTGGAATGCGTGACGATGTCGGCGCCCCATTCGAAGGGACGGCAATTCACCGGCGTGGGGAACGTGTTGTCCACGATCAGCGGCACGCCATGGGCATGCGCCGCCTTCGCGAAACGCTCGATATCGAGCACGTTAAGCGCGGGGTTTGCGATGGTTTCGCCGAACACGGCCTTGGTATTGGGCCTGAATGCCGCTTCCAGTTCTTCGTCAGAACACGTAGGCGAAACGAACGTGCACTCCAAACCCATACGGCCCATGGTGTGCAGCAGCAGGTTGTACGTACCGCCGTAAATAGCCGACGAAGCCACAACATGGTCGCCTTGGCCCGCAATATTGAATATCGCGAAGAAGTTCGCGGCCTGTCCGGAAGACGTAAGCATAGCCGCGCTGCCGCCTTCAAGCTCGCAAATCTTAGCGGCAACGTAATCGTTGGTGGGATTCTGCAGACGGGTGTAGAAATAGCCCGCTTCTTCCAGGTCGAACAGGCGCCCCATGTGCTCGCTGGTGTCATACTTCCACGTTGTCGACTGGTAGATGGGCACCTGGCGAGGCTCCGCATCGCCAGGACGGTAGCCACCTTGAACGCAGGTTGTTCCGATAGATTCGCTCATCGCGCATTCCTTTCTTTTCAAACGCCCCAAACCGCGCATCGCCGGCACAAACGGGGCGTCCTGCATTGTAGAGCGGCCGCGTTAACCGAATTGCGACATATCGGTGAACGAAACGCCTGGTCAGAGCAATTACCTATAGCTGGCTATAGATTCGCCGGCAACCGTAGAAGGCTCGCGCGCACGCGCGTACAATCGAGCACGTCGTAAAAATCGAATGCGCAGGCGCCGCGGCGCCAAACCAATCCGCTCTGGCACGTTGACCGCCCTTGCTTTCCCGCAAGCACCCGCCAACGCTGCAGCGCATCGTCATAAGAAGGAGCCTTTAATGCCCATCCGCATCCCCGACGCATTGCCGGCAACAGAAGTGCTGGAAAGCGAAAACATCTTCGTCATGACCGAGCACCGCGCCCTTCACCAGGACATTCGTCCTTTGCGTGTGCTGATTCTGAACCTGATGCCCTTGAAAATCGAAACCGAGACGCAGATCCTGCGCAAGCTTTCGAACACCCCGCTGCAGGTAGAAGTCGACCTGCTGCAAACCGTTACCCACAAGGCAACGCACGTGCCTGCCGAGCACATGAAATCGTTCTATGTAGACTTGGACGACATCCGCGACAAGCGCTACGACGGCATGATCGTTACCGGTGCCCCCGTGGAAAAACTCCCCTTCGAAGACGTGGATTACTGGCCCGAGCTGTGCGACATCTTCGAATGGGCGAAGACCAACGTCTTTTCCACCCTGTACCTGTGCTGGGGTGCCCAGGCGGGAGCCTACTACCACTTCGGGGTGCCGAAGTACCTGATGCCGCACAAGATGACGGGCGTGTTCGAGCACAAGATCCTAAAGCCCACCTCTCCTTTGGTGCGCGGCTTCGACACCATCATCCACGCACCCCATTCCCGCTGGACCGAAGTTCACGCCGAAGATATCGAGAAGATTCCCGAACTTGAGCTTATTGCCGTGTCCGACGAGGCGGGCGTGTTCATTGCAAAGAGCACCGACAGCCGCCACTTCTTCGTGTTCGGCCACCCCGAGTACGACACCGACACCCTGGCCGGCGAGTACCTGCGCGACACCAAAAAAGGCCTGAACCCCGACATGCCCAAGCACTACTTCCCCAACGACGACCCCGCCCAGCAGCCCATCTCCAACTGGCGCGCCACCGCCCAGCTGCTGTACACCAACTGGCTGAACTACTACGTATACCAGGCAACCCCCTACGACCTGGAAAACATCTCGACCAACACATCAGCACAGTAAAACAGCACGGCCGAAGAACCCCAGAGCGCCCAGAGCACCACGCCCCGGGCGCTTTTTTCGTATTGCCGGCAGTTCCCTGTCCGCCATCTGCAGTAAGTAGCTTGTCTCGGCGCAGAGAAGGGGACGCCTGGGACTGTGAGGGGTTCTCTGAAAACATTTCCTGAACGATTCGCGCAAGCGAATCTTCCTCAAAAGTATGAAGCAGTGAGCGCATGAAATGAGAGAGGCCGCCCAAAGGCGGCCTAAGATTTACAGACGCATTTTCGGACAGAACAGCGAGCGTCCCCCCTGGCGAGTGCAGCTGGCGGGAAAGTGGGCGCCAGGCGTGCTTCGCACGTCAAGCCCGCTTGGACCGCCAGCTGTGCCGCCGGGGGGACGCGCAGCATCATCGCGTCTCATACGTCATTGCGCTGTTCGTAGAACAGCGCAAACAATCAGTCCTGCACGCGGATGACGGACGGGAAACCGCCGGTGACAACGCCATCGAGCGCCAGGATATCGTCGATAGCCTTGCGCACGTTGCGTTCTTCGGCCGTGTGGGTAACGAACACCAGGGACACATCATCACGCGCCGCATTGCCGCGCTGGGTAACCGTCTTCACCGACACATCGTACTTCGCGAAGATGTCGGCAGCTGCAGCCAAAACACCGCTGCGGTCGGCAACCACAAAGCGAATGTAGTACTTCGTCTTCAAATCTTCGATGGAAAGAATAGGCAGGCTGTCAGTACACGTGCAGCCGACAATAGGCTTGATGCCCATTTGCAGGTGACGGGCAACTTCCAGCACATCGCCCATAACAGCGCTGGCAGCAGGGCCGGCACCGGCGCCTTCACCGAAGAACATGCTCTCGCCCGCAGCATCGCCCACCGTATAGATTGCGTTGAACACGCCGTTTACCGTTGCCAGCTGATGGCTTACAGGGATCATCGTAGGATGCACGCGCACGTCGATGCCTGCATCGGTGCGGTACGCATGGGCCAAAAGCTTCACGGCATAGCCCATTTCGTGCGCCATAGCCAAGTCGATCGGCGAAATGCGGCGAATGCCCTCGGCATATACCTGGTCCATGGTTACGCGCGAATTGAACGCAATGGAAGCAAGGATGGCGATCTTGGCAGCCGCATCAAGGCCATCAACGTCGGCGGTGGGGTCAGCCTCGGCATAGCCTTTTTGCTGGGCTTCTTTCAGCACGTCTTCGTAGCTCATACCGTCTTCATCCATGCGGGTGAGCATGTAGTTGGTGGTGCCGTTCACAATGCCCATGATGGAATCAATGCGGTTGGCAATCAGCGAATGCTTCAGCGGCACGATGATGGGAATTGCACCGCCAACGCTTGCCTCGAATGCGATTTCCGCATCCTTTTCAGCGGCCAAGCCCATGATTTCTTCGCCCGACGTTGCCATGAGCGCCTTGTTGGCGGTAACCACGCTCTTACCGTTTCGCAGAGCGTCCATCACCACTTCCTTAGCAATAGCGGTGCCGCCGATAAGCTCGATGACCAAATCGATTTCAGGGTCGTTTACCACCTCATGGAAATCGGTGGTGAAGATATCGCCCAGGCCGAATTCCTCTGCCACGTTTGACTTGCGAGAACACACACGGGCTAACTCGATCTCAACGCCGAAATGACGTTTGAATTCTTCCTTATGGTTGCGAAGGATGTCCAAGCATCCGCCGCCAACCGTGCCCGTTCCGACCAAGCCAACCTTGACAGCCATGAAGCGCACCTTTCCGTTGAAGTTATATTCCTAGCTATTGTATACGCAATGGTTTCGCCAAGGGGCGCCGAACCGCCAAACGGCCAATAGGAAATGAGCGCAAACCCGATAGGTTCTTTGCCCAATTGCGCCCACAGCAAAAAAGCCGAAACGGAAAAGGCCGTTTCCAGCCAGTCCGCTTCGGCTTCGCGTTTATCGGGGCGCAGGCACGGCAATGTCTTCTGGCAATCACCTGGTCGGCATTATCGGCAGTCGCGCCGGTAAATGGGGCAAATCAAAAAAATGAGAAAATGGGGACTGTCCCCATTTTCTCATTTCGACTACAAATCGCAGCTCATAAGGTCGGCGTAGGTTTCGCGGCGCGTTACCAGACGGGCCTTGCCGTCCTTCACGAACACGATGCCAGGCCTGGGCTGGCCGTTGTAGCGGCTGCTCATGGAATGGCAGTACGCGCCCGTGCCGAACATGCACACGATGTCGCCCAAGTCGGGGTTCTGAATGGAAGCGTTGGCGGCAACCGCATCGCCCGATTCACAGTGCTTGCCCACCAGCGTAACCACCTTGGTGCGCGGCTGACCAGCCTTGTTCGCGATAACGGGCTCGTAGTCGGCGCCGTACAGGGCCGTACGGATGTTGTCGGACATGCCGCCGTCGATAGCCACGATGTTGCGAATGCCCGGCAGCGTTTTCAGGATGCCGACGGTATACAGCGTCACGCCCGGCGTTGCCGCAATGGAACGACCCGGCTCAACGGCAATGCGCGGCTCCTTCACGCCGTACTGGGCGCACAGCTCCTTCACGGCCGTGCACGTAAGCTTCGCGAACGATTCAATGGTAGGAGGCTCTTCCTCGGCAACATAGGCGATGCCCAAGCCGCCGCCCAAGTCCAATCCTTCGATTTCGTAGCCGTATTCGTCGTTGATGCGCTTGATAAGCTGGATCATCACGTCGATGGCCTCGCGGAACGAATGCAGCGCGAAGATTTGAGAGCCGATATGGCAATGCAGGCCCGCCAGATGCACGCCCGGCGTTTCAATGGCGTCCTTCACGCATTTGAAGGCGAAATCATCGCGCATGGTGAAACCGAACTTGGAGTCTTCGCAGCCCGTACGGATGAATTCATGCGTATCGGCTTCCACGCCTGGCGTAATGCGCATGTAAATGTCCTGAGTAACGCCCAGCTCCTGAGCAATAGCGGAAATGCGGCCCAGCTCGATGCGGGAGTCGATGACGATGCAGCCAACGCCCGCCTCGATAGCCTCACGCAATTCCTGCGGGGTTTTGTTGTTGCCGTGCACGATTACGCGCTTGGCAGGGAAACCCGCCGCCAGGGCACAGGCAAGCTCGCCGCCGCCGGAAACGTCCAGGCACATGCCATGCTCGTTCGCCAATTCCACAATGGCCTTGTTCTGGAACGCCTTGGAGGCATAGGCGACCTCGGCACGGTCGCCGTAGTACTTCTTGAAGGACTGCACGTACTCGTCCATGCGCGCTTCCAGATCGGCCTGGTCGAACACGTACAAGGCCGTGCCGAATTCCTTGGCAACCTCAACCATGTCGCAGCCACCGATGAACAGATGGTCGTCTTTCACTTCGGCGGTAAGGGGCAGAACCTTGCCCAGTTCCATGGTGGTGCGGCCGTCGGCCTGTTTATTCAAATCAGATGCGGGGAGTGACATAACGCCTGCTTCCTTGAGGGTTAGATGGGTGCGCCTGCGCGCTTTTTATTCGACCGATATAATACCGTGCGAACAACTACTGTAACAACGTTTCTTTTCCAGCTGGTAACGCTGGCAAGATCGGAGGCACCATGCTTCGCATAACCGTATTCGCCGTCGGCAAACTGAAGGAGCAGTTTTGGAAAGATGCTGTTGCCGAATACCTGAAGCGCTTGGGCGCCTACGCGAAAATCGAAGTGCGCGAACTGCCCGATTCCAATGCGGAAAAGGAAGCCAGCGCCCTGCTTTCCGCCCTGCCGGAGCGCGGCCCCATCATCTTGATGGACATCCACGGCAAGGAAACCTCCAGCGAAGGGCTGGCGAAGAAAATCGATACCTACGCGCTGAACAGCGATTCCCATATCTCGTTCATCATCGGAGGGAGCGACGGGGTTACGAAAGAAGTGAAGCAGCGCGCCACCGAACGCATAAGCTTCGGCCCCATTGCCCTGCCCCACAACCTGGCGCGCGTGGTGCTGCTGGAACAGATTTACCGCGCGTTCAAGATCATCCGCCACGAGCCCTATCACAAGTAGTTCCTAGCGCCGTTCTGTCGAACAGCGCCTTTTCGCGGTAAACGCCATGACGCTGCGTAGGCTTCTAGCAGGCATCTTGCCTTTCGATCGTCGAGGCGAGGAGATTCCTGGGCTTGGAAAGGTCTTCCTGCCGCAATTCAGGGATTCCCGCTACCCTGCTCGCTTCGCTCGTGCGGTCGCTGCTTCATACATTGGACGAAGATTTTCCCTTGGAAAATCTCACAGGAACTGCTTTCAGAGAACCCTTCACTGCAGCAGGGAGACCTTTCCAAGCGTGCGCTTCTACCAACCTGGCGAGCGAAAACACCAGGTCATAAAGCCTGCGGGCATGCTCACAGGCGGACGGGCTGATTACCCTACCTGATCTTGGAGGGCTTTGAGGGTGCCGTCTTTGTCCATTTGGTCGAGCAGATCGTTGATGGCATCGGTCAGGCCGCGGTTGTTCTTGTTCACGGCTACCGCGTATTTCTCGCATGTTGCCGCCGTTTCAATCACGTTGCAGTTGGAATAGCCGTTTTTCATGAAGTACCTGCATGAGGGAGCGTCCGCCACGATGCCGGCAACTTCGCCTGCCTCAAGCGCCTCGAAGCACTCGGCGACGCTGTCATAGCCAACCACGCTTTCGGAAACGTTGGCTTTAGCGTAATCGTAGCCCGTGGTTTCGACCTGGGCGGCAACGCGCTTGCCCTTGAGATCGGAGATCATTTCATATGAGCTGTTTTTCACTATAATTGCCTGATCTACCAGGTAATACGGGGAAGAAAAATCGACAAGCTCCGAACGACTGGGGTTGATGGAAAGCCCTGAAAGCGCAACATCGTACGTGCCATCGTGCACTCCTTGCACCACTTCATCGAACGGGACCGAAACCACGTTCAGCCCCAGGCCCAGTCGGGAGGCGATTTCGCGGGCAATGCTCACATCGAAGCCAGAGAGGTTGTCGCCCTCCTTCATATCGAACGGCGGGAAATCGGGAGACAAGGCAACGGTAAGCATTCCCTCCTGCACCAGCTGATAGGAAGGCTTGTCGCTTTCTTTCGAGCATCCTGCCAAGCACACGCAGGAACTCGCAGCCAAGCACAGCGCCAAAACCACCGCGACAATGCGTTTGCCCATTTTCTTCCCCCTTCCCTTCGAAGCGTTCGCAGATCCCTTCAATTGTGCCATTCCTCCAGTAAAGAAGCCGCACGTAGGCGGCTTCGCATCGAACAACGAAAAAAAAGATGTTGCGCTTTCTTATTCCTTTTCCGAAGCGGGGGCTTCATCCAAACCCTCGGCGTTTACCTCTTTGGCGTCGAGCACGTCGAATGCCAACCCGTAGCCGCCTGCACCGTAGTTGAGCGCCTTCGATACGCGGGCGATGGTGGTAGCGGAAGCGCCCGTAGCTTTTTCGATAACAGCATACGAACTGCCCTTGCGCAGCATACGTGCCACGTCCAAACGCTGAGATGTGTCTTTGATCTCGCGCACGGTGAACAAGTCTTCCAGTAGGGCGAACACGTCATCGGGGTCGGTTAAGCCCGCGAAAACCTCAAGCAGGTCTTCAACCTCTTTCGTCCTTAGCTCCGGCATGGCTACCTCCCCTTTCGCATTAAGCGCGCCCTTTCCGCATGGAATACACAGCGAAAATGCGCGAATCTCACTCCCCGAAAAACAAAGCCGCACCCCCATGCCATTCAGCACGGGGGAATGCGGCTTTGCATAAGCGCAGATAAAGCGCGTGATTATTAGAAGCGAGTAATCCAGTCTTCGTACTCAGGAACCTTGCCGTAGGCAACATCGAAGTAGCGCTTCTGAAGCTGCTCGGTGATGGGGCCCATAGGACCGATTTCGCGGTCATCTACGCTGCGGACAGGCGTGAGCTCGGCAGCGGAACCGCACATGAACATCTCGTCAGCGATGTACAGGTCAGAACGGGTAAGGGATTCTTCGATTGCGGGAATGTCCATATCGCAGGCAATGTGCAGAACGGTGTCACGCGTGATGCCTTCGAGCAGGCCATCGGACAACGGAGGCGTGGAAAGGATGCCGTTGCGAACGGTGAACAGGTTTTCACCCGTGCCTTCGCATACGTAGCCCTGCTCGTTGAGCATAACGGCCTCGGCATAGCCGTGCTTCTTAGCCTCGAGCTTTGCCAGGATGGAGTTCATGTAGGAAGCGGAAGACTTCACAGCAGGCGGAATTGCGTTGAAGGAACGCTGGCGCCAGGAAGAAACGCCTACAGGAATGCCATTCTTCAGAGCATCTTCGCCCATGTAGGCGCCCCAAGGCCAAACTGCGATGATAACGTCAACCGGAGCACCCGTGGGATCTACGCCCATCTGGCCGTAGCCGTAGTATGCCAACGGACGGATGTAGCAGGACTTCAGACCGTTCTTCTTGATGAGCTCAACGGTTGCTTCGCACAGCTCGTCTACGCTGTAGGGAAGGTCCATCATAGCGATCTTTGCGCTGCGATGCAGACGCTCCATGTGGTCGTGAAGACGGAAGATAACCGCTTCGTCGGTTTCTTCGTTGTGGTAGCAACGGATGCCCTCGAACACGCCAGAGCCGTAATGAAGGGCATGGGTCAGGACGTGCGTCGTTGCCTGTTCCCACGGTACCATTTCGCCATTCTTCCAGATGTAATCCACGGGATGCACGTCTGCCATTGATGTTCCTTTCACGCTTCTGCTTCGCCCAGGCTTAAAGCACGCATGCGAGCATGCTTTGCCGGGAACTTTTTCGGTTCCTTATTCTACTCCAACCAAGTGGAGTAGCACAGTTCAGCACAAAAAGGCAGCAATTGGGGTATTTCTCTCCGTGAAAGGCGAAAAACGGTCATTGCGGCCAAGGTCAACGGAGCCGCCCGCTATGCGCGCCCCTCGAAAACCCGCGCGTTTTCCAGACCGATGTCGATGAAGCGCTTCAGCGCTCCCCACACGTATGACGTTTTGGCGTAAGCGAAACTGATTTGGTAGGCGGCATCGCTGGAAAAGCGGTACTCCTGCACCCTTGCCCGTTCTTCGGCAGAGAGCATGGCCTTCACCTGCACCGATGGGCAAAAGCACACACCAACGCCCCGCGCACAGAGCGATAGCATGGTGCTGGCGTTGTCGGTTACCACCGCTTCGCGAGGCTTGAAACCCGCCTGCTTGATGAGCACGCGCGAAATACGCCCTGCGATGTCGTTCGGCTTGCACAGCACAAACGGCGCGTCGGCAAGCTGCGGCAGCACCTGTTCGCCTGAAAGCGCTGGGTCGAGCCCCATCTGCTTCGGCGCCAGCATCACCACTTCCTCGGAATAGAAAGACACCAGGTTGAACTCACGGAAATCATCGGTAGCACGCCCCACGAACAAGTCGACGGCTCCTTCACGAAGCATGGCAACAAGCTCTTCGTTCGATTTCTCGAACAGCTCTATATCGATACCGGGACATTCCTTTCTGAACGCTTCGACGATACGCGGCATGGTCAAATACCCTCGGGTATGCGCCACTCCCACGCGTATACGCCCGCGTTGGTTTTCGGTAATATCGGCGAACTCGGTTTTAAGCGCATGCAGTTCTTCGTTGAAGCCTTTCGCGTAACGCAAGAACGACTCGCCCGCATAGGTAAGCTCCAAGGGGTTTTTGCGAACCAGCAGCTTGCAACCCAATTCCTTTTCGATGGCAGCAATATGGGCGCTGAGCGTTTGCTGGGTGATGTGCAGCTCGGCTGCGGCGTGCGTGATGTTGCGATGCTTTGCCACTACCGCAAGGTATTCCATGGAAAGGAAGTTCATGGTTCTCCAAGCACAGTAAATTATCTGTTCTATTTACCGAATATAACAGTTTTACCTCTGTATTGCCCCACGGTATAACCGAAGTACTGAAACGCCAGCCGAAAGGAATACCGTGGCAGAAACCCTAACCATTGCCTTGTTTTGCCTTGCCCTTGTTACCTGCGGGGTACTGGGGCAGCCCGTCCTATACGGACTGGCGGTTGGCCTTGTGATCTTTTGCGCCTATGCCTTATGGAAGGTACGCGCACTGCGCCCCCTTGGGCGCATGATCTTGGACGGCGTCCTCACCGCAAAGGGCGTGCTGATCATGTTCGTTTTCATCGGCATGCTCACCGGGCTTTGGCGCGCCAGCGGAACCATTGCCGCCCTGGTGACGTTTGCCGCAAGCTTCTTCACCCCCATAACGCTGATAGCGTTGGCCTTCGTAAGCTGCAGTGCCGTTTCGTTCCTTATCGGCACATCGTTCGGCACAGCGGCCACCATGGGCGTGGTGTGTGCCACTATCGGGCAATCCGCCGGCGTAGACCCCTTGGTACTGGGCGGCGCCATTCTTTCAGGATGCTACTTCGGCGACCGATGCTCGCCGGTTTCCAGCAGCGCCTATCTGGTGGCCGAGCTTTCGGGCACCACCGTGCGCCAGAACATCCCGCGCATGCTGAAAAGTGCACTGGTTCCCCTGGCGCTTTCGCTTGCCGCCTACTTTGCGCTGGGCATAGCGCTCGACCCTGGAACCGAGATTTCCGCCGCCGGAAACGAAATAGCGCAAGGCTTCGACCTTCATCCCGCCGTGTACCTGCCCGCCCTTGCCGTTTTGGCGCTGCCCCTCATATGCCGCAACGCCCGCCTTACCCTTTTCATAAGCAGCGCAATCGCCTTCGCCCTGTGCCTTCTTGCGCAAAACGAAGAGCCGCTTTCCGTGGTGCAAACGGTGGTTTTGGGCTTTGCCGCAGAAGGGAAAAGCGCCCTGGTGCAAGGCGGCGGGATTGCAAGCATGGCCTACCCTGCTGCCGTGGTATGCCTTTCTTCGGCCTATGCAGGAATTTTCCAAGCCACGGGGCTTTTGAGGGGAATGCAGCAGCATCTTCAAAAGCTGGGCGAGCGCATCACGAAATTCGGCGCATGCCTGGTAACCGCCCTTGCCACTTCGTGCGTTGCATGCAATCAGACGCTTTCCATCATGCTTACCAACCAGCTGTACGGACCTCTGCAACGCAACAACAAAACGCTTGCCCTCGAACTGGAAGATTCGGCTGTGCTTATTGCCGCCGCCATCCCCTGGTCCATCGCATCGCTGGTAGTGCTGCAGGTTTCGGGCAATGCGCCAACGGCGAGCATCGCCTGCGCCTTCTTCCTGTTCCTGGTGCCGCTGTGGCACCTGTCAACGGAGCTCTTTGCCTCATGGCGCTCCCGTCGCAACGCAAAAGCCGCCGAAAACCAAGTAGGGGCAGAACGCCGCAGCGTCCTGCCCCTGTAATCGGGCCTCCATGGAAGGTTCGGCCATATGGCTTGCCCCGTTAGTCATTGGATACTACGAAACGCTTGCCTTTTCCGCTTCTTCGCGCACTGCCGCAGCGTCGGAAATAGCACGCTGAACAGCTGCTTCAGTAACCGTTTTCGTGCTGGTGCTTACCGCATCGCCTTCGTGCTTATGGGAAACGCCCGCCGCACCGGCAACCGCCTTTTCCTGCTCTTCAATTTGCGCACGGCGCCTGCTTGCCGCCTCTTCCACATCGGAGGTCTGCACAGCGTGCATCAGAATCTGCATGCGGCGCTCCACGTCCTGGATGATGTCGGAGCAGTCTTTCAGCTCGTCGAACATATCGATGCCTTCTACCTTGGCATCCTGCTTGTACTTCAAAGTGTGCTCAAGTGACGCCCAGAAATCCATGGCGATGGTACGCAGCTGGATTTCCACCGGCACATACTGCTTGCGGTCAAGGAAGTACACGGGCACTTTCACGATGATATGCAAGCTGCGATACCCGTTGGGCTTCGGGTGGGTGATGTAGTCCTTCACCTTCACAATCTGCAGGTCGTCCTGTAGGGAAAGTACCTTGACCAGGGCGCTTACATCGTCGATGTACGAAACGATCACACGCATGCCCGCAATGTCCAGGATGTTTTCTTCCATAGACTTCAGCGTTACCGGCACGCCGTAACGGTACAGCTTGTCGTACACGCTTTTCGGCGCCTTGATGCGCGATTCGATATGGTGAATGGGATTGCGGCTAAGGCGGTATTCCAGATCGGCGTCGAGGATTTCGAAACGCGTCTGCATTTCCTTTATTGCCGCTTCGTATTTTTTGAACAGCGGTTTACTTGCCACTTCGAACAGTTGGTATTGTTCCGTTGCCTTGGCTAACTGCTTGCCAGGCGTTTTTTCGCTTGCCATGCTTTTATTAAGCCCCTCGTGGTTGGGAACGTGATTCGCCTTCATCTTAGCCGCCCTATGCACCACCAAGCGACTTTTCATGAAAGATACTACCCACTTGTTGATTATTGGGAAATATCATTGCGGATCGGTAACGTTCTTGAAGGGTTGCTGGGGGCGTGCCCTGCGAACAAAAAAAACGCCCGTGAGGGCGTTAACAAGGTCCAGGCATGCGCCAGTAAGTCAGCGAGCGGGATTCTGACGAGTGCAGGGGAAGTGAAAAGCCCGGGGCATTGGCCTTCGTGCCATGCCCCGGGCTTTGAGGT
>CAJKUH010000009.1 GCA_905203045.1 uncultured Eggerthella sp.
TTGTCATCTGTCCACCTTCTGCAAACATTCCCTGCAGGAGGCGCGCTTTTGCTTGCGGGATGCGGCGCTGGCTCGTTGCTAGCTGTCCTCGCCGGGGGGCACGATGCCGCGAAGGTCGATCTTGCTGGAATCGTGCAAGATGGTTTCGAAATCGCAGGGCGGCATGGGGCGGAAGTACAGGAAGCCCTGTGCATAGCGGCAGCCCATGTCTTTCAGGAACTGTGCCTGTTCGGTGGTTTCCACGCCTTCCACGATAACCGGCATGCCCAACGACTTGGTCATCTTCACCACCGACTTGACGATGCCGGTTGAGCGTTCGCCAACGCTTCCGTCGGAAAGGAAGCCGCCGTCGAGCTTGACGACGTCCACGTTGATGTCGCGCAGCATGCTCAGCGAAGACTGCCCGCTGCCGAAGTCGTCCATGTATACCGAAAAGCCCAGTTTCTTCAGTTGTGTGGTAAGCGCTTGCACGGAACGCTGGTCTTCGGTGTACATGCTTTCGGTTATCTCGACCTTTATGCAGCGCGTGGGCACATGGTGCTTTTCGGCCAAGCCGTTCAAGCACGATGCCACATCGATCGATTCGATGTCCATGCGCGAAACATTGATGGAAACGGGTGGGGGCGTAAGACCGCGGTTATAGCATTTCTTGATCCAGATGAACACCTGTTCCCAAATATGCCTATCCAGTGCGGCGATGAAGCCGTTGCGTTCGAGCAGGGGAACGAACACCGCAGGTGAAACGTAGGTTCCGTCGATACGGCGCCAACGTGCCAGGGCTTCTGCGCCCACGATCTTGTCGGTTTTCATGTTGTACTGCGGTTGCAGGAAGAAGTTCACGCGGTTCGATGCCAGGGCGCGTTGGAACTCGGAAAGCAGCAGATGCTCTTCTTCGCGTCGGCGGTACTTCTCGGCGTTGAAGAAGGCGACGCGCTTCTTGAAGTTGTCCTTCGTTTCCTCGAGGGCGAACTTCGCCTTGTCGTAGTCGCTGATGTTCACGTCGGCACCTGGCTGCAAGGGGCATACGCCGAATGCCGGCATGAAGCCGATGGAATCGTCGTGTGCTGCCACGATGCCCCTGATGCGGTTGTACAGGATTTCGATGGCCTTCGTGTCGAGCGGCATATGGACGGAAAAGTCGTCTTGGCCCCAGTGCCCGGCAAGGCCGATGCCCGTCGCCTCAAGGGCGGCAAGCGCCGTGCCTACTTCCGCCAAAAGCGAATCGCCCTTCTGCCTGCCGTACCATTCGTTGTAGATGCGCATATGTCCCAGGTCGATGGCTATCATGCAATGCTGTTCCTCGATATGCATGCGCGAGTACTTGGTTGCGCGACTGAGGAACTCGCTGCTGTGCAAAAGCCCGGTAAGGCTGTCGGTGTTGCTGGGAGCAACCACGTTTTCGCCGGTAAGGTGCAGCGGGCTGGAGAACGGATTCGATTCCAAGGTGCTGCGCGTGGCGGCGTCGATGCGGCGGTTCAGGTCGCTGAGCACCGAAAGCGCCTGCGACGTGATCGACTCGTAATGGGCAGCGGCGGTAACCACGGGCAGCAGCACGTTGACGCCTTGGATATGAACGGGCTGTTCCAGGATGCCGCGCACCGCATCGGAGTAGCGGGCAAGGTCGGCACCGTTTTCGTCGCCGTCGAACACCACCACGAACTGAAGCCCATACGAACGGTACAGGCGCGCCTTGCCCGCTATTTTGGAAAGCAGGCGGTCGGACATCTGCGAAAGCGCGTCGTTGCCCGCTTCGTAGCCGTAGGTGGAATTGATCTCGGAAATGCCGCCGATTTTCACGACGACGAAGTTGGTGGGAAGGTTCTTCTGCTTGCGACGGTCCACTTCCGAGATAAGCGAGCGCACATCGTCAAGGCCGGTTGCCGGGTCGGTTCCGTCGGCGGCGTTGCGGTTCACGATGGTGCCCACGAACAGGGTGGGCTCATCGCCCGCTCCATCAAGGCGTACGCCGGTGCAGTTCACCATAACGTAGCGCCCGGAAGCGTCTTTCGCGCGATAGCTCATGCTGTGGTGGTATTTCTTGCCGCCGAATATCTCGTCGATGTCCTGGCGCCAGGTATGGCGATCGTCGGGATGGATGTGGGCTTCCCATACCTTGTCCATCCGATACATTACTTCGCCGGGCAAGTCGAAATCGCGCACCGCGTTGCGCGACCAGCGCGACTGATTGGTATTTATATTGCAGATGAACAGGTAGCGACCCTCTGTCTGGAACGACATGGCCTGGAAAACGCGCTCCTCGATGCCTTCGGGCGTTTCCAGGCCGGCGCTTCTTGTTGCGTTCTTGTGATGCGATCCGTGCAGCAGCTTGTAGTCGTACATGCGCTTGTCCGCATCGTTTACCAGCTTGGAACGGCTGTCACCTGAAGCCGGGGTGGCGTGTGAGCAGCCGTAGCTGAACGAATAGGCGAAGTTCTCGTCGATGGTGTGCGCGGCGATAAGCGCGCTGCGGCACGCCTCAAGGCGTTCGGTCATTTCCGATTCGGAAGAGCAGGGCGAAAGCATAACGAACTCGTCGCCGCCGATGCGGTACAAGCGCTCGCCCGAACGACGATGAAGACGCAGGCAGTTCGCCACTTCCTTGATGTACTTGTTCCCCTCGGCGTGGCCGTAATGGTCGTTGCAGTACTTCAGCCCGTCGATGTCAACGAATGCCAGCGTATAGGCGGTTTGGCTGTCCCAGGCAGCATCGGTGTCGCGGTTCAGCGCGGCACGGTTGCCAACGCCGGTCAGGAAATCGGTATAGGCGTTGCGCTCGAGCTCCTGATGACGCTCTCGCAGTTCCTCGACGCTGTGCTTGAGCTGTGCCAAATAACCGTTGTTCGCGTCGAATTCGAGCGAGTAGTCGTCGCTGTCGATGGCGTTTGCGATGGCGGTGGGAACGGCCAGGTTCGTGCGGATGCTCTCAAACGATTCGGTTAAAGGGTTTCCTTCCCGATGCTTCTGCGCCGTTTTGGAATCGAAAATGCCCTCGGCAAGCTCTTCTGCCTGGATGCGCTCGTCGGAGATGAGCTGCCCTAATTCCATGGCTTGGTTTGCGAGCGGTAGTTCGTCGGGCGTGAACCCGGCCGTGTTAAGGGTGGCGTGTTCCGGGTCTGATACCAAGCTTTCGAGGTAGGCATGAAGCGCTTCTTGCGCGGTGCTTCTGTCGGTGTGTTCGTTCGTCATGCGAATGCCTTCCGGTGGCTGCTTCCGCTTTTTGTAGGGGGAGCGCCACAAAAAGCGACCTGCGCTTTTGCGCTTTTCCACGCAAAACGGTGTCGCTGAATTATCTCTCAAGCTAATCATAGCGGTTCCCTGCGAAATAGGGCGCTGTTTGCAAACGTAACAATGATTAACTTCGCTTTACAAATATGTAAGATTTCGCTTGTTAAGCTTGCTGCTGCAAATGGGAGGATTGCGCAGTTCGCAAGCGTAAAACTCGGATAAAACCCCTGCCTGGCGCTGACAGTTGCTCCTGTTTGCCACGTGCGGTGCGCGCGTGATTGTTGAACAAAAAGGGAGGAACTGAGAAAAGCATGGATATCGCAACTTTGGTTGTTGTTGTGCTGGTTATCGCGGTGGCGTTGACGTTCGACTTCACGAATGGCTTCCACGACACGGCAAACGCCATGGCAACCTCGATTGCAACGGGTGCGCTGAAGCCGAAAACGGCGGTTATCGCGGCCGGTACGCTTAATCTTGTCGGCGCGTTTTTGTCTACCGAGGTAGCGAAAACCATTTCGGGCGGCATCATCAACGAACAGCAGGTAACCATTGGGGCAGAATTCATATTCGCCGGCCTGGTAGGTGCCATTCTGTGGAATCTGATGACATGGCTGGTGGGCCTGCCCTCGTCTTCTTCCCATGCGCTGTTCGGCGGCCTGGTGGGCGCCGTTATCGTGGGCGCAGGCGTGGAAGGCGTGAACTTCGGCGCGGTTGTTGCCAAGGTTTTGGTTCCTGCCCTTATTTCGCCTGTTGTTGCCGGCCTGGCGGCGTTCGTGGCGGTGAAATTGATATATCTCATCGTGCGCAAGCTTGACGAAAAGTACGTGGAAACGGGCTTCCGCCATGGCCAGACCATCACGGCGTGCCTGGTTGCCCTTTCCCATGGCACCAACGACGCCCAGAAAACCATGGGCATCATCACCCTTACCCTTATCGCGGTTGGCATTCAGCCTTCCGGCACCGGCCCGCAGCTGTGGGTAATCGCCGTGTGCGGCTTGGCCATCGCCCTGGGCACCTATATGGGCGGTTGGCGCGTAATCCGTACGCTGGGCAAGGGCCTTACCGAAATCGCAACGCCTCAGGGCTTTGCGGCAGAGGCAAGCTCGGCTACCACCATCCTGGTTTCTTCCCACTTGGGTTTTGCCCTTTCCACCACGCAGGTGTGCTCCGGCTCCATCATCGGTTCCGGTTTGGGCAAGAAGGGCGGCAAGATCGACTGGATGGTAGCGGCGCGCATGCTGGTTGCCTGGTTGATCACGTTCCCGGCAGCGGGCATCATCGGCGCTGCGGCGTGTGCGGTTGCCAAGATCAACGTGTGGGGCACGCTTGCCGTGGCGGTTATGGCCATCATCGCAGCGCTCATCATCTTCAGGCTCTCCCGTCGCAACCCGGTTAACGCCATGAACGTGAACGAAAGCTCGGAAGTAAAAGTAAACACCAAGGCCGCAACGGCTTCGGCTGCAGCGTAGGGAGGAATCACATGCAAGAGTTGATCAATTTTGCGACGGTTCTCGTCGTTGCGGTGGGAATTGCCGGCGGTATCGGCGTTATGTATGCATCGGGCTTGCGCCTGTGGTGGAAAAGCGGCGCGCCGGAAGGTGGCGACGGATCGCCCAACTACCTGGTGCGTTTCGCTTCGGTGGCGTGCTTTGCCGCCTGCGTGGTTGTGGTGCTGTTCGCACTGTGGCTGATGATTCCGATGTTCCACTAAACGCGGTGAGGGGATAGATCTTGAATACTTTGGAAAGCATCCTGGTGGGTATCGACGGCAGCGATCGCGGCAAGAAGGCCCTGAAATGGGCGGCCCGTCTGGCGAACCGTGAACAGGCTCACCTTACCTTGCTTGCCGTCATCGACCCAGCGTCCGACAAGCTGGCCGGTTCCGACCACAAGGTTCTGCGCGATGCCGTTGAAAACGTGTTGGGTGAAGCGCAGGAGCTGGTTCGCGCCGATTACCCCGAGCTTGACGTGGACGCATCGTATGTGAGCGGCGATATCGTGGAAGCGCTGGTGGGCGCGTCCGAGAGCCACGACATGATCGTGATGGGCTCACATCATGGTGCCACGGTTGCGGAACGCGTGTGGAGCGCAAAGGGCTTGCGTGTATCGGTTTCCACCAGCGTGCCCACGGTAGTGGTTCCCGCCGACTGGGATCCGTACAACGAGGCAAAGGGCATCGTTGTGGGCGTGGGGCCGCAAGACGAAGTGAGCGACAAAGCTGTTGAGCTGGGCGTTCACCTGGCAAAGGCACTGGAAGAACCGCTTGAGCTTATTTCTTCCTGGGGCATTCCGACGCTGCTTTCGCGCTCTGCCGAGTTTATGGGCGGCGGGCTTGCACCGGTAGGGGAGTCGTTCCAGCGCAATTTGGACGCGCGCGTTGCTGCCATTCGCGAGGCGGAGCCTTCGCTTCAGGTGGAAGGCCATTCCGTGGAAGCTCCTTCCCCCACGCAGGCGCTGCTGCAGCGCAGCCAGGATTGCCGCGTGCTGCTGCTGGGCACACATGCCCGTTCCGCGGTGAGCCGTGCGTTGTTCGGCTCCACCACCTGTGGCGTTCTTGCGCACTTGCAGGTGCCGACGGCTGTTGTTCCCATGGAGTAGCGGCTCCCGAAGAGGAGGGCGGCATGCGTCCCGCGCTTCGCTTCCGCTTGTTTCGGTTTTCAAGTATTTGAGAAACGAAAACGCGAACAAAATTCGACGCATGGTTCAGGGCGTCCCGGTATCGTTGATCGAATATCCGGGGCGTTTTCTTATAATCAAATACTTGAAAACCGCGCTTCAGAGAAGCACGGCACGCATGCCGCCCTCCTCCTGCGTTTTTGCCTAAGAAGAAGAGACAGTGCGCTTCAGAGGGGTCCGAGGCACTGCCGCCCGAGTCTTTTCGTGGGCTTTACGCATGTTGCGCAACGGGCAATAGGCGAGTTGTGCGGAACCGCGATGATCTTTCAAACCGAAGGCGGCGAAAAGCGCTATCTGCTAATGGGCAACCATCAGCAGATAGCGAGCAATAGCGCCTACTTCTTCCGCTGCATCTCGAAGGCGTTGGCGGGGTAGAAGCGGCGGTAGTTTTCGCAGGTGGTGAGTACTACGCGGCCTTCGTTTACCAGGTATACCAGGTGCGCGAAGGTTTCGCCGAGGGAATAGAACTTCTGATCGATGGTCCATTCATCCCAGTTGGGGTGCTTCCAGGAAGCGCTGCGGGCGATGTCTATCAGGCTGGCGTGGCCTTCTTCCACCAGTTTGTACAGCTCTTCCAAGCGGTTGGCGTGGAATTGCTTTAGGAAATCGACGCGCTCGGCAACGCCGGTGAAGGGGCGGCCGTGGCCGGGCAGAATCAGGTCAACGTCCAAGTTGCGTACCTTGTCCAAGCTGGTAAGGAACTCACGCAGGGCGTCGTACGAGCACACCCAGCTCATGATGGTGGGCGTGATGCGTTCCAGCACGTGGTCGCCTGCGATGAGGATTTTCGCCGTGGGCTCGTACAGGCAGATGTGCCAGTCGTCGTGGCCGGGCGTGGTTATTACCTGGAAGCGGTAGTTGCCGTTGTGATACACGTCGCCATCGCCCAGGTAGAACAAATCGGGCTGGTTCTTCACTGGTAGCAGTTCCGCCGAAACGCGGTAGGTGGAAGCATCGCGCTTCTGCATGCTGCGCTCGTCGTAGGTGTTGGGGCGGGTAAGATAGCTGATCAGCGGATTGAACACGCTGGCCTGCATGTTCATGAGGTTTTGCACTTCCTGGATGGAATGCATGTTGGCGTATACGCGCATCCAGCGGCGCCATACGCGGTCAAGGTTGCCGGTGTGGTCGGGGTGCGAATGCGTCAGTACGATTTCCACCGATTCCCAGCTGCGGCCCAGCTTGTGCAGAGCGTCGTCCAGTGCCTTTTCGCAGGCGGGGTGGTTGAAGCCCACGTCTACGATGGTGGTTTTGTCGTCGCTTAAGATGAAGTACGAGTTCAGGAACCCCAACGGGTTGTCGGGCAGGGGCACGGGTACGCGCCAAATGCGCGGGAAAACCTCTTCGATTTCTCCGTTGTTGTATTGATCTGCGTAGTTCGTTGCCATGATGGCTCCTTACAGAACGTGCTCATCTTCACTTGCTCAGCGTAACGCAAATACGGCGCCCCGCTGCGATACGATGTGTGGCGTTGATGAATTGTGGGCGAACGTGTTGCGCGTCCGCCAAACGTGCTGGGAGGTGCGGTGAATGGAAGGGAAGGGGCATCTAAAGGGGGCAGTCCCTTTTGGCTCAAAGGGGCCTGTCGTCATTGGCTTCTTGCCTGATGCCCATTTCCATTTGGGGTTTGTGGCCGACAAAGCCGCCTTCGTTGCAGAAACGACCAGGGCAGAAAGCTTTGTTTTCGCTGCTTCGGTTACGCCTGCCGAATACCGGGAAACGCGCAGTGATCTTGCTTGCTGTGTAGGCTCAGCACATGCGGATCGCGTTGGCTCTTTCGGGCCTGTACGCTTGGGGGTGGGGTTGCACCCCTGGTGGGTTCCTGCTGGCAAGGGAAAGCTGCGCTCCCTGCTCGCTGCGTTTGATGCCGCCCTTCCTGAAACCAACTTCGTAGGCGAAGTGGGGCTCGATTTCTCGAAACGCTGCACGGGGACGCATGATGCGCAGCTTACGGCATTCCGTCATATTGCCAAGCAATGCGCCGATGCGGGTGACAAAGTGCTTTCCCTCCATTGCGTGAAAGCCTACGACGATATGCTGCGCATCTTGGAGGAAACCGACTGCCTGGAAGCCTGCACGTGCATATTCCATTGGTTCAGCGGCTCGTCGCAACAGCTGCAGTGGACAATCAAGGCGGGCTGTTTCTTTTCGGTGGGGCAGCGTATGTTGGCTTCGAAGAGGGGACGCGAGTACGTGAAAGCCATTCCCCTGAGCAAGTTGCTCTTGGAAACCGATGCGCCGGCAGCAAGCAGCCCCGAAGTGGAGCATCCCTGCCTCCCGTATACATATAGCCAGGTAAACGACGAGTTGTGCAAAGCTGTCTGCCAGATTGCAGACGTTCGGGGAATCGGTGCGGAACGTGTGGTGCAGGCAGTGCGGCGAAACGCCGAAGACGTGCTGGGCGGTTTTGCGGGCTAGCTTGATGTGCTTTGGTGCGCTGCGGTGCAAAGGCGGGCCTATCGGCTGTTCGGTAAACCCTGATAGAAAAACGCCCTGCTTCTTTAAGGGGAACAGGGCAACAAGATTATTCGGCGCCCCAAAACACTGTAAGAAAAATGCCCCGCCTCTAAAGGAAGACGGGGCATTCAGGCGCTTACCGTAACGGTAGCAGCGCGCTATTCCAAAACAACGTGCTGGAAGGCCTTTTCAATGGGCAGCCCCGAAGTGTACACACCGTAGCTATGGCTGCCGTCCTTCGGAAGGGAAAGGCTGCCCGGATTGAACAGCCATATGGTGGGATCTTCCGCGCAGGGCTCGTTTACCTTGCGATGCGTGTGCCCGTATACCAGCGCGGTATTCACCGGCACCTTAGGGAGGTTACCCGCAGCCCCTTCCTTATCGGGGCCGTATACATGCCCATGGGTAAGGAACAGCGTGCGAGCAGTCTGCAATTCGAAGTCGGCGTTTTCGTCGATGTACTCAGGGTCAAGGATGGTGGCGTAATCGGCCATGCAAGGGAAATCGAGCACCATCTGGTCAACCTCGGCATCGCAATTGCCGCGCACCGCGATAATCTGATCGGCCAGCGGATTCAGCAGGTCAATTACTTCTTTTGGGTTGTACCCCTCAGGCAAATCGTTACGAGGCCCGTGATACAAGATGTCACCCAGCAAAAGGATTTTATCGGGGTGTTGTGCCCGAACCGCATCAACGAACTTCCGGCACCAAACCGCCGACCCATGGATATCAGAAGCAATAAGGAATTTCATAGCAGCCCCCTCATATAGCCTTTCCCTGATTGTAACGCGTTCAGCCAACGTCAGTACCCCATTGCCGACAGGGCGAACAGACGAAGCCGAATTCGCCTCCCAGCACCAGGCGTCTGTTGAGCGCAGCGAAACCTAGGTTTGGTTGAGTTGTAAGTGGCTTTAGCTCTCAACTAGAAAGCGATGCGAAGCGAGCAAAAAAAGAAAAGTGCGCGAGGTATGGGCGGTGGGCCCTCCCGGGGTTCTCTGAAGCGCGGTTTTCAAGGAATTGAAATTAAGAAATCGCCCCAGGTATTCGACCGAAGATGTCGGGATATCCTACACCATGCGTCGAATATATCTGCGATTTCTTCCACCGTCCTTTCTTCAATTCCTTGAAAACCGAACCAAGCGAAAGCGAACCCCGGGAGGGCCCACCGCCCATACCCACCCAGCGATTCATTTTGTTAAACCGAAGTTTCGTTCGCAGAAAAGTTGTTGACATGAAAAGCGATTCAGGCAAAAATAACTCCAGTTTCGCAAGCGAACACAGTTCGCCGAAACCACCTAAACCGTTGAAGCGGAAGTCAAAGCGGGTAGGCGCGCACAGAGAGCCTGGGGTGCTGGAATCCAGGTCGAAATGCCGCTCGCCAAGTGGGCCGCCGAGGGTGTACGCAAAAGCGCAAGCTAGTAGCGTGCAACGTGATGGCATACGTTAGTTGTCGGGGATATGTTGGTATCCTGCAAAGGGCACGATTCATTTCGTGAAACAAGGTGGCACCGCGAGTTTTAGATTTCTAAAGCCCGTCCTTGATCAGCAAAGATTCAAGGGCGGGCTTTTTATATGCCCTCCCCTAGGGAAGAAAGGGCACATCGATGAGCGTTACTGCATTGCAGCCAAGCCTGGAAGAGGTTCGCACCCTTGCAGCGCAGCCGGGCATCCGCCGCGTTCCGGTGAAGCGTGAGCTTTTCGCCGACCGCATCACCACCATCGAGGCAATGCGCGCGTTGCGTGCGGCAAGCAACCATTGCTTCTTGCTGGAAAGCGCCGAGGCCGACCAGCGTTGGGGCCGCTACACGTTCTTGGGATTCAACCCTACGCTCGAGCTCACCTGCCTGAACGGCGCGCTTACCATCAAGCGTAATGTTGAAGGCGAGGAGCCGAGCGTGGAAACGCGCCAGGTTGAGCATCCGGGCGCTGCTATTCGTCAGGTAATCGCGGAAAACAAAAGCGCTCAGGTTGAAGGGTTCCCCACGTTCACCGGTGGCTTGGTGGGCTACTTTTCCTACGACTACATCAAGTACGCCGAGCCTACGCTGCGCCGTCCCGATTTGGACCACGAGGATTTCCTGGACGTTGACCTTATGCTGTTCGACCAGGTTATCTGCTTCGACAACTACCGTCAGAAGATCATCCTCATCACGGGCGTGCGCGCCGACGATGTAGAAGCCTCGTATGCCCGTGCTGCTGAAAAGCTTGCCGAGATCGAGCACATCCTGCTTAGCGGTAAGCGCTACGAGTTCGCGCCGCTTCACCTGGAAGAGCCGCTTACGCCGCGTTTTTCCACTGAAGAGTTCTGCGAAAAAGTGGAAATCGCCAAGCACCACATCCACGAGGGCGATATCTTCCAGGTGGTGCCTTCCAACCCTCGTACTGCGAAGGCGCAGGGCAGCCTGTTCGACACGTACCGCATTTTGCGCACCCAGAACCCTTCGCCCTACATGTTCTACTTCACCAGCGACGATGTTGAGATTGCCGGCGCTTCGCCTGAAACGTTGGCGCGCCTGCAGGACGGCACGCTGTTCACCTACCCGTTGGCCGGCACCCGCCCCCGCGGGGCCACGCCTGAAGAGGATGCCGCCCTGGAAGCCGAGCTTCTTGCCGACGAAAAGGAGCGCGCCGAGCACGACATGCTGGTTGACTTGGGCCGTAACGACCTGGGCCGCGTGAGCAAGATCGGCACAGTGAAGGTGGAGGAGTACCGCAACGTGCTGCGTTTTTCCCGCATCATGCACATCGGTTCCACCGTCACCGGGCAGCTGGCGGAAGGCAAGGATACGGTGGACGTGGTCGATTCCATCTTGCCTGCTGGCACGCTTTCCGGGGCTCCTAAGCTGCGCGCTTGCCAGATCATCCAGGACCTGGAAGGCGCCAAACGTGGCATTTACGGCGGTGCCATCGGGTACTTGGACCTTACCGGCAACTTGGACACATGCATCGGCATCCGCCTGGCTTACAAGAAGAACGGCCGCGTATGTGTGCAGACGGGTGCCGGCATCGTTGCCGACAGCATCCCCGAAGCCGAAGACCGCGAATGCTACAACAAGGCACGCGCTGTGATGGAGGCGCTGCAGATGGCCGAAGGAGGCCTGGCATGATTTACCTCATCGATAACTACGACAGCTTTTCCTACAACCTGTACCAGTTGGTAGGGGAAGTGAACCCCAACATCAAGGTGGTGCGCAACGATGCGCTGACGGTAGAAGAGCTTGAGGGGTTGAACCCTGAAGCGGTGATCCTGTCGCCGGGCCCGGGGCGTCCTGCCGATGCGGGCATCTGCGAGGAAGTGGTGCTGAAGCTTTCGGGCAAGGTTCCCATTTTGGGCGTGTGCCTGGGGCATCAGGCCATATGCGAGGCATTCGGCGGCACGGTGGGCTATGCCAAGCAGCTGATGCACGGCAAGGCTTCGCTTACAAAGGTCGACCAGCAATCGCCCCTGTTCAAAGGCTTGCCAGAGGAAATTCGCGTGGCCCGGTACCATTCGCTGGCGGCTGCCGAGGAAAGCTTACCGGCATGCCTGTGCGTCATAGCACGCACGGACGACGGCGAAGTGATGGCCGTGCAGCATGTCGAGTACCCCACTTACGGCGTGCAGTTCCATCCCGAATCGATTCTTACCCCTGATGGTCGGGCAATGATCGAAAACTTCTTGGCCATTGCAGCGCACAACTAACCATTCGGCTTTTTGGCCGGTTATCCGAAAGGAACGAAGATGATCAGGGAAGCAATTTTCAAGCTGGTAGACAAACAGGACCTTACCTACGACGAAGCCTATGCGGTAATCAACGAGATCATGTCGGGCGACACCACGCCGGTGCAGACCGCCGCATTCCTCTCGGCGCTTTCCACGAAGTCGACCAAGAGCGAAACCATCGATGAGATTGCCGGTTGCGCTGCCGCCATGCGCAGCCATGCCACCAAGGTCGACTACGACAAGCCGGTGCTGGAAATCGTGGGAACGGGCGGAGACAAGGCGGGCAGCTTCAACATCTCCACCACTGCGGCGCTTGTTATTGCCGCAGGTGGCGCCAAGGTTGCCAAGCACGGCAACCGTGCCGCTTCCAGCAAGTCGGGCACGGCCGACTGCCAGGAGGCGCTGGGCGTGAACATCGAGCAGAGCCCCGAGCTGTGCAAGCGCCTGCTTGACGAGGTGGGCATGTGCTTCTTCTTCGCGCAGAAGTACCACACGGCTATGCGCTATGTGGGCCCCATTCGCAAGGAGCTGGGCATCCGCACGGTGTTCAACATCCTGGGTCCCCTTACCAACCCCGCCACGCCCGAGAAGATGATTCTGGGTGTTTACGACGAATCGTTGGTAGAGCCGCTGGCGCGCGTGCTTACCAGCCTGGGCGTGAAGGACGGCATGGTGGTGTACGGCCAGGCATGCTTGGACGAGCTTTCCACGGCATGCCCCACCACCGTGTGCGAGTTCCACGGCGACGACTACTACTCCTACGTGCTGACTCCCGAGGAACTGGGCATGAAGCGTTGCACCAAGGCCGATTTGGAAGGCGGCACGCCTGAGGAAAATGCCCAGATCACCCGCGATATCTTGAGCGGCAAGGACCAGGGGCCGAAGCGCGACACGGTGCTGCTGAACGCTGCGGCGGGACTCTACATTGCGGGTATCGTTCCCTCGCTGAAAGACGGCGTTGCCAAGGCGGCCGAGCTCATCGATTCGGGCAAGGCGGCCGAAACGCTGGAAGCGTACATTCGCGTATCCAATCAGGAGGCATAGGTGACCATCCTCGACGAAATAGCAGCGTACACGCGCACCCGCATGGCGGCGGAAGAGGCGCTTGTTCCCACGGTGGAGCTCGAGCAGAAGGCACGTGCGCTGGCCGCTGCCGAGCGGGAGGCGAACGGGGGCGCGTTCCCGTATCCGTTTCAGGCGGCGCTGGCCGCACCAGGGCTTTCGTTCATCTGCGAGGCAAAGAAGGCATCGCCTTCGAAGGGCGTTATTGCTGAAGAGTTCCCGTACTTGGACATTGCCAAGAGCTACGAGGAAGCCGGCGCGGCGGCCATTTCCTGCCTTACCGAGCCGAAGTGGTTTATGGGGTCGGATGCGTACCTTAAGCGCATTGCCCAGGCGGTTTCCATCCCCGTGCTGCGCAAGGATTTCGTGGTGTGCAAGCGCATGGTTTACCAGGCTAAGGTGCTGGGCGCTTCGGCGGTGCTTTTGATTTGCGCCATCCTATCCGACGAGCAGCTGCGTGAATACGGCCAACTTGCCGAAGAGCTGGGGCTTTCGGTTTTGGTGGAAGCTCACGACGAAGAAGAGGTTGCCCGTGCGGTAGCGTCCGGCGCGAAGATCATCGGTGTGAACAATCGCAATCTGAAGGATTTCACGGTTGACTTCGGCAATGCGCGCCGTTTACGTGAGAGCATTCCCGAAGGCGTGCTGTATGTGGCGGAATCGGGCGTGAAAAATGCCGCCGATGTTGCGGCGATTGCCAAGTTGGGTGCCGACGCCGCTCTTATCGGCGAAGCGCTGATGCGGGCGGCCGACAGGGCTCAGAAGCTGGCGGAGTTTCGTGCGGCGGCAAGGAGCGCGCAATGAGCGCGGCAAGCAGGCAGCATCAGGCACGCGAATGGCTTCTTTCCGCCGATGCGGCAGCCCGCCCGCGTGTCAAGCTGTGCGGCATGTCGCGTGACGAGGATGTGCTGGCGGTTGCCCAGGCACGACCCGATATGTGCGGCTTCATCGTGAACTTCCCGAAGTCGCACCGCAACATTTCTCCTGTTCAGCTTGCTCATTTATGTGAGGTTCTGGACGAGGCCGATGCCCAGACGGCAGCCGCGGTTGCTACCAGCGGCTTGCCGGTGAGCCTGCATCCCATCTGGCGCGTGGGCGTGTTTGTGGACGAGCCGCTTGATTCGCTGATTCGCATTGTGCGGGAGGGCTCCATCGACTTAGTGCAACTGCATGGCAACGAAAGCAACGCCTACGTTTCCGAGCTGCGGCATCAAACTCGGGTGGGCACCATCCAAGCGTACCGGGTTCAGGGCGAAGACGATGTGGCCCGTGCCGAGGGCAGCGCGGCGGATATGGTTCTGCTGGACAGCGGACAGGGGTCGGGCAAAGCGTTCGACTGGAGCTACGTTTCCCGCGTGCGCCGTCCCTTCATCCTGGCAGGTGGGTTGAGCCCCGAAAACGTAGGGGAATCGCTTGCGGGGGTACGGCCCTGGGGCGTGGATATGAGCTCGGGTATCGAAACCGACAAGCTCAAAGACCCCGCCAAGATCGAAGCAGCTGTCAGGGCCGTGCAAACTGCAGTCCGATGGTGGGTGTGACCCTTCCGGCGCTGGCTTGGAGTTCGCCCCTTCAAGACCCCCGTTCTGCTGTTCGGGTTTTGAAGGGGGCTTCAAAACCCTCATGCGCGCCACTGCTTCATGCAAACAATGAAGATTTGCTTTCGCAAATCTATCAGGAACAGTGTTCAGAGGGTCATTCAGGGGCGAACCCCAAGCCAGCGTGGACAGTTTTACTAAGCTGAGACGCAAGGCGAACCTGATGAAGCTTTGGGATACGAAACAGAAAATCTAGGCATAATGCCTGTTCAAGAAAGGAAACAACATGACGAAGGGAAGATTCGGCATCCACGGCGGGCAGTACATGCCCGAAACGTTGATGAACGCCGTTATCGAGCTTGAAGAAGCCTACGACCACTACAAGAACGACCCTGATTTCAAGGCCGAGTTGCAGACCCTGCTCAACGAGTATGCCAACCGTCCTTCGCTTCTGTACTACGCCGAGCGCTTAACGAAGGATCTGGGCGGCGCGAAGATCTACCTGAAGCGTGAGGACTTGAACCACACCGGCGCCCACAAGATCAACAACGTGCTGGGTCAGGTGCTGCTTGCCAAGAAAATGGGCAAGACGCGCGTTATCGCGGAAACCGGTGCAGGCCAGCACGGTGTTGCCACGGCAACGGCGGCGGCGCTGATGGACATGGAATGCGAAGTGTTCATGGGCAAGGAAGACACGGAGCGTCAGGCCCTGAATGTGTACAAGATGCGCCTTCTGGGTGCAAAGGTGCACGCGGTTGAAACGGGCACGGCTACGCTGAAAGATGCGGTTTCGGAAACCATGCGCGAATGGACCAACCGCATTGCCGACACCCATTATGTGCTCGGCTCCACCATGGGCCCGCATCCGTTCCCTACCATCGTGCGCGATTTCCAGGCGGTTATCTCGCAGGAAATCAAGGATCAGTGCCTGGAAAAGGAAGGGCGCCTGCCCGATTGCGTGCTGGCCTGCGTAGGCGGCGGATCGAATGCCATGGGCACGTTCTACCACTTCATCGAGCATCCAGAAGTGCAGCTTATCGGCTGCGAGGCGGCGGGCCGCGGCATCGACACGTTCGAAACGGCGGCCACCATCAACACGGGCAGCTTGGGCGTGTTCCATGGCATGAAATCGTACTTCTGCCAGGACAAGTACGGTCAGATTGCGCCGGTGTATTCCATCAGCGCTGGCCTTGATTACCCCGGCATTGGACCCGAGCATGCATGGTTGCACGACACGGGCCGTGCCCAGTACGTGCCCGTTACCGACGACGAGGCGGTAGACGCCTTCGAGTACCTGAGCCGTTTGGAGGGTATTATCCCGGCCATTGAAAGTGCGCACGCGGTAGCCTACGCTTGCAAGATCGCGCCGAAGATGAGCAAAGACAAGATCATGGTAATCACGCTTTCCGGCCGTGGCGACAAAGACTGCGCCGCCATTGCCCGCTATCGAGGAGAAGATATCAATGAGTAACCCCCGCATCAAAGCTGCTTTCCAGGATGGAAAAGCGTTCATTCCCTTTGTGACCTGCGGCGATCCGAATCTTGAAACCACTAAGAAGATCATTGCCGAATTGGCCGATGCCGGTGCCGCCATCATTGAGCTGGGCATCCCGTTTTCCGACCCCACGGCAGAAGGCCCGGTTATCCAGGCCGCCAACATGCGAGCACTCGAGGCGGGCACCACTACCGATAAGGTGTTCGATATGGTGGCGGAGGTGCGCAAAACCGTGAGCACGCCTCTGGTGTTCATGACGTACGCCAACGTGGTGTTCCATTACGGCATCGACAAGTTCTGCGCCCGTGCGGCTGAGGTGGGTATGGACGGCTTGATTCTGCCCGACGTTCCCTTTGAGGAAAAAGAGGAGTTCGCCGGCGCCTGCCGAGCAAACGGCATGGATCTTATCAGCATGATTGCGCCCACTTCCGAAGCGCGCATCGACATGATTGCCAGCCAGGCGGAGGGCTTCGTGTACTGCGTAAGCTCGTTGGGCGTTACCGGCACGCGTTCGAGCATTACCACCGACCTTGATTCCATCGTTGCCCGTATTCGCAAGGCAACCGATACGCCGGTTGCCATCGGCTTCGGCATTTCCAATCCGGAGCAGGCTGCAGCCATGGCGGCAAAGAGTGACGGCGCCATCGTCGGTTCCGCCATCGTGAAGATCGTTGCGGCGGAAGGCGAAAACGCGGCACCTGCCGTTGGCGAATTCGCTCGCAAGATGGTTACGGCAGTGCGCGCATAACGAATGCTTCCTTTTCAACTGAATAGGTCGAAAAAACGGGCTCGGAGTGGTTTCCGAGCCCGTTTTCTTATGCCAAAACCACGAAAGAGGGTCTTCTTGGCAAAATAATCGACTTGGGAACGGCTACCTGAGCATAATTTGCCCCTTTAAGACGTTTCGATTTTTCTGACCTGGGGTTTTGCGTTGCCTTTGCCCGTAATGAGGGCTCAATGAACGAAAAAATCGTTCCCAAGTCGATTATTTTGCCAGCGAGCATGCCTTTTCTGGTTTTGACTCTCGTTTCAACGTGACAGCTTGGTCAAAAATGCGTGAAGAGCACGTGTAAGGGGTGGCGCTGAAATGTGATGCTGCTAGGTTGTAAGTCCGAGAGAAAGGGGATTGCATCGATGGCAAAGTCGATTCAGCAAAATGGCGGCGCAAAGAAAAAGGGTATGGTGGCGACGCTCTTTGAGGATCTTTCCATTGCCCAGGTGATAGCTGGTGCTTTGGCGGCGGCTACCGTGTTCCTGCTTTCCTCTGTTATCGGCGTTGCCGGCTCGTTGATCGGTGCTGCGGTTGGCTCGGTAGTGTCGGCGGTTTCGTCACAGATATACAAGAAGATGCTTTCGGCTTCTGCCGACAAGCTGCGCGATGCGGCCCCGGGCGATGCGCCCTTGAAGCAAGCCGACCCTGACGAAACGCGCTTGATGAACCCCGTCCCGTCTGACAAGACCCACGTTATCGACGTGGCTAAGGTAGATGCGGGCGTTACCAAGGTGATGGGTGCCGACGACGTCCGTTACCAGGCCCATGCTGCCACCGGCCAAGGAAAATCGGTCGATCCTGCCGTGCAGCGTGCCCATGTGCGCCGTCATCGCAAGGCGCGTGTGCAGCGCAACGTCATCATTGTCTCTATTGTCTCGGCGCTTATCGCCATTGCCATTTCGGCGGGGCTGATCCATGTGTTCACGGCTGGCCAGGGTATTGGCGAAAAGACCGACCCGATTTTCACGGCAACCGACACCGCCCAAACAAAGCAGGAAGCTACTTCTGAGAACAAGACGGCAAACACCGAAAAGGCCACCAAGGAATCTTCCAGCGCCAATACCAGCACGAAGGAAAAGGCTTCCTCGACGAACAATTCCTCGAGCTCAAATTCCGCCAATGCTTCTGAATCGGGCAGCTCGAACAGCAGCTCTTCGGGGTCGAATTCCGCCTCTTCGGGCAATAGCGGCTCCTCGTCCAATTCGGGCAGCAGCTCAAGCGGATCTGAATCCAACAGCTCGACTTCGGGAAGCAGTAATGGTTCTGGGTCTACCTCTGGTGGCAGCTCGACGGGTTCGGGCTCTTCCTCCGATTCCGCTTCTTCGAGCGGTTCGGCTTCCACCGAATCGGCTAACGGATAAAGGGGTATACGGCGGCTAGCCATTGGCCGATTGGGACGATTTGCGGTTTCTCATTTCGGATTTGTGGCTGCGCAGTTTGAAATTTCGTCGCTCGGGCGGTGTTCCTGCGGGTTTCTTTTGACCTGTGGGAACACCGCTTTTGCTTGGACGGCTTTTGTGCTGTTCTATTTTCGGGGGCTCTTTAAGCGTCGTTGGGTATCTTCCCCTTACGCAGGCCCGTGCGCGCTAGCGCATAGGGCGATTCTTGGGGATAAGCAAGGCAAATACGATGCCCAGAAGGGCGAATGCGGCTACCGAGAACAGGGCGGCGCGCAGCCCGAAGGCGTCGCCGATGAGCCCAAGCACGGGCGCCATCATGCCGCCGATGCATACCATCACGCCAAACGAAAGGCCTGATGCCATGCCCAGATGATGCGGTACGAAGCTTTGTCCCAGGGCAACTGCCGAAGGGTACGATATATCGCAGCAGAGCGCCAAGAGCACCACAAGGATCAGGGCCGCTACCACGTTGTTGCTTAATGCCAAAGCAACAACTTCGATGGCCACCAGGGCATACGATGCCACGATAAGCGGCTTCGCGCCGGTTTTCTGGCCAATCCATCCTGAAGCGATGGTCGCTGCTGCGCACATCAGCGCAAACAGGGAAAGCACCGAAGAGGCAAATGATTCTTCTTGTCCAAGGTTTGCCACCAAGAACAGGGGAATGAACGAAAGCAGTGCGTAGTACATGATGGATCGGCATGAAATGGCACCCATCGTGATGCCGAACCCTTTCCAGCTGTCGTGTGCTTCGGGGTCGTCGTGCGCTTTGGCGGCGGCCCCGTAAGCAAGGAAAGTGCGGTTTTTGGCAAGCAGGATGGCACCGCAAAGCCAGGCAGGAACAAGGAACGCAAGAGTGCCGGGCATGCCCCACAGGCTTACGGCCGCTGCAGCCAGCAGGGGGCCGAACGTGAAGCCGAGCTTGCCTCCGACGGCGAAGATGCTCATGCCGGTGCCCTTCTGCGCACCAGCCACCAGGTTGGCCAGGCGTCCTCCTTCGGGGTGGAACATCGCAACGCCGATGCCGCTTACCATGGCTGCTGCAAGGTCAAGCTCGTAGTTGGGCATCACACCGATAAGCGCTATGCCGATGCCTGCCAGGAAAATGCCCACCGCCATAAGCCAAGGCCGTTGGTGCCGGTCGCCAAGCCAACCGAACAGGGGCTGGATTATGGCCGAAGCGGCATTCGAAGCGAACAGTAGGGCGGTAACAGCGGCATACGAATATCCGTAATGCAACACTAAAAACGGCATCAGGGCCACTAAAGCGCCCTGGTTCACGTCGTCGCATAGATGCGCAGCCATAAGCAGATAGCTGAGCTTTTTGTTCGATGTGCTTGTGTCTGCCGGTATTGTTGTCTGCTTCATGGGGCCTCCTGGATGGCTCTAGGCGAATCATACTGCGTATGGCGGCGCGCAGTGGCATCTTTCGCTTTTCTGCCGCTTTCATTTCCCTTACGGAAGCGCATATGACGTGCGCAAAAGGGTATGATGGAATCTGATAGGAAAGGAACTACCATGGCCATTATTGCCCGACTTCTTCAGTCGTTACCGCTTGTTATTCTGTTGGTCGTGCTGGCTTTGGTCATTTACTTCGTGGTGTCGTGGGTACGTTCGCCGCAGCGCGCCAAAGAAGTGCTTATCCAGTTCTTCACGGTGTTCAACATCATTCTTTCGGCGTTCTTCCTGCTTGCTTCGGCATATGCCTTCTTCGAGGGGAACCAGCCCGTGCTCGAGCTTACTGGCTCGTTCTTAGTCGTTGCGGTGCTGGCGCTCATCATCACGCGCATCTGCCGTTGGCGTTTCGTGAAGAACAACCCTCATTACATGGACAAATCGCAGAAAGTCACCTTCCTGTAGGAGCGCTATTCGGAACCGTGGTTCAGCTGGGCATTTTACCTGAGCACGATTCTGCAAGAACCTGGCTGAATTGGTTTACGTGGCCCCATAGTTCTTGCCCCTTTGGTCTTGTGCGTTCAGGGGCCTGGGAATTGTGTTTGTTGCTTTCAAATAAAAAGAATGCGACCCGCTTGGGCCGCATTCCTGCTCGTTATAGCGTTCGGTATGAATTTGCCACCTGCCCGCCTGATTCGGTGTGATTGGCGTCGACGGTGATATAGCCTTCGTTGCGTAGGCGCGAAATGGCGCGGTCTACCGTTTTTATGCTGCAATGAGCCAATTCGGCAAGCTCCTTTTTCGTGTTTACCGCAGCGCCGTTGGCAATGGTTTGCGCGGCGATGTATCCCAACAGGCGTTCTTGCGTTGGAGTAAGGCGCTCTTTTGGTTCTGTTTTTGCTTCGGGCATGGTTTTTCCTGCGCTAACGTTTTAGAAGCTTACGGCTGATAGAGGCTGCTGCGGCGGCAATGAAAGCTATGCCTATGGCAGCAAAGCCGAAGGGCAAGGCGGCATCGCTGGTCTTTGCAAGTTGTTCGGTGTTGGTAGCCTGCTGCGATTTCTCATCATTTGCCAAAGTGGTTTGGCTGCCGGGCTGCCCTGGCTCAACGGCGCTGGGCTCGTTTTCTGCTGTTTTGGTCCATTTACCGTAGAGCGTCATGTTGCCGGCAAGGGGCGTGTAATCGACCCATTTAGCAGTGCAGGCTTCATCGGTGTACCAGCCGTCGAATGTCCAGCCGGGGACTGTTCCCTGGATAGCTGCATAGTAGGGAAGCGTCTGGAGTCCCGTTTCGGTTTCCGGCTTTTGGGCTTCTGCAGGGAATTCGCCAACGTATTGGTACTCGACAGCAAGCCCGTGTGCCGCTTTCAGAGCAAGCTCTCCTTCGATCTTCCCTTCTGCCTTTGTGATCACGTAGGCAGATTCTTCAGCTTCGGGGTGTGAGTTCCAGCGGTTTTCCTGAGGGTCGTGGTACCAGGAATAGATTGCCTCTTCGCAATCATCCAAAATCCAGCCAGTGCCGGTTTTGTCGAATTGGGTTACTGCTTTGCCTGCCTCACTGTAAAGATCGTCGCCGGCAATGCTGGCGTGGTTGTTGTAGATTTCCACGGAAGGTCCTAGTGCCAGCGTGCCCATGTTGTAAATGCCGCCGCCCTTTTGGGCGCCGGTGCCGTTTGCGTTTACTGCGCCCGTGCCGTTGTTGGTGATGGTTGCGGAACCTATGGTGAGGTTGCAAGCGGTTTGCTTGGTGGCAATGCCGCAGCCGGCGTTGTTCTTGATGACTACTTGGGCGCCTTGTGCGATTTCGCTCTTGTAGGTTCCATTGCCGAAGAACGTGATGCCTGCATTTTGGGCGGCGGTACCTTTCGTACCGTTCTTTTCCACGGTAAGTGCGCAGCTGGAATCAAGGTTCAAAACGCGCGTCCACACGCCGCTGTAGGCATTGTTCACTGCAGAGAGTGAGGAATTGCCGGTCATGTCGATACGCCAAGCGGACATGCCCCAGGCACCGTTGTTGTCGAATGCTACCTTGGAGCCGTTCTTGATGGCGTAGTACGTCCCGTTCGATCCGTTGCCGGCGGAGTTGATTACTTTCACGGTAGACGCATCGATGGTTGCGTAGAACGTGCCCACGATACCCGACCTGTTGTGGTCGGAGAGGTAGGTCGATCCGCCGGTGATGTTCAGGTTGTAGCCGCCGTTGCCGCCATCCCACTCAAGAGCGTCCTGCGCGTAGTTCTTGATGGAAAGGGTGGAAGCATTCTGAAGATTGAGCTTGTCGTTTTGGCAGAGGTAGATAGCGTGGGTGTTTCCCGCAGTGCCGGAGCCGTCTAAGGAAAGCGATGCGTTGTCCAGCGTAATCGAGGAGTTGGCTCCTGCGCAGATGGAAGACCAGTTCCATTCTGCGGTGTAGGGCGTCGATCCGACGCCGTTCATGGTTACGTTCATGTTCTCAAGCGTCAGGCTCTTGCCCCACAGGGCAATGCCTTTGTCGGCGAAGGCGAGGGAATGTTTCGCGCTTCCGCCATCGATGGTGAGGTTTTTGCTCAGGTTGAGCCCGGTTGTGGTGGCATCGGCCAAAAGCTCGATGGTGCTTCCGTCGGGCGCGGCGGCGACGGCCTCGTCGAACGTTGCGAATTCGGCTCCACCGACAATTCTTGCAACAGGCATGGAAAGCGGTGTGGGCTCATCCGATAAGCGCTGCTCGGACGTGCTCGGCTCGGGGTCTTGCGCATGGTTGGCGTCAGCCGCAATGCCTTCTTCTGGAGCTTCGGAAGCATCGGTTTGGTCGATGCTTTGGTTCTCGGATGCGCTGCCGCCTTCGTTCGCCTCAAAGGCTTGTACGGGCTGCTGTGCTTGTGCGTCGCTGGCTCCCTCGGCGAGTGCGATGCTGGGAGTAAGGGTGAGTGATAGGGCGCTTGCGGCAATAAGGCTGGTAGCGCGATGTTTGATCGAACGAGTTCTGTTTTCCTGATTCACGTGGGTCATGCCTTTCCAATGCGTTGGTGGCACGACGTGGGGTTGTGAGATTATCTGATGGCAGGAAAGGCAGACCTTCCTTGCCACAAGGTCCTTCGCCGTTATGAGAAGGGGGCTGTCGTGCGCCACCAGGCACGTTGTTGAAACCTTCTTGATTCGTAAATGGTAGCCGACCGATCAAGAAAAGTCTAGTTAAATTGCCAATGGAAAGGTGTGAAATGCCTGATGGGAAAGGGGCACGTGCCCTGTTGATTGCCTATTGCCGGCTGTGAGCCCACTTTAAGAAGGTTGCATGGGAAACGTTGAGCCGAGCAGCTGCCTCACGGCAGCCTATGATGCCCTTCTCCCAAAGCTCGCGAATTTCCTCGTATCCTTTCGGCGGCGAAAGAGTTGGTCGGCCGAATTTCACTCCCCGTGCCTTTGCGGCGGCTATTCCTTCGGCTTGACGTTGATGGATATTCTCGCGTTCGATCTGGGCAACGTAGCTCAGCACTTGCAACACGATGTCCGAGATCAACGTGCCTGTTAGTCCCTCGATCCCATTTTGGTTGGTGTTCAAAAGCGGCATGTCGATAACGGCAATATCGACGTTGAGCGTTGCGGTTATCAGGCGCCATTGCCGAAGTATCTCGTCATAGTCCCTGCCTAGCCGGTCGATGCTTTTTATTACCATAAGATCGCCTGGCTGGAGTGTTTCCAGAAGCGCTCGGTAGCCAGGGCGGTTAAAGGTCTTGCCGCTTTCGTGGTCGATGAAGATCATTTCGTCATCGACGGGAAACGTTGCCAGTGCGTCGAGCTGGCGGTTCAGGTTTTGGTCTTTGCTCGATACCCGAGCGTAGCCATAGATGCTCATATCTTCCTCTCTCTTGTGCGCAAGTGCACCGTTGATCGGTCGGCATGCAGTCCAAACTACGGTACGGTGCAAGGCTGGCTCAATTCGTTGAGAAGATGATTACGCTGCGATGCCTTGCTGTAGAAGACGTACAAGCGAACGTTTTCATTTGATACGTTTTTGGTGCGAAGGCTTTGGCGGACACGGGCAATTTGAATTATTTGAACAGTATGTTGGGTTTTCGGGTCAACAAAATAACGCGACGCTTTCGTACGGGTAACCGATGGTGTCACCTTAAGTGAACGTGTTCAAAGTACGTCATACTTCCTGTTGTGCGACAAGCGACCAACGTGATGCCCTGTTCTTTTGGGCGGTCGTGCATAAGGAGGAGATGTCTGTGAGCACGGTAGACAAGAAATTGATGGGCCAGATGCTGCGTTTTGCCAAGACCGTTGTGGTCGCAAGCGCCAATGTGCAGAGCGGTGCCGATGCATCTGACTGCGAAAAGCCGGTCAAGCGCGACGCCGAGTACATGAGAGCCATCATGGAGCGTGGCATCCGCACGCTTCCGCTTGAGCAGCGCATCCTTTCCGAAGCGGCATTCGACAAGCGTGCCTTCGACTTGGGCAGGGTGTACGTCATTCGCCAGCTGGGCATTTGGGAAATGATGCGCTACGAAGACCTGCATCGCGAAAGCGAGTACGTTGCCTTTCCTGAGCTGCTTGACGGCTTGGAAGAAGAGGGTCTGGTCAAGCGCGTTGCCGACAATGCGGACGGCGAAGAGCGCGATATCGTGATGCTCACGGAAGCGGGGAAGCGGCTTTTCTCCGAGCAGGAGGCGGCTCTGGAAAAAAGGGCAGACGAATTGTTCGGCGCTCTTACCGAAGGCGAGAAAATGCAGCTGTACTTGTTGCTGCGCAAGATGCAGGGCACGCCTGCCTATGAATCGGAAACCGCTGAAGAGGTGCGCGCCCGCGCCAGTATTGCATAGAACGCCCAAACAAACTCGGAATCAGGGCGAAAATCAGGCCCCTTGGCTTATTGCCAAGGGGCCTGTTGCTTTCTGCGCTCGTGAGAAAGATGAAGTGGGCTAATCTTCCCGTTCGCATTCGGTAAGGTGACCGCTTTCAAGGGGAACGATGTGCTCCAAGTCGCGGGCACGGCGCCTTACGTATTCCAAAAATGCCTCTTCAGCGGAGGTGAATTCCTTGTCTTTGCGATACACCAGACCCACTGCATGGAACGGTTCTTCCAACTCGGCAATGGGAAGAACGGTTACCTTGTTGCGGATATCGCCTTCAATCGTGTCAAGCAGGAACGCGACGAGCCTCATGTCGGCAAGCACCTGCACGGCGCCGTTCACTTCGTCTTCGAAAGCCTGGTAGCACTTGAAGCCGTACTGATCGGAAAGCTCTTTGAAGGGATAGTAGGTAAACGCACGGTCGCGGTACGAGATAACCGGGTAGTTTTTCAGGTCGGTCAGCGAAACCGATTTCTGGCTTGCCAGGGGCATTTTGGGGTTCACCACCACCGCAGCGTTTTGGAAGAGCATCGGTATGAAACCGAGGTTTTCTTCATCGGGAAGTTGGCCGCAAATGGCCATGTCAAGTTCGCCTTCCAGAACAGCTTTGGTGCAGCTGAAGGTGCTGCGCCCTTCCACCAGGTCGAAGTTGACGATGCTGCCATGGTCGGTAACAAAGCTGGAAAGCAGCTTGGGAAGAAACGTCCTGCGCATCGAAGCCACGCTGCCCAGGCGAATGAGCGGTGTGTTTTCCAGTGCGCGCGGCCCGGCAACGTTCATGGCTTTGTCGATTTCTTTCAGCGCCACATTGATATGGCGGGCGAATTCGGCGCCGTATACGGTGAGCTTCACGCTGCGGTTGGCTTCATCACTGCTTTCGAACAGGGTGAACCCGAGGCTTTTCTCGAGCTTGCGGATGGAATTGGAAAGTGCCGGCTGTGTGATGCAAAGCTCTTTTGCCGCTTTGCTGAAATGACCCGTTTCTGCGAGTTTCTGAAAATAACGCAAATGGTCGGTGTTCACTGTTTTGTTGCCCTTCCTGCAAACAAAAAGCGTCTTGAATTGAAAAAGCGCCGCAAAGGCGCAGGTCAAGTTTAGCATAACGAGGTCCCGCCTGTTACCGAAGAGGAGGGGAGTTCTAGGTAACAGGCGGGATGTCAGAGAAGAGTGGGAATGTTGCTAGTTCTTGGGCTTGAACAGTACCGGTCCCATGGGTACGTTGCAGATGCCTTCCAACACGGCGCTTGCCATGGTGAACATGCCGCCGATGCCGCACAGACCGAAGAATACGCCGGCTGCGAAGATCAGGTCGCCCACCATTTCGGCGGGGCACAGGCCCATGCCGGTGATGCCGTACAGGATCAGGCCGATTGCCGGGAAGAAGCTGGTTGCCCAGTCTACCAACGTGCCATGGATGTAGGCGGGAAGCTCGATGATGAGCAATATGCCGATAACCATGTTCACGATGCCGAACACATAGCCGTCAAACGCAATCATGCCCTGTGCTGCCAGGTAGGTCATGATGTTGCTGGCACCGCCAACGCCACCGAAGGCAATGGCGAAGATCATCATGGTCTGGCCGGGAATGTACATGTTGCGCTTGATCAGGATAGCTGCACCGAAGAAGAATCCGATGAACAGAATCACCTGAACAATGCCAAATGAAAGGTTCGTGGTTGCGTCCCCTGCCGCAAGGCCGGTGCCCTGCGCGAAGCAGATGAACGAGAAAATGGTAAAGACGGTTGCCGGAACGGCAAGGGGCTGGCCCCAGCCGGTTTTCTTGTAGGTTTCCTCTACTTCTTGCATCGTAGCCATGGTTATCCCTCCATCAGGAAGTGGGGAACGTCTTGCAGCATTACCTTCAGGTCTTCAGCAGGTACGCCGCCGTTCAGGTGCTCCTGTACGTTGCAGGCGTAGCCGCGCAGTGCGCGCAATGCCGGGAACATGCCCTGGTCGGAGCTCATTACGTAGTCGGAAGGCTTGGTGCCTGCTTCCTTCATGAACGAGCGGAGCGAACGATCGCGGTCGAACTCATAGAACGACTTCTCCATCTTCACGCCCAGGCGAGCCATCTCGCGCTGCATTGCGATGCTCATTTCGGAGGTGCGCCAATCGATGTGCTGGTACACCATCTTGCGGATGCCCATTTCGTGTGCGGCGCGATAGAGCTTCAGGCCTTCGCGGTTGTCGATGTGGCCCGAGGAAAGGCAAACATCAGCATCGCGGATAAGCTCGAGGATCTCGTATACCTCAGGCTTGAGGTTACCCTCTTCATCGAGCACGGTAACGCCGGGCTTGCCCTCGAGGGTCTTCATAGGCTGACCGCAGATTTCCGTTGCGAAGTGCTGGTAGGGAATGGAGCTGTCCCAAATCTGGAAGCCGTTCTGGGATTCCAGGGTAGGCATGAACACCGTCTTGGCGCCTGCCATGATGGCCGCTTCAACGGCTACCGGGTTCAAGCCGCCTACCTCGTAGTTCAGGCAGATAGAGCCGTAAACCTTGAACTTATCGCCCTTGACGGCGTACTTTTGAGCGATCTTCGAACGGAAGAAGCTGCCGAATTCGTGGCACTTGATAACCACGCCATCAAGGCCGGCATCCTCATATTCGCGAACGAGCTCGAAGTCGTCGAGCACGAAGCCGTCGTCACGGGTGGGGTTTGAATGCACGTGCGTGTCGATGGCGCCATGCAGAAGTTCCCAGGCGGTGTCGGATACTTCGTAGTTTTCCTCTGAGAAGAAGTCGTTCTGGGTGTCGAGTAATGCGAAATTCGGATTGTAGGTTTCCATGATTCCCCTCCTATTGAATTGGTTTTTGAAAGGGAAGGCTTGGACATCCCCATGTCGTAAGCTTTGGCGTCCCCACGCCTTTGCTTGCCTTTCCCTTGAACCCATCATTGCCGTTTATGGGTTTCGGTTCAAATCACAAGTTTTACTGATTGATTACTAGATATAAGGAATCGGAATATCCCCAGGTAGATTGCGTGAACATGTTCTAGAACAAGTTCAAAAAGGGAACAGAGGGAACCAAATTGTACGAAAACAAACAGGCCCGCTCCTTATGGAAAGAGCGGGCCTGCGGGGCAATCGGCTGCAGATTCGATGCTATTCGGTTGCGTTTTCAGCCTTGAGCTTGTGGCAGGTTTCGGCCATTTCTTCCACTAGTTCGCCGAAGAGCGCCAGGGCGTCTTCAACAGGTTTGGGGCTGAGCATGTCCACGCCTGCGCCACGCAAAAGCTCGATAGGCGGCTTGGAACTGCCGCCCTTCAGGAATCCTAAGTAATCGTTTCGGCCCTCTTCGCCCAATTCGACGATGCGCTGCGAAAGCGCAATGGCGGCGGCGAAGCCGGTGGCGTACTGGTATACATAGAAGCGGTAGTAGAAATGGGGGATGCGCGCCCATTCAAGCGCAATGTCATCGTCGACTTTGATGCCGTCGCCGAAGTATTGGGCATTCAGGTCCTTGTAAATGCTGCACAGGGCATCGGCGGTGATGCCAGCGCCCTGAGCGGTGAGCTCGGCCACTTTCAGCTCGAATTCGGCGAACATCGTTTGGCGGTACAGCGTGGCGCGGAACTGCTCCAGGAAATGATTCAGGAAGTAGGCACGCTCGCGTTCGCTCTTCGCGTGGTCAAGGAAGTAGCGGGTAAGCAGCGCTTCGTTGCAGGTTGATGCCACTTCGGCCACGAAGATGACGTAGTCGGAATAGCACACGGGCTGGTTGGCGCAGGAAAGGTACGTATGGATGGAGTGACCCATTTCATGGATGAGCGTGAACACGTCGTCGAGCTTGCCCTGGAAGTTCATCAGGATTACCGGGTGCATGCCGTATCCGCCGGCAGAGTAGGCGCCGCTGCGCTTGCCTGGGGTTTCGTAGACATCGACCCAGCGCTCGGAAAGGCCACGGCGAACCAGGGCAAGGTAGTCTTCGCCCATCGGTTTGAGCGCTTCCAGGATGATGTCGCAGGCCTCTTCGTAGGTGAAGGTCATTTCCATTTCATCTACCACGGGCACGTACAAATCGGAAAAGCGCAGCTCGTCGACGCCCAGCAGCTCTTTGCGCAGTGCCACGTAGCGGTACATGGCGTCCATGTTGTTGTGCACGGTTTCGATGAGGTTGGTGTACACCTGCGTGGGCACTTCGTTGCCGGAGAGGGCCGCTTCGAGGGCCGAATTGTAGTGGCGCGCGTCGGCGAAGAACTTCAGCTGCTTGTTCTGCGCGCCCAAGGTTGCCGCAAAGGTGTTGCGGAACTGGCGGTAGCTTGAATACAGCGAATGGTATGCCGATTCACGCAGGGTGCGGTCGGTCGACATCATCAAGGGGATGTAGCTGCCGTGCGTTACCGGATGGGCGTTGCCTTCCGCGTCGATGGCATCGGGGAAGGTGAGGTCGGCATCGTTCAGCAGCGAGAAGATGTTGTCGGGCTGGCTTGCCATGTCGCCTGCGGCTGCCAGCAATTTTTCCTCTGCCGGGGTCAACACGTGTTCGCGCTTGGCGAAGATCACGTCCAGGCAACGGCGGTACTGCTCCAGGGCGGGCTCTTCTGCGTAGAAGGCTTCCATCTGCGCTTCGGAAAGCGAGAGCAGTTCGGACGTGAACCAGGAGGCGGCGCTGGAAATGGCAACCCACAGCGTCATAACCTGGCTGGAATAGTCCTGGTAACGTGATTCGCGCGTGTCTTCGTCGCTTTTGCGCTCGGCGTAGTTCACCAGCTTGGTAAGCACCAGGTCGGCTTCGTCGTCGAAGCGCAGGTAGGCAAGCAAATCTGCTGCCGACTGCGAGATTTTGCCCTGGAAGGAAGCGAACTTTGGGGGCAGTTCCTTTGCCTTTTCCAGCGCAGCCAGGAAGGCCTCGTCGTTTTCATAGACGCTGGTAAGGTCCCAGCGGTACTGCTCAGGGATTTCCTCGCGGGAAGAATAAGTGGTCATACGTGCTCCTTGCGTTTGCCCGCATGGCCGGGGTATAAGGGCGGCGGTGGCTTAGCGCCATGCGTGGCCGCCTTTAGACGTTGTGGTCCATGCGAGCGGTTTTCTTATCGCAAGCAATAGTACGCCATTGGTTACAGCATGCGCTGTTGGTACAGGCCATTGTCATAGAAACCCAGTTTTCGGTAGTACCCACGGGTGCCCACCGCGCTGATAACGTTGATGCGCTTATACCCCGCCTCTGCTGCCAATGTACAGGCACGGTTCACCAGCTGGGTTCCCAAGCCGCGGTGCTGGGCGCTGTCCGTGCCCGCATGCTGGATCTTCTCGACGCGCCCGTACACATGCACTTCGCGGATCATGGCCTCGCCTTCGCGAAGGGGAAAGGGCTGCACTTCGGGCGTTGCCGCATTGCGCTCTTCGCCGTATTCGGCGGCAAGGCGGTGAAGTGCCTCTTCGTGAGGCAGCGAAAGGCGCAGGAACCCGGCGATTTTCCCTTGGGGTGTTACCCACTGCAGGAAGCGTTCGCTGGTGGCGGTGGTCTCGTATTCCACGGTTTCGAGCGAAAGATCTTCGGCGTCGACGTCGGCAAGGCTTACCTCGCGGTGGCGGATCTCGGCGGTGGCAAGCCCCGTTGAGTCGATGCGCTGTTCCACCAGCTGGCGCAGGTTCACCTTCTTGTTGCCCGCCTTGATATCGGGCGCCGAAATATCGCGGATCATGCGCGATATGCGGGTGAAAGCCGGCGTGGCGCACGTGTCGGCAACCAGCACCTCAACCAGTTCCTGCTCCGAATAGGGCTGCCAGCTTCCGTCGGCGTAATGACTGCAAAGCCCTGTACCCTCAACCAGCACGCAGGGGTAGAGCTTCACTTCGTCAGGCTGGAATGCCGGGTTTGTGCAAAGCTGCAGGTAGTCGCGCTTGTCCGATTCCGGCGTGGCGCCCAAAAGGTTTACCATGGCGTGCACGTGCGTCTTGAACCCGAACAGGCGCAAAAGCTCGAAGGCCCGCTTGATCTGCGCAGTTGAGGTATGGCGCTTGTTCGTTTCGCGCACCTGCGCGTCAAGGCTTTGGATGCCCATCTGCACCTTGGTGCATCCCATGCGGCGAAGCGCCGCCAAGTGGGTGGGTGTTATGCGCTCGGGGCGTGTCTCTATCACCAGGCCGACCACGCGATGGGCGGCGTCGACGTTCTTGCGGTGCTCTTCTTTGAGCTCTTCCCAGGTGGCCGTCTGCTGCTGGGCCGCTTGCTGCCAGGCTTCGCTTGCACCGTACAGGCGGTCGAATGCCTGGTTGTACGAGCTTTCGCGTGCATCGATGCGCTGCTGCTCTTCGGCGACGAATTCCTTCAGCATGCCGGGGTCGCTTGAAAGCCCCAGCTTTTCGTAGGCGCGTCTGCGTGCGGGCATGGCGGCAGCTGAAGCACTCCCGTCGTTCAAGGCGCGGAACAGCTCGCGGATGAACCAGATCTGGTAGCACTCCGGATAGTCGCTCCAGGTGCCGCCCAGCACGATGAGTTCTACCTTGTCGGTCACGTGTCCCATTTCCGTAAGCGCCTTCAGGCGGGCTGCCACCTGCAAGTACGGGTCGAAGAACGTGCGCTCGGCACGTTGGCAGGCGGGCTCGTCGGCTAGATAGCTTTTGGGCATGCGCAGGTCGTTGGGGCAGTACAAGCAGTCGCTCGAGCACTTCCAGGGTTTGGTGAGCACGGTGATGGTGGCCACTCCCGAAGCGGTGCGCCTTGGCTTCATCTGAAGGGTGCGCGCCAGGCGGCGCTGCTGCTCGGCGGAAAGCGCCCAGGCAGCCCAGCGTTCGGGTTGGTTTTTCTTCACGTTAAGGTAGAAAGCCATAAGCTGGCGCTTGGAAAGCGGGCGTGGGGCGGTTTGGTGCCCGGCATCCTGATGGGTTTTGCTGCTGGTGCCTGCCGTGGCGGTAGCAGCGCCCAGCGCTTTGGCTGGTTCGGCCTCGGTTGCGCCTGTGGGAGCGGTTTCCGCCGCAGCGTTGCAGGCGGCGCGCTTTGCTTCTTCCAGGATGCGCTTGTTGTGGCGGTTGATGATCTTGGTAAGCTCGCGTTCGTCAAGGCGTTCCTTGGTTTCGAGCGCGTGCACTATGTCGAAAAGGGCTTGTTCCATGCGCCTGATTATACGGGAACGCCCCCGGCATCCGCTTTGCGCGGCGAGTGCCAGGGGCGTTTCATGTGCTTGTATACGGGGTGGTTTAGGCGAACATCATGAACAGATTTGCCAAAAGGTATCCGATAACGCCGCAGGCAGGGAAGGTGAGGATCCATGCCAGCACCATGTTGCGGGCAATGCCCCAGTTGACGCGCTTGAACGATTTGCTGGCGCCAACGCCCATGATGGCCGAAGTGTTGCAGTGGCCGGTGGAAACGGGCATGCCGGTAAGGCTGGCGAACAGAAGCGTGAAGGTGGTAGAGAAGTTGGCGGCAACGCCCTGGTACTTTTCAAGCTTCACCATGTCCATACCGACCGACTTGATGATGCGCTTGCCGCCCACGACCGTGCCCAGCGAAATGGCAAGCGAGCAGGTGACCATAAGCCACAGGGGAAAGCCGTTCGAATCGGGAGTGGCGTTGCCGAAGGAAAGGGCGATGCCCAGCATGGCGATGGACATGAACTTCTGGCCATCTTGCGCGCCATGCAGGAAGGAAAGCGCCACCGCGCACACGTCCTGGATGCCGGTGAAGGCGCGGTTGGCGGCTTGGCGGTTAACGTAGGTGCACACCTTTTCGATGATCTTCACGAACAGCCAGCCCAACAAAAAGCCCGCTACCAGGGAAAACACCATGCCGTAGATTACTTTTGCCCATTCGGCGGGGACAACGCCTGCCCATCCGTTAAGCGCGATGGCGCCGCCTGTGACACCGGCGATAAGGCTGTGCGACTTAGAGCAGGGGATGCCGAAGAACCAGCAGAAGATGCCCCATAGAATAGCGCCTATCATGGCTGCCATCAGGGCATAGAGCGCCGCATCGGTGTTTCCCGAGAAATCAACCATGCCGAACATCGTTTTCGCGACGGCGGTGGATATGTAGGTCATGCCCACCAGGCCTACGAAGTTGAACACGGCGGCGAGGCCGATGGCCACGCCAGGTTTTAAGCAACGGGTGGAAACCACGGTGGCGATGGCGTTGGGGGCGTCGGTTGCGCCCGATACCGCGGTAACGCCGATTACCAGAATCAAAATGACGAACAGGCTCGGCTGGGCCATTGCCTGCGAAATAAAATCAAAAAAAGAAAGCGCCATTACGTCCCTTATGTAGCGTGGTTCTTGTTGCACTTTTGTAACAAGCTGCGATCATATTTGACCACTATTTAACAATGCTACCTTACGTGTGACGCTTTTGGGCGCTCAAACTGGTATGATGCTTGCTTTTTCCGCCATTTCCCGTTTCCTTTCATCGGCTTAGCCCCGTTTGTTGCATTTTGATTCGCTCGTTCGGCGCATTCCTCAATGGCCTCGTCAATCGGTGTCCAAAACGTTGCCCATCGGTAGGCGGCAATGCGCCTACAATCGAACAAAAGCGAGCAACGCATAAGGGATGCGTTGAAAGAAAGGAACATCATGGCTGAAAAAGAAGAGTTCATCGAAGTCTTGAAAACCACGCCGCTTATTGCCCTTGCTTCCGCAGGCGAGGCCGGTCCCAACGTCCGCATCATGGATTTCCTCTTCGACGAAGAGGCCAAGACCATCTATTTCCCCGCCTCGTCGCGCTCCCATAAGGTGGATGAGTTCGAGGCGAGCAACACCGTTGCCCTTACCACCATTCCCATGGGCCCTGGCGCTGTGGTGCGCATTCAGGGCGCCAAGGTTTCCAAGAGCGCCAAGAGCGTTGCCGATGTGCGTGAAGCGCTGACCGCAAAGCGCGGTGGCGTGGCCCATCTGCTCGATGCGTTCGGCGAAACCGGCGTGGTGTACGAAATCCCCGTTACCGGCGGCGTGATCATCGACAAGGGCAAGCCTTCCAAGGTTGAGCTCTAAGCGAAATGCACATGTTGCAAAGGCCGTTTTCCGAAAGGGGAGTGGCCTTTTTCTTTGCGTGCAGCGCCAGAGTTTTCGCTTACCGCCAGTGGGGCGCCCTTGCCTGCGTTGTGGTGCGGGCGTGCGGGCGGTGCGGTATCATAGCGGCAACTGTTTCAAATGAGCTTTGAATGGCGTTTCGCGCTCAGGCGGACAGGCGATTAACACCCAGCCTAGTACAGAAGGGTAGGATCCATGGTTTCTCGCATTTATGTTGAGAAAAAGCCCGGTTTCGATGTTGAGGCGGCGCAGCTTTTGCACGAGCTGCAAACCATCTTGGGCGTAGGGGCGCTTTCGTGTTTGCGCCTTATCAACCGCTATGACGTTGAGGGAATCTCGGATGACCTGTTCAATCAGTGCGTCCCTGTTGTGTTCAGCGAGCCCCAGGTCGATGTGGCAAGCGAGCATTGCCCTGAGGTCGAGGCGGCTCTTGCCGGCAAAAGCCCGGCAGGCCAGACGGTGTTCGCCATCGAATTCCTTCCTGGGCAGTTCGATCAGCGTGCCGATTCTGCCAGCGAGTGCATCCAGCTGGTAAGCCAGGGCGAGCGCCCCGCGGTGCGCAGCGCCAAGGTGTACGTGCTGGAAGGCGCGCTAACCGAAGCGGACGTTGCTGCCATCAAGCATTACGTCATCAACCCCGTTGAAGCGCGCGAGGCATCGCTTGAGGTGCGCGAAACGCTGGAAATGAAGGTCCCCGAGCCTGCACCGGTCGAGGTCATCGAAGGCTTCACCGAGCTTGACGCAGCGGGCCTTTCCCACTTCCGTGAAGAGCGTGGCCTTGCCATGGATCAGGCCGACATCGAGTTCTTCCAGGCGCACTTCAAGGAAATCGGCCGCAACCCCACCATCACCGAGGTCCGTGTGGTCGACACCTACTGGTCCGATCACTGCCGCCACACCACGTTCGGCACGCAGCTGACCGATGTCGAAATCGACGACGAAGTGGTGAAGCTCGCTTTCCAGAAGTACCTGGATATGCGCGCTGAGCTGGGGCGCGAGCACAAGCCGGTGTGCTTGATGGACATGGGCACCATCGGTGCCAAGTACCTGCGCGCCCATGGCGGGCTGGAAGGCCTCGACGAGTCCGACGAGGTGAACGCCTGCACGGTCAAGTGCAAGGTCGATGTCGATGGCGAGGAACAGGATTGGCTGTTCCTCTTCAAGAACGAGACCCACAACCACCCCACGGAAATCGAGCCCTTCGGCGGCGCGGCAACGTGCGTGGGCGGTGCCATCCGCGACCCCCTTTCGGGCCGCAGCTACGTATACCAGGCCATGCGTGTGACGGGCGCCGGCAACCCGCTGGTTCCCGTTTCCGAAACGCTGGAAGGCAAGCTGCCCCAGCGCAAGCTGGTCACCACGGCTGCTGCCGGCTACTCTTCGTATGGCAATCAGATCGGCCTGGCAACCGGCCAGGTAGATGAGCTGTACCATCCGGGCTACGTTGCCAAGCGCATGGAAGTTGGCGCCGTGGTGGGTGCCACGCCGGCAAATCATGTGCGTCGTGAAGAGCCCGCCCCAGGCGGCAAGATCGTACTTCTGGGCGGCCGCACCGGCCGTGACGGCATTGGCGGTGCCACCGGTTCCTCCAAAACGCAGAACGTGGAAAGTGTGGAAAAGTCGGGTGCCGAGGTTCAGAAGGGCAACGCCCCCGTCGAACGTAAGATCCAGCGCCTGTTTCGCCGTGGCGAAGCCTGCCGTCTTATCAAGCGCTGCAACGACTTCGGTGCCGGCGGCGTTTCCGTTTCCATCGGCGAGCTGTGCGACGGCTTGCTTATCGACTTGAATGCGGTTCCCAAGAAGTACGAAGGCCTTGACGGCACCGAGCTCGCCATTTCCGAAAGCCAGGAGCGCATGTCGTGCGCCCTTGCTGCCGAAGATGTGGAAGAGTTCATCGGCTATGCGCACGAGGAAAACCTGGAAGCAACTGTTGTTGCCACCGTTACCGAGGAAAAGCGCCTGCGCATGGAATGGAACGGCGAGGCAATCGTTGACATCAGCCGTGCGTTCCTGGACACGAACGGCGCCCCCAAATACCAGAAGGTCCATGTTGAAGAGGGCGAAAGCTATCAGCCCGAATGGGAAGGCAGCACGCTTGAAGAGCGCATGACTTCGCTGGTAACCGACTTGAACGTGTGCTCGAACAAGGGCTTGGGTGAGCGCTTCGATTCCACCATCGGCGCTGCCACGGTGCTCATGCCCTTTGGCGGCAAGCGCCAGCTCACGCCTGCGCAGGCCATGGTCGCCAAGTTCCCTGTAGACGGCGAAACCACCACGGCAAGCGCCATGGCGTGGGGCTTCAACCCGTATCTTTCCGAAAAGAACCAGTTCAAGGGCGCCTACCTTGCGGTTGTGGAAAGCGTTGCGCGCTTGGTTGCCACGGGCTTCACCCGCAAGGCGGCCTACCTTTCCCTGCAGGAGTACTTCGAGCGCCTGCGTACGGTGCCTGAGCGTTGGGGCAAGCCCACCGCTTCGGTACTGGGCGCCTTGATGGCTCAGGTAGATTTGGGCATCGGCGCTATCGGCGGCAAGGACTCCATGTCGGGCAGCTTCGAAGAGGGCGATACCGAAATCCACGTGCCGCCTACGCTTATCAGCTTCGCGGTTTCCACCGGCTCTATCGACCGCGTGGTTTCGCCTGAGTTCAAGCGCGCCGGCTCCCGCGTGGTAAGCATTGCCCCTGCCTTCTACGACATGGACGCGCTGATTCCCGATGTTGAGGGAATGAACGCTGCCTTCGACATGGTCGAAGGCCTTATCGGCGAAGGCAAGGTTGCGGCGGCTGCAACGCCTGGTTACGGCTGCGCAGCAGAGGCTCTGTTCAAGATGTGCGTGGGCAACGGCCTGGGCGTGAAGCTTTCCGATGATGTCGAGGCGGACGACCTGTTCAGCCTGGCATACGGCAGCTTCATCGTTGAATTGGCGGAAGGTGCTGAAATCCCCGCCGATACCGATTTGGTCAGCGTGTGCGAAATCGGCGCAACCACCGAGGCTTATGAGTTTGCTGCCTGCGGGGAAGTCATCGATCTGGCAACGCTGCAGGAAGCGTGGGAGGGCGGTATCGAATCCGTGTTCCCGTATCGTGAAAAGGGCGAAGCCGTCGAGCAGGTTTCCTGGTCGGAGAAGCTGCCCCTGGTGTGCAGCGAATCGTTCGCCAAGCCGCGCGTCATCATTCCCGTGTTCCCGGGCACGAACTGCGAGTACGACACGGCGCGCGCCTTCAAGCGTGCTGGTGCCGAGCCTGAGGTGCTGGTGATCAACAACCTTACGCCCGCTGCGGTTGCCGAAAGCACGGAAGCCCTGGTGCGCGCCATCAACAACAGCCAGATCGTCATGCTGCCCGGTGGCTTTTCCGGCGGTGACGAGCCTGATGGCTCCGCTAAGTTCATCACGGCATTCTTCCGTGCCCCCGCGGTTACCGAAGCGGTTCGCGAACTGCTGCAGAAGCGCGATGGCTTGATGCTGGGTATCTGCAACGGCTTCCAGGCGCTTATCAAGCTGGGCTTGGTGCCGTACGGCGACATTGTTCCGGCAACACCTGAGGCTCCCACCCTTACGTTCAACACCATTGGCCGTCACCAGAGCGGTTTGGTGCGCACGCGTGTGGCTTCCAGCCTCTCGCCGTGGCTTTCGCACTGCAACGTGGGCGATGTTCACACCGTTGCCATCAGCCATGGTGAAGGCCGCTTTGTGGCAAGCCCCGAAACGGTGGCGCAGCTTGCGGCATCTGGCCAGATCGCAACGCAGTACGTTGACGAGGAGGGCAACCCCTCTATGGATTTGAACGTCAACCCCAACGGATCCATTCTGGCAATCGAGGGCATTACCAGCCCCGATGGCCGCGTTCTGGGCAAGATGGGTCACACCGAGCGTTCCGGCAACAGCCTGTACAAGAACGTTCCGGGCGATTTGTACCAGCCCCTGTTCGAGGGCGGCGTTGACTACTTCAAGTAATCCGAGCAGTGCCCTTTGCCAACGACGGCGTTCGCAAGGGGCACGATGAAGCTGCGAGGCAAAGAAATACGGCATAAAAAAGCCGGCACTCGTTGAGTGTCGGCTTTTTCGTTGTTGGGACAGCGAAAAGGTGCTGCTAGCCCCAAACCTCCTTGGCGATTTTCGCCCACTGCTCTTCTTCGGTGAGCTTGTTGCCGATTTCGCAGCTGGCGAAGCCGCACTGCGGGGAAAGGCACAGGTGGTCAAGCGGTACGTACTTCGATGCTCCCTTGATGCGGGCTTTCACCGTTTCCTTGTCTTCCAGGCCGGTTTTCGCGGGGTTCGCTTTAACGGAATCGCAGTATGGCGGCGTATTTTGCGATTGTGAAATACCTATATCCTAGCGTTGACGATAGCTTTTCCCTATTTCAGGATGTGGCGTTTCAGAGCCTCAAGGTAGGCCGCGCCATAGCGGGTTCGTTGCGTTCCCTTATGGCTTATGGTGCCGATTTCCATGTACTCGTCGATTTCGAGCGGTACCGATATGATGGAAGGCCCATTCAACTCAACGGAGATCACGCCCGAGCAAACGGTGTAGCCATTCAACCCTATGAGCAGGTTAAACAGGGTGGCACGGTCGCGCACGCGGATGCTCTTGGCACGGTCGAGCGCGGAGGTAAGCTCTTCGGAATAGTAAAACGAGTTATAGCTTCCCTGTTCGTAGGAAAGGAAAGGGTAGTCGGCCATATCTTCCAGCGTGACCGACGTACGCTTTGCCAAAGGGTGGTTCGAGCAGATGAATACATGCGGCGTTGCCTTGAAAAGAGGCTCGAACACCAGGTTGTTTACCGTGAGCATCTTGCTTATGACCTCGCGGTTGCGTGCGGAGAGGTAAAGGATGCCCAGCTCGCTTTTCATATGGGCCACGTCTTCGATGATTTCGTGTGTTTGCTCTTCGCGAATGGTGAAATCATAGCTTGCGGCATCGAATTCGCGGATCACGTCCACGAAGGCGTTCACGGCAAAGGAATAATGCTGGCAGGAAACGCTGAAATGCGGCGTTTGCTGCGACTGGCCCTTGTAGCGGGATTCCAGAAGGTCGGCCTGTTCGAGCACTTGGCGCGCATATCCCAGAAACGTTTCGCCTTCCTCGGATACGGTGACGCCCTTGTTCGTGCGGTCGAAGATGTGCACGTCCATTTCCTCCTCCAAGTCGCTGATGGCGGCGGTGATGGAAGGCTGCGACACGAGCAGCTTACGCGATGCCTCGGTGATGCTGCCGCATTCGGCAACCTTAACGGCGTAGACAAGCTGCTGTAACTTCATGGTTCTCCGTTTCGCTTACGTGTTCGAAAACATACGATACCGCGTTGGTCGGCTGCGGGGCAAGCTGCCAATGGATTTGCTGCACGGCGCATGGTTTTGCTTTGGGACGCATGGGGATGTTTTGGTGAAACCGCGGGGATATAGGATAATAACCCTATCTATGTAAACGCTGGCCACCAGCATCCCTCGTGAAAGGAATCTTTGTGGCTGAATTCATTTATCAGATGTACCAGGCACGCAAAGCCCATGGTGACAAGGTCATTTTGGACGATGTGACGCTTTCCTTCTACCCTGGCGCCAAGATCGGCGTAGTGGGCCCCAACGGCATGGGCAAGTCTACGCTGCTGAAGGTTATGGCGGGTTTGGAAGATGTTTCCGCGGGTGATGCGCGTCTTACCCCGGGGTATACCGTGGGCATTCTGCAGCAGGAGCCCCCGCTGGATGAAGACGCGACGGTTATCGAGAACATCCGCATGGCTTTCGCCGACGTGCTTGCCAAGGTAGAGCGCTTCAACGCCATCGGCGCTGAAATGGCCGACCCCGATGCCGATTTCGATGCCCTGATGGAAGAGATGGGCACTCTGCAAAACGAGATCGACGCGGCAAACGGTTGGGATTTGGATAGTCAGCTTTCCCAGGCGATGGATGCACTGCAGTGCCCCGACCCCGATGCGCCCGTGAAGGTGCTTTCCGGTGGCGAGCGCAGGCGTGTTGCGCTGTGCAAACTGCTGCTCGAGGCTCCCGATTTGCTGCTGCTCGACGAGCCCACCAACCACTTGGACGCTGAATCGGTGCTGTGGTTGGAACAGTTCCTGCATCGTTATCCCGGTGCGGTGCTCGCGGTAACGCACGACCGCTACTTCCTGGACAACGTTGCCGAGTGGATTTGCGAAGTCGACCGTGGCCATTTGTACCCGTACAAGGGCAACTATTCCACGTACTTGGAAACGAAGGCAGCTCGCTTGGAAGCGCAAGGCCAGCAGCAGGCAAAACTTGCCAAGCGTATGAAGAACGAGTTGGAATGGGTGCGCAGCAGCCCGAAGGCGCGTCAGGCCAAGAACAAGGCGCGTTTGGAGCGCTATGAGCAGATGGAAGCTGAGGCTCGCAGCGCACAGGGCGTCGATTTCACCGCCATTAGCATTCCAGTCGGCCCGCGCTTGGGTTCGAAGGTCCTGGAAGTGGAGCACCTGCACAAGCAGTTCGGCGACCGCGTGCTGATCGACGACCTTTCCTTCAGCTTGCCGCGCAACGGCATCGTGGGCGTTATCGGCCCCAATGGTGTGGGCAAGTCCACGCTGTTCAAGATGATCGTGGGCAAGGAACCGGTAACCAGCGGCACGCTTGAGCTGGGTGAAACCGTGAAGATTTCCTACGTCGATCAGAACCGTGAGGGCCTTGACCCGAAGAAGACGCTGTGGGAAGTGGTCTCCGACGGGCTTGACTACATTCGTGTGGGTGAAACTGAGATTCCCAGCCGCGCCTATGTTGCCAACTTCGGCTTCAAAGGGTCCGACCAGCAGAAGCCTGCCGGGGTGCTTTCCGGTGGCGAGCGCAACCGCTTGAACCTGGCGCTTACCTTGAAACAGGGCGGTAACCTGCTGCTGCTCGACGAGCCCACGAACGACCTGGACGTGGAAACGCTGGAAAGCCTGGAAGAAGCGCTTTTGGCGTTCCCGGGTTGCGCAGTCATCACCAGCCATGACCGTATGTTCCTCGACCGCATTGCCACGCATATCCTGGCATGGGAGGGTACTGACGAAAACCCTGGCAACTGGTATTGGTTCGAGGGCAACTTCGATTCGTATCAGAAGAACAAGATCGAGCGCTTGGGTGAAGAAGCTGCCAAGCCGCACCGTTTGCATCGCAAACTGACGCGTGATTAATCTGGTAGGTGAATAGAGAGAGCTTTTTTATTATGCAAAAAGAGCTGCAGCCTTTGGGCAACTGCAGCTCTTTTACTTTGATTTGAAAAGCTTGGGCATGCGCTAGTAAATCAGCGAGCGTGGTTCTGACGAGTGCGGGGGAAGCGAAAGGCCCTTTGTGCCGCCCTTGGGGCCTTGAGGTTTCCCTGTGCCGTCAGAACCACGCGCAGCGTCATTGCGTTTAGTGAGCCTTTCGACGTTCGTAGAACGTCGAAACTACTTAGCCTTGCCCTGGTTCGCTACGGCGTTGATCTTGGCGTTGATAGTTTCCTCGTCGCCGACGTACTTCTTGTCCAGTACGTTGAAGTCCTGGTCGAAGGTGTATACCAGCGGCACGCCCGTGGGGATGTTCACGCCTACGATCTCGTCATCGGAGAGCTTGTCGAACTGCTTCACCAGTGCGCGCAGGGAATTGCCGTGGGCTACGATGAGCACGCGCTTGCCGGCACGCATCTGAGGCTCGATTTCCTGCTGGAAATAGGGCCATGCACGAGCGATGGTGTCCTTCAGGCATTCTGCCAGGGGCATTTCATCGGCTGGGGCGTTGCGGTACGGAGCCATAAGGCGCGGGTTGCGCTCGTCGTCTTCGGTCAAAGCAGGCGGACGCACATCGAAGCTGCGGCGCCAGATCTTAACCTGCTCTTCGCCGTACTTTGCAGCGGTTTCCGCCTTGTTCAGGCCCTGCAGGGCACCGTAGTGGCGCTCGTTCAAACGCCAGGTCTTGTTCACGGGAAGCCACTCGCGATCCATTGCCTGCAAGATGTGGTTCAAGGTATGGATGGCGCGCTTCAGGTACGAGGTGTAGCACACGTCGAAGTCGAAACCGGCTTCCGCAAGGGCGCGGCCGCCCTCGGTGGCCTCTTTGCGGCCCGTGTCGGACAGGTCTACATCCATCCAACCGGTGAAGAGGTTCAGCTTGTTCCATTCGCTTTCGCCATGGCGAACAAGCACGAGTTGCATGGTCGAATCGGTCATGATTCCTTCGCTTTCTCGCTGTTTTCAGGGGGCGTGCCCCAGGTTTATCGAACCGCACGCAGCATATGCAATGACCTTGTGCCTTGCCTTGCTGCCGTGCAACATATTCAGTATGACGATTTCGCCTGCAACAGAAGCAGTGGTCGGGGAGCGTTGCCCTGCTTTCGTTGGGCGGTACTCCTTTTCCCGAAAAAAGCTTCAACTGTACATTGCCGTGGACAGTTAAGAGGGTAAATGTTGCTATGATTGAATAAAACGGCTGCATGTTTTAGGAGCAAAGCATGAACGAGATCAAATGTCCGCACTGCGGCGAGGTGTTTCAGGTAGACGAACGCGGGTTCGCTGACATTTTGAGACAGGTTCGCACTGCCGAGTTCGATAAGGAAGTAGCTCAGCGCGAAGGGATGCTGAAGGCCCAAAATGCGCAGGAGGTGAAGCTTGCGGTTGCCAAGGCGCAGCAGGATGCTCAGGCGCAGGCTGCCCAGCGCGATGCGCGCATCGCGGAACTGGAAACCCAGCTTGTTGCTGAAAAGCGTGAGCGCCAGCAAGCGGAAAAGTCTTCGGAGTTGGAGCACGCCAACGAGCTTGAAGCTGCCTTGGCAAAGAAGCAGGCGGAAATCGCTCAGCTGAAAGCGACGGTGGAAAAGCTTTCCGCCGATCACGATGCCCAAAACCGTGTTGCCAAGGCCGAGCATGAAAGGCTTCTGTCCGATGCTACCGCCCAGCGCGATGCCGAGATTGCGGCGTTGCGTCAGCAGGTGGCCTCGCAGCAAAGCGCCTTCAAGCAGCAGCTTGAATCGCAGGCTCACGAATACACTCAGAAAATGGCGGCCGAGCAGGCGCAGAGTGCCCGTGCTGCTGCCGAGGAATCGGCTAAGCTGCAGCAGACTATTGCCGCTCAGAAGCAGCAGATCGAATCGCAGACGCAGCAGTTTGAGGCGCAGAAGGAGCTCGCCGTTACCGAGGCGCGTGCCACGGCTGAGCGTCAGCGTGACGAGCTTGCCGCGCAGGTGAAGCTGCAGCAGGCCCAGGCGGAACAGGAAAAGGCTGCCTTGCGTGAAAAGATGGCCAACGAGCTTTCGGCAAAGGACGAGCTTATCAAGTACAAGGACGAGGAAATTGCCCGCGTAAAGGAAATGAAGGCGCGTCTTTCCACCAAGATGGTGGGCGAATCGCTGGAACGCCATTGCGAAACGGAGTTCAACAAGATCCGTGCCACGGCATTCCCGCATGCCTATTTCGAGAAAGACAACGAAGTGGTGGAAGGCACCAAAGGCGACTTCGTGTTCCGTGAAACCGACCCTGAAACCGGTGAAGAAGTGGTTTCCATCATGTTCGAGATGAAGAACGAAAACGATGAAACCCGCACCAAGCACAAGAATGAGGATTTCTTCGCCAAGCTCGATTCCGATAGAAAGAAGAAGAAGTGTGAGTACGCTGTTTTGTGCACCATGCTTGAACCCGACAGCGAGCTGTACAACGAGGGCATTGTGGATGTGAGCTATCGTTACGAGAAGATGTACGTGATTCGTCCGCAGTTCTTCATTCCCATCATTTCCATTCTGCGCAACGCGGCACTTTCTGCCTTGCAGTACAAAACCGAGCTTGCCGAAGTGCGCAATCAGAACATCGACATCACCAACTTCGAGAACTCGATGGAGGATTTCAAGACGAAGTTCGCCCGCAACTACGATTTGGCAAGCCGTAAGTTTCAAACGGCCATCGATGAAATTGACAAGACCATCGATCATCTGCAGAAAACGAAGGATGCACTGCTTGGCAGCGAGCGCAACCTGCGTTTGGCGAACGACAAGGCGCAAGACCTTACCATCAAGAAGCTCACGCGGAAGAATCCCACTATGAAAGCCAAATTCGCGGCATTGGAAGAAGCCCGTGCACTTGAAGGGGCGAAGCCAGCAGGGGAGTCTGAGTGATTCTGTGGAAAAAACGGCTTGATTTGCGTAAGGGAAGCGGGCATCTGCCCGCTTCTTTTTCTGTGATGTCGCCATCGTTTCAAGTGGGTGTTGCGTCTGCTGAAATAGCGCTGCGACGCAACGCATACTTCAATTCTGTAGTTGTTTTTCTGTTGGCTTGACGTGGGCTCATGCTTTCGGCATGCGGTCTAGAATAGCTTCGTTTTAGTTTCTTTCGATTGGGTAGGAGCGTACTTTTGTCCCAGGAAATGACCGGCAAGCAGTGGCTTGCGCTCGCGGGCATTGCCATCGCGGCATTTGTGTTCAATTCTTCCGAGTTCATGCCGGTTGGCTTGCTTACTGATATCGGACATACCTTTGGCACCTCCGAGGCAACAACGGGCATGTTGGTTTCGGTGTATGCCTGGGCGGTTATGATCCTTTCGGTGCCGCTGATGATCGTGGCAACGCGCCTTGATTTTCGCAGGCTTATGCTGGTGGTCATCGTGGTGTTTCTGGTGGGACAGGTGCTTACCGCGGTTTCGGTAAGCTACTGGATGCTTATGGCGTCGCGTTTGGTTGTGGCATGCGCCCACTCGGTTTTCTGGGCCATTGCGGCTCCCATTGCTGTGCGCCTTGTTCCGCAGAACAAGCGTGCTCTTGCCTTGAGCTTGGTGGAAACAGGCACGGCGGTTGCGGGTATTATCGGCTTGCCGCTGGGCCGTGCCATTGGCCTTGCCGTGGGCTGGCGCCTTACCTTCGCCATTGTTGCGGTGATCACGGCGATTCTGCTGATTTACCTGCTTATCACGCTGCCTTGGGTGCCTGGTGCTGAGCCGTTCAGCGTTTCGCAGTTGCCGGGGCTGTTCCAGAACAAGGGTCTGGTTGCGTTGTTCATTCTTACGGCTCTGTATGCATGGGGCTACTACACGGGCTATAGCTACATCGAGCCGTTCTTGCTGCAGATAGCCAGTTTGGCAAACGATGTGGTCACCTTGGTGCTTTCCGTGTTCGGTGTGGCAAGCATCATTGGCAGCTTCCTGTGCTCAAAATTGTATCCGCGCCATCGGTTCACGTTTTTCTGCGCCATTACCATAGGGGTTCCTGTCGCCCTGTTGCTTATGCATGCGGCGACAGTTGCGGGTGTTGTGGCGGTTGTCGGCGTCGTGGTGCTGTGGGGTATCTGTGGCGCATCGGTGAGCGTGGTGTACCAGGCCGAGATCATCAACGTTTCCTCTGATGAAGAGGAAACGGTTGCCATGGCATTTTTCTCGGGCATCTTCAACTTCGGCATTGGCACGGGCGCTTTGCTTGGCGGTCAGGTGGTGAATACGCTGGGCATTGCCAACGTGTTCTACGCCGGCGGTGCGCTCGGCGTGGTTTCGATCCTGTTCTGCCTGATTGTGGCGGTGCATAGGCTGAAAAAGTATCCCGTTAAATAACTTGCCGCCAAGGTTGCTGCCCTGGGTGCGGTTTATCGACTGTCCTTTCTGCGGTGCGTATTCCCTTGTTTGTGCATTCCCCTGTTTGCATATTCCGTCAATCGCCCGAATACGGCAGCTCAAACCAGTTGTTTTGCGCGAAATCGTGGGCATCGCTTCTACCAGGCTTTATTTCGCTTGTGTTTCGGAAATGTCCAGAGAATGTGATGAAACGCGATTCGAATGCCGCAACCGGTTGTGTTGTTCGGCGAAAGGACGATTATAAAGCCATCGAACGCAAGGGGCGTTCGGAGAGAGCGCTTAGGCGCTTGGACGTTAGGACGAACTGTTGAACTTCCGCAACCTGCATATCGAAATTATCAGCTCCATTATTTAGGGCTCGGGTTGCTCAAAGTCAGCTGCCCGAACCCTGATCGGGCAGCTGATGGTTTTGAATCCGGAGGCTGTTTAAAGAAACGGCTTCCGGATTTTTTATTGCCGGAACAGCGTATGCCGCGTTCTTCAAACAGCCTTCTTATCTGAAACCGCATTTCAATGGTTCACGAAGCGAAGGAAAAGAAGGAGAAAGCGGAATGTCTAGCACAGCAGCAACGGCATCAACCATGGCGCCTGTGGGCGTCGAATCCAAGAAACGGAATTCCACAGCGGAAATCGTGGCAGCCTCGATGGTGGGTACCGCCATTGAGTTCTACGACAACTACTGCTACAGCATTGCGGCGGCAAGCTATTTCGGACTGATCTTCTTTACCGATGTTGCGAAGTCCGACCCGGTGTTGGCAACGCTGCTTTCGTTTGTGACCTTTGCGGTGTCGTTCTTGGCTCGTCCGTTTGGCTCGCTTCTGTTCGGCCACTTCGGCGATAGACTGGGACGCAAGAAGACGCTGGTAGTTGCCCTGATGCTGATGGGCATCGCAACGTTTGTGGTTGGCCTGCTTCCTGGCTATGAGGTGCTTGGCCCTACGTCTGTTGTTCTGCTGTGCGTATGCCGCGCTTGCCAGGGCTTGGGTCTTGGTGGCGAATGGTCGGGCGCAGCGCTGGTTGCCACGGAAAACGCTCCGAAGGGCAAGCGAGCCCTGTACGGATCGTTCCCGAACATGGGTGCTCCCATTGGCTTCTTCTGCGCTTACGGCGTGAACCTTCTGCTTGACTCGACGCTGCCTACCGACGCCATGGTTGCCTGGGGTTGGCGTATCCCGTTCCTGCTTTCCGCTTTGCTGGTAGTGGTTGGCCTTATCGTCCGTCTTCGCATGACGGAAACCCCCGTATTCCAGAAGGCTCAGAAAGAGAACCGTACCGTTAAGATGCCGTTGGCAACGCTTCTTCGCCACAACTGGAGGCAGGTTGTTCTTGGCACGTGCGCAGTGAGCATCACCTATACGCTGTTCTACGTTCTGGGTACTTGGTCGCTTTCCTATGGCGTTTCGACCTTGGGCTTCACGCAGCAGCAGTATCTGGGCATGCAGATGGTCTCGGTGTTCTTCTTTGCGGCATTCATCGTTGTTGGCTGCCTTGGTGCCGACCGTTTTGGCCGCAAGCCCGTTGTCATGACGGCAACGGCCGCAACGTTCGTGTTCGCACTGTTTGCTCCGGCTCTGCTTTCTGCGCATAGCGCACTGAACGTAATGGTGTTCCTGTGCGTCGGCTTTATGTGCATGGGCGCAATCTTCGGCCCCACCGGTTCGTATCTGCCCGAACTGTTCCCGGCCCATGTGCGTTATTGCGGCTCTGGTCTTTCCTACAACTTGGCGGCAATTCTCGGCGGCGCTTTCGCTCCTACCATCGCATCGGCTTTGGTTCTGAACTTCGGCATCATGTCGCTTGGTTGGTATCTGGGCGGTATGGCAGTGGTTTCCCTGGTGGCGCTGCTGTTCTTCCGCGAAAGCAAGGATGTCGACTACGAGAAGTAGGAAGACCCTTCATCGAGCTGACGCCCCTGCAAGGCAAGTTGTCAGTGTTCGAAAGGAGGATGGCCCCTGGGGCTGTCCTCCTTTTTGCTTTATGATGTACATAAAAGTTCCCAGTTGGCAGGCAGTGAAAGGGTGCGGTATGGCAACCACGGCGCAAAAACTGAAGCTGATGTACTTGGCTCAAATTTTCGAAACCGAAACCGATGAAAAGCATGGCCTTACTGGCCCGCAGCTGATAGAGCGGTTGGCGGAGTTGGGCATTACCGTTGAGCGGAAAACGCTCTATCGTGACATAAAGTGCTTGAAAGAATACGGTTACGACATCGAGAAGTACCAACGGGCACCTGTTGAATACGGGTTGGCATCGCGCAAGTTCGAGAAAACCGAGCTGCTCCTTTTGGCCGATGCCGTTCAGTCTTCGCGCTTTCTTACCGAACGTAAATCGGGCGCATTGGTGAAGGCCATCAGCAAACTCGGCAGCAAGTATATGGCGGAAAACCTGAGGAAGCGCCTTCATGTTGAAGGGCGTATTCGCTCGCAGAATGAAACAGTGTTCTACAACCTTGATGCCATCCAGCGTGCTATTTCCGCCAAGAAGAAAGTGCAGTTCCATTACTTCAAGTACGACAACCGCAAGCAGGCCGTTTTGCAGCATAGCGGCGACTACTACGTGGAAACCCCCTTGCACCTGGTATATATGGACGATTGCTATTACCTGGTTGCCTGGAACGACAAGCACCAGGGCACGACCAATTACCGCGTTGACCGCATGAAAGACATCGATGTTTCCGAAGAAGATGCGACGAGCAATGCGAGCACAGCGGAATTCGACGTGAAGAAGTACCAGGAACGAGTGTTCAGCATGTACGGTGGTGATCCGGTGTTGGTTACCCTGCTGGTGAAAGCACCCGCCATCAATACCGTGATAGACCGCTTCGGCAAAGATGTGGATGCCGAAGCGGTGGAAGACGGCTCGATGCGCGTGCGCGTTAAGGTTATGCAGGCGCCAACGTTCTACGGTTGGCTTTCGACCCTGGGTACCAACGTGATAATCGAGCAGCCGCAATCTTTGAAGGCGGCGTATCGAACATACCTCCAGGGAATAATCGAGCAGTACTGAGTGCGAATAGGTGCTGTGTTCATAGCGTCCTCCTTGCTTTGCGGTTTTGCGGCAATGCCGCGTTTTGATTCGTTCAGCCACATGCCGAACCGATCGCGTGTGGAAGGAAAGAACGAAGATGAAATCGAAAGGATTGCGATCGGCCCGGCATGTGGCTTCCCTTTCGGGAGTGCCCTCTTGATGGTTTGTATAATACGCAGCTCGCAACCATTGAGTGGGAGTAATTATTCATTCGGTTTTACAAGCCCTCGACCTGCGAAAACAGGTCGAGGGCTTTTCTTTTTGATGGGCTAGGGCAACCCCTGGGCAACCTTCCGTAGGGGAACATCCTGGGAGTATTTTCGAATCGTCATAACGCCCGGTTGCAACGCATTTGCCTAATCGAACATCTGCGCCAGGTCGATGAAAACGGTGTTATTGCTTTCGACGGCTTTGAAGCCGGAGCGAGAGAAGAAGCCGTAACGATGGCACTTGAGCCCCGTCGCCTCGACTTGGGCAATCTCTTCATCGGCCATGTTCTGAGTGATAGGCGTTTTGCGGAACTTGGCCTCGTTGAACACATACCCTTGGGGGTCCCGCGTCACCACATCAAACTCGCCGTTCGTCTTGTTTGCGGGGTCGTCGTACCAATACTTTCCGATGGCATCGAAGGGCGGCTCGACGTTGCCTGCACGGTTTTGCCGCACGAGATACTGGCGGCAGACCTCCTCGAACATGTGGGGGACGTAGTTCTCCTCGAAGTCTTGGGAAACGTGGCGATCGTAAAAGACCTCGGGATCAAGCAGCTGTCGTGCCGAGGCGTTACGAAAGACGTAGCGGTAGTAAAAGAGAGAGCGGGTCGATCACAAAGTAGCCAGACTTGCGCTTGTTCGTGGGGTCGTTAATGGGCGCGCGCTTTTGGACGAGCTCGAGCGAGATGAGTTTATCCAAAACGTCGGACATGGCGGGGCCGCTGGATACATGGGACTGCGCCAACGCGTCCCCCCAACGTGAGTACTCTTGCGCAAGAGCTCCAAAGACCTCGTTGGCATTGGTCATCTTTGAGATCCCGGCACCAAGGTAGGAGGGGACTTCGTTTTCGAGGCGGGCGCCCGGTTCCGTCATGAGCTCGATGATGTTATTCCGAACGCTCAGGTTTTGGTCGACAAGTCGGTTGTAGTAGGGGATGCCTCCAAAGACGCTGTAGAGCCGCACTTTGTCTTCGGGCAAGAAGGTGGGATAGAACTTTGCGGCATCGTGATAGTCCATGGGCTTGAGCTCGAGCGCGAGGTCGATTCGTCCGTAGAGCGGGCTTTCATGCTCGACAAGCGACTTCATGATCTCAACGTAAGAGCCACATAGGATGATGTTCAAACGCGAGCTCTCGCGGTGGGTATCGATCAAGGTCTGGATAATGCTATCCAGACCCTTTACGGCATCTCTGAGATAGGGGCATTCGTCAAGAACGAGCGTGACGCTTCTGTTCTTAGCTTGGGAGAACAGGAACTCGATGAGTTCGCGGATGCTTGAAAAGGCGAGCGGGGGAAAGCCCAGTGCAGCGGCGATGAGATCGGAGAGACTTGCAAGGTTGTCAGCCTCGGAGGTTTGGCGGCACTCGTAGTAGATCGTCGCGCCGTCCGGGATATCGGTCAGCGCCTGTTTGATGAGCTCACTTTTTCCGACGCGACGTCTGCCGTAGACGAGAACGTTGCGCTGGCCAGAGACATTGAGCTCTTTTTTGATTTTAGCGAGTTCGCGCTCTCTGCCGATGACTCGCATTTGCTCGGTTCCTTCCGACTCGGTTTTAACCGAGTAAAGGAAGAGAGAGCGCCACATTGTCATGAATTCCTTATCGAAAGCCTGGTTTGAATTTGATGGACGAGTGATTCAAATCCTGTAAAGGAGCGTACTTCGCTTGAAAAACTAACGGTGTTAGTTTATAACCTACTTTAGAAACTAACGGTGTTAGTAAAGAAGGGGCGCAACGTGCCAAGAAGAGGGTTGACTACCGACGCCATAACGACGGCGGCTATCGAGTACGTGAGGGAAAGCGGGGTGGACGACTTCTCGCTCAGGGAGCTGGCGACACGGCTCGGGGTGAAGCCTGCTTCGCTCTATAACCATGTGGGCAGCGCAAACGAGATCATGGTGGAAGTGGGGCGCTTCGCCCTGCGCGATCTATGCGACCGCCTCCGTGCGGCGCGCCAGGCCGGGGACAGCATGGGGTGCCTGATTTCCATGGCAGAGGCGTATCGCTCGTACGCCTTGGAAAACCCGGAACTGTACAAAGCGATCGTCCGTATGCCCTCCTATGAGGACGAAACCCTGAGCGCGGAGGGGCACTCCATCATGGGGGAGCTGTACGCCTCCCTCGCACAGTTTCAGCTGAGCCCGGTCGAGGCGGCGAACTTCGGTCGCGCGTATCGAAGCGCCATGCACGGGTTCGTGTCGCTTGAGATGAACGGTTACTTCCGCGGAGACCCGGATGCCGGACAGAGCTATCGGTTCCTTATGGGGCAGATTGTCGCCTCACTTGACGTGAATGACGTCCGACCTGGTGAGGGGAGGGACCGTTAACATGCGTTTGACAGAGGAGGTCCATCCCATCCCACTCGCCGGTGGCAATGCGTACCTGGTGTGCGGCAAAAGGAACACGCTTATCGACACGGGGCTGCCTGCTCGGTGCGAGGGGCTCGAGGCGGCCGTGGGGAAAATCCTGGGTGACCAAGGGTGCCTCGATGCCATTCTCCTTACTCATCACGACGTGGACCACGTGGGAAACGTGAGAGCTATGCAGCTGATATACGGGTGCGAGGCATATGCGGACGCACGCGATCTTCCCTATGTGCGCGGCCAGAAGAGGCGCCCGGGGATCAAGCGTCTTATCGAGCGAGTGGCTGCGCCGGCCGCGCCCGTGAGCATAAGGCCACTTGACGAGTTCCACGACGAGGAATTCGCGGTCATCTCCACACCGGGCCACACACCGGGCCATGTGGTCTATCTCTACGGGGGCTGCCTTTTCACCGGCGACCTCTTCAAGGTTGAGGACGGCCGCCTTACGTGCATGAAGAAGCGGATGAACGTGGACAATGCGGAGCTCGCGCGAAGCGCGAGGAAGCTGCTCGACCTTGAGGCGACATGGATTTACCCGGGTCACGGCGATTGCATCGAGTTCACCGATGACGTGCGAGAAGAGCTGAGGAAGGTGGCCGAGCGCTATGAGCGAGAGGCGTAGCGACGACCAGACAAAGGCCGAGGGCAGGCGCCACGACCTGCTCACACAACCCGTCGAGAGGCTCGTGTGCAAGATGGCCGTCCCCACGGTGATCAGCATGCTCGTGACCTCGGTGTACAACTTAGCGGATACGTTTTTCGTCGGGCAGATCGGGAGCAACACCGCCATCGGTGCTGTTGGGCTGTCCCTGTCGTACATGTCGGCCATGCAGGCGTTCGGCTGTTTCTATGGACACGGCTCGGGCAACTACATTTCGAGGGAGATCGGGGGAGGAAGGTACGAGAAGGCCGCGAGCATGGCGGCGACGGGCTTCTTCCTCTCCGTCATCACGGGCTGCGTCTTTGGGGCCGTCGGTCTGCTTGCACGTCGCGATCTTTGTCTCCTGCTGGGTTCGACGCCCACCATGCTTGCAGACACGATGTCCTACATGACGTTCATCCTGATGGCGTCGCCGTTTCTCATGGGGTCTTACACGCTCAACAACCAGTTGAGGCTTCAGGGCAACTCCCTCTTCTCGATGATCGGACTCGCGAGCGGCGCCGTGATGAACATGGTGCTCGATCCCGTGTTCATCTTCGTGCTCGGTATGGGGGTCTCGGGTGCGGCGCTGTCCACCTGCGTGAGCGAGATCACGAGCTTCACGATCCTGCTGATCGGGTGCAAGAAATCGAGCAACGTGGACATCCGCTGGAAGAACTTCTCGGTCTCGGGCAAGCTGGTGCGCGAGATATGCGCGGGAGGGCTGCCGTCGCTCGGCCGGCAGGGGCTCGCCAGCGTGTCGGTCCTGGTGCTGAACCGTCTGGCGGGCGGATTTGGCGACGCAGCCATCGCGTCGTTCTCCGTCGTCACGAAGATCGTGAACATCTCGAGCGCCGCCGTACTGGGCTTTGGTCAGGGGTTCCAACCTGTCTGCGGTTTCAACTACGGTGCCGGCAACATCGACCGGGTGAGGAAGGCGTTCTGGTTCAGCGTGCGCCTCTCGACCGCATTGCTCATCCTCATCGCCGTCTGTCTGTGGTTCCTGTCGCCGAGCCTGGTCTCGATATTCAGCGCCGACCCGGAGGTCATTTCGCTCGGGTCGCGGATCCTGCGTTGCCAGATCCTCTCTATGCCGATACTCGGCTGGATCATCGTGTCGAACATGTTCCTGCAGAACATCCGCATGGTGGTCCCGGCCTGTATCGTCGCCATGTCGCGCCAGGGCATCGCGTTCCTGCCGCTCGTGCTCGCGCTTCCAGCCCTATGGGGGCTCTCCGGCCTTGCGCTCGCGCAGCCGCTTGCCGACTTCGTTACGTTTGCCATAAGCGTTCCCTTCACGCGGAAGGCGCTCGTGGGGCTCGGGGCGAAACGCTGAGCGTCGACAGGCGAGGCGGGGCGGCGGCCAGTAGCGGCTCTCTTTAAGCTCTTGATCTGCGCAGGCAGGTCGAGAGCTTTCTTTTGCCGCGCCGCGGGCAACCCATCCGTATGTCTCGCATGCTGATGGATAAAATGAGACAAAACCGCACAGATTCTGTTTTCGGGCGGATGCGGAAGGAAATGATCGGCATGAAGAAGTTCATCAACGCTCCCGAGGACGTGGAGCGCCAGGTCGTCGACGGCTACGTCAAGGCGTATCCCGGCAAGATCGCTAAGGCGGCGGACGATATCGTCGTGCGCGCGCATGCCAAGCGCGGCAAGGTCGCGCTCGTCTCCGGCGGCGGCATGGGCCATGAGCCCGCGCATCTGGGCTTTGTGGGCACGGGCATGCTCGATGCCGCCGTGGGCGGGGCGGTCTTCACCTCGCCGGCCGTCGACCGCGTGGACGAGGGCGTCTGTAAGGTCGCCGCGGGCAACACGGGCGTGCTGCTGGTGATTAAGAACTACACCGGCGACGTCGTGAATTTCAAGATGGCCGAGCAGAACGCGCGCGAGGACGGCATCGACGTGGACCACGTGATCGTGGACGATGACGTCGCCGTGAAGGACTCGCTCTACACGGTGGGCCGCCGTGGCGTGGCCGGTACCGTGCTCGTCCATAAGTGCGCCGGTGCCATGGCCGAGACGGGTGCGCCGCTCGCCGAGGTCAAGCGCGTGGCGCAGAAGGTGATCGACAACGTGCGCACCATGGGCGTCGCCATCGAGCCCTGCACGGTGCCCGCCGCCGGCAAGCCCGGTTTTACGCTCGCGGATGACGAGATGGAGATGGGTGTGGGCATCCACGGCGAGCCGGGCGTGCGCCGCGCGAAGATGGAGCCGGTCGACGCCATGGTCGACGAGATGCTCGACACGATCCTCTCCGATCTGGACTATGCCGGCCGCGACGTGGCCGTGCTGGTCAACGGCTCAGGCGCGACGCCGCCCTACGAGCTCGCCATCATCAACAACCGCGTGCACGATGTGCTCGCCGAGCGCGGCGTCCATGTGTGGCGCACGTTCATGGGCCCGTATATGACGTCACTCGAGATGCGCGGATTCTCGCTCACGCTGCTGCGCCTCGATGATGAGCTCAAGGGCCTGCTCGACGCTCCCGCCGATGCGCCCGCCTGGACGCAGGGCACGGTGGCGGAGAACGCCGATGAGGGTGTTGCCGCAGAGCCGGTCGTGACCGACGAGCAGGGCACCACGCCGGCGGGGAAGCCGGAGGCGGACGTCGCCGCGCCGGCCGACCCGGAAACCCGGCTCGTGAGCCGCGTGCTCGCCAGCGTCGCCGACACGCTCGATGCGCACAAGGACGAGCTCACCCAGCTCGACATGCCGATCGGCGACTCCGACCACGGCATCAACATGGCACGCGGCTTCGATGCCGTGCGCGACCTGCTCCCCGAGCTCGCGGGCAAGGACGCCCCAGCCGTGCTCAAAAAGGCCGGCATGACGGTGATCTCCAAGGTCGGCGGCTCGTCGGGCCCGCTCTACGGCACGATCCTCCGCAAGCTCGGCGTGGCGGTCAAGCGCGCGAAGGGGCTCACGCTCGCATCGTTCGCCGACGGTCTCGAGGCCGGGTTCGCCGGTATCCAGGACCTCGCCGGCGCCCAGCTCGGCGACAAGACGATGCTCGACGCCATGCGTCCCGCCATCGATGCCGTGAAGGCCGGCGCCGAGGCAGGGGAGGGTGCTGCCACGGTGCTCGACCGCGCTGCCCAAGCGGCCGCGGACGGTGCCGAGGCGACGGTCCCGCTCATCGCCAAGAAGGGGCGCGCGAGCTATCTGGGCGAGCGCTCCGTCGGTCACAAGGACCCGGGTGCGGCATCGTTCGCCTATTGCATGGCGGCTGTCGCGGAAGCGGTCAAGCAGGCTGAATAACGATATGGACCGGCCCGTCTTTTGCGAGGCGGGCCTTTTTGAGGAGGAATGAACCATGGTTGGAGTCGTGCTGGTATCCCATTCGAAGGCGCTTGCCGAGGCGATGGTCGATTACGCGCACATGATGGCGCCCGACGCGAAGGTGGTTGCCGCGGGTGGGCTGGAAGACGGCTCGTTCGGTACGAGTTACGAGAAGATCGACGATGCCATCGACGAGGCGAACGACGGCGACGGCGTGCTGGTGATCATGGACATGGGGTCGGCCGTCATGACCGTCAAGATGGTCTTGGAGGATTTGGACGCCGACGACGTCGTTATGGTCGACTGCCCCTTTGTCGAGGGCACCGTCGAGGCCACGGTCCTGGCGCAGTCGGGATCGTCGGTCAAGGAGATTCTCGGTGCGCTTGCGAAGGACGCGGGCACGCATAAGTTCTAGTCAAAGCGCTTAAACCTTTGGAAGATATATCAAGGCACCTGCTATGTGATTGCATTCGTAAAGCAAATTGAGTGGGTACTGTAGTGGACAGTTGTAAAGTTCTTTATATAAAAAGGTTCGCCAAAACGACGAACCTCCTAGTATGCGGTTTGCTTATTTTGTGAGCCGAATGGCAAGATGGTGCCTTTCGGGAGGGAGCTATCTCCCCATCAAATCCTTTGCGACTTCGGCGCCGATGGCCAAGCCCATGGCAGCGGGGACGAAGGCGTTGCTGCCTGGTACGCTGCGGCGCTGCAGACAGATGCGCTCGCTGCCCGGCGGACATACGCAACCTGCGGCGCAGCCCGCTTTGCCGTCTTCTTCGAGCTTCACCGTAGGCTCGGGAGAATAGGCAACCTTCAGGCCCTTGATGCCGCGTTTGCGCAGCTCTTTGCGGATGATGCGCGCCAGGCGGCAGATGGAAGTCTCGGAGATGTCAGCGATGCGGATGGCGGTGGGGTCAAGCTTGTTGCCGGCTCCCATGGCGCTGATGATGGGCGTGCCTGCCGCTTTTGCCTGCGTAACCAGATTCAGCTTTGCCGTTACCGTGTCAACGCAGTCAACGATGTAGTCGTACTGACTGAAATCGAATTCGTTTGCGGTATCGGGCAGGTAGAAGCACTTGTGTTTGGTGATTTTGCAATCGGGGTTGATGTCCAGCAGGCGCTCTTCCATGACATCGACCTTGTCTTGCCCGATGGTTTTCCAGGTAGCGATAACCTGGCGGTTGATGTTGGTGAGGCATACCTTATCGTCGTCGACGATGTCGATAGCGCCCAGTCCGCTGCGAACCAGCGATTCGCATACGAAGCCGCCGACGCCGCCGCAGCCGAATACGATAACGCGCGCGTTCTGCAGCGCTTCCACGCCTTCATTGCCGAATACCAAGCGGGTACGGGAAAACTGATCGAGCACCAGGCACCTTTCTTCCTGCCTATAGAAACGTTGCCATTGTACGGCAAATGCGTTCTACAATGATTGATTTTCGGGGTCGTTAAAACAGTAGCGAATAAAAAGGGCCCGTTCGTGTGAACGGGCCCTTGCTGCTGGTTTGCGTGAATCGGTGTTAGCGTGCTTTCGGCATTCCCCAGGCAAAGTGATCGGAATGCAGCAGTTGCTCGGCCTTTTCGGAGTTCGGCTCGCCGAAGTACTTTTCGTAGCACTCGACAACCGAAGGGTTCTCGTGGCTGAAGCGCAGCTTCGAATTCGTGTCGATGTCGCGCAGGATAAGCTCGCGGTCGTGTGCGCACTCGCGGCCTTCATGGATGGGCTGTCCGCCGCCGCCCACGCAGCCGCCTGGGCAGGCCATAACCTCTACGAAGTCGTAGTCCACCTCGCCGTTTTCAATGGCGTTGCACAAGTTGTCGGCATTCTGCAGGCCGCTTGCGATGGCAACGGTAAGCTCTTTGCCGGCCAGATCGTAGGTAACCTCGCGCCAACCTTCGCGGCCGCGTACGGCGCTGAAAGCGTCGGGGTCGGGGTTCTTGCCGGTAACCAGGAAGTACGCGCTGCGCAGTGCGGCTTCCATAACGCCGCCGGTGGCGCCGAAGATGTGACCTGCGCCCGTGGCTTCGCCCAAAGGCATGTCGAACTCTTCTTCGGGTAAACCCTTAACGTTTACGAACTGGGCCTTCAGCATGCGGGCAAGCTCGCGCGTGGTAAGCACCACATCGACATCGGGGCCAGTGCCGGTGGTATCCATATCCTCGTACGCGCATTCGGCCTTCTTCGCCACGCAGGGCATGATGGAAACCACGGCGATCTTCGCCGGGTCTACGCCCAAGATCTCGGCATAGTAGTTCTTGGCGATGGCGCCGAAAATCTGCTGAGGCGATTTGGTGGTGGAAAGGTGCTTCACCAAGCCAGGGTGCTTTGCCTTCAGGAAGCGCACCCAGCCAGGGCAGCATGAGGTGAACATGGGCTCACCGGGGTTTTCCTTCAGGTGGTGCAGAAGCTCGGTGCCTTCTTCCATGATGGTCATGTCGGCTGCGAAATCCGTGTCGAATACGTAGTCGAAGCCCAGCTTGCGCACGGCGGCAACCATACGGCCCACCGTTGCCTGCTCGGTGGAAAGACCCAGAGGCTCGCCCCAGGCGGTGCGGATGGAAGGCGCAATCTGCACAATGGCAATGCGCTCGGGATCGGCGATGATGTCGAACACCTTCTGCGCGTCATCGCGCTCGGAAAGCGCGCCGCAGGGGCAGTGCGTGATGCACTGACCGCACAAAGAGCATGCCGCCTCGGAAATATCCTTGCAGCCGGCAGCGCCAACGTGGGCGTTCGACCCGGTGCGCGTCAAATCCCATACGTTGAGGTTCTGAACCTTGCTGCACTCGCTTACGCAGCGCATGCAGCTGATGCACTTGGAGGCATCGCGTACCAGCGGGAAGTCGGTGGGGTTCTTCTGCTGGTCGTAGTGCACAGGGTAGGGGATGTTGGTGATGTTCAGCGCTGCAGCGTTGCTCTGAACCAGGCAGTTGCCGTTGCGGGTGCAGGTGGTGCACTCGCTTTTATGGCGCGAAAGGATAAGCGCCATGGTCTCACGGCGCGAGGCGATGACGCGCGGGCTCATGGTGTTTACGACCATGCCCTCGGCGACTTCGTTGTTGCACGAGGAAACCAGCTTGTCGATGCCTTCGACCTCTACCACGCAAATGCGGCAAGCGCCGATTTCGTTGATGTCTTTCAGGTAGCACAGCGTCGGCACCTTCGAACCTGCCATGTAAGCAGCGTTGAGGATGGAAGTGTGCTCGGGAACCGTTATCTCGTTCCCATCGATGGTCAGCGTTACCATGCTCGGCTCCTTCCGCCCTTGAATGCACCGTAGCCGAAGTGATCGCACCCCAGGCAACGGCCTGCTTCTTGCAACATTTCCTCTTCGGACATGCCGATTTCGCACAGCTCGAAATCGCAGCTGCGCTCAGCGCCGGGGCGCTCTTTCATGGTCACGCGGCCGCAGGGCACGCGATCGGCCAGGTTCGGCGTGGGAATCTCGACGTCGCAGCGGATCTCGTGCTTGCCGCCCAGGTACGTGTCGATGGCGCGTGCAGCAACCTTGCCGCCCTCGATGGCGCGGATGACCGTTGCCGGGCCCCAGCAGCAGTCGCCGCCGGTGAAGAACCCGGGCTTTTCGGGGATGCTGGAATCGGGCTGTGCTTGAATCTCGTTCCACTTGCAGGGCAGGCCGAACTCCTCGAATGCGGCAGAGTCGATGTTCTGGCCGATTGCCACGATGATAGTGGTGGCGGGAATGCGAACCTCGGGCTTGCTTGCGGCCTTAGGCGAGGGGCGTCCGCCGCGCACGGTGGAAATCATCTGGGGCTGGCCCCACAGCGCTACGGCGTGGCCTTCGTCGTTCACTTCGACGTGCGCCGGCGCCACCAGTTCCATGAGCTCGCAACCGTCTTCGATGGCGCCATCGATTTCCTCGTCGAGCGCCGTCATGTCAGCGCGACGGCGACGGTAGACGATTTTCACCGACTTGGCGCCCATGCGGCAGGCGCTGCGTGCGGCGTCCATGGCAACGTTGCCGCCGCCAACAACCACAACGTCTTGGCCGGACAGATCGGCGATGTCGCCGTCGCCGATTGCGCGCAGCATGGATACGGCGGGCACCACGCCTGCCGCATCTTCGCCTTCGATGCGCAGCTTCTTGTCGGAGTGCGCACCGATACATACATATACGGCGTCGTAATCGCGCTCAAGATCGGCGATTGCCACGTCTTTGCCAACGGAAACGCCCAGTTTTACCTCAATGCCCAGCGAAGTGATGTGGGCGATTTCGGTGTCGAGCAGCGTCTTGGGCAAGCGGTAGTTGGGGATGCCGTAGCGCAGCATGCCGCCCAGCTTGGCGCGCTGCTCGTATACCGTCACGGAATGGCCCATGCGGGTAAGGTAGTACGCCGCGGTAAGGCCGCCGGGGCCGCCGCCGATAACGGCAACCTTCTTGCCGGTGGGCTCGCCAATCTCGACGGTGCGGTCGGCCGTTTCATGGTCGCAGGCGTAGCGCTTCAGGCCGCGGATGTTCACGGCAGAGTCGACGAAGCTGCGTCGACACGTGTTTTCGCACGGATGCTCGCATACATAGGCGCAGGCGCTGGGGAAGGGGTTGTCCTTGCAGATGAGCTCGATGGCGTCGTCAAAGCGGCCCGCGCGCACCAGGGCGATGTAACCGGGGATATCGACGTTCGCCGGGCATCCCTGAACGCAGGGAACGGGATGGTCGGATGTGCACAGGCAGCGTCCCTCGGCGTGAAGCTCGAAGTCTTCGCGGAAGGCCTTTGCACTGGTGAGCGCCATTTCGGCTGCCTGGGTGCCAATGGCGCAGTCGGCGGAAACGCGTACGTTTTCGGCAAGGGATTCGATGCGGGCAAGGTCGGCCTCGGTTGCGGTGCCTTCCAGCACGCCGTCGAGCAGGGACTCGATTTGCGCCAGGCCGATGCGACAGGGAACGCACTTGCCGCAGGTTTGCGTGCGGCAAAGGGCGATAAGGCCACGCGTCACATCAACGGGGCAGGTACCTTGAGGGTGCGATGCCAGGCGGCGTGCCATGTCCTGGCACACGCCGCGTACGGTGCGTTCCGCAGCACTCGAGGTACGGATTTCCAATGGGCTCATGGAATTCTCCTCGGTTTGTATGGTCTGAGCTGGTTGGTTTCCAGCCTTGTGCACGCGGCCTGCCGGGGAACCCGGCGCTTTGTCCTTTGGCGCGCATGCTTATACGAAGTATATCAACGCACAAGGGCGAACGGGCTTGCTTTACCGATGAACGGTAGGTAAACGTTTGATAGGGAAAGAAAACGCAATCTCTTAACCTAAAGGTAAAAAATTGTTTCCAATACGTTAAAATACGAACGTTTTGTCTGCGGCGATTTACGCGGCGCAGGCGGTATCAGTATTGGAATCAAAGGAACTATCGTGACGAAAAAAATCATTCTCGATTGCGATCCCGGTCATGACGACGCGGTTGCTTTGCTTCTGGCGTTGGGCAATCCGGAAATCGAGCTTGTCGGTGTAACCACGGTGGGAGGCAACCAGAGCCTCGACAAGGTTACGTACAACGCACGCGCGGTCTTGGAAAAGGCGCATGCAACGCATATCCCCGTATATGCCGGTTGCGATCGCCCCATCGTTCGCCCGCAGGAAGTTGCCGCTTCCATCCATGGCGAAAGCGGTCTTGACGGCGTGGAGCTTCCCGAGCCTACTCGCCCGCTGGAAGAAAAGCACGCAGTCAACTACATCGTGGAAACCATCATGGCTGCCGAGCCCGGCACCATCACGTTGGTGCCCACCGGCCCGCTTACGAACATCGCCATGGCTGTTCGCATGGAGCCCCGCATCGTGGAGCGCGTGAAAGAGGTTGTCCTCATGGGCGGCGGCTATCACGAGGGCAACTGGAGCGCGGTTGCCGAATTCAACATCAAGGTAGATCCCGAAGCGGCCCATATCGTGTTCAACGAGCCGTGGCCGCTTACCATGGTGGGCCTTGACCTTACCCATCAGGCCCTGTGCACGCCTGCCGTGCAGAAGCAGATCGAGGAAGTGGGCACGCCGCTGGCCATGTTCGTTTCCGGCTTGATGGACTTCTTCCGCAAAACCTATCAGGACAACCAGGACTTCGTGGACCCGCCGGTGCACGACCCCTGCACGGTTGCCTACCTGATCGACCCCACCTGCGTGCAGACCCGCCGCTGCCCGCTTGACGTGGAAATCCACAGCGAGCTTACCCTTGGCATGACCGTTGCCGACCTGCGCGGCCCCGAGCCTTCCGCCGAGGAATGCCACACCCAGGTGGCAACGAAGCTCGACTTCGACAAATTCTGGAACCTTGTAACCGATGCAATCAAAAGGATTGGCTAACCAACAATGACTGAAACTAAAGAAAAGATGCTCGACGAAGGCGGCAAGTCCATCGTCGGTCTTATGGTGGCGCTTCTTGTTGCCATCTTCGCTTTCCAGCTGAACGCTTCCATGCTTTCGCCGGCGCTGGCAACCATGCAGATCGAGCTGAACAGCACGGCAACCGAGATCGGCAACACCCAGACGGTGTTCTTCACCGCTGCTGCGTTGTTCTCGCTGTTCCTTCCCCGCCTGGCCGACATCGCCGGCCGTAAGAAGGTTCTGTGTGGCATGCTTACCATCACGGGCATCGGCTGCGTGGTTTCCGCTGCTGCCGCCGACGTGAACATGCTGATGATCGGCCGTGTTATGCAGGGCGTTGCCGGCCCGGTTGTTCCCATGTGCCTGATCATGCTGCACAACCAGGTTCGCGAAGAGGCCCGCTATACCAAGCTGATGGCCATCCTCACCTCCGTTAACGGCGGTATCGCCGGCGTTGACGCCCTGCTGGGCGGCTGGCTTGCCGGCAACTTCGGCTTCCGTTCGGTGTTCATCACCATGGCCGCCGTTGCCGCTGTGGCTGTTGTGCTGGTTGTTATCTGCTCGAAGGAAAGCACCGCAGAGGAAACCCCGAAGATGGACTGGGCCGGCGTGTTCACGCTGGGCATCGCCTTCTTGGCGGCGTACCTGGCCATCAACGAGATCCAGAAGCTTGCTGCCGCCGACCTTTCCCTCACTCTTGTTCTGATCGTGGTTGCCGCCATCTTCTTCATCGCGTTCTGGAACATCGAGAAGAGGAAGAGCGCTCCTATGGTTTCGACGCATTACCTGAAGCAGCGCCGCACGTGGGGCCTGCTGCTTACCACGCTGCTTACCATGACCGGCGTTTTCGCCATCATGAACGGCGTTGTGCCTGCTATTGCCCAGGATCCCGAAATGGGCGTTAACATGGGCGCCGACGTGGTTTCCTTCGCAACGCTTACCCCTTATGCGTTGCTCGGCCTGGTATTCGGTCCTGTTGCCGGCGTTCTGGCAAGCAAGTTCGGCTACCACAAGGTTCTGCGTGGCGGCCTCGTATTCAGCCTCATCGGCGCACTGTTCGGCATCTTCGTTGCCAACAACGCAAGCGTTGCCGTTCTGGTTGTTATCTCCGTTATCCTGGGTATTGCATATGCAGGTACCGCCAACATCATGCTCAACGGCCTGGGCATCGTGCTTTCCCCGAAGGACAACCCGGGTTATCTTCCTGGCATGAACGCTGGTGCGTTCAACCTGGGCGCGGGCCTTTCCTTCGCTATCCTGTATGCCGCCATGGATACCATCACGGCTACGAGCGGCGCTGCCGCCGGTTACGCTGCTTCCATGATCGCCGGTGCGATCTTGCTGGTTGCCGCGCTGGCCGTTTCGTTCCTCATCCCCAAGGAATCCGAGGCTGACAACTCTTAAGATCTCGATCGCCTATGGACGATCGAACGTTCGCAAGAGGCGCGGTGAGGCTGCGCGAAATGTTGGCGGCGCAGATGGGTGCCAAGCGGGCTGGTCGCACGAAGTGCGCCTGGTGCTTGCTTTCGCCCCGTCGGCGCTTGCCGGCGTTTCGCTTTCCGTTTTGTTCGGACCTGCATTTTGGTCTCGAATCTTTTCTTGATTAAAAGGAGCTCGATATGAGCAAGGTAGTTGTTTTCGGTAGCTTGAACATGGATCTTTCCATCGAAAGCGATCATATGCCGGTGATGGGGGAAACCATCATGGGGCGTTGCTTCATCACGAATCCTGGTGGCAAAGGGGCTAACCAGGCGGTTGCCTCGGCAAAGCTCGGTGCTGAAGTGGTGATGCTGGGCGCCGTGGGCGAAGACGCTTTCGGCGACCAGATGATTGCCGCCCTTGCCGAAGAAGGCGTGCAGTGCGATCGCATCCAGCGTGTGGCCGATCTAGCAACGGGCGTCGCCCTTATCACCCGTGTGCAGGGCGACAACTTCATCGTGCTCGGCTCGGGGGCAAACGCGGCGCCCACTGCCGAAGGGGTCCGTTCCTCGCTTGACGAGGTTGCCCGAGGTGGCGATGTGTTCCTGACTCAGCTGGAATGCGACTTCGATGCCACGATGGAAACGCTGCGCGATGCTCACGACCGTGGCATGTACACGGTGCTGAATCCTGCTCCTGCGCGCAAGCTGCCCGAATGGGTATATGACTGCCTTGACATGGTGGTGGTAAACGAAAGCGAGTGCGAGATCCTGACGGGCATCTATCCTGACGATGACGCAACCGCCAAAACCGCCATGGAAAAGCTTGCGGCTGCGGGCGTTGGCACAGTAGTGGTAACGCTGGGCGAGCGCGGTTCGGCGGTTCTTTCGCGCGGTAAGTTCCTTAAGGCTACGTCGTGCAGGGTAAATGCCATCGACACCACCTGTGCGGGCGATACCTACATCGGCGCTTTGGTGGCAAGCTATGCCCGCGGCGTCACGATCGAGGAAGCCATCGACCTGGCAACCAAGGCTTCCGCTTTGGCTACCACGAAAATCGGCGCACAGCAGTCCATTCCTCATTTGGAGGACGTGAAGTAGCAGGCTGCCGCGCATTGCAAATACTGCGGAGAGGTTTATCCGTATATGGTGAGGGCTCGCTTTTGGCGGGCCCTCTTCTTGTGTTCGTACGCGGGTATGTACGGGCGTTTTTCTTGCGTGATTTGGCAAAATAGGCCGCTAAAGTACGATGCCGCCCGCTGAAAAGTCCAAATAGCCTAGAAATCAGGGAGTTTGTTGATGCTTTCCGGCCTTAGGCAGCGTGTTTATCGTACTTTAGCGCCTTTATTTGCCAAACGGGGGCCAATATTTGGCGCAAAGGAGAAGGAGGGCGCTTACCTCTGCTTTCCTGCCTTTGCCAAAAAAGCCTCCATGCCCGGGAATGCCTTGATAGACCGGTCGAATACGCCCATCAGGTAGGCCAGGGTGAGTCCATAGTTGGAAACGGGCACGCCGGCGTTTACGCAGGCTTGGATTCTCGAAAGAACGGCGCGGCGATTGAAGGTGCAGCCACCGCAGTGGATAACCAAGTCGTAACTGGAAAGGTTTTCCGGGAAATCGACGCCGCGCACGTTGTCGATGGCGAGCCCCTGTCCGATACGGGCGCGCAGAAGGCGCGGGATCTTCACGGTGCCGATGTCTTCTTCGATGGGGTGATGCGTGCACGCTTCGGCGATGAGCACGCGCGAATGCTCGGTTAGCGTGTCAATGGCCAGCGTGCCCAGCGCCTGGGTGGGCAAGTCTCCCTTGAAGCGAGCGAAGGCGACGGAGAATCCAGTCAGCGGCACGCTTTCAGGCACGATCTTTGCCACTTTGGCGAAGGCCTGCGAATCGGTTACCACCAGGGCAGGAAGCTCCTTCAACGCTGCGAGTGCCTGGGGCAGTTCTTCGTCGGTAACGCACAGGGGCATGCAGCGCGAATCAAGCAGGTCGCGGATGGCCTGTACTTGGGGAAGGATCAAGCGTCCCTTGGGCGCTTCCTTGTCGATGGGGATGACCAACACCACTACCGAACCTGGCTCTACGATGTCGCCGATGATCTTCGGGTCGTTCACGAATTCTTCGGGCGCGTTATCGAGCAGTGCTTGACGCAGCTCGATAACGCCTTTGTGATCTGCAGCGTTCATGCAAACAAGGGGCTTGCTCTGCAGGGTCCGGGGCAGTGCTTGGCGACAAGCTTCAACAACTGTTTCCCGATGCAGGTCTACGACGGTTCCGCGCGGCGCCTTTCTTGCGGCGCCTGCTGTGCTGTGCTCATTGCCGAGGATTTCGGCGTCAAGCAGGTCTGTTTTATTGCAAACGACGATGAAGGGGATGCCGCGCTTTTCGAGATTGCGAATGATGTCGTCTTCGTAGGCGCCCCATGTTCCCGCTTCGGTGACCACCAAACCGATGTCGCAGCGATCGAAGGCGTTTTGCGTGCGCTTGGTACGCAGCTCGCCCACCGTTTCCTGGTCGTCGTCGATGCCTGCGGTATCGATGAACAGCACCGGTCCCAGAGGCAAAAGCTCCATGGGCTTTTCAACGGGGTCGGTCGTCGTGCCCGCCACATCCGACACAATGCTGACCTGCTGGTTCGTGATGGCGTTCAACACACTGGACTTTCCCACATTGCGACGCCCGAACAGCCCGATTGCCATGCGCATGCCTTTCGGGGTGCGCATCAGCGCCGGGCCGCTTTCGGTTAGAAGGGGACTGTTGGCAGAAGGCTTCTGCTGTGTTGGCTCCTGCATATCATGATCATGTGCGGTGCTCATACGGGTCCCTTTCTGCTTGGTCTTCGGGAATGTTCTCATGGCATTGTTTCGTTTCTTTAACGGATTATGCCGCCGTTTGTGGATGAGCGGGGTTTTTGGTGGGCGAATGTGCCCTATTCGCGGTAAGTTAGACGCAGTTGCGCATACGCGCGATAGCTATACCTGCGGCAAAGGCGATGCCCGTTCGTCTTCGCCGCTTACTTTATAGAAGACAAAGCGAAAGAAGAACCTATGACGGAATTCCGTTACGATCCGAAATCGCTCTGCGCCGATGAGTTCATCAACGACGCCGAGATCTTGGATTCGATTGCCTATGCCGACGAGCATAAAGACGATATCGAGCTGTGCCGCCGTATTTTGGACAAGGCGCGCGCCAACCTGCATCCTTCTGCCGATCATGGCGCGGTGATCACGCACCGTGAGGCAAGTGTTCTTTTGGCCTGCGACGATCCGCAGATCAACCAGGAGATCAAGGACTTGGCGCGTCAGATCAAGCTTGCCTACTACGGCAATCGTATCGTGCTGTTTGCGCCACTGTACCTTTCGAACTATTGCGTTAACGGCTGCCTGTACTGCCCTTACCATGCGAAGAACCGCACCATTCCGCGCAAGAAGCTGACGCAGGAGGAAATTCGTGCCGAGGTCATCGCCTTGCAGGACATGGGGCACAAGCGCCTTGCCATCGAAGCGGGCGAAGATCCGAAGCACAACCCCATCGAATACATTCTCGAAAGCATGGAAACCATCTATTCCATCAAGCACAAGAATGGGGCAATCCGCCGCGTGAACGTGAACATCGCCGCAACGACGGTGGAAGAGTACCGCATGCTCAAGGAAGCGGAAATCGGTACCTACATCCTGTTCCAGGAAACATACAACAAGAAGGGCTACCAGGAGCTGCATCCCACCGGCCCGAAGCGCGATTACAACTGGCACACGGAAGCCATGGACCGCGCAATGGAAGGCGGCATCGACGATGTGGGCCTGGGCGTTCTGTTCGGTTTGCAGGGGTACCGCTATGAGTTTGCGGGCCTTATCATGCACGCTGAGCACCTGGAGGCGGTGCATGGCGTGGGGCCGCATACCATCAGCGTGCCGCGTGTTAAGCCCGCCATGGACATCGACCCGGACGTGTTCGACAACGGCATCCCCGACGAGATGTTCGAGAAGATCATCGCCCTTATCCGTATCACGGTGCCGTATACGGGCATGATCATTTCCACCCGCGAAAGCCAGCAGGTGCGTGAGCATGCGCTGCAGTACGGCGTAAGCCAGATTTCGGGCGGTTCGCGCACCAGCGTGGGAGGCTACAACGAGCCGGTGCGTCCGCATGATACCGAGCAGTTCGACGTGTCCGACCAGCGCACGCTTGACGAGGTTATCAGCTGGCTCATGGACAACGATCATATCCCCAGCTTCTGCACGGCATGCTATCGTGCCGGTCGCACGGGCGATAGGTTCATGAGCTTCTGCAAGAACGGCCAGATCCTGAACTATTGCCACCCAAATGCGCTGATGACGCTCACGGAATACTTGGCCGACTACGCAACCCCCGCAACCAAGGAAAAGGGCCTGGCCATGGTGAAGCGCGAGCTGCTGAACATTCCGAACGAAAAGACACGTGCTCTTACCGAAAAGCACATCGGGGAGATCCTGTCAGGAACGGGCAATGATTTCAGGTTCTAAGATTTGGGATGCCAAGGGGCGTCCTAAGGGGATGCTCCCTTGTGGGCAAGCACGATAGGGAAGGAGCGCCGATGAAGGCGACCGACGTTGAGATTGATTCGTTCATTGAAGAGAATTGGCCGGCGTTTTTGGCAGATGCTGAACGCTTGATTGCCGTTGACAGCTCGCTCGATGCCGAGCATGCCGCTCCTGGTGCGCCCTTTGGCCCTGGTCCGCGTGCGGCGCTCGACCAAGCGCTTTCCATTGCTTCTCGCATGGGTCTGGAAACGCATGATGGCGATGGGTACGCGGGTTTTGCCGATTTACCAGGCAAGAGCGGCCAGCAGCTGGGTGTTATCGGCCATGTCGATGTGGTTCCGGCTGGGGAAGGCTGGGATTTCGAGCCTTTCGCGGTAACGCAAAAGGACGGCGTACTTATCGGGCGTGGCACGTCCGACGACAAAGCCCCTGTGCTTACCGCGCTGTACGGCTTGAAGTTCTGGATCGACCGCGGTGCCGATTTGCACCACACGGTGCGCTTCATCTTCGGGTGCAACGAGGAATCGGGCATGGGCGATGTCCCCTACTACCTGGAGCACAACCAGGCGCCCGACTTTCTGTTCACCCCCGATGCGGAGTTCCCCTTGTGCTATGGGGAGAAGGGCCAGTTTGGTGCTGTGATCACCTCGGGTGCTGTTGAGGGCTCCATCGTTTCCTTCTCGGCGGGAACGGCTCCTAATGCGGTGCCGGGCATTGCGCGCGCTGTGATAGGCGCCAATCCGGCAAGCTTGCCAGCTTCCGAGCGCATCGAGGTTTCGCCGTGTGAAGAAGGCGCGCTGATAACGGCAACGGGTATCGCCGGGCATGCCTCCCTTCCCGAAGGCACGGTGAACGCTATCGGCGTATTGTGCCGGTACCTGCTTTTATGCGGAGTGTGCTCCGAGGGGGAAAGCGAGTGGTTGCGCTTCGCGGCGGAAATGGCGGAATGCACGGATGGCTCGGCTTTCGGCGCTGCTTGTTGCGATGACGATTTTCAGGATCTGACCAGCGTCATTGGCATGATGAACAAGGTGGATGGCCGCTTTGTGATGACCGAGGACATTCGTTATCCGGCGGCAATCACGGGCGAAAAGCTGCAGAGCCTCTTTGCCGATCTTGCCGAAAAACAGGGAGCCACGGTGGAAATCACTTCGGACAAGAAGCCCTTTACTGTGAACCCCGATACTGCTCCCGTTCGTGCGCTTATGGGTGCGTACTGCGGTACTACCGGCAAGCAAGTGCAGCCGTTCACCATGGGCGGGGGCACCTATGCGCGTGAATTCCCGAATGCGGTAAGCTTTGGCCCTGCCGAAGAGGGTGCCTTCCCGGTGCCTGAGTGGGTAGGGGGCATGCACGCCGCCAACGAGGGCATCGCCGAAGAAGAGCTAAAGCGTGCTCTGCGCATTTACATTCGGGCGTTCGGCAACTTGGCGGAAGTTGAGGATTTGAGCGCATAGGTTTCCGTTGGCGGTCTGTGTGCTCAACTGTTGGCAAGTTTTCGCCTTTACGTATGATGGAAAGGCTTTTTTTCTGGGAAGTGAAGGCCTTCGTGGCAAGTTTTCCTCCAAACGTACTCCTTTTCGTCGATTTCTGGCAATATTCGCGCCAAACGTATTGGAATTGCTTGAAATCAGCGAATTTTGCATACGTTTCAAGGAAAACTTGCCACGAACCGGCAGTTGAGGGTGAGAAACGTCTTTCCTAGCCGAAAGCGGCGTCTTGCCATACGCCGCTTTCGGGAATGGACGAATTATGCTTCTGAAATATCGATGTTTCGCCATCCGCCATCGGCGGTGGGCGCATCGATGGAATCGTAGCCGATGCGGTGGGCATAGCGATATGCTTGCCGGATATTTTCGCCAATGCGGCTTGCATGATGGGCATCGGAGCCTACCGTAAGCGGTACTCCGGCGGCGAAGAAACGCTGAAGCAGCGGCTCTTGCGGATAGAAATCGGCGAAATCTTTGGTGAGACCCGCCGTATTGATTTCCACGTGAACGTTGCCGGCATGCGCCGCCTCGGCCATGTCATCGAATAGGGGTGCAAGGCTTGTGCTGGGTGCGTAGCCGGAAAGCGCGAACAAACGCGGCAGATCGGGGTGCGCCATGGAATCGAACAGGCCGCTGGTTGCGGCCTTGCACCATTCTTCAACGTAGAGCCGCCAAAGGGCATCGGCACCCAATTCCTCCCAAATGCGCATATCTTTGTCCCAGTCCAGCGCTTTTTCCTTCAGGTAATGGATCGAGCCCAACAGGAATGTTGCCGTGCCGCGCGTTTCGCACAGATCGGTAGCGCAGCCAAGGTACCAGTCCGCCTCGAGCCCGTGGACGATTTCCAGCTGAGGGAATTCTTCGCGGATGCGCTCGATTTCGCTGGCATAATCAGGGAGCTTTGCTTCCTCGATGGAGCAATCGATGAACTCGGGGCGCCCCCAGTGGTCGGTGCAAGCGATGGTGGTTATGCCGCAATCGACGGCAGCACGCATGTTTTCCGCAAAGGTGCTCTTCCCATCGGAAAACACCGTATGGGTATGGCAATCAACCAGTTCGATGGGCATAAGGGCCTCCTGTTCTACTTCTTAATGGCATTGGTGGCGATGCGTACGGCTTCGTCGATGTCGTCGGTTACGGTGAAAAGCGAAAGATCGAGTTCATCGATCATGCCCTGTTGCATCAGGGGACCATGCGCCCAATCGAGCAGTCCCTGCCAGTATTCGGCGCCGAACAGCACGATGGGCATATTCTTCACCTTGTGCGTTTGCACCAGTACCAACACTTCGAACATTTCGTCAAGCGTGCCGAATCCGCCGGGGAAGAAGATGGCGCCGGAAGAGTACTTCACGAACATGGTTTTGCGTACGAAAAAATAGCGGAATTCGATGCCGAGATTCACCCAAGCGTTGGTGTTTTCCTCGCGTGGCAGTTCGATGGAAAGCCCGACTGATGTTCCGCCCGCCATTGCTGCACCGCGGTTCGCTGCCTCCATGATGCCGGGGCCGCCGCCGGTAACAACGGCAACGTCTTTGTTGGCAAGCTTGCCGGCAATTTGCATGGCATGTTGGTAGTACGGACTGGTGGGCTCGGTTCGTGCCGAGCCGAATATCGCAACGGCAGGACCCAAATCGGCAAGGGCGTCGAAGCCGTCGACGAATTCGGACTGAATGCGCAACGCGCGCCATGGGTCGGCATCGCGCCAGTCGGTGCCCGCTTCTTCGCTGATCAGCTTTCCCGTGGTGCTGTGCTGGGGGATCATTTTTCCACGCAGGGTTACCGGTCCGCGGCGATACGGAGCGCCGAGCGGCGAGGTTCCTTCCAGTGCCTGGCTTTCCTGGCTGGAGGCAAGGGTGCTGGAAAGGTATTTCTCGAGCGCATCTTCAACGGCAAGCTCTGCCGCCTTCTTCGCCTGCTTCTTCGTAATCTTCTTCGCCATGACGCCTCCCCTGTCGCCGGTGTTTTTCGCTTTAAAGGATAGCCTAGTCGCAGGATGGTTATCCACGGTTTCCTTGTTTGCGGGGCGCTTTCGCGTATGCTTTGGGGAATTGTATGCTTGAAGCGGCAAAGCTTCGTGCAAGGGGAGGGGCATACCGTGGGGACGGATTTTGGGAACATCGAATCGCAGATTGCGCCGGGAACGCGCTCGATGCCGCTGCGCATAGCAATTTACGTGTGTGGCATCCTGATTTTGGGCATTGGTGTTGTGCTAAGCGCGCGAAGTGATTTCGGCGCGCCGGCGTTCCAGTCGGTTCCTTTGGTGTTCAGCGAGGGCACCCATTTGCTTACTTTGGGCCAGTCATGCATGTGCCTGTACTGTATCGATGTGCTGATCCAAGTACTGGTATTTCGTACTTTCACGGCTAAAATCGCCCTGCAGATTCCCTTTGCCCTGGTATTCGGCTGCTTGATCGATGTTTTCGATTACGTGCTGACCTTGGATTGCTTCTGGTTCTGTCATGACCCGAACCTGCTGGTCAGCTGCATAATGTTCACGATCGGCATCATCCTTATATCCATTGGAGTCAGCGCCATGGTGGCCATGGATTTCGTGCTGAACCCCGCCGATGGTTGTACCCAGGCATTCATGAAGTTCACCCATATGCCCTTTGGCAAGACGAAGATCATCAACGACGTGCTGCGCTTTTCGCTTGCGTGCGTTATGGCGTTTGCCCTGACAGGGCACTTGTTCGGCGTGGGCGTGGGCACGGTGATCTCGATGTTCGCCATTGGCGCCCTGTGCCAGGCCATATCCAACAAGGCGCGTGGATTCTACCGTCGTGCGTACGTGCCAGCAACCTAAGCCCGGCACCCGATGGCCTACTTGCTTCCTATTGCTGTGCTTTGAACGCCCTGTTTCGGGCGTGTTAACTCTATTGTTCCGCTTTGTTACGTCTCGAAACGAAGGCAACCTGCACTTATAGAAGGCGTTACCTTGTTTGCTAGCGAATTATCCCCATCTTCCCTGAAGCAGGGAAGGCAAACGGTTCGCAGAAGCCGCCGAACGGAGAGGACAAACGTTTTGCGGCTTTCAATCAGTGAGAGTGAGAGGTTCAGAATGCAAACACGGAACGTGCCTGCGCAAAGCGGGCTGTATCGTCCTGAGTTCGAGCATGACGCGTGCGGTATTGGCGCGCTGGCACACCTGAAGGGCGTGCGCTCGCATCAGATGATCGACGATGCCCTGTCGGTCCTTGTAAATCTGGAGCATCGCGGTGGCAAGGGTTTGGAGCACAATACGGGCGACGGTGCCGGTATCCTGTTCCAGATCCCCCATCATTTCTTCCGCAAGGAAGCGCAGAAGTGCGGTCACCTTCTTCCCGATGAAGGCGACTACGGCGTGGCAATGCTCTTCTTCCCCCAAGATGAGCGAGGCGTCGAAGTTTCCAAGCGTATCTTCGAAGAGGGTTGCGCAAAGGCCGGTTTGCCGTTGCTGTTCTGGCGCGAGGTGCCCATCGACCCCCACGATTTGGGCTCTACCGCACGTGCGTGCATGCCTACCATCCTGCAGGCTTTCGTAGGCCGTCCCGAAGATGTGGAACGCGGTGATGCGTTCGAGCGTCGTTTGTATGTATGCCGCCGCATGGTGGAAAAGGCCGCCGATGCTGAGTTTGCGCTTCAGGGCCACATCTTCTACGTATGCTCTTTCAGCGCCCGTACCATCGTGTACAAGGGCATGCTTGTGGCAACCCAGATGCGCCGCTTCTACATCGACCTTTCCGACGCTGCCGTGAAGACGGCCATCGCCCTGGTGCATTCCCGCTACTCCACCAACACCACGCCTTCGTGGGAGCGCGCTCACCCGAACCGTTACATCATCCATAATGGCGAGATCAACACGCTGAAGGGCAACGTGAACTGGATCCGTGCCCGCGAACCAAACCTGTACTCGCCGGTTTTGGGCAAGGACCTGGAATCGGTTCTGCCCATCATCAACAAGGAAGGCTCCGACTCGGCCATCCTCGACAACGTGCTCGAGTTCTTGGTTATGAACGGCCGCGATATGACGCGTGCGGTTTCCATGCTTTTGCCCGAGCCGTGGGACCACAACGATACGCTGCCTGCCCGTCGCCGTGCCTATGACGAGTACCAGTCCATGCTCATGGAGCCGTGGGACGGCCCTGCTGCCATTGCCTACACCGACGGCACCACGTTCGGTGCTGCGCTCGACCGCAACGGCTTGCGCCCCGCCCGTTACTATGTGACGCGCGACGATCGCTTCCTGCTTTCCTCCGAGGTTGGCACCATCGAAATCGAGCCTTCCAACATCCTTACCGCCGGCTGCCTTGGCCCTGGTGAAATGGTGGAAATCGATACCGCCAACGACCGTGTTATCTGGAATGACGAGCTGCGTGCCCGTTACGCGAAGGAAAAGCCCTACAGCGACTGGGTAAAGGAAGAGAAGATCGAGGTTTCCGAGCTTGAGGCTCCCGCGCAGGTTGCTCCTGCCGCCGATTCGGACGTGCCCATGACGGTGCGCATGGCAAAGCTGGGCTATCACTGGGACGATGTGGACGAAGTGGTTCGCGCCATGGCGGAAAAGGGCGGCGTGCCCCTGGCTTCCATGGGCATCGATGCTTCGCTTGCCTGTCTTTCCAAGAAGGACCGTTCGTTCTTCGATTACTTCTATCAGCTGTTTGCCCAGGTAACCAACCCGCCTATCGACGCACTGCGTGAAAGCCTGGTTACCTCGAGCGTGCTCTACATCGGCAACCACGGTAATCTTCTGGAAGATTCCCGCACGGCATGCCAGCTTATCCGTTTGGATGGGCCGATGCTCACGAAAGACCAGTTCGAGCGCATCTGCGCCGTTGACCGCGTTGGCTTCAAGGCCCAGCGCTTCAGCGTGACGTATCGCCGTGATGCGGGCGAGGGCGCCTTGGAGAAGGCCCTTGCTAACCTGGCCAATGCCGTGGAAAAGGCCGTTCGCGGCGGCGTAAGCATCATCGTGCTTTCCGACCGCGCTGGGGAAGGCGAAGTGCCGATTCCCTCGCTTCTGGCGCTTTCCTCCGTTCACAACCACCTTATCCGCGCGGGCGTTCGCACTTTCGCCGACTTCGTGGTTGAAACGGGCGACGCCATTTCCGCGCACGACTTCGCAGCGTTGGTCGGCTACTCCGCTTCTGGCATCTACCCCTACATGGCGCACGAATGCATCGCCGACTTGGCGGCAAAGGGCGCGCTGGCGGTGTCGGCCGAAGAGGGCATCGCCAACTACAACAAGGCAGTTACCGCAGGCATCACCTCCATCATGTCGAAGATGGGCATTTCAACGGTGCAGAGCTACCATTCTGCTCAGATCTTCGAAGCAGTGGGCTTCAAGCAGGAATTCATCGACAAGTACTTCGCGGGCACGGTTTCCCGTGTGGGCGGCTTGGGCGTTGCCGATGTTCAGCGTGAGGAAGACCAGCGCTACGACGACGCCGTGGCGCTCCTGAACACGCCATCTCCCAGCCAGCTGCCCTCCCTGGGCCTTACCAAGTGGCGTCCGCAGGGCGGCGAAGAGCATCTTATCGACCCGCAGACCATCTACCTTCTGCAGCATGCATGCCGCGAGGGCAACTACGAGCTGTTCAAGGAATACAGCGACCATCTGCATCAGGAAGGCCGCGCAATCCGCCTGCGCGACTTGCTCGATTTCGTGACCGACCGCACGCCGGTCCCGTTGGAAGAGGTAGAGCCCGCTGAAAGCATTGCCAAGCGCTTCAACACGGGCGCTATGAGCTACGGTTCCATTTCCGAGGAAGCCCATAAGTGCATGGCCATTGCCATGAACCGTTTGGGCGGCCGTTCGAATTCCGGCGAAGGCGGCGAAGACCCGAAGCGCGAAACCCCGCTGCCCAACGGCGATTCCATGAACTCCGCCATCAAGCAGATCGCTTCCGGCCGCTTTGGCGTTACCAGCCGTTACCTTTCTTCCGCCATCGAGATTCAGATCAAGATGGCCCAGGGCGCTAAGCCGGGCGAAGGCGGCCACCTGCCGGGCAAGAAGGTATATCCCTGGATTGCCGAGGTTCGTCAATCCACGCCGGGCATCGGCCTGATTTCGCCTCCGCCGCACCATGACATCTACTCCATCGAAGACTTGGCCGAGCTGATCTTCGACCTGAAGAACGCCAACCCCAACGCGCGCGTTTCCGTGAAGCTGGTTTCCGAGGCGGGCGTCGGCACCATTGCCACCGGCGTTGCCAAGGGCGCTGCCGACAAGATCCTGATCTCGGGCCACAACGGCGGTTCCGGCGCTGCCCCGCGCGATTCCATCTGGCATGCAGGCCTGCCGCTTGAGCTGGGCATTGCCGAAGCGCAACAGACGCTGCTGCAGAACGGTTTGCGCTCCCGTGTTGTACTGGAGGCCGACGGCAAGCTGATGGACGGCAAAGACGTTGCCGTTGCCTGCTTGCTGGGCGCTGAGGAATTCGGCTTCGCAACCATGCCGCTTATCGCCATGGGCTGCCTGATGCAGCGCGACTGCCAGCAGGACACCTGCCCGGCAGGCATCGCAACGCAGAACTGCCGCCTTCGCAAGTGCTTCCGCGGCAAGCCCGAGCACGTGGTGAACTTTATGCTCTTTGTTGCTGAGCAGCTGCGCGAGGTTATGGCTTCCTTGGGCTTCCGCACGGTAGACGAAATGGTGGGCCACCCCGAGTGCCTGCGCCAGGTAGAGGTGCCGGGCAATTGGAAGGCGAACCTCCTGGATCTTTCTCCGGTACTTGCCAACGGCGAGTGCGAGTTCGGCGCCCATATCCCCGGTGCTGCTGGCCGCCATTTCTTGCCGCAGATGAAGTACGACGTGGAGTTGGACAAGTCGCTTGACGCAACGCTGTTCCTGCCCATGACCGAGCAGGCGCGCAAGCATATGACGCCGGTTCGCTTCCGTGCCGACATCGCCAACGTCAACCGCTGCGTGGGCACCATCTTGGGCGCTGCCGTTACCAAGGCGCATCCTGAGGGCCTGCCCGACGGCTCGGTAACCGTTGACTGCGAGGGTTCTGCCGGCCAGAGCTTCGGCGCCTTCATCCCGAAGGGCGTTACGCTCAACGTTACGGGCGATGCCAACGACTACTTCGGCAAGGGCCTTTCCGGCGGCATCCTTTCGGTTCATCCTTCCGAAGATGCCACCTACAAGTTCGACGAGAACACCATCGTGGGCAACGTTGCCTTCTTCGGTGCAACGTCGGGTCGCGGCTTCGTGAACGGCCTGGCGGGTCAGCGCTTCGGCGTGCGTAACTCCGGCGCCACCATCGTGGTAGAAGGCGTTGGCAACCACGGTTGCGAGTACATGACCGGCGGCACCG
>CAJKUH010000010.1 GCA_905203045.1 uncultured Eggerthella sp.
CTTGCGCTGACCGATGGTGTAATGCACCAACCCATTATGGGTACCAAGCTTCGTGCCGTTTTCGTCAACGATGGGACCGGGCTTGAAGTCAACGCCTGTGTGCTCGTGGATGAACGCAGCGTAATCGCCGTCAGGGACGAAGCAGATATCCTGGCTTTCAAGCTTGTCGGCATTTTCTAACCCCGCTTCATGCGCCACGGCACGAACCTGAGTTTTCTCAAGTTCACCCACGGGGAACAGCATATGCGCCAAATGGTCCTGCGTAAGGTGATACAGAACATAGCTTTGGTCCTTCTTCGGATCCATTCCCTTGCGCAACAGATACCGCCCCGTTTCAGGATCGAAGGAGCGGCGGGCGTAATGACCCGTTGCCACGTAATCGAATCCCAGTTCGCGGCGACGCTGCTGTAATGCCTCGAACTTCAGGAAACGATTGCAGTCGATGCACGGGTTAGGCGTCCTGCCCTCTAGGTAGGCCTGGCAGAACCGGTCAACCACGCAAGTGCCAAACGTGTCGGTGTAGTTGAACACGTGGTACGGAATTCCCAGCTCAAAGGCAACATTGCGCGCATCTTCCACGTCTTCGAGCGAACAACAGGTACGGCTTCCCTCTTCGAGGATCACGCCATCGCTATCGAACAGCTTCATGGTTACGCCCATCACGTCGTAGCCGGCATCCACCAATAGCTTTGCAGCAACGGAGCTGTCTACCCCACCGCTCATGGCACAGATAACGCGCTCTTGCTTGTTGCCCATCAAGGTTCCTGTTCTAATTTTCAGAGGGCTCCTTGCCCAGTTTCTCGTTCATACTGCCGGTACGATAACCAGCCAAGTCGAGCGTAACATAGGCAAACCCGAGTTTCTTGAGTTCAGCAACAATAGCTACGCGGTTTTCATCCGAAAGCAGCAGGCCCATCTGGGCAACCGGCACTTCGATACGGGCTATATCGTTGTGTACGCGCACACGAAGCTGGGTGAACCCCAAGCCCGAAAGCGCTTCTTCGGCTTTATCGACCAGCGCAAGCTTCTCTTCCGTGATTTCGCTGCCGTACGGAAAGCGCGTTGCCAGACAAGCGTTCGACTGCTTGTTCCAGGTTGGCAGCCCCAACTCTTTGGAAAGGGCGCGGATGTCGGCCTTTGTGAAACCCGCCTCGCGCAGAGGGCTTTTCACCTGCAGTTCTTCTAACGCCTTAAGGCCGGGCCTGTAGTCTCCCAGGTCATCGAGGTTGGAACCATCCGCAATAAGGGAAATGCCCAGCTTGTGAGCTGCATCGAAGAGCGAACCGAAGATTTCCTTCTTGCAGACATAGCATCGGTTCGGCGCATTGAAGCGCACCTCTTCCTTTCGGAAAGGGTTGGGATGGCAAATTACCTGCTTAATGCCATAACGCTTGCAGAATTCCTTTCCTTCGGCAAATTCGCTTCGAGGAACCACAGGGGCATCGGCGGTTAAGGCTACGGCGTTTTCGCCCAACGTCTCATGAGTAACATAGCTCAGAAGGCTCGAGTCAACGCCGCCCGAAAAGGCAATGGCAACCTTTCCATACGACTGGATGATGCTTTGCAGTGCCTGATGCTTTTCCTGAAGAGATGCCATAGTGTGGGCTGCCTTTCGCTCTGTACTGTTCGGGGAAACAATAGCAAGCCGACATTGATAAGTAACGTCGCGTCACATAATCTCTGCAATCGCTCATTCATACGTTGGACTAAGCGTTTTCCTTGCAAGAAGAACCGCTGCGGCGCCCAGCGCAAACGAAGCCGCGACAACCGCTATGCCTAGCACCCACTCGGCTTCCCAGCTGATCTCGGACACTGCGGTAAACGCCGTAGCAGCAAAGGCGCCGGCAAAATTGACGAACATGGCAATACGGGAATAGATAATGGTGTAGTCGCGTGGCCCCACAACCTGACGGGTTAGCGAAGGCGCCAGGCCGTCGATTGCCGCATACAGCACGCCACCTAAAGCGCCACCTACATAGATCAGCGATGCTTGAGCTTCACCCAGCCACATAAGCGCAATGCTCACAACGCCGCACAATGAAGCCAGGCCCAACGCCGCCATCATGCTTTTGTCGCACAATGCCCCCAGAACAACCTTGCCCAAAGCGGCAACCAACATTATGCCCGCTGCAACGGAAGATGCCATAAGCACGGCACCCTCTGGAGTGATGCCGGCCAAGCCCGCATCGCCCAAGTGGTAAATATAGGATGCGTATAAATTCACCACTACGGTAAGGGCATTGAACAGCCCCATGGAAACCATAAGAAAATAGAACACCGGCGACCGAAACATCGTATGCGCCGATACGCCCCATTGCTTTGCCGCGGGCGTGCGCTTAAGGGAGTCCAGATCCGCAGCGCTTTCGCCTTCCGCTTCGCTTCCATAGGGGCGAAGGCCCGCCTCTGCGGGATAGCTGCGAACCAGCACCACCGTAGCAAGCAAGCCCAACACCAACACGGCAAACGAAAACACCAGGTAGGCCGTCCGCCATGAAAAGTCGGCAATAAGGATTCCGCCCACCATGCTCCATACCGCGCCCCCGATGCCCGACATAGCGAAGCAAAGCCCGATGAAAAACCCGGTCCGTTTCGCAAACCATCGGTTTATCAAGGTGGGGATAGCCAGAAACATCAGGGAAACAACGCCGAATCCGATTACCACGCCTGAAGCATAGAACTGCCAAATCTGCGTCCAGAACGAGCAGCCCAGCAAACCGGCTTCCACCAACACCACAGAAGCAGACAGCACGATGCGGAGATCGAATTTCTGTAGCAAATTGCCGGCAAAAGGCGCAGCAACACCCCCAATTAAGTAAACAAGTGTAATGAAGAACGTGAACTGGCTAGACGCAACCCCCAGCTCATTCGAAACGGGAACGACGAAGATGGACCACACGTTGTACACCAAGGCACAAGGGCCAAATGCAATAAGAATCCCCGCAAGAACGATCAGATAGTGGCGAACCGTCATTCCGCTGCACATCGAAGTATTGGCGCTCATGGCAACTCCCCCTCCCAGCAGGCCGATAATCCCCAAAACCAACCTGTTTTGTGCATCGTATCAACTGCAACAAAACCTGGCAATATGCTGAGTTTCAGTGAGAATGGCACGGTATTGGAACACGTTCACCACCTGTTTTCGCACCGCTCGTTAGGTACTGCCGGACGGACGTAAACCCGAGGGCATACTTGACGCATTCAGCCAAATCCAAGGTGCATTCGACGATGCACCAGAGTGAAAGGATGTGCAATGAATATCAAGAATGTCGTTGTTGCCGGCGGCGGTGTTTTGGGAAGCCAAATTGCCTTCCAAGCGGCATACAAAGGATTCAACGTGAAGGTATGGCTGCGCATGGAAAGCTCCATCGGACGCGCAAAGCCTAAATTCGAACGCGTGCAGCGCATCTACCTCGAAACGCTTCAGGCCATGAAAGGCAATCCTGCTGCCTATTGCCGTGGACTCGCCGATGCTCCCGAGCTGACCGAAGCTCAAATCAATGTGCTGACAGAAAAAGCCACCTGTGCGATGGATCACATCGAATTCGCGCTAAGCCACGAGGAAGCAGCAAAAGACGCCGACTTGGTTATCGAGGCAATTGCCGAAAACCCTGCCGAAAAGGTCGAGTTCTATCAAACCATGGCAAAGTATCTGCCTGAAAAGACGCTTATCGTGACCAATTCTTCCACCATGCTCCCTAGCGCTTTCGCCGAAAGCACGGGACGTCCCGAAAAATACCTGGCGCTGCACTTTGCCAACGAGATTTGGCGCAACAACACGGCAGAAGTGATGGGACACGAAGGCACCAGCCCGGAAGCGTACCAAGAAGTGGTCGCGTTCGCCAAAGCCCTTGGCATGATTCCACTTCAGTTGAAGAAGGAACAGCCCGGCTACATTCTGAACAGCCTTCTAGTCCCCTTCTTGAATTCTGCCCAAGCATTGCTTGCCAAAGGCGTTGCAGACCCTGAAACCATCGACAAAACCTGGCAGCTGGGCACCGGTGCGCCGCTCGGACCGTTCCAGATCTTAGACATTGTAGGGCTTACCACGGCGTACAACATCGTAGCCATGAGCCCCGAAGCGAAGGACCCCGAAACCGTACCCGGCAAAATTGCTGCATTGCTAAAGGAATACATCGACGCTGGCAAAACCGGCGTAAACGCAGGCGAAGGATTCTATAAGTACTAAGCAGAGCCGCAAAACACCGCTCAATGCAACGAGGGCGAGCATCGTAGAGAATGCTCGCCCTCGTTATTCAAGCACGAAGAATAAGCTTGTTACCCAATAACCAGCTCGTAGGCTTCGTTACGGCTGATGCCGAATTCGGATCGCAGGGTTTTGACGATGTCCTTCTTGGAAAGATTACCTTCGGAAATAAGCTCTTGGGCGCGAGCGGCGGCATCGTTTGCCCGCTCGACATGGCTGACGTTGCGCTCCCCTTCAGAAGGCGCATCGATCACGATAACGATCTCACCTTTGATGGCACCCGCTTCTGCACGAGCGGCAAACTCATCACGCACGGCAGGTGCCATTGCGCGGTACACCTCTTCATGCACCTTGGTAAGCTCGCGGCACACCGCAACACGGCGAAGCGGAAATGCCTCGGCAATCGACTCCAAGGCAGAGGCAATACGCTGCGGGCTTTCGTAGAACACCAGCGCCGCATCGAGCGACTTCAAGCCTTCGAGCACCCGTTTGCGCTCCCCTTCTTTGCGAGGGAAAAACGCTCCGAAATAGAAAGTCTGCGTAGGGAATCCACTGGCAACATAGGCCGTGGCAACCGCCGTGCCACCCGGCAACACCTCGACTGCAGCACCCTGGTTGCGCGCCTCGTCGATAAGACGCTGCCCAGGATCGGAAACACCTGGCATACCCGCGTCAGACGCGAAGCCGATAATCTCCCCGTCCAGCACACGACGAACAACCTCCCCCGCACGCTTGGAAACCGTAGCCTCGTCCAAGCGCTCCAGCCGCTTTTCGATGCCCAAAGCAGAAAGCAACTTCCCGGTGACACGCGTATCCTCACAACACATAGTGTCGCAAGCCTCAAACGCCTCGACCGTGCGCCTGGTAACATCCCCCAAATTGCCCAACGGCGTGGGAATAATAATCAATTTTCCAGTTTCGTTGGACACCGTTCCTCCTTAGGAAACAGACAAAGTCACAACACCAAATGCACCCAGCTAAAAAGTCAGAATACCAACCAAAGAGTAGTGCTGCGGGTGCTCCCGCGGGCTCATGGAGGGCACTCTGAAATCAATTCCTGCAAGATTTTCCAAAGGAAAATCTCCTTCAAATGCATGAAGCAGCGACTGCACGAAAATGGCTTGCCAAAAGCAAGCCATTTGAGCAAGGTAGCGAGTGCCCCGCACAGACCCACGGGGCACCCGAACCACGGACAGACTAAATTAGTCTTCTACGGAAGCGATAACCTCGACCTCGATAAGCGCACCCTTAGGCAGCTTATCGATGCCAACGGCGCTGCGGGCAGGAAGCTTCTTGCCAAACGACTCAGCATATACCGCGTTGAACTTCGCAAAGTCGGCAATGTCTTCCAAGAAGCACGTGGTTTTCACCACATGGTCGAAATCGGTGCCGGCAGCAGCCAAAAGAGCGCCTACGTTCTTCATAACCTGCTCGGCCTGTTCTTCGATGGTGGTACCAACAAGTTCACCGGTCTCGGGGCTCAGGGCAATCTGGCCCGAAGCGAACAGAAGACCGTTTACCACAACGCCCTGAGAATAGGGGCCGATTGCGGCAGGTGCTTTTTCGGTACTGATAGAATGCATGGTTTCCTCCTTGGAAAAGGTGGCGCATAATAAACGTCACGCAACAAGTACGTACTCATAGTACCCTTTTGCGTATAACATGGCTTCTATACGAGCCGTAAAACCGTAAAGATCAAAGGACATCCATGCTGACGCTCAGTACATTTGAAGAAGCAGCCAAAAAGGTCAAGGAAGTAACCCAGGAAACCAAACTGGTTTACAGCCCTCATTTTACCAAAGAAACTGGTAACGAAGTTTACCTCAAGCCCGAGAACATGCAGCGCACCGGCGCTTACAAGGTCCGCGGCGCCTACTACAAAATCAGCACGCTGACCGACGAGGAACGTCAGCGCGGCCTTATCACCGCTTCGGCAGGCAACCATGCCCAGGGCGTCGCTTATGCTGCCCGCAAGTACGGCGTGAACGCCACCATCGTTATGCCCACCACTACCCCGCTTATCAAGGTAGAGCGCACGAAGGAACAGGGTGCCGAGGTAATCCTTGCCGGCGATGTATACGATGAGTCCTACGAACATGCCCTGAAGGTTGCCGAAGAGCGCGGCCTCACCTTCATCCATCCTTTCAACGATCCTATCGTTGCAGCAGGCCAGGGCTCCATTGCCATGGAAATCGTGCAGGAACTTCCGCTTGTTGATGCGATCCTGGTTCCCATCGGAGGCGGCGGCCTTGCAACGGGTGTTTCCACACTGGCGAAGATGCTGAACCCCCGCATCAAGGTTATCGGCGTAGAGCCTGAAGGCGCAGCCTGCATGAAGGCATCGCTTGAAGCGGGCCACGTGGTGAAGCTTCCCCACGTAAGCACCATCGCCGACGGCACGGCAGTGCAGGAACCGGGCGACCAGATTTTCCCCTACATTCAGGAGAACCTGGACGAAATCATCACCATCAAAGACGATGAGCTCATCGTTGCCTTCCTTGATATGGTGGAAAACCACAAGATGATCGTCGAGAACTCCGGCCTGCTTACCGTTGCCGCGCTGAAGCACCTCGACTTCAAGGGCCAGAAGGTTGTTTCCATTCTTTCCGGTGGCAACATGGACGTAATCACCATGTCTTCTGTGGTGCAACATGGCCTTATCCAGCGTGACCGCACCTTCACCGTTTCCGTGCTTCTGCCCGACCGCCCCGGCGAACTGGTACGTGTTGCGCAGACCATCGCCGACTGCAACGGCAACGTCGTGCGTCTTGACCACAACCAGTTCGTTACCGCAAACCGCAACGCCGCTGTTGAGCTGCGCGTAACCATTGAAGCTTTCGGTACCGAGCACAAGAACCGCATCGTAAGCGCGCTCGAGGAAAAAGGCTTCCGCCCCAAGCTCATCCAGGTACATCTGTAAGGTTATTTCCCCATAAACGAAAGAGCGCGCTCCGAGATTCGAAGCGCGCTCTTTTTTTCACGGGTATTGAACAGACTAGATAAGCACCCCGTTGCAGTGATCGATTTCATGCTGAATGATCTGCGCCGTAAAATCTTTGAACGTTTCACGATGCGAAACAAACGAATCATCGCAGTACGAAACCGTGATGCGGCGATAGCGCTTCGCCTTCCGCTGCCCTTCCAAAGAAAGGCAGCCTTCCATCGTCTCGTATTCACCGGAAGCCTGAACGATTTCAGGATTGAACATCACGCGGTTTGCCATTCCGTCAGCAAACACAATGATGCGCTTGCGAACGCCGATCATGTTGGCAGCCATGCCCACGCATTCACGAGCATGGGCAGCAAGCGTGTCAAGCAGGTCCTGCCCCACCACAACATCCTGCACTGTAGCTAGTTCAGAAGGCTGGGAAAGGAAGAACTCGTTGGTCATGATGGGACGAATCATGCGCCTAGTTCTCCAACTTCTTGGGAAGAACCTTCTTGGCAATAACATAGCCCACCGTCATATCAAGGGCAAACAACGCCAAATACACGCCGCAGCAGAGCTTGGCATGCTTCCTGTAGTTCCAATTGCTGAAATAGTCCTGAACTTTTCCCATGATTCGGCCCTCCTAGCTGAACATTGTTTACTCAATGATACCGCTAAGGCCTTACCAAACCTTCCTGGAAATCGGAAGGCAGACCGCACCACTGGCCCACACGCTTCAACATGCCTTCAATATCGAGCACGCCATAGGCGAAGCCTTTGCGTATGAGTTCCTTGGGCAGCAGAAGATCATATTTCTCGAAATACGGAACCTCGCCCTCGTACACCAAGTCCATCGGGCTAAACGGTATCTGAGCATGCCTCGACAGCACCTCGTAGAACAAGTCCTCATCAGCACTCATGCGAAACTGCAGATAATAGGGCTTGGTCGAATTCATGGAACGAAGACCCAGGTCTTCAGCACAGCGGAGCTTCAGAAAACGCTCCAATGCCATGAAGGCGTAGCTGCCCAGCCAAGGAAACAGCGCCCAGGTGTCGCCGCCAAGGTTGATGAGGGGCTTTCGCGTAACCCCCGCATTTTCGGCAACGCGACGCGCCAGCGAAAGACGCGCCTTGGCATTGCCCATAAGGTAGGGGTACATCTGCTTTTCGCACAACGCCAACCGCATGCGCTCCAGGATCTTTGTGTTGATGTCGCCCGCGCATTCACCGAAATACACGGGGACCTTGCCCTTTACCTTGCTTACGTATACCAGATGGCGTTTCCTGTCGATTTCCTCCACAAGCCACACATGGCCGGCAATGGCCAAGCGCTCTCCCACCGGAGGCGGCAGCACCACAGTGCCAAGCTCCTGCGAATCACAGCGAACCGAAAACTCCTCGTCGTCTTGGAACACCGCATAGAACTTGAAGGAATTGGTGACGCGCTCCCCTGCAAGACCCACAATCAGGCCCCCCGCTTCCGTTGCCTGGATCTGATCGGTCTTGAGAAGATGATGGAGCAACACGCGATAGTCATCGAAGCTGACGCGATGGAAATACGCCAGGGAAAGCACACGTTCGGCAAGCTGTGCAGGAGTAAGCTCACCGCTACTTGCCAGCGTTGCCATTGTTTGGTGGTATAGCAGGCTGTAAGGCAAGCGGTCCAAACGGGGCGGTTCAACCCATTTCTCTTCCGCGTATACCTGCACCAGTGCAATGCCTTGAAGCAGCTTCCACGGAATGGTGTCGGGCATAAGCGTTCGCGGTTCCGGTTCGTCTTCCCGCATCACAAACCACATCTCAGGCGGCAAATCGCGCCTGCCGGTTCGTCCCATGCGCTGAAGAAACGAGGAAACGGTGAAGGGAGCGTCAACCTGGAAGGCGCGTTCAAGCCTTCCGATATCGATGCCCAATTCCAAAGTGGCCGTGGTAACCGTGGTGAGGTCGAACGACTCGTCTTTCATCAGTTCTTCTGCTGTTTCACGATACGTCGACGAAAGGTTGCCGTGATGGATCAGGAAACGGTCTGGCTCATGACGCAGCTCGCAATAGCTTCGAAGCGAGGTAGTGATGCTCTCGGCTTCCTCGCGGCTGTTCGAGAACACCAAACACTTCTTCCCTCGGGTGTGTTCGAAGATGTATCCATAGCCGGGGTCGGCAAGATTGGGTGCAACATCGGTAGGAAAATCAAGCGCATGCTCATCGGACGTTACGCCTTGCGAATCGAACGAGACCCTATCGAAGGGCACAGTGTTGCCAATCTTGCCTGCGGCAGCATGCCCGGATCCACCTGCTGCGGGGAGCGCGTTCGGCGCCACGTTTTCCACACCTAGGATCTCAACCTCGTCGGTGCGGGACGACGCGAAATCGCGTTCAGGGGCCTGCGGGCCCGACGTATAGAAATGCTCCATGGAAATACGCCACGTGCGCTTCGGTTCCTTGAAACGCGGGATGATGGTCTTTCTTTTGGTCCCTGCAGAAAGAAGAGCGCCCACCATCTGCGGGTCGCCGATGGTGGCGGAAAGCCCGATACGGCGCGGGTCGGCACCTGACAAACGTGAAAGACGCTCAATCAGGCAAAGCGTCTGACCGCCGCGATCGCCGCGCAGAAGGGAATGAACCTCGTCAACCACGATATAGCGCAAGTCGCCAAACACTTTCGTAAGAGCGGAATGCTTGTGCATCAGCATGCTCTCCAACGACTCCGGCGTAATCTGCAAAACACCCGAAGGGTGCTTGATCATGCGTACCTTGTGCGAGGCGGAAACATCGCCATGCCAACGCCAAACAGGAATGCCAGCTTCCTCGCAAAGCTCGTTAAGACGGATGAACTGATCGTTGATCAGGGCTTTCAAGGGAGCGATGTACAAGGCCCCAACCGAAGCAGGCGGATTCTCGTAAAACTCGGTGAGTATCGGGAAGAAGGCAGCCTCGGTTTTGCCTGACGCCGTGGAAGCGGTAAGCAAAACGTTGCAGTCGGTGTTGAAGATAGCATCGGCTGCAGCCACCTGGATGCCACGAAGGCTTTCCCAGTTATGGCTGAAAATATAATCTTGTACAAACGGGGCAAATCGGTCGAAAGCGCTCAAAGCATCCGTCCCTAAATCGTGAATTCGGCATAGAGCGGCGCAACTTCCGCCTGCTCTTCAAGGGCCGGCTTGGCATATTCGAAATCATCCGACTTCAAAAGGGATGCCACTTCTACCTCGGGATTTTGGTACACGATGTCCAACAGCTCGATGAAATCGCGGATAACCTCACGGGGGGTAAGGTGAGAGTCCGACCCCACGCGCCCGAACTCAATCTGCAGAAACGAGATCAAATCGTCTTCGGTAAGACTTTGCTGGTATCCGAAATAGCCCGCATGGATTGCCGCCAACTTTTCAATAAGGATTAGCAACTCTTCGTAGGTAAGCGGGTTCAGGCGGATAACCGGCGCGAGCATATCGGTAAGCCCCTCGCTGGCAAAACGGCCTTGCGCCAAGCGGCTGCGAAGCGCCTCGTAGCTGTACACGCCGCGCCTGCGATCTTCGATGGACTGCGGGGTGCCGCCCATGATGATGCCCAGATGGCGCGCCTTGCCTTGAAGCGTATCGTTGTACATGGTGAGGATTTTCTCGTAGTTGTTCTGCCGCGTGATGGCGTTGGGGATCTTATACAGGTTCACCAGCTCGTCGATCATCACCAGCAAACCCTTGTATCCGGCGCCCGTCAAAAACTCGGCAAACAGCTTCAGATAGTCGTACCAGGAATCGTCGGTGATGCAGGCATTGATGCCCAATTCACCGCGCGCTTCGGTCTTCGTGCGGTACTCGCCACGAAGCCACTTCGAAACATAGCCCTTTACCTCATTGTTTTCCTCTAAGCTGGCATCGGCATAGGCTTGAAGCACAGCGCTGAAATCGAACCCATGGACCATTTCACGCAAGGGATCCAAAAATTCATCGACTTTCTTATGGAAAGCCGTCGAGGCGGCAGCACCCTCAGAACCTGCTTCTTCAGATGCTTGCTTTTGAAGATGTTTCACCCAACGATCAAGTACCAACGTAAGGGCACCGCCCTCGGGACGGGTTTTCGTTGAAAGATTGCGAATCAGCTCACGATACGTTGCCAGCCCCTGACCCTGCCCGCCTTGCAAACGGCGTTCAGGAGAAAGGTCGGCATCGGCAACCACGAAATTCTCGCCCATGGCATGGGTACGGATAGTCTGGATAAGAAAGCTCTTGCCGGCACCGTAACGGCCTACCAAGAACCGAAACGATGCGCCGCCGTCGGCGATAAGGTCCAAATCGTGCAGCAGAGCCTGAATCTCAACTTCCCTGCCCACCGTTACGTAAGGAAGGCCGATTCGCGGCACAACGCCGCCCTTAAGCGAATTGATAAGAACCGCAGCGATACGGCGGGGAACCTTAACTTCTTCACTCATTGACCAATGGCCTCCTGAATCTCTTCTCGATAATCTTCAATAACCTGCGGTCCATCGGCACCGTACTCCAAGGCGGTATCACCAAGCAGGTCAAACAGCTTTTCATTGATGGCATCGACCACGATATCCTCCGATTCGTTGCCCAGGCACGACTCGGCATCCAACCCCTCCAAAAGCGCCACCAAATAGGCAGTTTCAACAGAGGACAGAGCGCTTGCGGGCAAACCATCAGCCGCCGTCAGGCTGGAAGCAGATGTCCCCACGACCACGCGCTCCTGTACCGCCTTCACTTGCGGTGCAAGGTTTTCCGCAGCAGTAGAGCTGCCCACCGAAGAACTTTCATGTTCTATCTGCGTAGACGACGGACTCGGACCAGGCAGCGAGATGGCAGAGGCGCTGGAACCGATGTCCGTCTCCCCTTCGGGCGCAAGCTCGGATTCCGTTCGCTCTTCTTCGATTAAAAGCGCTTCACGTGTAGTGGCAGCACGGCTGCGGATGCCCTCAAGCTGCGATTTGTCGATAACCACACGCCTACGCTCTTCTTCTGCCTTGGCCTTTTGCCAAGAACCTATGGCAGATTCGATGATGCGAAGAAGGTATTTGGGGACCTCATGCTCTTTCAGGGGATGCGAATCGGAGGCCGCCTGGCGCATAAGACGGTCTATCGTAGCAAGCAGTGCTCCCAAATCATCATTGCGAGCTGCCGTTTTATAGCTGCGCAACCCCGACCACCTGCCGTTACGACACGAATACGCATGGACCTCGTTCACGCGGTACAGGCAATCTTCATGCGGGACGGGCTCGTAGAAAACAGCGGATTGGAACATGGGATGGGGCGACATATCGCGCGTGCCGAACCAGGAATCAACCAGCCCTTTCTTCCTGCGCTTGGCGCAATGCAGGCATAACTCGGCAAACACCCTGGCAACAACAGAAGCAACATCGTCGGGATGTTCTTTGGCAAACCGGGATTTCTCGATCCGGTAGGAAGAAAGCCTGCTCAACGATGCCAGCAATGACGCTTCATCGGTGATGCGCTTTCCTGCGCACACGGCTTCCTCCGCTTTGCGCACGCCTATAAGCGCCTGCTCGAAGGACGTGTCGATAAACGACTCGATAAGCTTAGGGTCAAGCTCGCGATACACCACGAAATCGCGAAGCCACGAGATAACGTAGCGGTTCAGCTCGGGGGCAAATTCACGGTAGGCAACCCAGAACGAATACAGCTTATCGAAGCAATCCTGGGGAGTGCTTCCCCCAATGCCGTTGAGCAGTTCGTAGATGTACACGTAGGCAAATGAAAGCGAGGTTTCCTGTACATCGCCTTTGCGAACCTGGGCACGCCATGAGAAGTAACCGCGTAGCTGCTGGTCGCTCATCATGGCATAGGTCGGGTAATACCGTTTGAATGTGCCCGAATAGGGGAAGTCGTCTTCCCATTGCTCCATGAACTTGCCTTGCGTAACGAACAGCTTCGTTTCAGAGGACCTGCGGTACTCGAATCCATCGTACGTTGGTTTCGCCAGCGCCTTCATCTTCACGTACTGTTCAGGAAGGTAATTCTTCATTTGCGCGCCGGTACGCAGTATCGGCTCGTCTTCGTACTCTTTGCTTGAAAACACACGGCTGTTCACGAGGCGAGGATCGGACAAAATACCATCGATCAACTTCTGAACGTCAGTCAATGCGCCTCCAACCCTTTTATTGCTTCGATCCATAATAGCACGGTATCAAACATTTGTTCGGTGCTTGTTCGCAGTTCAGGAAAACGCCCATAAGCCTCCATCGGGGCACCATTCACCTCATTGGCCTCGACACGCATCCCCTGAAAGCATGCGATTGAATCCGGCAAAGCTGAACAGCTAGGGCAACTCTCTAACCAGCAAAAAACGAAAGAGCGAAGCAGTACCAGCCAACAAAAAAAAGGAGCCCCAAAGGGCTCCAAAAAGCAGTGCTATTTCAATCCCGCATAGTCCATGTCAACCGATTCTTCCAGATATTCCTTCATGGGACCGTCGCCGAAATCCTTCAGGTGCTCTTCGTGCCAGCAGTCGGTAGCAGGCAAGCCGGGAATCGAAGAAGAAAGAAACACCGGATCGATGCCCTTCTTCTTCTGGGCTGCGTAATCGTCGAGCGCTCGCAGGGCCCACTTGCCCAGAAGCAGGATGGCTACAAGGTTCACAATGGCCATGAAGCCCATGAAGATGTCGGCCAGGTTCCAGGCAAGGTCGAAGCTGTTCACAGCGCCATACAGAATTGCCGCCAAGCAGGCAATGCGGAATACGAAGAGCCCCTTCTTGCTTTCAGGGAAGATGAAGCGGAAATTGCTTTCAGCGTAGAAGTAGTTGCCGATAAGGCTTGAATAGGCGAAAGCGAAAATGGCAAATGTGATGAAGTGGATGCCCACAACGCCAACCGAGTTGTTCACTGCCATCTGAACCAAAGGCATGCCGTTCAGGCCGGCTGCAACCTCGGGGTCCTGCACGTAGAAGATCAGAACCATGATGGCCGAGCAGGTGCAGATAAGGATAGTGTCGATGTAGACCGAAAGGCTCTGGACCAAACCTTGCTTTACCGGATGGGAAACGCTTGCCGTTGCCGCAGCATTAGGGGCGGAACCCATGCCAGCCTCATTTGAGTAAAGGCCCCTCTTGATGCCCAACATCACAACCGAGCCGGTAAAGCCACCGAAAATCGACTGGAAGTCGAAGGCGGATTCAAACAGGACGCCGAATGCCACAGGAAGCCAGGTGATGTTGCTGATGGTGGTCCACAAGGCAATGGCGATATACGCAAGCGCCATAACGGGAACCACGATGGAGGTGATAACGCTGATGCGCTTCTGGCCGCCGAAGATAACCGTAGCCGTCATAAGCACCAGAACCAAGCCCATGATCAGCGCAAGGCCGTTTTCATTGTAGTCAGGCACGTAGTACTCAAGGGCGCTGCATGCGTTGTAGGCCTGCAAACCGTTGAAACCGAAGGCATAGCAGAGGATCAGCAGCACAGCGAACACGATGCCCAACCAACGCTTGCCCAGGGCCTTTTCGATATAGTAAGCAGGGCCGCCGCGGAATTCGCCTTCCTTACCGCGCACTTTCCAAATCTGAGCCAACGTCGATTCAACGAAAGCCGATGCAGCGCCGACGATTGCCATGGCCCACATCCAGAACACAGCACCAGGACCGCCGATTGCAATGGCGGTGGCAACACCGGCAATGTTGCCCGTACCCACGCGGCTTGCCGTGGAAACCATCAGCGCCTGGAACGATGAAATGGACTTTTCGCCCTCGACATGCTTTTTCTCGGTTACCTGCCTGAACATATCCTTCAGGTAGCGAATCTGCACGCCTTTCGTGCGAATGGTGAAGTAAACACCCGTTACCACAAGAAGGATCAGAAGAATGTAGGTGTACATAAACGTGTCGATGTTCCCAGTGAAATCGACAAGCCATTCGTTGATATCCATGAAATCCCCGATCAAACTACTAGCGGGCAAAGGCCCAGCGCCTTGCCACACGAAGCAAGATTGTACCCCAAGGCAGCAGATAAAACCTAAAATGTGCAAAAGCGCGTAACACAATAGCAATTTTCGGGTGCTAAGTTAATTGGTTAGTAATGGACCGTTTCATTGTCAGATCGAAGGAGATTCGCATGCGCACTTTCATCGCCCTTGAACTGCCAACCGATTTCGCCGCACAGGCCGCCAAGCTGCAAGGCAAGCTCGGCTCCGTCCTGCAGGCGAACTATGTTCCTGAGCAATTCCTTCACCTGACGCTTGCCTTTTTAGGCGAGTTGGAAACCACCACCCAGCTGGCCGCCACACAGCGCGCCATCGAACTGGCAACCTCGAATTTCGCGCCGGTATCGTTGCACCCCGAAGGGCTGGGCTTTTTCGGTGATGCCTCTGACGCCACGGTATGGATGGGCATTTCCCCCACCCCGGCTCTTATGAACCTGGCAAAGAGCATTCGCAGCGAGCTTTCCACCAAAGGCATTTCCTATGATGTAACCCCTTTCAAGCCGCATATCACGCTTGCCCGCCATGCCAACGTGCGCCACGCATCCTTGAACGGCTTCGCCATGCCCGACACGGCACACGCAACGAATGTCACGGTGTTCAAGAGCGAGCTTTCCCCCAAGGGCGCAAGCTATCAATCACTTCATTCGGTAACGCTGTAACAGGATCTCTTATGAACATCTGCGTATTCTGCTCTTCTTCGAGCAACCTTGCCGAGTGCTACGTAAACGCTGCCCAAAAGCTCGGGGAAACCCTGGCAAAGCGCGGTCACACCTTGGTATTCGGCGGATACGACATGGGCCTTATGGGCGATGTCGCCAAAGCAGTGCTCGCCAACGGCGGAAAAGTTGTGGGCATCACCACACAGGGCCTCTCCGCAAAGGGCCGCACCATAGTGCCGGGCATCGAAGAACGCCAAACCGAAAACCTTTCCAAGCGCAAGGAAACCATGGTTGCGCTCTCGGACGCCTTCATCACCTTGCCGGGCGGAATCGGCACGCTTGATGAATTCTTCAGCGTGATCTCACAGGCAAAAGTCGGTGAAGTAAGCGGCAAAAGCGCGCTGCTCAACGTTGAAGGCTACTTCGACCCGCTGGTTACGATGCTCGACGATTCCTGCGCAAAGGGCCTCAATTCAAGCGACTGGCATCAATACGGCAACGCCTTCAACGACTGCGAAGCACTGTTCGACTGGCTAGAGCAGTAAGTAAACCAAATCTGAAACAAAACGGCCTCGCTCCGCCGACAGCAGAGCGAGGCCGTTTAATATTGCGGCGTTGCACGAACGCTAAAGTACCACGTTACTGTTTTTTATGATAGGCAACCCAATATGCCATGCCCACAAACAAGGCGCCTCCTACGATATTGCCCGGAACCGTTGCGCTCCAATTCCACAACGCCCCAGCCCACGTTACGGTAGAAGGATCAAGTCCTGCAGGGCAGATCCCCTGGGAAGCAAGCAAAATGCCGAATGGCAGGAAGAACATATTGGCTACGCAGTGCTCGAAACCACAAGCGACAAATGCCGCAATGGGAAGCAAGATACCCAGCATCTTGTCGGCGACAGTTTTCGAGCCGTACGCGATCCACACCGCAAGGCACACCAAGAAGTTGCACATGATGCCCTTGGCGAACAGCGTCAGCCAATCGGGGCTCATCTTGCCGGCAGCAACACTCACGATAGTGGTTCCAATGGCCCCGGAGTTCATTCCCTGGAAATTGGAAAGATACACCAGGCCAACCATCAACAAGGCGCCCACGAAATTGCCGAAGAACACCACCAACCAGTTTTTCAGCACCGCGCCCCAGGAAATCTTCTTGCTGGCTGCGCTCATCACAATCATGGTATTGCCCGTGAAGAGCTCGGCACCGCACACCACCACCAAAAGCAGCCCCAAAGAGAACAGACAGCCGCCGATAAGTCGTTGGGCGGCAAAAGGCAAGGCGGAATCGCTCACAATAAGAAGGAAGAACATGGCGCCCATAGAGATGAACGCACCTGCCATGATGGAAAGCATGAACGACTGTTTGAAACCCATAGCACATTTCGACACGCCAAGCGATTCGGCTTTCGCCTCGATTTCGGCGGGAGAAAGCTGATCGGACTTCGGCATGATGGCCTTCAATTCTTCAATGGACACAGACGCTCCTTTCCCTCTTTGCCGAACGATAGCACGCAAAGCGGCCGTTGCCAGCCAAAGGACAACCTTCGTCGAAAAAAGGCGGAATGAATCCGTTCACGCGTTTTGCCTATGCGTTTTGCCTATCGAAATAAGAGAAGAAGGCTTTGGCGCACCAAGCAATGAAACAATCAGTGAACAAGGATCTGCCGCTGCCGTGAAGCTACCGTGCCGAATCAACGCTTCGCTTACAATAGACAGGATTGAGTAAAGCACCAAAGATTCTGGAGGCAGCACCCCTGATGGCATCAGAAAATGCAACCACTAGCCACCAACCTGCTGAAGAAGAGCAAAGCAAGCAAAGGGTTTCGGTAGACAACGAGCAGCGAGCGCATCCCTCCAGCGCCAATGCCCGTCGCATGAACAGCGAGGCAAACCCCGCACCCGAGCCCGTCGAAGAACAGGCCACCCAGCCAAAACCAATCGTGAAAGCACCCGCCACCGCACCCGTCAAGCATCCCAAGCCGAAGAAGCGCACGGTCGAAAAGCCCAAGCGTAAGAAGGCAAAGACAGAGGCTGGCCGTACGGCACCCGAGGTAAAACCTGCCCCCACTTATCGAAGCGCCGAAGAGGTTCAGGCCGCCGTCGACGAAATGCGCGCTTTCTTCAAGACCGGCACAACCTTGCCGCTCCATTACCGCCGTGCAGTGCTGGAAAAGCTGCGTACCTACCTCAAGAAACACGAGGAAGAGGCGCTGGAGGCTCTGCGCGCCGATTTGGGCAAGGCGCCGTTTGAGGGGTACGCTACCGAACTGGGCATCGTTTACGAAGAGATCCGCCTCTGCCTTTCGAAGATGTACGGTTGGGCAAAGCCGAAACGCGTGCCAACGCCGCTTGCCCATTTCCCCTCAAGCTCCAAGGTGTACGCCGCTCCCTTCGGCGTTGCTGCCGTGCTTTCGCCGTGGAACTACCCGCTTCAACTTGCTTTGGTTCCTCTGGTTGATGCCCTGGCTGCCGGCAATTGCGTTGTGCTGAAGCCATCGCGTACCGCAAAGGCCACAAGCGCATTCCTGCAGAAACTCTGCGAAGAGGCGTTCGACGAGCGTCTGGTGCGCTACCTGCCAGGAAGCGCGGAAATGAACGCGTGGATCTTGGAAGTGAACTTCGACAAGGTGTTCTTCACGGGCAGCCCTGCAGTTGGCCGCCAGATCATGCACGCAGCCGCCGACAACCTTACCGATGTCACGCTTGAGCTGGGCGGGAAGAGCCCTTGCATCATCGCTGCCGACGCGAACATCAAGCGCGCAGCGCAGCGCATTGCCTGGGGCAAATGCCTTAACTCGGGGCAAACCTGCGTTGCACCTGACTATTTCCTGGTTCATGAGAGCGTTGCCGATTCCTTTGCCGAGGAACTGGCAACGTATCTGCTGAACTACTACGGCAACCACATCCTTGAATGTGATTACTACCCGCATATGATCAACGAGCACCATTTCGATCGGGTGTGCGCCCTAATCGACAACCACGGCCCCAAAACCCGCATCGCCTTCGGGGGCGGCCGCAATCGTTCCACGCTTCGCATCGAGCCCACCATCCTCACCGGGGTATCGCTTGACGACCCTGTGATGCAGGAAGAGATATTCGGTCCCGTCTTCCCCATCATCACCTGGAAAAAGCTTGATGAGGTGTACGAGTACGTTGGCTCCTTCGGCAACCCCCTTGCCTGCTACATCTTCTCTGAAAGCAAAGTGCTGCAGGAACAGCTTATCCAAGCCCTTCCGTTCGGCGGTGCCACCATCAACGATGTGGTAATCCACCTTGCCAACAACCACATGGGCTTTGGCGGCTTCGGCGAAGGCGGCATCGGCGCCTACCACGGCAAGCAAGGATTCGACTGCTTCACGCATTACAAGTCGACCTTGACCAAATCGACCAAGTTCGAAATCCCCGTGCGCGTCCCGCCATTCACGAAGGCAAAAATGCGCATCCTGAAGCTTCTTATGCATTAGCACCCACCATAGCCCGTCTGCAAAAGGCGGCTCCTTTCGAAAATCACGAAGGAGCCGCTTTTTTGTTTGCGCCCAAAATTTAGCTTTCACCTGCGCTGTTTGAAGTAAAATAGTTATCACTTGTGACTCAATCCATTACGTTGCGCAATGGATTGAGCGGTGTCACGGGAGGAGCATGATGGGTAGCAGCGCAATGGATGCCAACGAAGATGCTAAAAGCGCACTCGGTTTGTCAGTCGCCGAAGAAGAGTCGACCGAAACGGGGCTTGCCCAGCTTTTAGACCGGACTCGCACGCAGCTTCGCATCGTCAATGCCCTCACCCGTGGTTTCCTTAACGTGTTCTTGGCCGACCTCGATGCGGAAACCATCAGCATCTTGAAGCTCGAGGGCTACGTTACCACCGGCCTGAACAAGAACGAAATCGGCACTCGCTATTCGTACAAAGAGGTCCTCGAAACCTACTGCTCCGAGCGCGTGCACCCTGACGATAAAGAATGGTTTCTCAACGCAATCAGCCCCGAGACTGTTCGTAAAGCGCTGGAGGAAAGCGACGAGTACACGGGCCACTATCGCATCAAGGTTGATGGCGAAGTGCACTGCTTCCAGTTCAAGTTCACCGCGCTGGGAACCGAAGAGGGTCTAAGTTTGAGCCAGGTGGTTGCCGGCTTCCAAAACATCGACTCTATCATGGCCGAAGAAGCGCGGAACCGTCAGGTGCTCGCTGATGCCCTTGCCGCGGCAGAGCATTCCAACCGGGCCAAAACAACGTTCTTGAACAACATGTCGCATGACATCCGCACGCCCATGAACGCCATCATCGGCTTCACGTCCTTAGCGGCGGCGCACATCGACAACCAAGAAGCCGTTTCGGGCTATCTGCAGAAAATCCAAACCTCATCGAACCATCTTCTTTCGCTTATCAACGATGTGTTGGACATGTCGCGCATCGAAAGCGGCAAGATGAAGATCGAGGAATCGGATGCCAACCTGGCGAACATCATGCACGACCTGAAAACGATCGTGCAGGCCGATGTGGCAGCGCGCCACCTCGATTTCTTCGTTGGCACGGTGGACACAACCAACGAAAACATCGTCTGCGACAAGCTCCGCTTGAACCAGGTGCTCCTGAACCTGCTTTCCAACGCGGTGAAGTTCACCGAGCCTGGCGGCTACGTCAGCATCTGCATCACGCAGAAAGGCAAGCCTTCCAACGGCTACGCCAACTACGAGTTCCGCGTGAAGGACTCCGGCATCGGAATGGCGCCCGAATTCATAGAGCATGTGTTCGAAGCGTTCGAGCGCGAACGCAGCAGCACGGTAAGCGGCACGCAAGGCACGGGCCTTGGTATGGCCATTACCAAGAACATTGTGGATATGATGGGCGGCACCATTGAGGTGAACAGCGAGCTGGGCAAAGGAACCGAGTTCATTGTTAACCTAAGCTTCCGCGTCAGCGAAGAAGCTGTGGACAACGGCCCCATCCCTCAACTTCAGGGGCTGCGCGCCTTGGTGGTGGACGACAACCTGCAAACCTGCACCAGCGTTGCCAAGATGCTTCTGCGCATCGGCATGCGCGCCGACTGGACGCTTTCCGGCAAGGAAGCGGTATATCGTGCGGAATTCGCCCATAACGAAAACGATGAGTACTACGCATATATCGTCGATTGGCTCATGCCCGATATGAACGGCGTTGAGTGCGTGCGCCGCATTCGTTCCATCGTCGGCGATTCCAAGCCCATTATCGTTCTTACCGCCTACGACTGGTCGAACATTGAAGACGAGGCGCGCGATGCGGGCGTTACCGCATTCTGCTCAAAGCCGTTGTTCATGTCGGAGCTTCGCGGAATCCTTGAGCAACCGCTTACCCCGGAAGAGCATACCGCGGTACAGCCTGATATCCCCGATTTCACGGGAAAGCGCGTTTTGCTTGCCGAAGACAACGAGCTCAATCAGGAAATTGCCCTGGAGATATTAAAAGGAACAGGATTCGAAGTAGAAACCGCGGCAAACGGATCGGAAGCGGTTCAGCTTATGCAGGCAGCGCAGCCGCGCTACTACGACCTGGTGCTTATGGATATCCAGATGCCCGTGATGGATGGTTACGAAGCAACGCGCGCCATCAGGGAAATCGAGAAACTGCGCCATACCCGAACCCCGATTCTTGCCATGACGGCGAACACCTTCGAAGAGGATAAGCGCCGCGCCTTCGAAGCAGGAATGGACGAACATATTTCCAAGCCCATCGAGATTCCCCACTTGCTGGAAACCTTCAAGGAACTCTTGGCGTAAAAGCAACAAGCGATGGGCCGCCCCGACACAAAAGGGGCGGCCCATCGCTTTATTTGAAGATGAGGCCGAATAGATACTTGGTGATTGCCGAACGGCGCACCACGCCAACAAGCTTGCCCTCATCGTCTACAACGGGGAGCTTCTTGAACTTTTTCTTTGCCAACAAGGCTGCCACACGGGCAATACTCTGATCGGGGCGCGCGCATACCACTTTGCGCGTTGCGAAGTCCATGACAGAACGATCTTTCAGTCCATCGATGCGTTGCTCCAGGCTTTGGTCGTCAAAATACAGCATAGAGGCATCTCCACCGGTGAAGATGGTGTGAGCACGGTGTTGGGCGATGGCGCCCATGATGTCGCCATCGCTGATGAAGCCGACCACATGGTTGTTGTCGTCTACCACCGGCAAGCTGCTTACACCATTTTCAGCCAGGATGCGTACCACTTCGGAAATCGTAGCATCGGCAGTGCACGTAAAAGGGTGCTCTATCATCACATGCGACACTGGAACGCCCTCGGCTTCAAGAGGAATGGGCTCAGACAAAATCTCGGACATGACCGTTAGGCCTCCTTCTGGTTGGCAGCGCGCTTCTTCGAAGGACGCACGCTGAAAATGCAGTAGATCAAGGACACCAGGCCGATGGCGGCGCACACTTTGTAGGCAACCCCAGCCCCTACCGCGGTTGCCGCCTGAATGTCCATGCTCACGCCCGCAGACGCAGTGACGCTCGTCATCACAGTGACGATAAGCGCCGTGCACAAGCCACCGGCGACCTGACGGCCGGTATTAGCGATGGCGTTGCCGTGCGCGATCATGTTGTTCTCAAGCGCATTGACGCCCCACGTGTTAACCGGCATGTTGGCCAAGGCCTGTCCTGCCGCCTGCAGCATGCAGAACAGTGCCACCACCAGGATCGGCGTACTAACCGTGGAAAGCGAAAGCAAGAACAGGGCGCCCGTCATAAGGGCAAGGCCGAAGATGGAAATGGCACGCGGCCCGAACTTGTCGAACACCACACCGGAAATCGGGCTGATGATGATGCCCACCGCTGCCGCAGGAAGCATCGCCATGCCCGTTTCGAATGCCGACGCACCCAGCGCCGTTTGCAGAAGCAACGGCAACAAGGTGTTGGTAACAAGGCATGCGGCATTGATAAGCGTAACGATGATGGCCGCCACGCGGAACTCACGCGTCTTCAAAGCACCTAGCTGCAGAAGAGGCTCTTCGATCCTGTTCTGGCGTACCACGAACAGCACCAGGCACACCACACCGGCCGCAATCGGACCAAGGACCATGGCACTTCCCCATCCGAACGTCGAAGCGCTCGAGAAGCCGTACAGCAAGCCGCCGAACGCGATGGTCGAAAGAACAACCGAGGCAAAATCAAGCTTCGGGTTCTTCAATTCGCCCACGTTCTTCAGCATGAACACGCCCAGAACAAGAACAACCAGCGCAAGCGGGACGATAGACCCGATCATCGTGCGCCACCCGTAGGCATCGATAACGACACCGCCCACAACAGGGCCAACTGCCGGTCCGGCAGACATGACGATACCCGCCATGCCCATTGCGGTTCCGCGCTTTTCCACGGGGAACACCAGCATCGGAACAACGGCAACCAAGGGCATCAGAACACCAGAGCCCGCCGCCTGAAGGACACGGCCGATGATGAGGAACAGGAAATCGGGTGCCACCGCACACAGCAAGGTGCCCAGCGCAAATACCGCCGTTGCACCGAAGAACAAGGCACGCGTCGTGAACTTGTCGATAAGGTAGGCGGAAACAGGAACCATGATGCCGCTTACCAACGGATAAATCGACATGATCCACTGAGCCGTTGCCGCATCGATATTGAAATCCGCCATGATGACAGGCAGCGCAGGAGACATAACCGTTTGGTTCAGCAGGGCAAGAAACGCGCCCAGCACCACAACGGCAACAATACGAATCTGAACGCCGGTGATACGCCCATCGGCAGGCAGCGAAATAGAATTATCAGCCATGATCTTCCTTCGTAACTATAAGGTTGAGCTCCCCATTGCGGGAAAGCACTGTTCAGCTTGCGCAGAAGCTATCAGTTACGACAGGAAGAAAGCGGTTGGTCAAGACAAACCTGGGCAACCACAGCAGAGGCCCCAAATGCCAGGGTCCTGCGAATGACGATGTATGCCTTGCTCAGATCTTTCATAGCGGGAAGGTACCTTACCAGCCATAAAAGACGTTTTCAAGGGACGTCACGCAAACGTAAGAAGAATGCCCAAATACCAGAAACCGTGCCGGTGCCACGAACCTGCTATCATTCAATGTCAGACCGAGATCAGGCCCAGCAAAAGGGCAGAAAGGCCTCAATCATGAACGAGCAAGAAACCAATAAGACCAAGTTCCAGCAGAACGTCCACTTCAACGCCATCACCCCCGAAGGCATGCTGGTGGAATGCGAGACCCTTTTCACATTTGCCAGCGAGGAAACCGGCAAATCGTACATCGTGTACACCGACAACAGCACCGATGAAGAAGGCAACATCACGGTATACGCCTCTATCTACGACCCGAATGCCGTCGAATTCAACGAGGCAAGCGGTATGGCAGCCCTATCCCTTGTTCCCATTCAGACGGAAAAGGAATGGGAACTTGTCGAAAAGCTGCTGCAGGAAGCATCTGAATAGGCAAAACAGGAATTTCTTCAAATTACCCCTTGCGTACAAAACAGGTTTTGGTAATATATCTATCGCTGCATTGCGAAAGCAACCTATAACCACGTCGGAGTGGTGGAACGGCAGACACGCTAGCTTGAGGTGCTAGTGCCCACTTTACCGGGCGTGCGGGTTCAAATCCCGCCTCCGACACCATTATTTAACTTGCTTTTGCCTACATAACCACGTCGGAGTGGTGGAACGGCAGACACGCTAGCTTGAGGTGCTAGTGCCCACTTTACCGGGCGTGCGGGTTCAAATCCCGCCTCCGACACCAGCTTTTTTAAACGCCTTATGGGCGTTTTTTTGTTCTCCCCTTCCATTTTCCAGCACCACACTTCATACAAAACCATGATGCTTGTTCATCAGCGAACAAGGGGCGATTCTCAGCTGAGCCAATTTCCTTAAACAGGCGATGTAGAGCATGAACCCGCTATTGTATCTGAGGTGCCGGACGCGCACCCATAAAGCTCTATGCTCGGCGGCCTTCAAGACCCATAGAGCCCACCGCAAGCATCGCCAATTCAAACAATAAAAAAAGCGGCGCATTTCTGCGCCGCTCGAAAACGTCTGTTTTACTTGGAGATGGTGCCCTGAGGATACACAATCATCAGAACGATCAAGGAGATCAGGAAAATCGCTGCCAAGATGATGGTAATGCGATTAAGGTTCTTCTCCATGATGCTCGAACCGCTCTGGTTGTTGTAGATGGAGCTGGCAATCATGTCGGAAACGCCTGTGCCCTTGCCGGAATGAAGCAGAACAAAGATGATAAGCCCAATACCGGAAGCAACCAGCAGGACAGAAAAGATAATCGCAACGATAGACAACGTAACATCCTTACCTAAATAGTCTCACGAAACATTAATTATAAGAATCTGCGTAACACTTGACAAGTGAAAATCTGCAGTTCTACTTTGCATCGTGGGCAGCTTCAATGAGCTGACGGAACGAATCAGCCTTAAGCGAAGCACCGCCGATCAAACCGCCGTCAATATCAGGCTGGGCAAGCAGATCGACCACATTGCCGACGTTCATAGAGCCGCCGTACAAAACGCGTGTCGCATCGGCAACTTCCTGACCGAACTCGGAGGCCAGCGTGGCACGAATAGCGCTGCATACCTCTTCTGCCTGTTCAGGCGTAGCGGTACGACCCGTGCCGATAGCCCAAATGGGCTCGTAGGCAACAACGACGTTCTTCATATCCAAGGCGTCGAGGCCGGCGAGGCCCGCACGTACCTGTGCCGTGATGAACTCAACGTAGTCGCCCGAATCACGCATAGCCAGCGATTCGCCCACGCACACGATGGGGGCAATACCCGCGGCAACAAGCGCCTTGACCTTGAGGTTGACCGTCGTGTCGGTTTCGTTGAACATCTCGCGACGCTCGGAGTGGCCAACGATGCAGTACTCGCAGCCGGCGTCCTTAATCATGGGGATGGAAATCTCGCCAGTAAAGGCGCCCGATTCCTCCCAGTGCACGTTCTGCGCACCCAGGGAAATCTTCGTTTTGTCGAAGTCGAGCACCGTGTAAGCCGACTTGATGTCGATTGCGGGCGGGCAGATAACGATATCGACGTCATCCCATTTGCGGTTGTACTGGTTAGCAAGCTGCTGGGTAAGCACAACGGTTTCCGGGATGGTTTTGTTCATCTTCCAGTTACCTGCCATAAGATAGGTGCGCATGAAGAGCCTCCTTATTTAAGTGCCTCAACGCCGGGAAGGGCTTCGCCCTGAACCAGTTCCATCGAAGCACCGCCGCCCGTCGAGATAAAGGTCATCTGGTCGGCAAGATCGAATTTGTTCACAGCGGCAACGCTGTCGCCACCACCAATGATAGTACCAGCTTCCTTGTTTGCAGCCACGGCAAGGGCAACTCCCTTGGTTCCTGCTTCAAAAGAAGACATTTCGAACACACCCATGGGGCCGTTCCAGAACACCGTCTTGGCTTTTGCGATTGCCTCTGCGTATGCCTTGGTGGTGTCAGGACCGATATCAAGACCCATCATGTCGGACGGAATGGCATCTACGCCGCAGGTGACCGTCTTGGCATCGTTGGCGAAGGCATCGGCGCATACCACGTCGGTGGGAAGAAGGATGCTCACGCCCTTGGCCTTTGCCTTTTCCAGCATCTGACCGGCGCGCTCTACCCAATCCTGTTCCATGAGCGAGGTGCCTACGGTATAGCCCTGGGCAACCAGGAAGGTGAAGCACATGCCACCGCCGATGATGAGCGTGTCGCACTTGTCGATGAGAGCGTCGATGACAGCCACCTTGTCGGAAACCTTCGAGCCGCCCAGGATGGCAACGAAAGGATGGTTGGGCTTGTCGAGCATCGACGTCAGGGTGGTAACTTCCTTGGTCATAAGAGCGCCCGCATAGACAGGAAGGTACCTTGCCACGCCAGCCGTGGAGGCATGCGCGCGATGTGCTGCGCCGAAGGCGTCGTTCACGTAGATGTCGCCCAAGCTTGCCAGTTCCTTGGCGAACTCAGGGTCGTTCTTCTTCTCGCGCTTGTCGAAGCGGAGGTTCTCAAGCAGGCACACATCGCCATCGTTCAGCGCGGCAACCGTGGCCTTGGCAGACTCGCCGATAGTGTCGGTGGCGAAGGCAACCGGCTTGCCCAGCACCTTGGAAAGATGTTCGGCAACGGGCTTCAAAGAGAACTCGGCCTGATAGCCCGTGCCCTCGGGGCGGCCCAAGTGGCTGCACAGCACAACCTTGGCACCGCGCTGGATGAGGTTTTCGATAGTGGGCAGAGCAGCCTTGATGCGGGTATCGTCGGTTACCGTGGTGCCATCCAGGGGCACGTTGAAATCAACACGGCACAGAACGCGCTTGCCGGCAACGTCTGCATCGGTGTAGGTTTTTACCTTGCTCATAGTCAGCCTTTCGATTCACACTAAAAAGAGAGCCTTCCTTTCAGAAAGCTCTCTTTCGTTTTCACTACGCAAATGCAGAAGCTTATGCCTGCATCATGATCTTTGCCAGGTCTTTAACGCGGTTGGAGTAACCCCACTCGTTGTCGTACCAGGAAACGCACTTGACCAGGTTGCCCTTGCCGCCCAGAACCATGGTGAGCTTGGAGTCGAACAGGGAGGAATGATCGTCGCCGACGATGTCGGAAGAAACGATCGGGTCTTCGATGTAGGCAAGGATGCCCTTCAAGGGGCCTTCGGCAGCAGCCTTCATGGCAGTGTTTACCTCTTCAATGGTTACCTCGCGCTCGAGTTCAACCGTAAGGTCAACCATAGAGCCATCGGGAGTGGGAACGCGGGTTGCGAAGCCGTCGAGCTTGCCCTTGAGCTCAGGAAGAACCAGGGAAACCGCACGAGCTGCACCGGTGGTGGTGGGGATCATGGAAAGGTTTGCCGCACGGGCACGACGAAGATCCTTATGAGCCTGGTCGAGGATCTTCTGGTCGTTCGTGTAAGAGTGGATGGTGTTCATGAAGCCACGCTTGATGCCGAAGGTGTCCATAAGAACCTTGGCGAACGGAGCAAGGCAGTTCGTGGTGCACGAAGCGTTCGAAACGATGTTGTGCTTTTCGGGGTCGTACTTGTCGTCGTTGACGCCCACAACGATGGTGATGTCCTCGTTCTTGGCGGGTGCCGTGATGAGAACCTTCTTTGCGCCCGCTTCGATGTGCTTGCGAGCCTGGTTTGCGTCGGTGAAGAAACCGGTGGACTCAACAACCAGCTCTACGCCCATTTCCCCCCAAGGAATGTTGAGCGGGTCGCGGTCGCCGAACACGCGAACCGAATGACCGTCAACGATGATGTTGTCCCCATCGACCTTTACCTCATCGTACACGCGACCGTGAATGGAGTCGTACTTGAGCAAATGAGCATTTGCCTCGGTGCTGCCGGGATCGTTGATAGCAACGATATCGAAGGCAGGATCCTTCTCCATCGCGCGGAAAACAAGTCGGCCGATACGACCGAAGCCGTTGATACCAACCTTGGTTGCCATGAGGCTCCCCTTTCATGCCTGAATTAAAACAACGCACCATGTTCAGAACACGTGCTGTTTTATTGTACCTGAAAAGCCAATCCCCGCACTTTAGCGGGGATTACTGGCTGCAAGTGAGGGGTTTGCGGCAGCGAACGGCGCAACATGCGCGGTATGCGGCACTAGGACTTGGCGATATCGCTTGCCATCTGCTCGATGCGGCGCACACGATGGTAGATCGCCGACTTGGAGAGCGGCGGGGTTGCCCGCTCCCCCAGTTCCTTAAGCGTTGCCTCGGGATACGTGACGCGCAGGCGAATGTAATCTTGCAGGGCATGGGGCAGCGTCTTGATGTCCTGATGCTCAAGCACGGTGCGAATCGCCTGGATCTGCTCCACGGAAGCCTCGGCGGTTTTGGCCTGGTTGGCGATTTCGGCGTTGACGCGTCGGTTCACGTCGTTGCGCACGCTTTTCAGCACACGCTCGTTTTCCATCTTAAGCGCGCTTTGGTGGGCACCCACATAAGCGAGGAACGCAGAAATGGCAGAACCGCTTTTCAGGTACACCGTATGCGAGTTCCTGCGCTCGACCACCTTCGCATGGATGTCCTTGGCCTCCATCAGGTCCACGATGTCATTCGCCATGGTCTGCGATTCAACCGTAAGCTCGAAATGGAAATCGCCGCGGGGATTGGAAATGAACCCGCTTCCCAGAAACACCCCACGCAGGTACGCCGACGCACAGCATTCCTTCTTCACCAGCTCGTGGTCGATTCCGCGCTTCAGGCCTCCTTCGCCCACGATGCCGAGCTCCGACAGCGCTTCGTTGAGCCCCGGCTGCGCAGGAACGTCGATAAGCCAGTTCGGCGTTTTGTGAAGCACGCTGCGGCGCATGGTGAGGTCGGTTTTCAGCGCATAGCGGTTATGCAGCGTGCTGATGATGAAACGAGCCACCTGCGGCACATCGGTAGAGATTTCCAAGCGAAAGCGCCCCGGCCCGCTTAAGAATATGCTGCCCTCGATGCGGATAAGCGCTGCGAGCGTGGCAGCGTCGCAATGGGAGCATACCGGCTCTACATGCGAGAGCTCTTCTTTTACCTCTGCCGTGAATGACATAGCTTAAGCACCCCCATAAACGCATCGGCCAGTGCCTGCGGATCGTGCCAGGTGGGACGCTTGGGGTCGGCCATGTTGCGAAGCAGCACCACAGGCCCCTGGGCCTGGATAGCGTCGATGTCTTCCTGCGTCACCTTCACCGGACGGATGCGCGCCTCGAGCGACGTGCCCTCGCGCCGTTCAACCATCCTGCTCTTGCGCGCGCCCAACCCGGCAACGGCTTGGAACGCCTCGGTGGCGAAGTGATGATGCTCGGGGCGCTGCACCGAATGGATGAGCACGTAGTCCAAGCAGCCTGCCATGCCATGGCGAAGCAGGGCCTCTACATGCTCGCGGGCAGAAAGCCCCCAGGTTTCGCCCTGCTGGTCGGCCAAGCTGCACACGAACACCGTACGCGCCTTCGACTGGCGGATAGCGTCCACGATGCCCGGCACCAAAAGGTTCGGAATGATGGAGGTGAACAGGGACCCTGGCCCCAACACCACCAAATCGGCTTGGCGGATGGCGCGCAGCGCTTCCATATAGGGCAGGCAGCGCTCAGGCGATTCAAGCCACACCCGCTCCAATGCCGTGGACGATTTGCCCGCAAGCGACTGACCGCGCAGAATGCGCCCATCGCGCGTTTCAGCGCACAGGGTGACGTTGTTCAACGTGGATGGATACACATGCCCGCGGGCACCCAGCAGCTGCCCACAGATCTTGATGGCTTCAGGAAACGAGCCCGTTGCGTTTTCCAGCGCCGAGAGCATCAGATTGCCCAACGTATGGTTGCGCGCGAAATCGAAACGGTACTTGAACGCCTTGGTAAGCGGGTCGTCGGGGTTGGCGGCAAAGGCCGCCAGGCACTTGCGGATATCCCCCGGCGGGGTCACATGCGCCTCTTCACGCAGAATGCCGGTCGAACCGCCGTCGTCTGCCATGGCAACGACCGCCGATGTGCTCACGCCCATGGCCAAAAGCGTCCGGATGGACATAGGCGCACCGGTGCCGCCGCCGATCACCACCGCCTTGAGCTTCGTCGGATCGACCGGGCTCTTCAGCGGGTTAGGAAGATGAAGCGCCCCAATGGCCTGAAACGCCTGCGTGGAGGAAGCGTCGAGCCGGAAGCCATGCCCCGCCAAACGGGAGCCTCCCTGACTCATTTCTCCACCTCTTTATTCGTGTCGGCCAGCGCGATGTCGCGATGGTAGACGTTTACGTTGTAGTCCTGCGCGGCAAGAAGCTCGGCGGTCTTGTTGGCAAGAACGACGCTTCTGTGCTGACCGCCCGTGCACCCGACGCCAATGGCCAGCTGCTGCTTGCCTTCGGCGACGTAACCGGGCATCACGCAGTTCAACAGGTTTTCCCATGCTGCGAGGAACTTATGCGTTTCCTCGCTGTTCAGCACATAGTCGGCCACCTGGGAATCGAGGCCGGTGAGGTTGCGCAACTCGGGGATGTAGAAGGGGTTGGGCAAAAAGCGCACGTCAATGACGATATCGGCATCGGTGGGAGCGCCATGTTTGAAGCCAAACGAGTACACGGTAACGTTCATGCCCTCCTTCGCCGTTTCCTTCGAATACAGGCGACGCAGCTCTTCGCGTAGCTTGCGCGGGCTCATGTTCGACGTGTCGATGTAAGAATCGGCCAACGCGCGCAGCTCCTGCGTCAGGCCGCGTTCGTAGGAAATGGCCTGACCGATGGAGCGCTTGTTGTTGATGCAGAGCGGGTGACGGCGCCGCGACGCCTTGTAGCGCGCAATCAGAACGCTGTCGGCAGCATCAAGGAAGATGACGCGAAACGTCACACCCGCCGCCTCCATGTTGGCAAGCTCGCCCACCAGCTGCTTGAAGTACTCGCGGTTACGGGCATCGCAAACGATGGCGAGTTTCCTGCCGATCTCGTTCTGACCGGGAAGGCTGGCCAGGCTGATCATGTTCATGATCAGCGAAGGGGGCAGGTTGTCGATGCAGAAGTAGCCCAAGTCCTCGAATGTGTGCATTGCCTCGGTGCGGCCTGCACCGCTCATGCCCGTGATGATCACCACATCGGGAACGGCATGCGTTGCCTGCTCCTGTTCCTGTAGTGCATCTTGGTTGGTTTCAGGTTGAGCCATTGCGGCCTCCTTGGGTAAACGCAGGTAGAACGTTATTCCGGTTGCTCCTGCGGGTGCGTTTCCTTCTTGGTGTTGTACTGTTCCAATACAGCATACACGTCCTCGGCAACTTGGTCGGGGACGGTGTGGGTTTGCTTGATCTCATCAAGCGAAGCCTTGCGCAGCGCGCCGAACGAGCCGAACGCCTTCAGCAGCGCCTTCTTGCGCTTCGGACCCATGCCGATAACCTCGTCCAAGATGCTGGTGGTCATGCCCTTCCCGCGCAACTCGCGGTGGAAGGTGATGGCAAAGCGATGCGCCTCGTCGCGTACCTGCTTTACCAGGTACAAGCTGGGGCTGCCGCCCGGCAGCACCACCGGACCCGAATCCTGCCAGGGAACGAACAATTCTTCATCGCGCTTGGCAAGGCCGCATATCGGGATATCGCCCGCACCCAGCTCGTTCAACTGCTTGATTGCCGCAGTGAGCTGGGGCTTGCCGCCGTCCAAGATGATCAGGTCGGGACGCTTGCCGAAGCGCTCGTCTTCCAGGCGTTCCTTGCAGTAGCGACGCGCCATCACCTCGCTCATCATGGCGAAGTCATTCGCCTCGTCCGATTCCATGCGGATCTTGAACCTGCGGTACTGGCTTTTGTCGGGACGCCCGTTGGCGAACACCACCATCGAGGCAACCGAGTATCGGCCGTGAATGGTGGAGATATCGAAGCACTCGATGCGCATGGGCGGCGCTTCGAGTGCCAACGCGCTTTCCAGCTGCAGAAGCGCATCGTTGATACGGTCGTCGTCGTAGCTGCTGCGCGCCTTGTAGCGCATCAGCACATGGCGCGCGTTGCGGGAAGCCATTTCCATCAAGGCAGCCTTCTCACCGCGCTGCGGAACAGTGAAGAACACCTTGGCACCGTGCACACTGGCAAGCTTTTCGGTGAGCCATTCGCAGATCACCTCTTCGTCTTCCGGCACCTCTTCAACGATAAGCTCGTGCGGGATGGATTCCGTGGTTCCGTAGTAGCGCAGCACGAACATGCGCAGCAGTTCGGAAGCGGGAACGTCCTTGCCCTTGTTGAAGATGAACTCGTTGGCGTTCATGATGCGCCCCTCGCGCAGCATCAGAACGGCGATGCCCGCAATGGTTTCCTCACGGTACACCCCGATGACATCGGCATTCAGGCGGTGCGACGAAACGGCATGCTGGGTTTGCGCGAGCGATTCCACCGTGTCGATACGGCCCTTGATGCGCCCCGCGCGCTCGAAGTCGAGCTCCTGGGCAGCTTGGGTCATCTCCGCTTTGAGCTCATCGACGAATTCCTTGTGCGATCCGGCCAGGAAACGCTCCACCTTGCGAACCTGCTCTTGGTACTCTTCGGGCGTGATGGCGCCACAGCATGCCCCGGGGCCCAGACCCACATGCGAATCGAAGCACGGGCGGTCGTCGAGCTCGACCTCTTCATAGGGTTGCTGCTCGAGCTTGCGGTTCAAACGACGCCACTCCGAGCACGACGAAGAGCAGATGGGCACGATCCTGCGCACGATGTCCACGAGGTTGCGGGCAGCGCGGCTGTCGGTGTACGGGCCGAAGTAGCGCGTGGTGGCCTTGTGGGCTTCGCGGGTGTACTTGATGGCCGGAAACACATCGCCCTTGGTAAGCGCGATGAACGGATAGCTTTTGTCGTCCTTGAAGTCGGCGTTGAAGTACGGCGAGTACTGTTCGATAAGGTTGCGCTCGAGCACCAAGCTTTCGTGCTCGTTGGCCGTGACGACATACTCGAACGAGTCGATTTGCGAAACCAACAGGGGTATCTTGGCGCGATCGTCCTGGAAGTTCACGTATTGGCGCATGCGGGCGCGCAGCTGCTTTGCCTTGCCCACATAGATTACCGTGCCGCGCTTGTCTTTCCAAAGGTAGCAGCCCGGTTCCGTGGGAACGCTGGCCAATTGGTCTTTGATGCGCTGAAGCTTTTCCTGGTCCACGGCAATCCCCTACACGTACTCTTCCAGATCGAGCAGCATCATGGAAACGTTGTCGCGCATATCCTTCGCCTGAGCACGCGTGAGGTTGCCCGAAGCATAGAAGTCCTGAATAACCTCAAGCTCGAACTGCAGGCCACGGCGCTGGATGTCGTCGATGCTTACCGTGGCGTTTTCCACGGCCTCGGATGTCATGGTGGCATCATCTTCGCGGTCGAACACCGAAAGGGCACGTTCGTGGTTGATCATGAGCTTCGCCACAACCTCGCTTGGGTAATCGGGGTTGTTCACCAGCTTCTGCAAGTACTCGACGGCATACCGTTCGGCAAGCTCGCGTACCTTGTCCATCGACTCATGGTCTTCGCTGCTGCCTGGCGTGAACACGCCTTTGATGCTGCGCACCACCATGGCAAACGTGCTGCGCAAACGGGCATAGCGAAGCCCCGCCGCATACGACGTCTTTTCCTTCGAATGGGCAATGAGCGCCTTCTGCTTCGTAAGGCGGCGCAGGTACTCGAAGGCATCGAAGGCCTCCACTTCCCTACGCTCCACTGCGGCAATAAGCTGCTCTACCTGATAATCGATGACCTCGATACGGAGTTTCGCCACCGCAGGCTCGTCCAAATCGGCAACCGAGCGGATGGTGCGGATGCGGTTGTTGTACGACGAGACGACGATCTTCGTCTCGCGGTCGTTTTCCTCGGTAGAATCCGCCATCAAACGCTCGATAACGGTACGCATGATCTCGATCTTCGTGCGCATCAATTCCTCAACCTCGTCTTCGTCGGCCTCGGACTCTTCCTTAGGCGCCAACACAGGAAGAAGGAAGTTCGCCAGCAACAGCGTGCACACAATGACGCCTGAAGCAAGGAAGATGATAAGGGAGCGCTGCGGGAAGGTGGAGCCGTCGGCAAGCAAGAAAGGGATGGTGAACGCAATGGAAAGCGTGATGGCACCCTTCGGACCGCCCACCGTGGTAACGAGCGAGTTCTTCACCATGCGCCAACTGAACTTGTCGCGTTTGCCGGTGGCGGGGTTTTTGATGAGGCGCGTCATAACAAGCGCCCATACGAAACGCAGAAGCACGATAAGGGCCGTAAGCACCAAAACGTAGCCGATAAGCACAAAATTGTTGATATACAGGTTGTCCCACGTGCTCTGCATGGCGTTGGGAAGCTGAATGCCCAGAAGAACGAACACCACGCCGTTCAGCGTGAAGCCGATAACCTTCCACACACTGGTAAGGGCGATGTTCAAGCGCGATTGGTACGGGGAGATCTTGCGGTCGCGGAACATCGACCAAACGATGCCGCATGCAACTACCGCAAGGATGCCCGAAACGCCTACCAGCTCTGAGAACAGGTACACCACAAGGGGCATGGAAACCTCGAACAGCACGTGGAACGTCACGTTGTCCAAGCCCATTTCGCGGATGCGCTTGCTGAAGAAGAGGAACACGCCCGCCAGCACGATGCCCAGGGCAATGCCGCCTACGAAGCCAACGGCAAACGACGTTGCCGCATCGGCAAGGGAAAAGGCCCCGGTAACGGCAGCGGAAACCGCGAACTGGAACGAGACAACGCCCGATGCGTCGTTGATCAGGGCTTCGCCCTGCAAAATGGCACCTTCGCGCTTGCCGAGCTTCGCTTCCTTCTTAAGCGCCTGCACCGCCACCGCATCGGTGGGACCGAGCGCCGCGCCCAGTGCGAAGGCAGCCGCAAGCGGGATGGAGGGCACCAGCCAATGCAGGACAAAACCCACGCACAGCGTGATAACCACCACCAAGCCGATGGCAAACGAAACGATGGTGGCCTTGTTGTCCCAGAGGTTCTTCTTGTCGGCCTCCAGCGCATCGTTGAACAGCAACGGCGCAATGAACAGCACCAAGAACAGCTCTGGGTCAAGGTTCACCTCAATGGGCGAAATAGCCAGCATGGCAATGCCGATGCCCAAGGCAATCTGGATCAAAGGGGAAGAAACGCGTGGAACAACCTGTTCAAGAATGGAAGAGAGCAAAACGGCCAACAACAGCATTAAGACGAGCTCAAAAACTTCCACAGGCATCCCCCAGCGCAAACGACAAAGATACCCTTCTAAAGTAACCCAGACCTAACCGGCAAGAGCCTTACCAAAGCAATCGACAGAAAAACCCAACACGCAAAAAGGGCTCGGATAGACAACCTATCCGAGCCCTTGATAGCCATGCTTTACAGCAATTTGTCGTAAGCGATTTTGCCGCTTCCCTGGAAGACGATGGTACCGCACTTGACGTAGCCCATCTTGTCCAGAATGTGCTGCATCCTTTTGTTGGGAAAGTCGGTGTCCACGCGAATGGTGTGCACATCGTTTTCAAGACAGAACTTCTCGATCAGAGCGAACACCTGGTCGGACAGGCCGATGCCGCGGAACTTCGAGGAATAGGCCATACGATGCACTACCGCGTAAGCATCGGAAGAATGCCAAGCGCCCTCGATGTTGTCGTAACAGGGCTCGCTGGAAAAATCGATGCACATGTAGGCGGCAATCTGACCGTCGACCTTCACCACATACCCCGTGCCGTTGGCAATGTCGTCCTTGACCGTCTGCAAGGTGGGATATTCATCGGTCCATTGGGTGAACCCTTGGGCCTTTTGGAATTCCCTTCCCTCGTCAAGAATCTGATAGCATTCAGACGTTTCATCGGCAACAGCCTTAACCAGAACGGCCATTGATGTTCCTTTCACATTGCATTTGGAAAACACCCCGCAAAGCAGAGCGCGATATAGTATAGCGAATTGCCCCGCATCACCCTGGGAGGTACGGACAACGGCATCGGAAGGCGGACGTTATGCGTTAGGCACCTTGCATTCCAGGAACACCTGCTCTTCTTCGATCACACCCTCCAAAAGGCTTGTCCCATGTCCTGCGATGCGGAACCCCGATTTCAGGTAAAGGCTCTTGGCCGGTTCGTTGTGCTCGTAGGTGTCAATGCGGATAACACGGCACCCAAGGCGTGCTGCCTGGCTCTGAGCGAAGCGCACCATAGCACGACCGTACCCACGACCGGCCATGCGCGGCGGAATGCACAGCGTATGGACAACCAACACCTCTTCGCCTTCTGCGGGATACAGCCAAGGGACATCGGCATATTCCTTAGCCTGCAGATGATTCAAGATCATGCTGCCGCGCACTTCCCCTTCTTCCTCCAGCACATACATCGTGCTGGCAGGAACCGCACGCTCAGGCACCGCAATAGTGGGATAAACCCCCAACTTCCAATTGGAGTTGCTCCCATGTTCCTGCTCGAAAACAAGAAGTTCAGTATACGTATCAGCAATAGCAGCAATATCCGCCACTCCAGCAACCCGAATCACAAAAGCCCCCTAACGGTTCGTTTTCAAAGGCAATTCTAACTTGCTGACCAGAAAGCAAACTAGAAGAGCCCTAGGCGAACAAAGAAAAATGCGCTTTAAAACGTTTATCAACCAAAGGATTAGCACAACGAACCGTGGCGCAAACAGCAAGGAAAAGATCGACAAGCTGAATAAGCAAGTGACTGTTTTTGCACCCATGCGAACGACATCGAAGGAGATAAAGGTGCTAGCACCTTGTTTGAAGAGCAAAGCGATTTCAAACAAACGCCCAAAGGGCGTTAATAAAGCCCTGATATTGGACGAAACAGCGAGCGAGAAGCTGACGAGTGCAGATGCCGTGAAAGCGGGCGCCAGGCGTGCTTCGCACGTCAAGCCCGCTTGGAGCGGTAGCTGTGCCGTCAGCTTCCCGCGCAGCGTCATACCGTCTCATACGAAAAAAGCCCGTTCTTACGAACGGGCTTAAAATAACTGGTGGACCGTCGGGGACTCCCCGCGGCTTCGCCGCTCAACCCCTCAAGCTAAAGCTTTCGGGACAAAATCCTAAAAATATGCCACTGGCATATTTTCTAAACGGATTTTCACCTCATCGGTTCTAGTCCCCGTTCAGGCTGACCGATTTACGAAAAAGAAAAAGCCCCATTGCTGGGGCTTTGTTTCTAAATGGTGGACCGTCGGGGACTCGAACCCCGGACCTTGGGATTAAGAGTCCCCTGCTCTACCAACTAAGCTAACGGTCCATGGTAATTAAAACGTTCACGAGGAACGTAGGTAAAATCTCAAATGGTGGACCGTCGGGGACTCGAACCCCGGACCTTGGGATTAAGAGTCCCCTGCTCTACCAACTAAGCTAACGGTCCATGAGAAGTGCCGTATGTTTCAACGGCTATCTATTATGCATCAATGATGCGAATTATCAAGGTTGCGCTGGGGTGGGTAATCGGACTCGAACCGACGACCTCCAGAGCCACAATCTGGCATTCTAGCCAACTGAACTATACCCACCGTTTGCGCAGGTAGATACTATACAGGAATCAGAATTTAGCGCAACCCCCTTTTTTCAAAAAAGTTGCCACAGTTCGAAATCCCCTTTATAACACCAGGTCAAAGCACCTATAAAACCAGATAGCCCAACAAAGAAGGCACAACAAAAGCCACCCAGGCTGCCGATGGTATTATCAAGGAAAGACAAGGAGCCGCCATGTTAGGGAAAACCCTGCTCATAGCAAACCCGGCAGCACGCAGCGGAAAAGCTGCAGAAGTTGCCGCACATGCCAAAACAGTATTGGAGCGGATAAGGGAAAAGAACGCCGAAGCACTTCCATCCTTCGCGCTCCGCTACACCGCAGGCCCAAAGGACGCAACAAACATTGCAGCAACTGAAGGCGATGCATTCGACACGGTCATAGCCTTAGGCGGCGATGGGCTTGCCAACGAGGTTGCCAACGGCCTTATGCGCTTAGACCCTGCCGCACGTCCCCAATTCGCGCTTATCCCCTGCGGCAACGGCGACGACTTCGCCCGCACCATTCAAATGGATCGCAATCCCGCAAAATCGCTTCAGCAGCTTGAATCGCTTAGCCTGAAGCCCACTTGCATCGATGCTGGCAACGTCAACGGCACTTGGTTCCTGGAAACGCTTTCCTTCGGCCTAGACGCCGCAATCGCACTTGGCACGGCAGAGCTACGCAAGAAAACGCGGCCACCGGTACCAGCCTGTATTTGCAGTGCGGCATTGACCAGCTGGTGAACCACCGCGACATCCGTTACGGGATGCTCTCGCTTGACGATGGCGATGCGCGTGAAATCGAGTTTTACCTGCTTGCCGTGCAGAACGGCATTAGCTATGGCGGAGGCTTTCAGATCTGTCCCGAGGCAAAGCTCACCGACGGACTGCTCGACATTTGTTATGCAACGCCGACGCTCAGCGCATCGGCGGCGGTAAAGCTGCTCCTAAAAGCCAAGAAGGGCAAGCACACCCGTCATCCGAACCTCACGTTCATGAAGGCCCGCAAGTTGCATCTGAGCCTTCATGCACCCCTGCCAACGCAGGTAGACGGCGAAGCGCTCCCCTCCACTGAATACGAGGTATCGCTGCACCCGAAGCAACTAACGGTTCTCATGCCCGCAGAACGCTAGAAGGCGACTGGGGGGCGAGCTACCCCTCTCAAACCACACATTGCTAAAAAAAAGAGGAAGCCCTTTCGGACTTCCTCTTTTTGTCGAAAATGCCTCGTTATCGGGGCAGTATGAGCAAAGGAGATTAAACGATGCCCTGAGCCAGCATAGCGTCGGCAAGCTTCTTGAAGCCAGCGATGTTAGCGCCAGCAACATAGTCGCCCTCTACGCCGTATTCGCGAGCAGCGTCGTCTGCTGCGTGGAAGATGTTGACCATGATGCCATGGAGCTTTTCGTCAACCTCTTCGAACGTCCAGGAAAGACGCTCGGAGTTCTGGGACATTTCCAGACCGGAGGTTGCAACGCCGCCAGCGTTAGCAGCCTTGCCGGGCATGAATACTACGCCGTTCTGCTGCAGGTACTGGGTTGCATCCATAGTGGTAGGCATGTTTGCACCCTCGGCAACGATCTTGCAGCCGTTGGCAACAAGAGCCTTGGCGTCGTCGATGAGCAGCTCGTTCTGGGTTGCGCAAGGAAGAGCGATGTCGACCTTGATGCCCCATACGCCACGACCGTCATGGTACTCAACGCCCTCGCGGCGCTTTGCGTACTCGGAGATGCGGCCGCGCTCGACTTCCTTGATCTGCTTTACCAGAGCAACGTCAATGCCGTTGGGATCGTAGATCCAGCCAGTGGAGTCGGAAAGGGTTACGACCTTAGCGCCCAGCTGCTGAGCCTTTTCGGTTGCGTAGATTGCAACGTTGCCTGCGCCGGAAACAGCAACGGTCTTGCCCTCGAAGGAATCACCCTTCATCTTGAGGTATTCGGAAACAAAGTAGATCAGGCCATAGCCAGTAGCCTCGGTACGAGCCAAGGAGCCGCCGTAAGAAAGGCCCTTGCCGGTAAGAACGCCTTCCCAGACGTTGCGGATGCGCTTGTACTGACCGAACATGTAGCCGATTTCGCGAGCGCCAGTGCCGATGTCGCCAGCAGGAACGTCGGTGTCGGCGCCAACATGCTTGCAGAGCTCGGTCATGAAAGACTGGCAGAAGCGCATAACCTCAGCATCGGACTTGCCCTTCGGGTCGAAGTCGGAACCGCCCTTGCCGCCGCCCATGGGGAGCGTGGTAAGGCTGTTCTTGAAGATCTGTTCGAAGCCCAGGAACTTGATGATGCCCAGGTTTACGGAAGGATGAAGGCGAAGGCCGCCCTTGTAAGGTCCAAGGCAGCTGTTGAACTGCACGCGGAAGCCGCGGTTTACCTGTACCTTGCCGGAATCGTCGACCCACGGAACGCGGAACATAATCACACGCTCGGGCTCAACAATGCGCTCAAGCAAACCTGCCTTCTCATACTCGGGATTCGCGTCAATGACGGGCTTCAAAGACGTAAGAACCTCGGTTACAGCCTGAATGAACTCAGGCTCGTTTGCGTTCTTGGCCTTTACTTGCTCGATGACGGAGTCAACGTAGCTCATGGGACCTCCTTTGTAGAAACTCAACGCGTTTAATAATAATTCCGAAACGGAGCGGCAAAGCCTTCGCAAAGTTTCTGTAACACGGTAGAAACAAAGAATGCCGCCTACCGAAGCAATTGCAGCGGTAGGCGGCAAAAAACGCTGACAGCTCAAGCCCAAAAGCGCCCCAAGAACGCCTTTGACCTACAGAGCGCGCAGTTTCTTACATATGCTCAGGTGCGGAAACGCCCAGGAGGTCAAGCGAAAGCGCCAAAACGATACGCGTTGCATCGACCAAGGCAAGACGTGCCTTTTCCACGTCTTTTTCGACGCCCAGAACGTGGCAATTGCCGTAGAAGGAATGGAACAGGCTTGCCAGTTCCTGCGCGTAGTGCGTAAGGCGGAACGGTGCGCGGTCGCGTGCCGCGCCGGCAACCAAATCGGAGAAATCGGCCATCTTGCGCATAAGAGCAAGCTCGGATTCATGGGTAAGGGACGAAAGATCGATGCCGTCGAGGCCGAGCTGGCTTGCAATCTCGCTGGCGCCAACGCTTTCAACGTCCATGCCCTCGCCAGCGCCCGCCTTGCGCAGGATGGAGCAGATGCGCGCATGGGCGTACTGCACGTAGTACACCGGGTTCGACGAATCCTGCTTCTTCGCCACCTCGATATCGAAGTCGATTGCCTGGTCGGCCGATTTCGAAAGCATGAGATAACGCGTTGCATCGACGCCTACCTCGTCGATCAGTTCCTGGAAGGTGACCATTTCGCCCGTGCGCTTCGACATACGGACCGGCTCGCCGTCGCGCAGCAGGTTAACCAGCTGGCCCAGAACAACCTCAAGCGCATCGGGGTATCCCCATGCCGTCATCATGGCCTTGCAACGCTGGATGTAGCCGTGGTGGTCGGCACCCCAGATGTCGATCAGGTGGTCGTAGCCGCGCTGCATCTTGTCGTAGTGGTAGGCAACGTCGCTCATAAAGTACGTAAGGTCACCGTTCGCCTTCACCAATACGCGGTCCTTGTCATCGCCGAAGTCGGTAGAACGGAAGAACGTCGCGCCGTCTGCTTCGTAGAGCAGGCCCTTCTTGTTCATCACGTCGAACGCGCGCTGCTGCTTCGTTTCGCCGTTTTCATCCGGCACGAACAGGGAACGCTCGCTGAACCACGTATCGAAGCTGTTGCCGAACGTTCCCAGGGTGCTCTTCACGTTGTCGAGCATCATGGCATAGCCGCGCTCGCGGAAGTTCACCAGACGCTCCTGCTCGTCGGCGGAAAGCCACTTGTCGCCGTCTTCGTCGATGATGGCCTGCGCGATGTCCTTGATGTAGGCGCCGCCGTAGCACGCCTCGGGCATTTCGACATCCTGTCCCAGCAGCTGCTGATAGCGAACCACGATGGAATTGCCGAACACATTCATCTGATTGCCCTGGTCGTTGATGTAGAACTCCTCGTCAACGGAGTAGCCGGCATGGCGCATGACGCGCGCGATGGCGTCGCCCAGCGCAGCCCAACGACCGTGGCCCACATGCATGGGGCCGGTGGGGTTGGCGGAAACATACTCCAAGTCTACCTTGCAGGGCTCGGGCAGCTGGGATTTGCCGAAATCGGCGCCCTGCTCGCGTGCCTCGGCAACCACCGCCTGAAACGATGCGTTCGTAAGCGTGAGGTTGATGAAGCCCGGACCGGCAATCTCGAACGAGGCAATAAGGTTGTTTTCGGGCAGATGGTCGACGATGGCCTGTGCAATGGCACGCGGGTTCATATGCGCCGCCTTGGCAAGACGCATGGCAATGGTGCAGGCCCAGTCGCCATGACCCTCTTCGCGGGGTCGCTCAAGCGTGGGCTGAGGAATCTCTTCGAGGGAAAGGCCCCCCGCCTCGACAGCGGCCGTAAGGGCCTGGTGCAAAACCGACTCAAGCGATTCACGAATGGTCATGAAACATACCTTCCTTATGCATTACTAGAACAAGGGGCACAGGCCCCGGAAAATCAAAAGCACGCTGCCCGAAATGGGCAGCGTGCTTCATTCTACCATCATCAAGCACGGCGTGCGGCAACGTACGATTCGAACTCCGCAACCGCTTCATCCAGAATACTCGAATACAGCTCAGGAGCCTTTCCGCCAACGGTAATGCCGTCAACCGTGGCAGCAAGCACGCCACCGGGCTCCGACGATGCGGAGACCACCACTTCGTCGGCGTCTAACAGCTCCTGCTTGGTGAAGGCACGCTCCTGTACCGGGATGCCAAGCCTCTTGCACGCAGCGATGATGTGCTTGCGGGCAATGCCCGGCAAAATCAGATTGTCGGCAGGATGGGTTACCAACGCACCGTCTTTCAGGATATGCACGTTGCTGTGCGCGCATTCCGTCACGAAGCCGTCGCGCACGAACACGGCCTCCGCGCAACCCGCCTCTTTGGCATGCTGTGCTGCCATGACATTGGGCAAAAGGTTCAGCGTCTTGGTGTTGCAATGGAAAAACCGCGTGTCTTCCACCGTAATGAGATTCACCGGCGCTGGGCGCAGGTTCTTTTCCTCGGGCTCAACCATGATCCACAGGTTCGCAGGCCCTTCGGGGAACGGATGGCTGCGATGCGCCGTGCCGCGCGTTACCTGCCAATACACGAAATGATAGGTGCCATCCACCTGGGCAACCAGGCTGGTAAGCAGCTCGAGCAATTCGTCGGCGGTAACACCTGGCTCGATTTCCATGTTGGCACAGCTGTTGAAGAAGCGCTGCAGGTGGTCTTCGGCGAACACCACCACGCCATCAAGTGCCATGGTTGCGTCGTAGACACCGTCGCCATAGAAGCTCACACGGTCGAGGAAGGGCACCTTCAGCTCTTCCAAGAGCCCAGTTTCGCCGTTGTAATAGCCGATGTTCTTCATAACGTCCCTAACGAAGCGTTGCCAGGACAACTGCCTTGATGGAGTGCATGCGGTTTTCCGCTTCGTCAAACACACGGCTCTGCGCGCCCTCGAACACTTCGTCGGTCACTTCCATTTCGGTAAGGCCGAACTTTTCCTCGATGTCCTGGGCAACCGTGGTCTTCGTGTCGTGGAACGCGGGAAGGCAATGCATGAAGATGGCGTTGTCGGCAGCATTGGCCATGACCTTGGCGTTGACCTGGTAAGGCGAAAGCTCCTTGATGCGCTGCTCCCATAAGCTTGCCGGCTCGCCCATGGAAACCCAGATGTCGGTGTAGATGACGTTGGCATTCTTGGTGCCTGCCTCCACGTCGCTGGTCACCGTGATGGTGCAGTCGTTTTCGGCGGCAATGGCACGGCACTGCTCCACCAACTCAGCATCAGGAGCATCGGCCTCGGGGCAGCAGGCAACGTAGTTCATGCCCAGCTTCGCGCAACCCACCATCAAAGAATTGGCAACGTTGTTCTTCGCATCGCCCATGAACACAACGGTAAGGCCGCGCACATCGCCGAAGTTCTCGCGAATGGTAAGCGCATCGGCGATGAACTGCGTGGGGTGCGCTTCGGTGGTAAGGCCGTTCCACACGGGCACGCCGGCATATTCAGCCAGCGTTTCCACGATTTCCTGACCAAAGCCGCGGTACTCGATGCCGTCGAACATACGGCCCAGAACGCGGGCAGTGTCCTCGATGGACTCCTTGTTGCCCATCTGAGATCCGGCAGGATCAAGGTACGTCACGCCCATGCCCAGGTCGTGACCGGCGATTTCAAACGAGCAACGGGTGCGGGTGGAAGTCTTCTCGAACAGCAAGACGATGTTCTTGCCCTCGAGTTCCTTGTGGAGCACGCCAGCGTGCTTCTTTTCCTTCAGCTCCTGCGCAAGATCAACCAGGGAAACGATTTCCTCGGAAGTGAAGTCGAGCAATTTAAGAAAATGACGCCCCGAAAGCGATTGAGTCATAGGATCCTCCTGAAGTAATGCCAGGCATTCCTGGCGCGAGTGGTATCCGCGCACCAAACGCACACGGATACCTTATTATCGCACTACTCCCCTTCGGCGATGTTGACGCCTTTGTGATTTCCCGTGACGGCGTATTCAGCCCATTCGGCGATGTTCACCGCATGGTCGCCGATGCGTTCAAGGTACTTGGCAATCATCAGCACGTCGAGCACGTACGTTTCGTCGGGCTCGTGCTCGATAATGTGACGGGTGATGCTGCGCTTCACTTCCTCGAACTGGGCGTTCACCGCATCGTCGCCGGCGATGCACGCCTGAGCCTTCTCCAGGTCAAGGCCCACATAGGCGTCGATTGCCTGGGAAAGCTGGTCGTAGTCGGTTTTCGCCATGGTGGCAAGCGCGGGAAACGCCGAAAGGTCGGCGTCTTCGGAAAGGGTGGCGGCAATCTCGCAAATTTCCGCCGCCTGATCGCCTATTCGCTCCAGATCGGTAATCAGCTTCAATCCCGCTGTCACGCTGCGCAAATCGGAAGCAACCGGCTGCTCGCGCAGCAGCAGACGCAAGCACAGCGCCTCAATGGTGCGTTCCTTCTCGTCAATCAGCGAATCGTTGCTGGCAACGAGGTAAGCTTTCGTGGCGCTTACCTTGCGCACCGCATCGAACGACCCTTCGATCGCCTCTTTTGCCAGTTCCGCCATCTCTATGATGTCGGCGCGCAGCTGATGAAGTTCCTCGTCGAAAATCGGTCGTGCCATATCAACCGAACCTCCCTGAAATGTAGTCTTCGGTGCGCTTGTCGCGCGGGTTGGAGAACATGGTTTGCGTAGGTGCGCATTCCACCATCTTCCCCAGCAAGAAAAACGCCGTGGTGTCGGAGATACGTGCCGCCTGCTGCATGTTGTGGGTGACGATGATGATGGTGTAGTTGGCCTTCAGCTCCCCTACCAGCTCTTCGATCTTCGAAGTGGAAATCGGGTCCAATGCACTGGTGGGCTCGTCCATCAGCAGGACTTCCGGGTTCACCGCCAAAGCGCGCGCAATGCATAGGCGCTGCTGCTGGCCGCCCGAAAGCCCCAGCGCGTTCTTCTTCAAACGGTCTTTCAGCTCGTCGAAGATTGCGGCTTTGCGAAGGGAGTCTTCCACGATGTCGTCGAGCTCTGCCTTCTTCTTGATGCCGTGGGTGCGCGGACCGAAAGCGATGTTGTCGTAGATGGACATGGGAAACGGGTTCGCCTTCTGGAACACCATGCCTACCTTCTTACGCAGGACGTTGACGTCATAGCCGTTGTAGATATCCTGCCCGTCCAAGGTGATGCTGCCGGTGATCCTGCAGCCATCCACCAGGTCGTTCATACGATTGAGCGATTTCAAAAGCGTAGACTTGCCGCAACCGGAAGGCCCGATCATGGCGGTAACGCGATGCTCGGCAAACGAGATGTTGATGTCGGTGAGCGCCTGGAAATCGCCGTAGAACAAATCCATATGCGAAACATCCATCTTCGCAGTGCTATTCATCGGTCATTCCTCCTTTGCTGATTCGTTTTGCAACGGCCGACGTTGCCAGGTTGATAAGAAGCACGAAAACCAAGAACAGCACTGCCGTTGCATAGGTTGCGTCGATGTGCAGGCCCTCGCTTGCCAACAGGTACATATGCACCGCCAGGGTACGGGTGGAATCGAACACCGAGGTAGGCACTGCCGCAATAGAGCCTGCGGTGTAGATAAGCGCAGCCGATTCGCCCACCGTGCGGCCGATAGCCAAGATGATGCCGCCTAAGATGCCCGGGATGGCAGAAGGCAGCACGATGCGAAACACCGTGCGGAAACGCCCCGCCCCCAAGCCAAACGAGCCTTCGCGGTACAAGTCGGGCACCGCGGCCAGCGCTTCCTGCGTTGCCCGCATAATGATGGGAAACGTCATGATGGCCATGGTGCACACGCCTGCCAGAAGCGAAAGGCCCCACTGCAGGTAGTACACGAAGAACAAGAGCCCGAACAGGCCGTACACGATGGAGGGAATGCCCGAAAGCGTTTCGGTGGCAAGCGCCACCAGCCGTACGAACCAGTTGCCCCTGTCGGTGTACTCGTTGAGGAAGATTGCCGCTCCGATGCCGAACACCGAAGAACAGGAAACCGACAGCACGATAACGATGAGCGTGTTGAACAGCGCTGGCATGAACGAGCAGTTGTTGGAGTTGTAGGTAAGCTCGAACATTTCGGGTTTGATCTGCGGTATTCCCATCACAAGGATGTAGCCGATGATGAAGCACACCGCCAAAACCGTAAGCACCGTGCTGGCGTACACCAGCACACGAAACACCCATGAAGAGGGCTTTGCCGGCTTGGTGCGGGTAAGAACTGTGTTGTTAGCCATTGTTCCCCCTTCGCTTCAACGCGGAGAATGCGAAGTTGATAACCAAGATGAACACGAACAGCACGCATGCCGTGCCGATGAGCGCACCGCGGTGCAAATCGGCGGCATAGCCCATTTCCAGCACGATGTTTGCCGTCATGGTGCGCACGCCGTCGGTGATGGCACCAGGAAGCTTCACCTGGTTGCCGGCGATCATGATTACCGCCATGGTTTCGCCGATGGCGCGCCCAATGGCCAAGATCACCGAAGCCAAAATGCCCGATACAGCCGCGGGAAGCACCACATGCATAACGCTGCGCTCATGGTCGGCACCAAGGGCAAGGGCGCCTTCGTAGTAGCTTTGCGGCACGGCGCGCAACGCCGACTCGGAAAGCGTGATGATAGTGGGCAGGATCATGATGCCCAGCACCAACGAAGCGCACAGGATGGATTGGCCGGTGCCCCCGATGTTGTTCCTGATGAAGGGAACCAGCACCACCAAACCGAAGAAGCCGTAGACGACCGAGGGGATGCCGGCAAGAAGCTGCACGCCGTTCTTTGCAATACGCGAAACGCGTTCGCTGCCGAAGCATGCCAAGAACACCGCACACAGGATGCCCAGCGGAACGCCGATAACCAGGGCGCCTGCCATAACGTAGAAGCTGCCCAAAACCATGACGCCGATGCCGTACACATCGCTCGACGGTTGCCAGGTGGTTCCGAAAAGGAAGTTGAAGAAGCCGATTTCGGCGATGGCCGGAACACCGTTGCCGAATATGAAGACGCAGATAACCACAACCGCAGCCACCGAAATGGCTGCGGCTAAGGCAAAGAGCATCTTGGCGATAAGCTCTTTAGCTTGGGTCATCTGGCTAGCCGATCTCGCTCCACTTGGACACTTCGCCGGTGAAGATCTGCTTTACCTGGTCGGAGGTAAGGCTGTCGAGCTTGTTGTCGTTGTTCACGATAACGGCGATGCCGTCGGTTGCGATAACGGTGGATTCAGCGCCCTGCTGCTTTTCGGAGTCCTTCAGGTCACGGGAAGCCATGCCCAAATCGCATGCGCCTTCGATGGCGGAAGTGACACCAGTGGTGGAGTCGGACTGGTTCACCTCAACGGTAACGTTGGGGTTCAGGCCCTTGTAAGCCTCGGCAAGCTTTTCCATAACCGGCGTTACCGAAGAAGAACCCGCAATGGTTACCTTGCCGGAAAGACCGGAAGCGGTGTAGGACGTGCTTGCGTCCATGGGGATGTAGCCCTCCTGCTCAACAACCTTCTGGCCGTCGGTGCTCAGAACGTACTTCATGAAGTCCTGCGCAACATCGGAAAGCTTCTTGCCGTTGTTGGTAACAACGTTGAACGGACGGGAAACCTTGTAGGAACCGTTTTTCACGTTTTCGGCAGTTGCCTCGGCGCCGTCGATTTTCACGGCCTTCACGGTGTCGTCCAAGGAGCCAAGGGAAATGTAACCGATGGCATCCGCGTCGTTGGCAACGGTGGTCTTCATAACGGCAGTGGAATTGGTGATAGCCGCAGAAGACGTGGTCTTGTCAACCTTCTTGCCGCTGTCGTCCTTTTCCTCGATGTTGAAAAGCTCGATGAACGCGCCGCGCGTGCCTGAGCCGTCTTCACGGGAAGTTACGTTGATGGAAGCGTCGTTCGATGCGCTCTTAGAATCGTTGCTGTTGCCGCTGCAGCCCACCAGCAAACCGCACAATGCCGCAAAGCACAAAGCCAGCGCGCCGATCAGAACCTTGTTCCTTACCGTACTCACTTTCAAGTTCCTTCTTTCTCTTGAAGATCTGCGATGCCGCGGGCATGTGCTCGAGCATCGGATTGCAGGAACCATAGTGAGCAACCCGCGCCCGGCAGTGGTTACACAGATTTGAAAGAAGGTTAGCGTTAGGTAAAGCACGACTCCATTTGAAAAAAAGTTGTTAAACGGCACAGCGACAGAGGGGATTGCCGCGATAATTTAACAATTGAAGGAAAGGAAGCCCCCGTTGACTACTATATTGCTTATCGAAGACGACCCCACCATTCGTCTTACCACCGAGTTTTCCCTGACCAAACACGGTTATGCGGTCAGCTCATGCGAAGATGGCCAATCAGGTTACGAAACGGCCCTTTCCATCGAGCCCGACCTTATCCTGCTTGACGTGATGCTTCCCGGTATGAACGGCTTCGAAGTTGCCAAGAACCTGCGCTCCGAAGGGTTCAAATCGCCCATCCTCATGCTTACCGCGCTCGACTCCGACCAAGACAAGGTCAAGGGCCTTGACGCCGGCGCCGACGATTACGTGACAAAGCCCTTTTCCACCGAGGTGCTTCTTGCCCGCATCCGCGCGAACCTGCGTCGTTCCGAGCTCGACGGCGTGAGCACCACAACCCCGCAGACGTTCGGCGATCTGACGCTCGACGTGGAAAACAGCACGGCAAGTGTGAAAGGCAAGGTCCTGAAGCTGCGCAGCAAGGAGCTTCAGCTGCTTTTTGCGCTGGCGGAACGAGAGGGAATGCTCTGCCGCCGCACCTGGCTTACGCAAAAGGTGTGGAAAGAAGATTATTTGAGCACTTCCCGCACCATCGACGTGCATATCCGTCGCCTTCGCTCAGTGCTCGATGAGAACAGCGACTACCGTTTCATCCATACCGTGCACGGCATGGGGTACCGCTTCGAACCGGTGAAGAAGACCGAGGAGTAGCACTCGCGCATGCCCAACAGGAAGAAAACGGCGAGCGAATCGCCCACAAGACGCTGGCAGCGGCGCTTCATCATCGTGTACCTGGTTGTTGCCCTGGTATTCGCAGCGTGTTTCGCGATTTTCGCCTTAAGCCCCATCAACGATAAGATCCTCGACCGGCAAACCGCCAACCTCACGTCTACGGCTCAGGCGCAGGCGCAGGCGCTTGCCTATGTCGACGATGCCCAAACGTTCGTCAAGAAATCGGCCGAGGGAACCGATTTGCGCATAACCCTTATCGCGCAGGACGGCAACGTGGTGGCCGATTCCGAGGTTGACCCTTCAACCCTTGAAAACCACTTGGGACGCGAAGAAGTGGATAGCGCCCTGCAAGGGGAAAACGGCGAAACTCAACGAGTCAGCTCTACCGACGACACCGACCGTTTGTACGTTGCGGTGCCCGCCACCTACCAGGCGCAGGCGATGGCGCTGCGCATCAGCGAGCCTTCCACCGCCGTGACAACCGCTGCCGACACCACCCGAAACACCGCGCTTATCATCTGCAGCATGGGCATCATCGCGTTCGCGGCCATTGCCCTGTTCACTTACCGCGAGTCGAAGGTGCCGCTGCGCAAGTTCGACCAAGTACGCTCCGACTTCGTTGCCAACGCCAGCCATGAGCTGAAAACGCCCGTTGCGGGCATCCGTTTGCTGTCGGAGGCTATCCGCGACGCTTCCGATGTGGGCGACGAAAAAAGCCTGCATCTGTTCATCGACCGCTTGGACAACGAAGCCGAGCGCCTGCAGCGTTTGGTGATCGACCTTTTGGACCTTTCCCGCTTGGAGGAACAGCAGAATTCCGAGCGCACACCCCGCGCCGATTTGCATAGCACCCTTACCACCAGCTATTTAGCGCATAAAGGGCAGGCAGAAGACAAGGGCATCGAACTGATGCTCGACGATCGTTCGCAGCCCGGCGACAACTGCTACGCCGACATGGAGCCTTCCGATGCTTCGCTGATCTTCGACAACCTTATCGAAAACGCCATCATGTACACCGACGAGGGCAGCATTCTGGTAACCCTCGAGCCCCGTGCGCATGAGACGGAGATCTCGGTGAAGGACACCGGCATCGGCATTCCGCAGGCGGACCAATCGCGCATCTTCGAACGCTTTTACCGTGTGAACAAGGCGCGTAGCCGCGAAGTAGGCGGCACCGGCCTGGGGCTTTCACTGGTGCGTCATGCCGTAGAGCGTGGCAGCGGCTCCATCGAAGTGAACAGCACAGTAGGCCAAGGCACCGAGTTCATCGTGCACCTGCCCAAGTCGAAAACCGAATAGAAACGGGGCAAGCGCTCTGCTCTACAGCGAACGAGCAAGCGTCTTGTTACGGTACATGTCCTGGTCGGCGTAGTGAAGCGCTTTGCCGAACGAAAGGGTATTGCTGTTCCCTGAAACCGTGTAGAAGCCCAGCGCCACATCAAGGTTTATGGTCTCGTCGCTTCTACGGGCAAGTTCTTCCTTGATATTCGAGATAAGGATTCGCGTCTCGTCAGCAGAAGTGTTCTTACATGAGATAAGAAATTCGTCCCCTCCTAGGCGAATAGGCGTACAGCCCTCGGGCACGCAGGACTGCAGCACCTTCGCAACGCGTTTCAGCAGCACGTCCCCATATTCATGGCCAAGGGTGTCGTTGATCTTCTTCAGATAATTGCAGTCGGCAACCACCAAGCTCACCGGGTAGTTCTCGCTGCACATCAAATGATCGGAATGCACTTCCATGTAGTTGCGGTTCCTCAGGCCGGTAAGCTTGTCTTTAAAGGAAAGCTCTGCGAGTTCTTTTTCAAGCAGTTTTTCACGTGTGATGTTGCTGATGATGCCCATGATGCCAACGATTTTCCCGTTGTCCGTCACTGGTTTCTTCGATATTTGGTAATACTGGGCTCCCTCGTCGGTTGAAAACTCGTTGATCATCTCGGAGCCCTGCCCTGTTTTAAGGATGTTCAAATCGTCTTCGTAATAGGAGCGGCCCAGATTTTCATCATCGAAGATATCGAGATCAGTTTTGCCTATGATGCTATGGTCTTCACCGCTGTTTACCAAACTGCATACTTCGGAAATGAAGCGGTAGCGGCACTCCGTGTCCTTGAAAAAGATATTTGCCGGAGCGCATTCCAAAATGGAAATCAAAAGCTCACGACTTAACCCTTCGCCGTTATCCATAGCTGCCTCCCAAAAATTAGCATTGAACAAACAGAAAATTCCCCCCCCCCGAGGGATATGACAAACAAGAAATACCTATATCATCGCAGGTCATTTGCGTGAAAGAACAAGGTAAGCCATAGCAACGTCGAAGAGCAAAGCGAATTCGACAAACACCCAAAAGGGCGTTAACCAACTCCAGGAAGGCGCCAGTAAAACAGCGAGGGGGGGGCTAGCGAGTGCAAATGCCGTGAAAGACCGCGCCAAACGCGCGAACGCCCCTTGGCTGCTGTACGCCTGCGGGCAAATTCCTAAAAACGTGCCATTGGCACGTTTTCTTAACGGAATTTCACCTCATCGGTTCGATTCCCTACTACCTTGCTGAAATAAAAAAGCGAGCAAGGAGTTTACCTTGCTCGCACCATAACCTGGAGCGGGTGACGGGAATCGAACCCGCCTCATCAGCTTGGAAGGCTGAGGTTCTACCAATGAACTACACCCGCAAAAAATGGTCGGGATGACAGGATTCGAACCTGCGACATCCTGCTCCCAAAGCAGGCGCGCTACCAAACTGCGCCACATCCCGAACGCAACGGTAAGATAGTATACCAGAACTATTCAGCTGGTTGAAGCTTCTTTCTTAATTCTCGCAGGGCATTTCCACGATGCGAAATGGCATTCTTTTCGTCTTGCGTAAGCTCTGCCATGGTCTTTTCGCCCTGATATTCATCGGGCAAGAACAGCGGGTCGTACCCAAACCCATGCTGCCCCTTCCCTTCAAAGCCGATACAGCCTTCCACGAAGCCCTCTGCAACGGTTTCCGTGCCGTCTTCGTCGATGAAGACCAACACGCTGGCAAAACGTGCCGTGCGCTTTTCTGCGGGTACACCGGAAAGCTCGGAAAGAAGCTTTGCGTTGTTGGCGGCATCGTTGCCGTCTTCGCCGCTGTAGCGCGAAGAGTACACGCCCGGCGCTCCATCAAGCGCATCAACGATAAGGCCGGAATCGTCGGCAAGCACCGCTGTGCCAGAAAGCGCCTGTGCCGCACGTGCCTTGATGCGAGCGTTCTCCAAAAACGTCGCGCCCGTTTCCTCGGGGTCGGACTTCAGGCCGGCATCCTTCAAGCTCTGGTATTCCCAGCCCTCGAAGTTCAAAGCCGACTCGATTTCTTCCACCTTATGGGCGTTGTTGGTGGCAATCACCACGGTTTTACTCATTGCGTAACCCTTTCCAGAGCCTTACAGAACAATATGCTCAATAGTGCCAAGCGGCATCTGCAGCACTCGTTCGCCAAACGAACCGAATTCCTCGACATCGTCCGATGAAGTGGCAAAGCGGCGCACCGCCTTGTTACCGGGGGCAGCCAGCGCTTCACGCCTGGTAAGCAGGTCCTTGCAGTCAAGCGACACTTCAGTTGCCGAAGAAATAAGCTTCACGTTGGTGCCGATAACGCCGCCGATAAGCGCCTTCAAAAGCGGAAAATGTGTGCATCCCAAAACGAGCGTATCGATGTCGCAGCGGCGCAGCGGATCAAGGTAATCCTGGGCAATCTCTTGGAATGCCGGACGGATGAACACCTTCGAAGCCATGGAAGTGTAGCTTTCGATGGGGCCTTTCGCCATCTGGATGCCCAGCTCGGCAATTTCCACGAACCTCGGTGTTGCCGTGGAAAACACGGTGATGCCCGCATCGATGTTGCGGATGGCACGCGTGTACACACCCGAATCAACCGTACCTTGCGTTGCGATAACGCCCACACGACGGTTATGCGTTGCACGCGCCGCTGCACGCGCACCTGGCTCCACAACGCCGATGATAGGCACATCGAACGCCTTCTGTGCAGCCTCAAGGCCAGCCGCCGTTGCCGTGTTGCAGGCAATCACGATCATCTTCACGTTCTGGCTAATAAGCCACGAGCAGATGTTCAGGACAAACGAGCGCACTTCCTCTGGCTCGCGGGGGCCATAGGGGCAATTGGCGGTATCGCCAAAGTAAATGATGTTTTCCTCAGGCAAGAGCTTAACTATCTCTCGCGCAACGGTCAGACCGCCGAACCCGGAATCGAATACGCCTATTGGCCTATTGTCGAAATCCACGAAACACTCCTTTTGCAGCACTCGAATCTGCACTGTTCAATACGTTGCTGCCCTCAGCATAGCAAGCCAAGCATGCAGCATGCACCTTTCACCAACGCCGTGGAAAAAGCGTTTCCTGCCTTGCATGGGAAACGAAAAAGGCCGAAAGCTTCAGCGGCCTTCGACCTTACCTTGTTGCAATGGCGCGCCCAGTAGGATTCGAACCTACGACCTTCGGATTAGAAGTCCGCTGCTCTATCCAGCTGAGCTATGGGCGCACAGCTGTTTCAGTATACCCCACCACGCTAAAACAAAGAAGCCGCCCGAAGGCGGCTCCCATAATTTAGTTGTGGGTGATGATGCAAACGCCCTTGCTCAGGTTCTGGTAGAACCACTGAGCATCAGAGCTGGAAAGGTTTACGCACCCATGGCTGCCGTTCGTTTGGTAGCGCGTGCCGCCGAACGATGCCTGCCACGGGGCATCGTGCAAACCAACGGAATTGCCCACGAACGGCATCCAGTAGTTTACCTTCGTCTCGTAATCCTTTTCGCCGTTGGACTTGTAGCCAACCAGCGTGGAAGGACTTTCCTTGTTGTTCAGGTAGTACACACCGGTAGGCGTGCTGCGGCCCTGAACAGGCTTGCCGCTAACCACACCGCAGGAATGCAGCAGGTTGCCGTTCGCGTCATAGTAGCGTGCCGTCTGATCGCTCAGGTCAACGTCAACGTAGGCACCCCAGTCACGTGCACCGGCGCCGTTGTACACATCGCCCGTCTGGCTGCAGGGAACATCGATGGAGGTTGCGCCGCCGGCAACCAGGGCATCGTAGACCTTCTGCGAAAGCGAGCTGGTGTCTACTTTCCAGCCAAACGTGCCGCCCGAAACCGTAATGGTCTTGTCGTCTTCACGGGTGTAGGTGCGCTGCGTGCCCACCGTGTTCATGCTGCTGGCCTTTTCATCGACCCACGAAGAAACGCCGTCCTGGCTGATTACCAAGGAATAATCGTCGGGGTTGATGTAGAGCCAACCGCCGAAGGTTGCCTTATCGATGGTAGCCGCCTTCACCGAGCCGTTGAGCATCAGCGAAACGCTGTCGGGGAACAGCTGGTTGGCCTTCTGTACTGCCTCGGCTGCACGGGAATCGGAGCTTACCACCTTGGGCTTGATAAGGTCGTCGTCGGTAAGCTGACAGTCGGTGCGCATCGTCTTCACGCATTCGGCTGCCTTGGCGCATACCGCGTCAACATCGAGTTGCGTGCCGTTCACCTCGGGCTTCAGGATGAAAGCGTCAACGGGCTGGCTGTAGGTGACCGTGGCGTTAACCGAGGAGGTTTGGTTCGCGTTGAACGCATCAACCTGTTCCTTGATCACCGAGCTGAGGGCATCCTCGTCGTAGTCGGCAACCACAATGTCGGATACGTCGTGCTGACGGAACACCTCGATGAACCACAGCGGCACATCCTGACGCTTCGTGGCATTTTCAGCAATCTGCTGCGGGTCAATCTGAATAGAAGTCTCGCTCTGGCTCAAGCGATGGTTGAACCCTTCACCCGAAATGGTAAGGGTGTAGGAATTAGCCTGGTTGTCGATCTTTGAAGCCAGGGCATCGCTTGCCTGCAAGGAAAAGTCTTCGTCGTTCAAACTCGTGTTCGGAAAGAAGTGGCCCGAGAAGAACAGGAACCCGGCACCGTAAACAACCAGAAGAACCAACACAACGGAAATAGCCGCGATGATTGCGGGCTTCTTCTTCGACTGCTGTTTGGTAAGCACCGTGCCGTCGATTACCACTTGTTCCTGCTGAAGCGGGGTGTATGCCTTGGTCTCCGATATCTCGGGCGATGCGGCATGCTTGCCCTGGGAGGCCTGATTGGAACCCTGCTTGTTGGAGCCTTTCATGAAGTGTTTCTCTTCCCCTGAAAACTTGGATAGTAACTAAAACAGTTTACTTCTCTCCATTTCATAATTAAGTGGATAAATGCAGTTCTTTGGCTAAATATCGAACAGCATCGCAGTAAAACCACACCTTCATTCGGCGTTCACCGAAGCTTAGTTATAACTAGGGTTTGGTTTTAGCGATAACAAACCGCGTTGCCAAAACGTAATAAATCCCTAATATAAAACCCATCGCTTTTGGGCGGCTGGTTACCGCCCACTACAGAATGAAAGGAACCGAAATGACTCACTCCCTCACCACGAAGAAGGCGGCAGTTGCCCTCTTCGCCGGTATCGTGGCTTTCGCCCTTGCGGCCCTGGCACTTACCGGTTGCTCTTCGAACAGCAATTCCGACGACAAGAAGATCACCGTTGCCGCTGTTCCCACCCCGCATGCTGAGATTCTGAACAACGCCGTAAAACCCCTTCTTGAAAAGGAAGGCTACACGCTTGAGGTTAAGGAATTCACCGACTACGTTCAGCCTAACGACGTAACCGAAAACGGCGACGTTGATGCCAACTACTTCCAGCATGGCCCCTACCTGGACAACTTCAACCAGGAAAAGGGCACCCACCTGGTATCCGTTGAGCCCATCCACTTTGAGCCCATGGCTGTCTACTCCAAGAAGGTTTCCAGCCTGAGCGATCTGAAGGCTGGCTCCAAGGTTGCTGTTCCCAACGACGCTACCAACGAGGCTCGTGCACTGCTTCTGCTTCAGCAGGAAGGCCTGATCACCCTTAAGGACGGCGCTGGCGTAACCGCTACCGTAAACGACATCGTTTCCAACCCCAAGAACCTCACCTTCAACGAACTTGAGGCTGCTAGCGTTCCCAACGTGATCGACGACGTTGACATCGCCTGCATCAACGGCAACTATGCAATCGCTGCTGGCTTCAAGGTGAACAAGGATGCTCTGGCTGTTGAAAGTGCAGACTCCGAGGCTGCTAAGACCTACGCTAACCTGCTGGTAGTAAAGGACGGCAACCAGGACTCCGACAAGATCAAGGCTCTTGCTAAGGCTATGAACTCCGACGAGGTTCGCGATTACATCAACAACACCTACGAAGGCGCCGTTGTTCCGGTCTTCTAAGATCTGACTCAATATCGCTTCTGAAAAGAGCTCCGAGATTCTCGGAGCTCTTTTTTTTTGCGCTCTGTGCCAGACTCCGTATACAACAAAGCCCAGCAGGACTTCCCCGCTGGGCCAATAAAGAGCCTTCGGCAAACGGTTTTCCGTTACCTTGCTTGCTATTTGTTCTCGATTTGGGTGATGTTCTTCAGCTCGATGGAAATCAGGCCGTTGGGCATGCTGGCGAACTCGATGAATTCGGGGTTGTGTGCGTATTCAGAAGGGAACGTGATTTCGATGCCGGTATCAGTACGAATCTTGTGGTTGCGGGTAATGCGCTCTGCCGCCTTCTTATCCACGCGAACGCGCTCGGGAATGTTTTCCTCGGCCGCCGTTTCCACAAAGCGTTCCTGCAAAGGCTCGTCCTCGAATACTTCTGCCGCAAGCTCGTGCGGGGCAACACCCCTTCCCTCTTCAGCGGCCTCGGATACGTAGGCTTTCGCACGGGTGAGCGCCACGGTGGTGTTGGCACCGTATTCTTCGGCAACCTCTTCCACGATGGTGGTAATCTCGTCGATCACTTCCTTGCTGGAAGCTTCCATGGAGCACTGCAGCAAGCCATCGGGAATAAGGTAGCGATCTTCACCGGCAATGGTGCGCTTTTTGTCCTGGAAGGCCACTTCAAGCGTACGCGCATCGATGATGGCAAACGAGGAAATCTTCTGCGACGGATTGGGCAGAATGGCATGGTGGCGCTCGATGGCATTACACGGCTCGCCGTTTTCGCCATAGCCCACCGAATGCATGAACGCCTGACGGCTTTCCAGCATGAAAATGCCGAAATAACGGTTGATGCGCCCCTCGAATGATGCCTCGATTTCGGCATCGTCGGTACTGCCGCCTTCAAGCTTTGCTTCCTCTTCGAAATCAACCACTAGAAGGTCGGTGGATTCCGCCTTGCTCATGCGCCCCAACTCGCTGGAAATGAACTCAGCAATCTGAGTGGAAAGGCCGATGAAATCGCGCTGGCCCGCAAAATACGCACGCAGTTCAGGGGCAAACGAGCTGTCAACGGAAAACTCGCCGCGCTTGTTGTCCAAGTGGTTCAAGCCCTTTCGCACATGCTTGGTGATGTACTGCTTAACCTGCTTGCTTTCAAGGTCAAGCTCGGCCTGCGAAAAGATGTTCACACAGGAAGTGAAATCGAATACGTGCAGAATTGCATGGTTGATGCGAAACATATCATTCCTTTCAAGAACAGCGCACCCAACCATACCATGAAACAACAGCCCCCTGGCAACGTTGCCAGGCAGAATGCCTGAACCAGTGCCAAGGGGCTGTTGTTGTTATTCCGCGTGATCGTTTACGGGCTTTCCGCCGGCAGCAGCAGATTGTGTGTCAGCAGAAGGAGCGCCTTCCTCACTGGCAGAACCCTCTACTACCGCCTGTTCCTTCCTCGCAGCCGGCATCGAAGAAGCATCGTTACCCTGCGTGCCGGACAACGCTGCTCCCTCTGCGCTCTGCGAAGACCCTGCAGCCGACTTGTTCGGTGAAGCAGCCGCTGCCTGGGTCCCCTGCGGCACCGATGCCGTTGAAGCACTCGGATCGGAAGCTACTGCAGGATTGTTTGCATCCTGAGCAGCCACCTGCGCAGGCGGGTTCTGCGTGTATGTCGCCGTGCCCGTAGTAGGAATGGGAACGTCCTTTGGCAAATAGCCCGTTCGGCCCCACTTTGCATGCCACTTGCCGCTTGCGGGCGTCGGCAAGAAACTGGCACCAACCCCATTTTCCAGCCATTTGAACTCCGGTCCAATCTTGACGGTAGCCAGGCAGGTAATGTTGGTAAAGGTATCTTGGCTAGCGGTTACCTTCTTCGTGTTGAAATGCGACAGATCAAGGCTCTCCAGGTCGTAGCAATTAACGAACAGACGACTCATATTGGTGACATTTGACGTATCGAACGATTCAGGGAACGAGACCGATTTGAGCTTATAGCAGCTTGCAAACATACTCTCCATGTCGGTAACGCTCGAAGTTTGGAAGGTGCTCAAGTCGATCGAGGTAAGGTTTCCGCATTCGTGGAACATCTCGACCATTTCTTTCGCTCTCGAAACGTCAAGCTTCGATACATCAACACTTTCTAGAGACCAAAACTTATGAAACCAATGGCTCAAGTTCAGTGGTGCAATGCCGTAGTCAACAACCGTTGCCTTGGTCACGCTCGAATATATGTAGCTATTTTTGTAGCTTTCCCACAAGTCGTCTGCGACACTATAAGTTCTATTTTCGAAACCGGTAAACACCTTGGTTGCAACCCTGCCATCGAAAACAGTTCCTTCCGCTGGAACAACAGGGCGCTTGTAGAAGTTCAGGATTGCTGGTTCGCCGTCGCTGGCAGCCGAATACACTGCGAAAGCCTGGAAATCACCATGGTCGGCACGATAGGTTTCCGCCTTGTACGAAGGGATGTCCTTCGGGTCGTAGCCTTCGCCGGTACTCATTGCATACCATTTGCCGTCGGCACCCGAAACGTGCTCGCCATCAGGTGCGGGAAGAAGGCCATCTTCAGCAAATGCGAACGTATCGCCCACCATCACCTGGGTCAACGCAACACACCCGTCGAACATCGACGTCATAGCAGGAGTTTGCTGTCGAGTTTCGTTGGGCAACGTAGTGAAGTTGGTGATATTAAGCGTTTTCAGGCTCGAACATCCATCAAGCATATGGGAGAAATCCGTGACCCGGGAAACATCCAGATACGGGAACTCGAAGGTTTCCATGCCCGTGAAGCCTGCAAACCAGTGCGCCATCGAAGTAGGATGGAGGCCGTTTTCGGTTATGTAAACGTTGGTAACGTCTGAAGCGTGATTTGCCCACGGCACCGCATCCGCCGATGCGTACGAGCTGGTTTCAACCCCAGCGTACAAATCGGTTACCCTCTTGCCGCTATATACATGCCTGTATTCGGCAATTCGAAATCGCGGTAGAAATCGAGCGAGGTATCGTCGTCAGAGTACATGGCAAACGCCTTGGAAGGATAAGCATAGTACGTAGCCTGGGTATTGGCAGGAATGGCATCGTGCGCCAAGCCTTCCTTGTTGCCCTTGTCGGTTGAAACGTACCATTTGCCATCCGCGCCATCGATATGGTGATCATCCGGAATGGGCAGGTCGACCTTGCCAACCTTGCCGCCCAGCTCGATCTTCCACATGCTGCTGCAGCCGCTGAACAAGTCATCCGCATTGACGCACTTCGACATATCCAAGTTCGTCAAATCGCAGTACGAAAGCTTCGAGCAATCGCTGAACCACTTCATTATCGATACAGGCTTGATGCGCTTGTCAACCACATTCACCGACGTGATGTCGTCATGATGCTCGTACCACGGTGCCTTATAGGCGCCATCGTCAGAATACGTGCTCACAGAACTCGGGTCGCCTTCGACATCGGTATATACCGCCACAACCTTCGCGCCATCAAACTGGTCGCCAACCTGGGGGGCAACATTGCGCTTGTAGAAGTTCAGGCTTCCATTGTCGAAGTACACGGCGAACGCCTGGTAATCAGCAGCATAGTAGGTATCTGCCTTCTTGGCAGGGATCGCCTCAGGCTTGTACTTCTCACCATCGCTGTCGGCATACCAGTAGCCATCGGCCTTCTCTACATACTCATCGGAAGGCGTGGGCAGATAACAGTAGTTGCCAACCCAGCTGAAGGATTTGCCGAACGTTACCTCCATCAGGCTATCGCAAAGCTGGAACATGTTTTCAGCATGGACGACTTTTGAAGTGTCGAAGCCCGAAAGGTCAAGGGCCCTTAAGCTTTCGCACTTGCGGAACATATTCTTCATGAACGTCACGTTCGAAGTGTTGAAACTCGAAACATCAAGAGACTCCAGTTTCGTGCAGAAATCGAACATGCTCATCATGTAGGTCACCTTCGAGGTATCGAAGCTCGACAGGTCGAGCGAAGAAACCGCCGTGCAACCATTGAACATGTAATCCATCAAGGTTACGTTTGCCGTGCTGAAGTTATTCAGGCCGTCTATGGAGGTAAGCGACGAGCACCCATTGAACATGCGCCTCATGTTCGAAACCTGATTGGTGTTGAACAGCCCCACATCAAGGTTCTTCAAGCTACTGCAGCCACAGAACATGTAACTCATATCAAACACGTTCGTCGTATTAAGGTTCGACAAATCGCAGCTGGTCATGTTCTTGAGGTCAGTGAACCAATATGCGGTCGAGCCAGGGAATATCTCGTTTTCCGTTATCGATACGTGTTCGATGTCGGCAGCATGCTCCGCCCACGGAACGGCATCAGCGCTTCTATACCAATCGGTGGTGAATCCCCTGTACAGCGCCGTTACCTTTTTCCCATTGAATATGCTGCCCTCTTCGGGAACCTCGCTCGCAACCCTGGTATAGAACTCAAGGCTATGGTCGTCTTCCGAGTAAACAGCAAAGGGCACGCCCGCCGAATAGTAGGTATCTGCTGTGAAGCTAGGGATTTCGTTAGGAAGGTACTGGGCGCCATTGCTTGCCGCATGCCAATAACCGTCCATCATTCTAGAAGCGTCTTTATCTGGTCTTGGCAAACGGGAGGTTTCATCGGCGTCATCTCCATACCAGCCAAAGTTTTCACCAAGTTTGACTTCGCCAAACGAGTATCTGCCGCTAACGCCATCGAACATGTGATCCATTTTGGTAGTAGAGCCTCGATTGTCGAACTGGGAGAAATCGAGCCTCAGCGCTTCATCGCATCCACTGAACATGCGGGACATATCCACGCCATCGGTTTTGCCGGAAACCCTTTTGGGGCCCTTCACAAAAGATAGGCACGTGTCATTCGAGAACATCCAAGACATATCGGTCACGTTCGATATGTCCCACTGAGACATATCTATGCGATACAGCGAGGAGCCATCAAACATGTGAGCCATGGTCTTTACGTTCGAGGTGCGGAAATTGGAGAAGTCTACTTCCCTGAACCCATCGCAACCGTAGAACATATACGCCATGTTCGTTGCGCTAGAGGTATCGAAATTCTGATGGAATTCCCAGTCTCGCATAAAGCAACAGCCGTAGAACGCATACGACATATCCTTCGTCTGGGATGTATCCAGGTTCGAAGCATCAATGGAATCGATGTAATACCATCTATCGATATAATCCATGTCAAAGGCGAACCAGTTCTTGATGTTCTGGGGCCTAATGCCCTTATCAACAAACTCGACTACGCTTACGCGGTCAAGGCGCTTCTTGCTGTTCGTATAGTTGTACCAAGGCACATCTTCAGGCTTGTCGTAGGCATCGTGGTACTCGAAGTCCCTGAATATCGCATCGACCTTGTCGCCCTCGAACGTGTCGCCCACTTGGGGGATGGATTCTGCAGGCCTCTTGTAGAACTTCAACGTTGAAGCAGCGCCGTAGTTGTTCGTCTTCTTCGTGTAAATGGCAAACGAGACAGCAGTCGCATTAATGGGACCCAGCACGTTCGACCAAGCATCGGGAATCAGGTAGTCACCTTTTTTGTCGAACGAAACATGGCAACGAATGTGCTTACCCTTTTCGTTGCTCGTGGGATAGTAAGTCGATCCATTTGCTCCGCTGATGTCAGTGTAGTTCTTCCCATCAGTGGTGGTTTGCCATTGGTAGTAGGCAGCGACGCCATCGGGAACGTCTTTGATGCTCGCCGTTATAGGAGCATCGACCCACGTGTCGCCACTGATGGCTACCGTAGGCTCAGGCAAATTCCCCTGGAACGTCAAGCTCACGTTCATCAGGGTAGCAGTGCCCTTCGAAACATCATCAAGGAATGCCCCCGCGTTTTCACGAGTAAGCTTAGGGATATTCCATTTGACAACATCGCTGAACCAGAAATCGTAGCCCGGATTGAAGTCGACCTTGGTGCCGTTGTACTGCCACAGCGTATAGCCGTCGTCGCTCGTTGTGGCACTCACGGTAAGGCCCTGCGGGTAATGATCAGAAGCATTTACCGTTACGTTGCTCAAACGCACCGGGAATTTACTCTGGTTCTGAATGGTCCAGTTTTCAGGCGTCAAAACCGTTCCATCGGCCATAAGGTGGCATGGTACCTCGGTGGGCACCTCGACGGAAATCTGATAGTCGTCAGACGAAGTTGAGCCCTCTTCATCGGCTAAGGCGACATTCGGCACCATGCAGGCAAACACACCCACCAAAACGGCAAGCATCAGTACAACCGAAAAACGCATACCCTGTATGCTGCCGAATATCGTCTTATTCATAAGAGAACCTTCCAAATATGGAAACGAATGAAATGCTGATCGGCGATGGGGCAAATACAACCCCATCGCCGATGCGCGTTAATCTTGTTTGCGGGCAGATTCCATAGCCAACAGTGCTGCCGAAGAGCCGGCAACACCGGCAAGCGCCAACAACGCCAGAAGCTGATTGGCATCGCCAGTGCGCGCCGATGCGCCAGCGTACTGCTGAGACACATTCACTTCGCGCGTTACCTGGCCTGGCTGGTATCCAGCCGCCACCAGCGTGACATCGGTGGAACCTGTTGAATCCGCGAACGCGGCGGAGGGCGCAGCCAAGCACAATGCAAGCAGCACCGCACACGCCACGTTCTTTAGATTTCTACCCTCCATGATGCAACCTTGAAGTTATTCAGCCGCACCCGATTTAACGGTCCAAACGACATGACCGACCTTCTTAGCAGTAGAGAGATCGAGGCTTACATGGGCAATCTTACCCTCAGCATTAATACCGATGGAGTCGGTCGAGGAACCTTTATACCCCATGTTGAAGCTCTTGTCGCCGGATACGTCTATGCCACTCAGAGCGTTCTTGGCGTCGATTGTGGTATTACCTGTTTTCATGGTGAACCACATCGAATTGTTTGTCGTCATGGCATCGTTTTTACCAACCAGGTTGATCTGGCCTTCAGTCTTAACAAACTGAATATTGGTCACGTGAATTGCGAAATCAGAATTGTTCGTAATCTGCAAAGCCGTTTCAGAAGGCGTAACCATCGTGCCGTCGCCTGCTGCCGCAAACGGGATTTCCGTCGGAGCAGTCCAGTCAATCTGGCCTGCTGCCTTCGTAACCGTTACCTCGGCGGAACGGTTATACGGGTCGTCGTCATTTGCAGCAAAAGCCGGTACAGCAAACGCGCAGGCTGCAAGCGATACGGCAGCGATGCCGGCGAAGAGCTTGCCCTTCAGGTGTGTCATTTCCATCTTAGGTCCTTTCCTCGTTGATGGATGTATCTAGTCCCACGGGGCCCTCCCGCGAAATCACAATAAAAGGTACAGCGGCATTAGCCCTGCACGATGTTCACCTCAACCGACTGAGGATTGCCATGAGGCTCTTTGCTGTCGGCATCAAGCGCCGAAATAGTAAGCGTTGCCGTGCCAGCATGAGCGTTAGATGCATCGACCCATTCAACAGCGTTGCCTGGTTCGATTGCGCCCGATTCGTACAGCGTCTGTCCATCCTGTTCCAACGTGAAGCTCTGCCAGAACTTGTTGGACGAATCGTTCATCACGTTTACGCGCACCTTGCCGTCCTGCAAAGTGGGCTGCGAGTTAACCGAAATGGTCATGCGGCTTTCCATGGCTTGACGATCAAGCTCTGCCTGGATTTCCTCACGGGACATGCCGTCGTAGTTTGAAATGGTTGTACCTTCTGTATTGGGATGCAAAGCAGTCCAACCCAAGTAGGCCAAGCCGCCTAACGATGCCACCAGCAAAACAACCAACAGCGCAATAACGACGTTTTTGCGACGGCCGCCTTTGCTGCCCGTACTCGATTCGGCTTCCTTCTTTGCCTCAACCATATTTGTCCCCTCTATGGAGTTTTGATTAAACATTCCTTACCGATTTTGGCTATACCCCCCCCATTTCGTAAAAAGCCAGACTTGTTTTATCCTATTTTTGGTATATGGGTTTAATTAATTTTCCAATGTTTACCAGGGTTTACGTAATAGAACACAGAGCCAACGCCCATATCTATAGGTTTGACCCAGGGGGCTCATTCATCTAGGTACCAAGAAAACTGTTAACTTGACAGCAATAACCAGACACTATACACACTTCTGCCTATTTTAAGGACAAAGGATCTTCACAAAGGCACGCTCCCCCATCAGATAAAGCACCAAAAACAAGAAACGACACATAAATGTCCTAGTACCTCACCATGTCATAAAACAACGATCAGAAGAAAATCCAAACAGAAGCATAAAAAAAACGCCCAAAGGGCGTTTAAGAGAATCCGGGCATGCGCCAGTAAATCAGCGAGCGGGGCCCTGGTGAGTACAGATAGCGGGAAAGCAGGCGCCAGGCGTGCTTCGCACGTCCAGCCTGCTTGGACCGTTAGCTGTGCCACCAGGGCCCCGCGCAGCGTCATAGCGTTTCGTATGAAAAAGGGTCTGCCGTAGGCAGACCCTATAAGATGTGGTGGAGCCGAGGGGGAAGCAGTCGAACTCGGCGGCTTCCCCTTTAACAAAAGGGGATTCGTCGGTCCAATACTCATCCAGCGAGAACCAGTCCCGCCACGTGATTTCCTGCTTGTCGTCCTCGGAGAACCACATGCTCACGACGAGCTTGTCGTCGTACAGATAGACCTTGTCCACGAAATACTCGAAGACCTGGTCTCGAATCTCCGGGTCGTTCACGTCGGCATGCAGGAACTTGTCGAAGTACGCCTGGATGCTGTGCCTGTCCTCGCACAGCGACACGCGGACGTTTTCCGTCCCTATGGCATCGTTCAGGGCGCTCTTCTGCTCTTCGAGCTGCGCGAGGCGTTGTGTCACCGTATCGCTGACCACGCCCTTCTCGATGACCTTCACGAGGTTCGCGAGGCTTTTCTCCACTTCCCTGCGCTTCGCCTCCAGCGCCTCGAGATACGCGGTGTCGTCGTGGCTCTTCTCGTAATACTCCGCCGCATCCAGGGCGAGCGCCGTCACGTTCTCCTCGTCGTCGACGATGTTGTGCAGGGCGAACAGCACCATGTCCTCTAGGTCCTGCTTGCGGGCCTTGTGCAGGTGGCACTCCTTCCTGCGCTGGGCGGAGCAATAGTAGTAGTAATACGTCCGCCCGGTCTTGCTCGTACCTGACACGCCCTGCATGGTGCTCCCGCACTCACCGCAATAGAGCTTGCCCGTGAGCCAATAGCGCGGGGCGTCGCTGCCGTCCATGCCGTGCGCCCGCTGGGAACCCTTGCGCTTGTTCTCGGCGAACCGCCTTTGCGCCCTATCGAAAGTCGCCTCGTCGACGAGGACGGGCATTCCGCCGGCGACCGTGATGTCGCCGTGGTGGTACTCGCCGATGTAGGCGCGGTTCTTGAGCATCTTGTTCAGCATGTTCACGCTGAACTTCGCGTTCCTCGGCGTGCGCAGGCCCTGCGCGTTCATCTTATCGGCAATGGTCTTCAGCGGCTTGCCCGACGCGTATTCCGTAAACGCCCACTGCACGAACGGCGCCGTGTTCGGGTCCGGGATGTACTTCTTCGTGGACCTGTCCACGTCGTAGCCGAACAGCTTGTGGCCGTTGTACAGGGCGTGCTGCGCGTTGTAGTCCATGCCGCGCTGGATGTTCTGCGACAGCTGGCGGCTGTAATACTCCGCCATGGCCTCCATCAACCCCTCGATGAGGACGCCTTCGGGTCCCTCCGTCGGGATGTGCTCAGCCAACAGGTGAATCTCGCATCCCGCGTCGCGGATTTTCTTCTTCGCCATCGCCAGAACGTACTTGTCGCGCCCCAGACGGTCGGTCTTCCACATGATGAGGGTATGGGGACGAATTTTTGCGACTTCCGACAGCATCTGCTGGAACCCCGGCCGTGCGTCCGTGGTGCCGGATATTGCCGCGTCCTCATACTCCTGCACGATTTTGAAGCCGTGCGCATCCGCCCATTCGTGGGCAAGCTCGCGCTGCTGGTCGATGCTCGCGTCGTTTTGCGAGTGGGACGAGAAGCGATAGTACGCTATCGCGAGGTTGTTGTCGTTCGGCGCGAATTTCTTCTTACGTGCCATAGGTTTACCACCCCCTGTAATTTCTGCTTATAGGCTTTCACGTTAGTTCCTCCTCTGATAGATAGCCCGCCGCCTAAACGGAACGGCGGGCTTATCGTTCTTCTTACATATCAACGACCTGCTTGGTTACAGCTATCAGCTTATCCTTGTACTGCGCCACATCGGCAATCGCCAGCTTCTCAATGGCGCGGATATAACGCTCCATGTGGTCGAAATCGATGTCGCCGCCTGATGTGGCTGGGAGGCTGACTTCGCAGGTCTTCACCCTGTCCCACGTGGCCTTCTTGTCATACGAAAACTGCTCCTTCGTAATCTTCTCTATGCACTTCGCCATGTACAGAAGGGCTTCAACGGACTTGGCTTCCACCATAGGCTTAATCAGGTATGCGTCCCATAACACGCCTACGGCCTGTGGCTGAGCATAGACGGTACCCGTGGCGACCGCGCCGTTCTGGATAACGTCAATACACATCTCCTGAGTGTTCCAATCAGACTTACGCCCGTAGAACATGATTCCGTTATCACCAACCTTCGCGTTTACCAAAGGGACGCAATACTCCTCATTAGGAACAGTTGACGTATCACGTCTCTTGTCGAAGTCTGCCTTCTTGCATTTCGCTTCGACCTTGTTAAACACATCGCTGACCTTAAATGTCTTGAAGACTATCTGCCCATTCCCGAAATCAGCATCCGAAGCGCCTGCTTCGTCAGATGCGGATTCTGGAGAGAGAGAGTATTTCCTTGTCCTCATCGGTCAGCTCGTAATCATCAAGACCGGAAGCGGCGAGATACGCGTCAAGCTCGGCGATGCGCTCCTGCTCAAGCTCGGCAATGCGCTCCTGCATGTACTCATAGTTAATGTCATCGACCGTGTACTCGTGGTCAACATCAGCAGATTCAACAACCGGCAGCTCGATGGACAGCTCCTTAACAAGCGCTCGGTTGAACTTCACTGCATAGTTCCAACCATTTCCCGCAGACTTACGAATGCAGGATATGACGTAAAGACAGCACTTCTCGTCCCACTTATCCGGCTGATACGGATACATGCCCTGTACATGCGGATATCCGATAAACGGACTTGACTGGTAGAACATCGTATCTGCACCAGTGGTCGTATCCGAAAACGTAATCATGCCGCCCTGCTCAGTCGGAGTAAGGCCGCAATACCCGCCGATACCGTTGTTCACGGAAGAATTGGACAGGACCGGCGTTGTGCCATCGGAGGCGAATAGCTCATCGTTCTTCATCTTGTAGGCGCTGGTGGGGTGAATATCGAACAATTCCCCAACCTTGAACGTCTTAAACATCAGCCATCACCTCGCCTTTCAGAATTGCGCCAACCTTCCACGCAAGATAATCGGCAACGGTCTTCTTGAAGTCCGCCTCCGTGGGCGTGGTGTCAATCTTCTTGTGCTGGTTGAATGTCCAGTCGTTCCCGTCCAAGGAGACCGTATCGCGAATGACGAGACTATTCGCCTCGGTGTAATAGCTCGTCTTGGGCTTCTTGCCAAGACAGATAGCCGCCACCTCGTCATAGCGCTCCAGCGCATGGTCGGTGTTGCGAAGATTGACCTTCTGAGTGGACTTCTTGCGGTTCTGGCGGGTATAGCCGTCCTCCGAGAAGTCGATGAATGTCACGACATCATCGACTTCGTGCGGACGGTTAACCTGAAACAGATAGATTGCCGTCTGCACGGATGACTTGCCATTGAAAAGGTCGCCCGGCATGTGAATGCTCGCAATCAACGTGTTCTTTTCAAGAATCCGCTTCGTGTAAACGTCGCCCTGCCCGCTTCCGGCGTTTTCCTGAATCAGAACCGCACCGTAGCCCGTCTCCATACGCGACAACGCCTCATCGACAAAAATGAGACCCTTACCCGGTGCCGAGTAGGGCGGATTCAACAGGAACACGTTCGCCGGGAATGTGTCCTTGTGGCTCTTGATGAACTTCGGGCCTTCCTTGTGCGAATCGCCGCAGATAATCTGTGAGGACCCGTCGCCCATGAGAATCATGTTCAGAACGGCGAGAATGTAGATGTTGCCCAGAATCTCGATACCGAGCAGCTGGTTGTGCTTGATATTCTCGACCTTGCTATCCAGCGTCTGCGTGTCCTTGATGCGCTTCTTCGCATCGTCAATCATGATTTCCATGGCGGACACGAGGAAGCCGGATGAACCCATACAGGTATCCCACACGAACGAGTCCATGTCAGTTCGTGTGATTCGCGCCATTAGCATAGTCACAAAGCGAGGCGTCAGTACCACATCGTTGAGCTTGTCGTTCTCAATGGAAACCCAGTCGTTCAAACTGTTTAGAATCTTTCCAGTGAAATCCAAGTGGATGTTGCTTTCGAGAAGCGGCAGAATATCCTCTTTGACCTGCTTGTAGATGGACTTGATGACGCTTTCGCCGTTCACGGGCTTCCAGAGGTCGCGTTTCTCAAATACGGGCTTCAAATAATTCAGCACCATGTTGACTTTATCGGTTGAGCAATTCTTCTTGCGCAGGAAAGCCCTCGTCCTGCGCAGAACGATGCTTCCGTCGTTATCGTCATGGTCGTCATTGCTGTAGAAGTCGGCGACTTCCAGCGGCTTCACACCCTCCGTCGTAAGTCCCGCCATGATGAGACCGCAGAACAGATACAGTTTCTCGTTAGTGCCCAGCAGGGTCTTGATGCTCGCATCGTCGTAAATCCTCTGATGGATTCCCTTGATGCTCTGCTCCAGCAGCTCCTCTTTATCGCGCTTGAGCTTTTCCTTTTCAGCATCCGTTAAGGAGAGCTTATCAAGCTCGACAAAAAAACGTGTCGATGTTTGGCTGCTTCATCTGCACGAAATCGAAGTCAACAAGCTCCTTCGGAACTCGGTCGTTTTTCTTCGACACGTAGTAAGCCTTGACCTCCGGGTCCTTGACACGACCCTCTTCGAGCATCGAACCATTGATGCCGACGATGATGACCTCGCCGTACGTGCCCTCGTCCAGAATCGCCAGGCCGTAATGCAGAGCACCGTTCACGGCGAACTGCTGCACGGCGCGGTTCGGGTTCTTACCGCCGCTCACCAGTTCGATATCGCCGCCAGGCGTCAACTTCTCCAGCTTGCCCTTCGTACCTTTAGCCTCAATCATCACGGGAATGTCCCGTCGGGTCTTGTTTTGCAGCAGAAGCTGAATATCCGGGTAGTTCACACCCGAGCCGCCAGATTTGGAATCAGCTTCTTTAAGTGCCTTGGTAATGGAGCTGTTAATCTCCTCCGTCTTGCCGAAATGTCGTATCTCGAGGTCGTCCAAGAGCGCCTTGAAATGCTCTTCGACCTTCTCTTCAATGCTTGCCATCTATTCGTTTCCCTCCTTACCAGTCATGGTTCGCGATGTACTCGTCGGCAGCCAGACGGAAAAACGCGGACAGGCTCAACCCGTGAGCCTTCGCAATCGCCGTCAGGCGCTCCTTATCGCTTTTCGTCATGGAGACCAACGACGTGGCGCGCCCCTCTGATGCATCGGCGGAAACGCTCGCCTTGGCCTCCTTCTTATCGTGTTCCTTCGCGGCGTCTGCTTCGAACTTGTCGAGCAATGCCGCCATATCTTGCTTCTTCGCCATATCCTACCTCCTCGCATAGATACTCATTATCTAACAAGTATCTAATGAGTATCTATCCTTTTCAACTGCTTCTTCTCGAACGACAGACCAGCCAAAACGCTGACCTTGCGGCACATCGTGCGGACCGCCTCGGCGGCGGCACCGTGCCTGTCCACGTTCACGACGGATTTCTGCATGCCCTGCGCCTGCACGATTGCCTCGGACTGCGGAACCTTGACGACGTTTTTCGCCCATGGCTTCTTCTCAAGCCACGCCATGAACGACGCGCACATGCGAAAACGATTCGTCCCGTTCACCACGATGACCAGCGGAGCATTCGTGTTCTTCGTCACGATAGAGACCGTTCGCGTGAACGGCTCGATGTCGTTCGGCGTCGGTCGAACGGGAATGACGATGATGTCCGCACCGGAAACGAGGTCGCTCAGATTGTCCGTCAGCACGCCCGGCGTATCGACGATGGCAACCTCGGCATCCTCGACCTTCTTCGAAGACGACGCGTCCTTATACTGACCGTCCAGAGAGTAGAGCGACGCGGGCACGCCCTGTCGCACATAGCTCTCGTAAAGCTCGTTGGCTATCACCGACTTACCGGTGCCGCCTTTCTCGCAAACGACTGCGATTGTCTTCATATCAGCACCTCCATCCTATCAGAAATATATACTCAATATCTAAATTATAGCTACTGAATAAATAAATGTCAATATGCAGTAGCTATCGGAGCACGCCCTTTTGCAGACCAGAGCAGGGGCTTCATCCGGGCTTTTGCCGGTCCCCAAACGGGCCTCACGCCCTCGCTTCGCCCCGTCCGTTCCCCGCGTTTTCCGAATCCGGCTCATAAACGAGCGGACGACAAAAATCCCGATTTTCCGCCCCTTGCGTGTACGTCCGTCAACAGCCCTTCTGAAGGTCTCTTCGTAGCCCGCGAACGGGAGCTTGAGAAAGGGAGCAGCTTGACGCTGCTCCCTTATCTTTTCGGCTACTCGCTGAACTGCGTGTCCTTGTCCGCCGACCTCGGCGCACTTGGGCTGGCACTTCGCGCCCTGGCATAGCGCGCCCGCATGGTCTTGGCATGTGCCTTGGCCTCGCGCTCGTCCTCGTTGGACAGCGCCTTCTCCGCCGCCTTGAGGCGCTTCTCGGCATCCCACATGCTCTTGCGGGACTCGTACACGCGCCTCTCCGCCTCCTCGCGCTGCCTGCGGGCCTCCTCCGCGAGCGCCTCCTGAATCATCATGCGCAGCATCATGGCGGTCATGTCGGCCATCATGCGGGACACGGGGTCCTTGGCGTCGCGCCCCGCCTTGGCGAACACGTGCATGCCGGCCAGAAGCCCCGGACACGGGTGTTGCAGGGTGTCGAGCGCCTCCTTGGAGGCATGGAACTCGCGCCTTGCTGCGTCCACGTCCTCGCGCAGCTTCGCCAGCTGCTCGTCCGGGTGGTTGCGCGCCTCGACAATCTGCTGATAGCGCTCGTCCATGAAGGGCTTGCCCTCCTCGCGTGAGCGGTGGATGTGCGCCTTCTGAAGGTCGGACGCCATCTCCGAAACGTCGGACTGGTCGAGGTCGTACACGTCGAGAGCGAAATCCGCAGAGGGCTGTGCTGCCGGCTCTGCCGTCTCGGGCACGTCGGGAAGAACCTCCGGTGCCGGGGCGTCCTGCTCGGGTACCTCAAGCTCGCGCTGCTTCGCCTCGAAGTACGCCTCGATGCCCTCGCGGGTCAGGTCGTCGGCGAGGTTGGAGGCACGGCGCCTTCTCTTGCGCCTGCTCTTGCCGTAGGGGTCGCGGGACTTGTAGCTCCAGCCCACGGTCTCCTCACCGGTCTTCTCGTCGACCTTGCGGGTCTCGGTCCGCTCGACGCCGCGAACCTTCAGCTCCTCGAGGAACTCCTCCATGTTGCTCGCATGGTCGCGGGCGTCCGCCACGCGGTTGCCCAGAACGCGCTCGAAGGACTCGATGCCGAACTGCTTCTTGCGCTCGGCCCATGTGGTCGGCTCCCTGGCGGGTTCGGGACCCACGACGGTGAACCCCATCTCGCGGCTCAGCCGGTCGTTCTTGCGCTTCACGGTCGCATGGTCGGTGCCGTGCGCGATGGCCGTGCCGGACACCAAGTCATGGTTCGCGATGGTCGCATGGACGTGCACGCAGCCGCCCTCGCCGTCGGTGTGGACCGTGACCCAGCAGGGGGCGTTCGGGGCCACTTCCTTGCACAGGAGGTAGCCGTACTCGCACGCCCGCTGGATGTCCTCGGGGCTGTCACGGGAAAGCTCCTCGGGGGACCACGAGACGCGCAGCTCGTAGCCCTCGTTCAGCCTCGTCCCCTGGCTCTGCCTGCGCATGGCGGAGCAGAACCGGATGAAGTCCTCGCGGGTGCCCATGTCGCCCATCTGGGCGGCGATGCGGTTCGTCTTCTCGCGGATATTGCGCGTGCGCTTCTTGCCCTCGCCGAGTTCCGTGTACGACATGCGCCCGCGGACGTTCGGCAGGGGCTGGATGTGCGTCGTCGACATCAGCTTCCACCCCCTCCAGAAAGAATCTTATCGCCGCGCTCGCCGTACCAGTAATCGCACAGCTCCTCTAACTGCTCGGGGACGTCCGGCCACAGCAGGGCCATGGCGCGGAACACGTCCTTGCCGAAATCGGTGCGCAGGCCGTCCACCTCATCGGTCAGCTTCGACAGCTCGCCGCGCACCTCCGCAAGACCCGTCTTGCACTCGCCGAGCACGCCCGGGGAGAGCGAACCCGGATGCGACTTGGCCTCCGCGTTCAGCACCCGCGCAATCTGGTTCACGTTGACGCCGATGCTCTTCGCCTCGGATGCCATACGCTCCGCGTCGGCGTTCCTCGTCACGACGTACGTCGGCTCAACATCCCCGCCCTGTACCTTCTCCACGCAACTGCGGAGAAATGCGGAGCGGGTCATCTTTTTCTCGGAGCAAATCGCGTCCAGCGCGGCAAGCTCCTCGTCCGAAAACCGAACCTGGACCGTGCGCTCCTTGTTCGGCTTCTTAGCCGCCTGACGGCGCACGCGGCTGCTCCTCATGTCTGAACTCACACCCACGTAAAACACCTCCTTTTTTAATGCAACGTGCGCGTTGATTTTCTACGACAGAATCGACGCTAAAAAAGGAGCGAGCATGGGACTTGTCCCTACAAAACTTCAGATTTTTCAACTGCGTCGAAAATTCCTTCGTTTTGTCGTTACACGTCCCGCTCGCGAGGGGGCAGTTTTCACTGCCCCCTTCGAACCCCCAGATGCGCCCCATTCCCAACCAGCTTCCGCCGACGACTCGGCGAAGCGTCCCGTTCGGAACGGGGCACCCCGGACACCCCTTGCAGGGTGCCGGACAGGAGGCACGACTGCCTCGCTACATGCCCTCGCCATAGCCCGACACGGGCATAGGCTCGCGTCCGCCCGGGGCGGACGTGCCACCCGAATCGGACGCGACGGGCGCGCCGTTTCGGGTAGGGGCGGCATCCTGCGAAGGCGCCTTCTTGGTCAAGAACTTGTGCAGGTAGCGCCCCGCCTTGCGCATGTCGGCGACGCTCATGTCGCCCAGCTCGGGGCAGCTCTCGTACATCGCCTTGCCGATGTGCTTGAAGCACTCGTCGCGGCGCTGCTGCATCTCCTCAATCGCCTTGTCGATGTCGGAAATCTTCTTCTTAGTGCTCATGATTTATTCCTCCTTAATCGTTGAATCAGTTGTCGTCGCATCTTCCGAAGCGGCCACGCCCACGCGAACGAGACCGCGAGTGCGTTTCGAACCGCGATACAAGTAGGAGCGATTTG
>CAJKUH010000011.1 GCA_905203045.1 uncultured Eggerthella sp.
GTGGGCCTTTCTTGGAGAGCCTCGCTCTCAGCCTGCTGGCAGGAGCCTTCGTTCTTTAGACGTTCTTTTGGCTCTTCCTATATATTTGTCTAACCTATATATCTTATTATCCATAGTGTGTGGAAATGAAACGATAGACATGCACAGTACATATAAGTTCATTTTCTTTGTTTGTACTGGGTCTATAGATATCGGTAATAAATTTTTTCTCCGCCGAATAAGCTATTCATTCAAGATAACTATTAGAATTTGATACTATATAGGCAATGAAACATTGAATTAATGCAACGCATTATCTAATGCGTTTCTTGATTTTCTAGGCTTTTGCCTGGGAATCGAATTGGAGAGGGGCTTTATGAATCTAGCGCAGCTATATTACTTTAGAACGCTTGCTAAGTTTGAGCACTATGGCAAGGCTGCTGAAGCACTCTATATCACTCAGCCGTCTCTTTCTAATTCGATCAAGAATCTTGAGAAGGAGATTGGCGTTCCTTTCTTCGAGCGTGTTGGCAGAAATGTCCGTCTTACCGAATACGGTGAGGAGTTTAATAAACACATTTGTCTTGCCCTCGATGAAATCGATAAAGCTGTCGAGATCATGAAAGCCTACAATTCCGGTCTTAGCGGCCGAATTCGTATCGGTACTGTCATTAGCATTCAGCGCAATTACCTCCCTAAGCTTCTGAGCACCTTTAAAGGCGCCTTTGGCGACGATGTTGTTTTCGATATCTACCAGGGAACGACATCTGAATGCCTTAAGGGCTTGGCCGACGGCAAGTTTGATGTAGTGTTCTGCGGAAAAATGAGCGGGTTCGATGATATCGAGTTTGTCCCTCAGTTCTCGCAGAATGTTGTTCTTGCCGTTAATTCCCAGCATGAATTGGCAAGTAGGGATATGGTTTCCCTCAATGACCTGAAGGGCATTACACTTACTTCGTATCGTTCTCAGTCGTATGCGCATACCATCTTTGAAGGTTTTTTTGAGCGTTACGGCCTTGATGTAAAGCAGGGCTTCAATGACGAGATTAGCGCCGCTACGCTTGTTTCTTCTGATCGTAATGTCGTTGCTGTAATTCTTGAGACGCTCGATGACCTTTCGCTCGAAAATCTGGTTACTATTCCCATCGAAGAGCTTCAGGAGCCTTTCCATATTATTTACCTGGGCTACAACAAGAAGTCGTTCCATTCGCATTTGGTGGAAGAGTTCATCAAGTTTACCCAGAAGCACATCAAGTTCCCTGCTGGCGTAGTTCCGCTGGAGGAGTACTACATGAACAATAAGGAAAGCTAAATCCTTACTTATATATAAAGGTGTTTACGGCCGTTCCGTAGCTGTTTTTGGCTATGGGACGGCTTTTCGTTTATGGGTCGAATTGAGGCTAGGAGGGTGGCGAAGAGGAGAGTTAGTTGATCCGCCTTGCGCATTTTTATCTTGTTTTGCTGGGCTGTTGAGTGTGCTTTCTTGAAATAGGATTTGCCTCAAGGGGCTCAGCGTTGAGAGGTCATGCCTTGCTTTGCCGAGAAGGTACACGTTGGGAGAGCTTCGCTAGGGGATAGGTGGGGCATAGGATGTCTTAATGCTCAGAATCGCTAAGTCATTTAAGTTGAAATTGGGCAAAGACGGCCTTTTCGGCGCTTTTGATTGAAAAAGGGGATGGTTTTGAACCCTGAAGTCTCTCTCCAAGGCTTCTTCTTCCTTTATTGAGCTTTTCTTGAATTGACGCGAACCGATTATTAATAGCTATGCGCAAATGAAAATGCGCTATTTGATAAAGCATCAGAATGCCTTGTTGCCTGTTTGTAAGATTCGGAGAAGGTTCAATTCTTTTCAATCCGAATGGATCATTTGCCTTGGCTCTATCAATAACGCCCTTTTCCCCTCAAATCCGAACAAGAATTAGAACGCGTTCTATCGTTTATAGCTAATTAATAGAACACGTTATATATTATTGCGCTTTGCTATCGGAAAACATTACGCAGCAATTAGACCCTTTCTACCTTCTGGGCGAATATACGTATCGGCTTCGGAAACGAAAGCACATGGTAATTCAAGGAAGCAACCAAACAAGTTGAGCTTCCTTGGCAATACAGAGGAGGGTTTTAAATGTCCGAGAATTGGTTCGCAAAGCAGCCTAAGGAACATCTTGCAGGTAAGTGCGCCATCGTAGTTGGCGGCAACTCCGGCATCGGCAAGGCAGCAGCAGAGGCAATCGCAGCAGCTGGCGCAAACATGGTTATCGCTGGTGTACCTGAGGCCGGTTGCCATGAGGTAGCAGCTGAGCTGAAGGCTCAGGGCACCAACGCTGTAGGCGTTGCATGCGACGTTACCAGCCAGGAGTCCATCGACAACGTAATCAAGGTTGCTGAAGAGAACTTCGGTCAGATCGATATTCTGGTTACCAGCGCTGGTATCGCACTTCCCCGCATGAACGCGGTAGACGTAAAGCCCGAGCAGTGGGACAAGCTGTTCAGCATCAACCTGAAGGGCAACTTCTTCCTGATGACTTCTGTAGCACGCGCAATGGAAGCAAAGAACATCAAGGGCAAGATGGTTGTTGTAGCTTCCGCCCGTGGCATCAACTCCATGGAGAACATCGCTCCTTACTGCATCGCAAAGGCTGGCGTTATGGGCATGGTTCGCTCCTTGGCTGTTGACTTCGCTAAGAAGCAGATCCTGGTTAACGGCATTGCTCCTGGCTATGTTTACACCCCGATGGTTGCAAAGGTATTCGAAGAGCAGCCTCAGCAGGAAGCTTACGTTAAGAGCCGTACGCCTCTTCCGAACTACACCGGTACGCTTGATGAAATGGGCGCTGCAATTCTGCACCTCGTTCTTCCTGTCACCGAGTACACCACCGGCCAGACCCTGGTTCTCGATGGTGGCTGGTCCATCCAGTAACACTGAACTTCTGGCCAGCGCTTGATGCGAGGGGCTCAGGCGCTGGCTTCCTATTCCATCTTTTCGAAAGGAAGTTTTCCCATGGAAGGTAAGATGAACGCACTTCTCAAGACCGCTGCTGAGCCGGATGCAATGCAGTATGTTGAGGATTTCGATATTCCCCAGATCAAGGATGACGAAGTACTTCTCGAGATCAAGGCAGTAGGCATCTGCGGTACTGACCATTCTCTGTATCGCTGGAATCCTGCAATCGCAAATTCCTACCATATTCAGTATCCTGCAATTTTCGGTCATGAGTTCTCTGGCGTTATTGCAGAGGTTGGCCCGAATGCACCTGAGAACCTCAAAGTTGGCATGCGCGTAACCGCTAACCCGGTTCTTTATGATGGAACGTGTGAGTACTGCGACCGCGGCGAAGTCAACATCTGCGACAACCGTCCGTTCTATGGCACCGACCTTCCCGGCGCATTCGCCAAGTACATGGCAATCCGCGCAACTAACGTTATCCCGATGCCTGATGAGGTTACCTTCACTCAGGGCGCATTGCTTGAGCCTCTGTGCGTAGCAATGAACGCAGTAGAGCGTGTTAACCCTCAGATCGGTGAGACCGCTGTAGTTATCGGCCCTGGCGCTATCGGCCTTCTGATGGTTGCATTGCTGAAGCAGGCTCGCGGCATCCGCAAGGTTATCGTAACTGGCCTTGACGCTGACGCAAAGCGCTTCAAGGTAGCTGAGCAGCTCGGTGCAATTACCGTAAACGGTTCTCAGTGCGATGTTGTTGAGAAGGTTAAGGAACTCACCGGCGGCAAGGGTCCTGAGTGCATCTTCGATGCTGCTGGTCACTGGACGGTTTCTGAACAGGCTGTACAGATGGTTGCAAAGAATGGCCGCATCGGCATTACCGGTCTGCCTGCAAAGCCCTCTTCCATCCCGATGACTGAGATCGCAATGCGTCAGATCAGCATTATCGGCAACCGTGCTTACGAGCGTAAGCATTGGCGTCAGGCTCTGAGCCTTCTTGCTAACGGTCTGGACATTTCCATGATTTCCAACATGGTTGTACCTCTGTCCGATTGGCGCAAGGGCATGGAGTTCATCGAGTCCGGCGAGGGTCTGCGCGTAGTTCTCGAGCCGTAAGAAGAACCAAGGTCTTGTTGAAAAATCAGCAGGATGTTTCGAAGGGGTGCCGGCACTGCGGTGCTGGCACCCCTTTTCACAAAATGCGATGTGCTGAGGGGCGCATCTGATTGTTAGGAGAATCCAATGGCAGGATTGCAGGGAGTTAAAGTAATTGAGCTTACCCAGTACGCCGCAGGTCCGGCAGCGGGCCGTGCCTTGGCAGAAATGGGCGCAACGGTTATCAAGGTTGAGCCGTTCACGGGCGACGAGCAGCGCACCCAGGGCTTGGCTTGGGGCATGAAGTTCCGCACCGAGTTCGACGATGTTGCATATGACTGCGGTTCCTTCAACAAGGAATGGACCGCAATCAACTGCAAGAACCCCGAGGGCTTGGAAGTTATGTATCACATGCTTGAAACGGCAGATATCTTCCTTACCTCACTTCGTTCTGGTGCTTTGAAGCGCCTGGGACTCGATTATGAGACTCTTCATGAGAAGTTCCCTCGTTTGGTTTGGGCCCAGAACCGCGGCTACGGCGAACACGGCCCCATGAAGGACGCAAAGGGCTTTGACGCTACCGCATTTGCTGCCCGTTCTGGCTTCGTAAGCGCAATTCCTCAGGCGAACGCTCATTACGAGCCTGGCAATTCTCCTATTGCATTCGGCGACTGGAACACCGGCTGCGCTCTTACCGCTGGCATCCTGGGCGCTTATGCTGGCGCTCTTCGCACCGGTGTTGGCGATAAGGTAACTGGCTCTCTGTACCATGTTGGCACCTGGGGCATGACCTCTGCACTGATTGCACAGCAGCAGGGCTGCGATTACCCGAAGGACCGCATGGAGGCAAAGTGCCCCACCAACAACTCCTATGTATCCTCCGATGGCATTTGGTTCCTCATGTGCTTCGGCAACTACAACAAGTACTGCAAGCTGGTGTTCGATACGTTGGAGATGGATCCGAAGTACTACACCGAGGAAGAGTACAACACACTTGAGGCTTTGGCCGACAACGGTAAGTACGTTGAGGTAGTAGCTGCAATGCATCAGGCATGCAAGAAGTTCACCTATGACGAACTCGAGAAGCGCTTCCGTGAGAACGACATTCCGTTCGAGAAGATCCAGACCGTTACCGACGTTCTGCAGGACCAGGAAGCATTCGACAACGACCAGCTCCGTTACATCAAGTACGAGAAGCAAGGTCCCTCCAGCCCCTATGGCGAGGAAGAGGATTACATCGTAACCACCATGCCGTTCCGTCTGGACAGCATCGGCGATCCTGTTCTTCATCGTTCTCGTCCTACCGGTTACGACACGCGCAGGATCCTCAACGACTACGGCTATGACGATGCATCTGTCGACAAGCTGGTAGAGGATGGCGCAGTAATGTGCTACACCGGCGATCCGCTGCCTGCCTCCGTTTTGGAGCCCAGCTACGGACCGAATTCTAAGAGGGACTAGGAGGATATAAATATGGCACGCGCAAACACACCTTTTTCTGGACTGACCGTTCTTGACTTTTCTCGTTACCTGCCTGGCGGTTATGCGACGCAGGTGCTGGCAGACCTTGGCGCTACGGTAATCAAGTGCGAGGACACGGGTCTTGGCGACTTCATGCGTCATGACTATCCCACCAAGGGCGGCGGCATTTCCTACTACATCACGGCATTGGGCCGCAACAAGAAGTCCGTTTCCTTGAACCTCAAGAACGAAGAAGTTGTTGAGTGGTTCAAGAAGATGGCGAAGGAAGCCGACGTTATCGTTGAGAGCTTCCGTCCTGGCGTAACCAAGAAGCTCGGTATCGACTACGATACGATCAACGCTATCAACCCGCGCATCATTTACTGCTCGATTTCCGGTTACGGCGCAGAGGATCCTCGTTCCAAGAAAGCACAGCATGACCTTAACATGCAGGCAACCAGCGGTTATCTATCCGTAAACCATGGTTCCACTTCACCGTTGCACCTGTGCGACCTTTCCTCTGGCATGGTTGCAGGTCAGGCAATCCTCGCCGCTCTGTACGCTCGCGAGCAGACCGGTAAGGGCACCTACATCGACACTTCCATGTTCGACTGCTTCGTATGGTGGAACTCCCTCTTGGATTCCCGTTGGTGCTTCAACGGCGGCGAATGCAAGCGCGACGACCTCGAGTATCCTTCCGTGGCATACAACGTGTATGAGACGGCTGACGGCGGCAAGCTTGCCCTGGGCATGGTTGAAGCCAAGTTCTGGCAGCCCTTCTGCGACGCAATCGGTCACCCCGAGATCAAGGGCGACGGCTTGAAGCGTCGTTGGGAAGCTCCTGAATCCTTCAAGATCGTTGAGGACGTAATCAAGAGCAAGCCTCTTGACGAGTGGATGAAGTGGCTTGAGGACAAGGACTTCTGCATTGCCAAGGTGAACACAAAGACCGAGGCAGTAGAGCAGATTACGCGTGAGAATCCTGAAGCTTTGGCTTGGGTTGACTTCCCCCGTGTTGGTCGTGTTCTTCAGACTGGTTTGCCTCATCACCTGTCCACCATCCCGGTTAACATTGCCGACTTCGAAGAAGCATCGGTTCTGGGTGGCGACACCGCTGAGTACCTTAAGAAGGTTGGCGCCGATGACGCAACCATCGCACGTCTTAAGGCTGAAGGCGGCATTCGTTTGGGCGACGACATCGTTCCTGAAGAGGACCGCGCACCCGTTGCTCCTACGAAATAACGACAGTTGCTATAACTGCGTCGCTTTTATAAGGAGGTGCTCCGAAAGGAGTGCCTCCTTTTTTGCGTTGAGCTGCTTTCCGCCCTATTCCTTATGGCGGTTTGCCCGGAATCTCTCACCGACGGTAGCGAGGAGCTGGGCTTGCGGGTGAAGAAGATGGAAAGAACGCGTTCTACTTGTTCTTCGCATGAATAGCTTGTTTTATCAGGTAAACCATTTATTCAGGTGAAGTACCAAAAAGCTATTCATTGCAGTTATAGCTTTTTGTGAAAATAGACATCCTTAGAAATTTGAAATTGAACCCGTTCACCCTAAAATAAGACCTGTAAGCGAAAGCGAAAGCTTAATGAAACTGCAAAGGTTAGGGGGACCAATGAATCCTAAAGCTACCATTACGGATGAGCAGTTCCAGGCATACCTCAAGCAGATCCGTGAATTGGCTGAAGGCCCGTTCGAAGAGCTGCAGAAGGAGATTGAGGTTACCAACACTTTCCCCGACAAGTTCTATGAACTTGCCAAGGAAAACGACCTCTATCGTTTCTATCTTCCCGAAGAGTACGGCGGATGGAACCTTAACGAGCTCGAGATCTTGAAGGTTCAGGAAGAGTTCTCTCGTGGCCCTGGCGGAATGCGTATGCACCTGCATCATGCAGCTGACATGAACTGGCGTATTCTTGAGGACTACGGCAAGCAGGAACTCAAAGATAAGCTGATGATGAAGTTCCAGGATAAGAGCGTTTACTGCAACTTCGCCATTACCGAGAAGACCGGCGGCACCGGTGCTGACCTTCACACCACCGCAGTAAAGCAGCCCGACGGCTCTTACATTCTGAACGGTGAGAAGTGGCTTATTTCCCACACTGACTGCTCTGATTACACCTATGTAATCGCAGTAACCGACCAGGAAAGCGACAAGGATTCCCGCCTTTCCGCCTTCCTCGTACCGAACGATGCACCTGGCTTCGAGATCATCCCGATGCCTCATATGATGGGCTGCCGCGGCGCTGGCCATGCAGGCTTGAAGTTCACCAACGTAAAGCTTGATCCTATCTATCTGCTTGGCGAAGAGGGTCAGGGCATGGAAGTTGCTATCCACTCCCTGAGCGTTTCCCGTGTACACATCGCTTGCTCTAACCTGGGCATGGCACAGCGTATGCTGGAGATCTCCCTTAAGCGTGCTGCCGATCGTGTAACCTTCGGTAAGCCGATTATCAAGCGTCAGGCAATCAAGATGAAGATTGCTGAGATGCAGATGATGATTCATGCACTGCGTACCTTGGTATACGACTTCGCTCGTGACTTCGATATCGACCAGAAGAACGAGTACGTTGATGAGAAGGCTGCAATCTGCAAGCTGTTCTCCATCGAAACGGTAAAGCTGGTTTCCGACGAGATGCTCGAGATCTTCGGTGGCGACGGCTACTTCGAGGATTCTCCGTATGGTCCTACCGAGCGTCTGTATCGCGACTGCCGCGCAATGTGGCTTGAGGAAGGTGCTCCTACCGTACAGCGCATCACCATCGCTCGTGAGTGCGAGAAGCATGGTGGCAAGCTCGAGTACCTGAGCTGCTAACGAAGGCGATGCGAAAAAGATAGCGTTTGTCTGTCTTTTGCCTACGCAAAGCGTTTTGAAAGGCCTCTGTCCTATACACTGGGCAGAGGCCTTTTTGTGTCAGATGTGAGGGGTCGCAATGAATCTATCGCAACTAAGGTATTTCAGGAAATTAGCCCAAGTGCAACACTTTACCAGGGCGGCGGAAGAGCTGTTCATTACGCAGCCTGCGCTTTCCAATTCAATCAAGCAGCTTGAAGGCGAGTTGGGGATTCCACTTTTCGAGCAGCATGGTCGCAATGTGCGCCTTACCAAATTCGGTAAGGAATTCAACGAGTACGTATCGGAAGGCCTTGACGTAATCGACAAGGGCATTCAGGTTGCCCAGGAGCATGCGAACAGCCTTTCGGGAACGATCGATATCGGAACCATCTTTACCTCGCAAGCGGACTATTTGCCGGCGTTGCTGCGCGAGTATCGCTGCCGTTATGGCACCCATGTCGATGTACGCCTGTACCAGGGGCTTACCCAGGGGCTGATTGACAGCCTTACCGACGGAACGTACGACATCGTGATCGGCGCTTACGTGGAAAACCGGCCCGATTTGGAATTCGTGCCGGTTCTTTCCCAAGATCTGGTTGCCATCGTTCATGAGGAAAGCCCCCTTGCCTCGAGGGAGCACATTTCGCTTGATGAGCTGAAAGACTACGAGATAGTGACCTATCGTCCTGAGACGCCGGTGGGGGCGGAAGTGAAAGAGCTTCTTTCCGACCATAAGCTGGCGGCATGCCAATGGTGCGATGACGAGATAACGCTTGGAAGCGTTGTCGATGTTGAGCCTGAGCTGGTGGGCATTTCCCTTAATACACTGGGGCTGGCCCCATTCCCCCAGCTGCATACTCTGAGAATCGATGAAGTGAAATCGGGATTCCATCCGGTGTATTTGATCTATCGAAAGAACGCGCACAAAACGCGTGCGGTAGAGAACATCATCAACCTCGCAGAAGCCATGGAGTGGGATCCGAAAACGGCGACATTGCAGGAAAAGAAGGAGCAATGAGGGTTTCGCGCTAGCGAGATAGTTTGCTAGCGCGGTGAAGGTGCGCGAAAGGGGAGTGCGCATGTTGGGCAGAATCGCAGGGGTAATTCCGTACGTTGCCTTTCTTGTTGCGCTCTTTTTCGTGGAAATGACCCTTTTCGGTGTGGAGGATGCGCTTCTAGGCGTTATTTTCCAGTCGTTTGCGCGCACTATGGTCGAGTCAGCAGGGCTCTCTTTTGTCAATTACCTTAAACATGCTTCTTTGTTTTTGCTGATGAGCCTTTGCTCTTCCGTCGCAGGTTTGCACCCGGTGCTTCTTGTTGCGGGAAGTACCGTATACATGTTCTGCATAACGTTGCTGAACTCGGATGATTACTTGCCACGCAATTTCTTCATGCTCGGCTTGGGGTTCTTGCTGCTTGAGATTTACCCCATTCCCGTTGAGGGGATACCGATGCGCATGGTGGCAACGCTGTTTGCCGTTGCGTGCACCACAGTTTTCATTTACACCATGCGTCATTTTGCAAAGCAGAACGAGATTAGCAGAGACCGTTCATTCGTGATGCGTGCTTTCGACGATATCGGCTTTCAGCTTATCGATCTTTCGAATTTGGACGTGAGCAAGCTCGACGCCCATCGCGTTTACGCCATTACCCAGGAGTATTGCGAGAAGGAGTATGGCAACGTATTCCGCCAAGGCGGGGTGCTGAGTGGGCGCCAAAACTATACGTTTTCACTATTGGTGTGTGCCGAACAGGTTGCCGATATGATGCACGGTGCCTCGCGTCATGTGCATACGATGGAGCAAGCGGAGCGCAGGTACCTTCTTGATTTGTCCGAAGTGTTTTTGGGGTTTGGGCAAGGGCGCATCAAGCAGGTGCGTGCCATGGTTTCCGCTTTGCAGGGGTTTCTGCAGACACATCAGCTTCAAAACATCGAGCACGATACCGCTTGGCGTGCCACGCTCGAAGCATTGATGTACACGTTGAACGACAGCAAGGCATCGCGCGATAATTCAACCCCGTTCGGCTGGGGAATCCGCTATCGCATCCGTTTTATCAAAGATAATTTCAATCTGAAGAATTCCCAGCTGCGCTTTGCCATTCAGCTGGGGGTCATCGTCGGCTCTTCTTTCTTGGCTTCCGAGCTAATGCTTGCCTATATGGATACGCGGTTCGGTGCCTGGATTCCCATAACCTCGTTCTTGATGATGAACACGTATCGCGATGAGACGATGCGGATGATGGGCAAACAGCTTTTGGGCATGCTGGTTGGCATGGCGGTGTTCGTTGCCGTTACGCACTTTATTCCCAGCTCTGTCCGTATTCTGGTGGTTCTTGTTATGGGGTACGGCGTGATACTGATGAACTTTGGGCCGGCGGTTTCCATGGCTGCAGGCACGCAGCTGGCGCTTGCTGCGCTGTATCCGACGATGTCGTTGGGCGATACGTTGATGATGCGCTTGACGTTCGTTTTGCTGGGGACGCTTGTGGTCCTTTCGATCATCTTCATATTCCTGCAGTCGCGCAGGCCGATGGCCATCGCCCATAAGATGAGCGAAATGGAGCGGGTAGATGAACGCCTGCTAGAACAGATCCGCACCGACATGGAGCGGGGCGACACCAACGGAAGAAGCGTTCAGCTGCTGTACTATCTGCACATGAATGCTTCGATTCTGGCTTCGCTTGCCAATAAGGTTGGCAGCGACATGGCTGACGAAGTTGCTCGTCTGACGGAGGCGAACTACCAATTCGCCATGGATGCGGCGCATGTGATCGTGTTCTTGAATTCCGATATCAAGAAGGAGCGTTTTGCCCATTTGAGGGGGACGACAAGCAAGCTTCGCTTGAAAATCGACGACTTGCCGCTTGATGAGGTGCCGGTTGAAGAAGAGCTGTCCAAAGACGACACGCTTTGATGGGGCGTGCCGTCTTTGGTAGTGCTGGAAGGGCTTGTTGTTGTGGGCTATGCTGGGCGAGAGCTCCCGTCCGATGGTACTCTGCGGGCGTACAGCCGCGAAAAACGGGGCTATTCGTCGATGAAGAGGTTCGATGCCGCTTCTTTGTAAGGCTGGATGGATTCGATCATCTTTGTGAGCTTCTTTTCGAATTTTTTGACAGCGTCTTTGCCGACGGGAAGCCACAGGGGCAAGGGGTCAGGTGAGCTTACGACCTGGTAGATGAATTCTGCTGCCTTCCGGGGATCGCCGTGCTGCTGATAGTTGTGACCGAGGCAGTAATCCTCTGCGCCGCGAGCCGGTGTTCCATCGTAAGCGGCAAGAGGAGAGCTGGGAGTGCGGATGGAAGAGCCATCGAAGAAGTTGGTGCGGAACATGCCGGGCTCCACTACCATGCATTCGATGTCGAAGGGCTTCATTTCCAGCGAGAGCACTTCGCTTACTGCCGCAACCGAGAACTTGGTGGCATCGTAGAGTGCTCCGCCCGGATCGCAGGCAAAGCTTGCCATAGAGCCGATATTCACTATGCGCCCCGATTCCTGATTGCGCATTTGGGGCAGAACGGCACGGGTGACGTTCATCATGCCGAAGACATTGGTGTCGAATATGGCGCGGGTTTCTTCGTCGGTGGTTTCCTCGAGCGAGCCGAAAATACCGTAACCTGCATTGTTCACCAGCACATCGATGCGCCCAAACGCCTTGATAACCTGTGAAATTGCCTGATCGATTTCCTGTTGGTTGGTTACGTCGAGCTTTACCGGCAAGAGGCTGTCGGATTCGCCCAAGGCAGAGATTACCGCTTCTGGTTTGCGGGCCGTCGCGGCAACGCGGCACCCATGCTCAAGTGCGGCTTGGGCGAATGCCTTGCCAAAGCCCCTGCTTGCTCCAGTGATAAGCCAAACGGGAGTATCCATATTCGTTCCTTTCTTCGCGCGTCTGCTTGCGAGAAGCGGAAAGCAGGATCTGCCCGCTTTCGTACGTGGGCGCTTAATTTGACTGCGATACGGTGCTCGACAGCGAGGCGATGCTGTCGCTGCTCTTCTTTATTTTAGCCTCGATGCGCGTTTTCTCATCGCCGGTTGCGGGGGTGGGCTGGTAATTGTTCGAGCCCGACACCGATGAGATGGAGCAGGGTATGACGTTGATGTTGTCGTCGGTGGCAACATCGTTGCCCGTTACCGTGAAGGTCTGCTGGAATATCATGCAGTCCTTGTCAGACGGGTTGGGGTTGCCGCCGAAGCAGAAGTTGCCCAGGCTGTATACGATGTAGCGGCCGTGGTACTTCTCGTAGCCCTGAATCACATGCGGGTGCGATCCGATAACCAGGTCGGCGCCGGAATCGACGGCGATGTGGCCAAGTTGCATCTGGGTATCGTCGGGCACCGTTTCTTTTTCGTTGCCCCAATGGAAGAACACGGCAACAAGCTGGGCGCCGTTGTCTTTGGCGGTTTGGATGTTCTGCTTCAGCTCGTCTTGGATGTCAAGGTGCTTGGCCAATTCGTACGTGCCGATAAGGGCAACTTTCACGCCGTTGACATCGCGGTAGTCGATGCGGTCATAGCCGAATGTGCCGATGCCGGCGCTTTCCAATGCTGAAATGGTGTCGGTGTAGCTTTGGTCGCCGTAATCGTGGGAATGGTTGTTGGCAAGCGATGCCGTTTCAACATTGCCCTTTACAAGGATCTGCGCGTAATCTGCGGGGCCTTTGAAGGCGAACGTCTTGTCTTGACGGGCAGAGGAAGTGGTAAGGGTGCCTTCCATGTTCACCACGGTAAGATCGTCGTTCTTGAAGATATCGGCAACGTTGGCAAAGAAATACGAGGGGTCGCCAACGGCTTCGTGCTTTGTATTGAAGCCGGTGTCGGCGCTGAAGTTGACATCGGTTCCCAGCGTGCAGTCTCCGGCGAAGGTAACGGTGAGCGTGCTGGGTTGCGGGGCGGCATCGGCGGCAGTGGGAGTTTCATCTTGGCTGTTTTGCGGGGGCGCGGTAAGGGCTCCGACCAGTGAGGTGATCAGGAACAGTGCTACGACGAGCACTGCTGCCCCGCCTGCGACAAGGGGCAGTCTGCTTCGCTTTTGCGAGTAACCTTGGCGTACATAGGTGTTGGTGCCACGGCGCGGGTTCAGCTCTTGATATGAATGGGACTCATGGACGGGTGCACGACGTGCGGAACGCGCCGCGTTGCTTGCGTTGTGACGCGGTGCTTGGGTGCGCGGCTTGCTTTGAGCGGGGTATGCACGTCGCTGCGATTGCCTTGATGACGCGGCCTGCCTTGAACGGGAGGGTGCGCCCTGAGGCCGAGGAGCGCGCGCTGGCCTCTGGCCGGGCCGGGCTTGGCCTTCGCTGCCTGGCTGAACAGGGCGTGCCGCTTGCCTTCGCGGAGCGGGGCGCCCATCGATGCGATGACGCTGCGTAGTTCGGTTTCCTGATGCTTGCCTGCGGTAGTTCGTGTTGCGTTCGTCCATGGGTTTCCTTTTCGGTACACATTGGAACCATGGTACCAAAAGTGGGTTCTATCAGGTTCGACTGAGGCCGGGCTTTCCTTGAGTGCATTGTGTGAACGCTCTTCGGCGGCTCGTATACTGAAGAAGGAGCGTCGTGGCATGTGAGCGGGTTTGCCGGGCGGAATCGAGGGAGCACACGGTATGGACAGAGGTTCTGTTTCGAAGACAATGAGGATGGCGCTTTGCGTGGCGCTCGCTTTGGTTCTGGCATGCTTCCCTTTGCTGCTTTGCTCGTGCGATTCGTCCAACCAAAAGACACACGTAACCGTGTCGGTATGGGACGACTCGGTGATTACTTCGGGCTTTGCCCATTACATTGAGGAAAAGAATCCCTCGTATGATATTGAGTGGATTGTGGGGGATGATTCCCTTGGCTTCTATGAGCACCAGGCCGAGCACGGATCCCTTCCCGATGTCATCCTTGCGAAGGATTTCAATAGGGTTGATGCCGAAGCGCTTTCCGATTCGCTCTACAACTTGCAGGGAACCGATATTGCAGCGGGCTATGATCAGGATTTCCTGAATTCCGTTCCTGGCAATAACGATGGGGTGCGCTATCTTCCGGGGCAAGCGGTTTCGAAGGCATTGTTGTGAACAGTTACCTGTTCGACTTGTATGGCATTGCCGTGCCAACCGACCGGCAGTCGTTCATCGATGCGTGCCGTGCTTTTTCCGAGAAGGGGATAGAGCCGCTTGCTGCCGGCATGGGGGATACCGAGACCTGCTATGAGGTGATGCAGGGGTTCGCCGACACTTCTCTGGTTTCCGAGACGGAAGACTTCCTCAGCCAGGTGCTGAAGCGCGGATCGTCAAGCTCGGTTTCCGTTGACGGCTCTTCGTTCGAAGATGCGCTTGCGTACTTGGGCGATCTGATGTCCGAGAACGTGATCAGCGCTGACGATATGGAAAAAACGCCCGAGCAAGCGGAAAACGCCTTTTTGGAAGGCAAAGCTGCCATGCTGTTCCTGCCTGATGGAAAAGCGTCTTCCTATGGGCAGGAACACAACATGACCGTTCGGGCCCTTCCGTTTTTCGGTGATTCCAGTAGTTGGGCATTTGCCCAACCGGTGTTCGTGGGCATGGTGAGCGACGTGAAGACCCAAGGTGTTGCCTCGACGGCGAGCGACGAAACCGCCCATAAGGCGGCGGTTGATGTGCTGTCCAGCATCATGAGCATCGATTCTCAAGATTATTATCTGGGCCTTTACGGCATAGACAAGGTGATGTCGACGTCTTCCGAGGACAGCGTTGCTCTGCCCGATGCGCTTTCATCTTTGGCCCCCAGCATAAACGAGGGCAAGGTGCGCACCTATCTTCCCAGCAAGGTGGCATCGAACGCCATCGGGCAAACGCTTTGCGACGTTGCCAGGGGCTCGGTTGATGCCAGTGGGGCTCTTTCCGAAGTTGAGGGGCTGCTGCGAGCTGAGCAGACGGAGGACAAGAAGGTGCTTGCCTCGTTTGCGGAGGGCGTGAGCAACCTTTTCGACGATACACGGGGCAATGTGGCCGCGCTTGATGTGGCGCAGGCCTCTGCCCAGGCTTTGGGAACCGACGTTTTCGTTTCGTCTTCCCGCATTGCCCGGTGCCCACTTTACGCTGGCGACAAGACGGCAGCCGACCTGTCTTATGCCGTTGCCCAAACCCCGGTGTGCACCGTTTCCCTTACCGGTGCGCAGTTGAAAGAGTACCTTTCGCAGTGCGTTGCTGCGGCGAACAGCCCCTATGAGTTGCCCGTAGTGAGTGGGTTGCATTTGGAGATAAGCCGTAAAGAGAGCGGATACCAGCTAGAGTCGGTTGAGAAAATCACCTCTTCCGGCCCGCAGAGCACGGGAACCGATACCACCTCCGCAAACGAAGGGCGGGAGTCCACCACGGCGCTGCACGATGATGAGACATACTCGGTCGGCGCTTCTTCGTTTGCTTGGGAGGCGGAATACGCCAAAGCACAAGGCTATGGGGCAGCGCAACAGGACAGGACACTGCAAGAGATTCGGGTCGATGCGTTTCGCGATGGCGCAGTTACCGGATTGCCTGCCTACCAGGACTATTTCGCTTTTTCCTAAGGGGTATTCGGTGTATTCTTGCCCTGATAAACATTTGAGAAAGGCAGTCAGAGCATGATTATCAAGAAAACCCCTCAGCAGATTGAGGAAATGGCCGAGGCGGGCCGTTTGTCTGCGAAGGTGCTGCGCGAAGTAGGTGCGCGGGTGAAGCCTGGCGTTTCCACGGCTGAGCTCGATCGCATTGCCGAAATGATCATCCGCATGGAAGGCGGCATTCCCGCATTCAAGGGCTATGGCGGGTTCCCGGGCAGCATCTGCGCTTCCATCAACGACCAAATCGTTCATGGCATTCCCTCCAATTCCGTTATCCTGCAGGAAGGCGACATCCTTTCCATCGACACCGGCGCCATCGTGAAAGGATGGGTGGGCGACAACGCCTGGACGTATCCTGTTGGCAAGATCTCCCCTGAAAAGAAGCGCTTGCTCGACGTTACCGAGCAGTGCATGTGGGCGGGCATCGAAGCCGCGCGCCCGGGCAACCATCTGGGCGACATCGGCCACGCCATCCAGGAGATTGCCGAGCGTGCTGGTTACGGGGTAGTGCGTGAATACGTTGGCCACGGCGTTGGCCGCGACATGCACGAAGACCCCAACGTGCCCAACTACGGCCGTAAGCATTCCGGTATCAAGCTTGAGCCTGGCATGGTTATCGCCATCGAGCCGATGATCAACATCGGCACCTACAAGACCAAGGTGATGAGCGATGGGTGGATGGTGTGCACGCGCGACGGCAAGCCGTCGGCCCACTTTGAGAAGACTATCGCCATTACCGAAGACGGTCCGCGTGTTCTTACTACTGAGCCTGGGTTCCGCCGCCCGGTTAACAAGTAGAGTATCGCTGAAAGAAACTTCGCAAAAGCGTCCCTGCGGGGGCGCTTTTTTGTGCCTGGAAAGCAAGAACCCGTTCATCGATAAAGGAGCGCCGAAGGCAACAGATACTATTTCACTCATTTGACCTGGTATTTTGACGAAGGCGTATCTGCTTGATTGCCAGTTGGTTACCGGTGCTTTGAGCGTCCGTTAAACGAAGGGAATGGGGCCTGTGAGGGGATGGAATGGCCTTACTATGGGGTCATCGGGTTCAACGGGGAATCTGGTTGCAAGCGTTGCATGGGCATCTGGGGTGTTTCAAGCGGACGCAGTGTAAGAACGGCTCAATGGCGAGTCACAGGTAGTCGCGTAAGCGGCTGGCGCAAGCGCAAGGTCTTACGCAAAGGAGTGATCGCTTTATGACGCCACCATCTGGCACCGCCGTTTTGGGCGGTGAATCTGCTGAATCGAAGGAGTATTTCGAAAGGCGCACGCTGAAGAAAGGCGCTGCTAACTGGGTTCTTCTGATGAGTTTGGGAATTGCCTATGTTATCTCTGGCGACTTTTCTGGCTGGAATTACGGCATCGGCTATGGCGGCTGGTGCGGCATGCTCATAGCCTTTTTGGTAATGGGCGCAATGTATCTGTTCATGGTGCTGGGCTTGGCAGAGATGTCTTCGGCGATGCCGACGGCGGGCGCAGGCTATGGATTTGCCCGCCGTGCGATGGGTAAGGTCGGCGGTGCATTGACCGGTTTTGCCATCCTTATCGAGTACACCATTTGTCCAGCGGCAATTTCGACGTTCATCGCGGCGTATGTGCATGCTTTGGGGCTGTTTGCCGATGTTCCCTCTGCGGCTATTATCGGCGTATTCTTCATCGTGTTTGTGGGAATTCACCTTCTTGGCGCTGGTGAAGCCCTGAAAATCGTGTTCGGCATCACTGCCGTTGCCCTGGTGGCATTGATCGCGTTCTTTGTTGGTATAGCTCCTCATTTCAATGTGGCGAACCTTTTCGATATCGCCCCTGCTGTCGAGGGGGGAACGGCGCTTTTGCCCTTTGGCGTGGCGGGTGTTGTCTCTGCGTTGCCCTTCGGTATTTGGCTGTTTCTTGCGGTTGAAGGCGTGCCTCTGGCGGCCGAGGAATCCACTGATCCAAAGAAGGATATGCCCCGAGGCATCATCGGTGCCATGCTTACTTTGATGGTAACCGGTGCTCTTGTCCTGGTTCTTACTGCTGGCGGTGCTGGTGCGGAGTTTGCCGGTGCGGCAGCTGCTCCTCTGGTTGATGCCTTGAACGAGGTGGGCGAAGGGCCGTTGGCAACGTTTGTGAACTATGCCGGCCTTGCCGGTTTGGTTGCATCGTTCTTTTCCACAGTGTTCAGCGGATCTCGTCAGGCGTTTGCGCTTTCCCGTGCGGGCTACCTTCCCAAGTTCCTCTCCGTTACCGGTTCCCGAAAAACTCCGTATGTTGCCCTACTGGTTTTGGGCACTATCTCTTTTACGCTTGCGGCTGTGGTGCAAAACGGCGACGTGCTGTTGAATATGGCCGTGTTCGCGGCATGCGTTTCCTACGCAATGATGAACCTTTCTCACATCATCCTTCGCAAGAAGGAGCCAACTTTGGAGCGTGGCTTCAAGGTTCCTGGTGGCGTTGCGCTTACTGGTATTTCCTTTGTTCTTTCCCTGGTTGCCATTGTTTCCACCTTTACCGTTGACGCCTTTGCTGCAGGTTGCACGTTGGCCGTCCTGGCGGCGTTGATGGCGTATTTCTTCGTTTATTCACGACGTCACTTGGTGGGCAACGCCCCTGAAGAAGAGTTTGCGGCTCTTCAAGCAGCCGAAGCTGAGTTGAGTTAGGAAAAGCGGGGTTTGGCGGAGATGCCAGGTCCCGCTTCGATGAAACGGAAGGAGGAGGCCTGTGATAGAAGCTGTGGTGTTTGATTGTGACGGCACTTTGCTCGATTCGATGCCGGCTTGGCATGCCATGCAAGAGCGTTTGGCGCAGCGTGCGGGGGTGGTGCTCGGAGAGCACGAGCTTGATGTACTGAATGCCAACACGCTGCCAGAGACTGCCGAGTTTTTCCACCGTGAATGCGGGTTGGGCGCTTCAAGCCAGGAAGTTTTGGAATACGCCCGAAACATGCTGATGGGTGAGTACCTTACTTCAGTGCTTCCTCGGGAAGGGGCGGTTTCCCTGGTGAAACGTCTTCATCAGGATGATGCGAAGCTTGCCGTTGCCTCTTCGAGTCCGGAGACGTTTCTTCGCGCCGGTTTGACGCGAGCGGGTATCTACGACCTGTTCGATGTGGTTGCCTCGGCCGAAGACGAGCACCAATCGAAAAGCACCCCGCGGTTTTTCTGGAGCGTTGCGGGGCGTTTGGGGGCGATGCCCCAGCGCATCTGGGGCATCGACGACTCAGTTTATGCGCTGAAGGCGATGAAGGAGGCAGGCTTTTTGACTGCAGGTATATACGATTCCGACAACGCAGGAACCCGTGTTGGCCTGCTGTTTGCCTCCGACTGGTACTTAGATGGCTTTGCCGATTTGGATTACGAGAGATTTTTGAGTGGAGACGTTGGGCCTGATTCCCAGGTTCTTGCCCCGTATCACCTATAGGTCTGGTCTGCCGAAGGGATGGGCCAGCGGATAGACATTGTTAGAGAGGAATTGGTCATATGAGCCAGCAGAGCGAAGACGTGGGAATTCTTGAGTCGAACAGCTTCGACGTGGCGAACCTTGATTCGCTTAAGGGCGATTTGCATGATTTGGTTGCGCGTCGAAAGGTGCTTGGGCCGTGCTACCGCCTTTTCTACCAGAAGCCGTTGCATTTGGTTCGCGGCGTGGGGACGCGCTTGTTCGATGCAGATGGCGTTGAGTACTTGGATATGTACAACAACATTCCCTCGATTGGGCACAGCAACCCTGTGATAACCGAGGCGGTAACCAAGCAGCTTCAGCTGTTGAACACCCATACGCGCTATGTTCACGAGAATATTTTGAACTACGCTGAGGACTTGCTTTCCACTATGCCGGAGGCAATCAATCGCATTATGTTCATGTGCTCGGGATCGGAGGCGAACGATTTGGCGGTACGCTGCGCTCAGCTCTACACCGGGGGCGAAGGCATCATTGTTACCGGTGAAGCGTACCACGGGAACACAGCACTTATTTCTGGGCTTTCTCCTTCCATTGGTAAGGACGTTGCCATGAGCCGCACCATGCGTATGATTCCCTCTCCTGATACGTTCCGGTTGGGTGCCGAGGACCTGGGATTGTGGATGTGTGATCAGATTGTGCTTCAAATCCAGGATATGCGCCGCCATGGCATTGCCTTCGCCGGCGTGCTGTTCGATGGGATCTTTTCCTCTGATGGGGTTATCCCCGGGACACCCGGTTTTTTGAAGCCGGTGGTTGATTTGGTGCATAAGGAAGGCGGTCTTTATATTGCCGACGAGGTGCAGCCGGGCTTCTGCCACACAGGGGAGTCGTTCTGGGGATTCGGCCGCCATGGCATTGTTCCCGATATCGTGACTATGGGAAAGCCTATGGCAAACGGTATCCCCTGTTCGGCCATGGCTATTAAAGGTGAAGTTCTTGATGCGTTTGCCCAGAACAATCCCTACTTCAACACCTTTGCCGGCAACCCCGTTTCCATGGCCGCTGCGCAGGCAGTGCTCGATTACCTGCGCGATAACAATATAGGGTCTCATACCCAGGCGATGGGAATTAAGCTGCGCGCCGCTGTGAATGACATCGCATCACGCCATCCTCGGCTCGCCGATGTGCGTGGTGCAGGGCTGTTCACAGGTGTTGAGGTTGTCCGTCCTGGCACCGCCGATGCGGATCGTCCTTTCGCGGTTTCCCTTATCGAGAAGATGAGGGAAAACCATGTGCTCATTTCGCTTTGCGGCCCCTTCGGCAATGTGCTGAAGGTTCGCCCTCCGCTGGTGTTCGACGATGCGGATCTTGATATGTTCGCAAGCGTCTTGGAAACGTCCCTGTCTCAGCTTGAGCGATAAACGGGTTTGCCCTATTCGCTACCAGAGAAGAAAGGATTGCAATGGCTACCAATTTTGAGGATCCCGAGCTGTTTATGGAAGTTGCCCATACCGCCGCCGAGAGGTACCCCGTCGACTCCTTCGAAGTGAGGCTCTTGGCGTTTTCCGAGAACGCTACGTATCTGGTGTACGATCCTGCGACCAATGAGAAGCTGTTCGTGCTCCGTGTGGGCCGACCGGGCTATCACACGTATGAAGAGTACGAAAGCGAGATTAGCTGGTTGCGCCAGATAAACGACTACACGCCGCTTAAGGTGGCCAATCCCATTCCCGCGCGTGACGGGTCGTATATTCAGGAAATCGAACGTGATGGGGTGACATATTTCTGCATTGCCACCGAGTTTCTTGAGGGTGAAACCTTGGAGCACGACAATTCGCCCGAGGCTGCACCGGCTCATTTTCGCACCCTTGGAGAAACCACTGCATACTTGCATCGCCAGACCGAGATCTGGAACGGCACCAAAGACATCAAGCGCTTCCATTGGGACTACGAGAACATGATCGGCGAAAACGCCATTTGGGGAAATTGGCGTGATTATCCCGATCTGTACCCCGAGGCCGAGGCGAAGATCGAACGTTGCTGCCAGATTATCAAGGCGCGCTTGGAGCGCTATGGCAAGAACGATCAGAACTACGGTGTCATCCATGCTGATTTGCGCGATACAAACATTTTGGTTGAAGGTGACACCATCAAAGTCATTGACTTCGACGATTTCGGTTTCGGCTGGCATTTGCATGATCTGGCCGGCGCACTAACCTTTATCGAGGAACGCGAAGATGTGCCCGATTTGGTGAACGCTTGGCTCGATGGGTACCGCAAGGTGCTTCCCTTCACCGATACCGACTTCGTCGAGATAGACACGTTTATCCTGCAACGTCGCATTCAGATGCTGGCCTGGATGGGCAGTCATCAAGATTCCACACCGGTTCAAGGCTATATGCAGGGATATATGGAAGGAACGATGCAGCTGGTGGATAGATATCTGCGTTTGTTCGGCTAGGGATTGTCCAGGAAGAGGGAATGAACCCATGAAGGAAATAGAGATCATCATCAACGGAGATAAGCTGGAGCGCGTTAAGCGCATCCTTTCGGCATTCAGCAAGAACGGGATATTTGTGACGCAAGGTTTTGGATATGGACACCAGCGGGGTTTCCATCAGGTATATACCCGTGACGATAATCGCGGGGTGAACATGCTTCCCAAGGTTTCGGTCCGCACGGTGGTGGCAGACGAATTGGTTGACCCCATTGTGGACGAGATGGTGTCAAGCATGGGAAACGCAACATTTGGTGATGGCAAGATATTCATAAAGGATGTTGCTGAAGCGGTCCGCGTGCGTACCGGCGAGGTGGGCGATGCAGCTCTGTAATAGCGCTTAGAAGTCAAAGTGCCCCGACCCGTTTTACTGTGTGGGCCGGGGCGTGTGCCTGCGGTTGAGCGCCGTTGCCGTTTGGCCTTCGGCGTGTTGTGACGTTATCGGCTTGCTTTATATCCCAAGATGATGGCTTCGGCTATTTCGACAAGGGGCTTGCGTGTGTCCATGGAGAGCTTGCGCATGCGTGAGGCGGCTTCCTTTTCGGTTGCGCCTGTTTCGATGAGCAGGCATTTTGCCCGGTCGATTATCTTGTGCGATTTCCTTGCTTTCTGCATTTGGTCGAGCTTGCCCAGCAACTCTTCAATAAGTGCGTTTTTTTCTGCCAGCTGGTGCTCTAGTTCGTGGATTTTTCCTTCAAGTGGGGCAGTGTCACTGCTTGTTTTGCTTTCCATGGGTGTTCCTTTATCTGTGATTGCTCACTTCGCTCTGATTGTAGGAACCTCCTATTACGGCGTGGTTTTCCCGCTGTTACCAGATTAAGGCATGAAAAAAGGCGTCCTGCAGGACGCCTTTGAGAGTGTTTTGCAGGTGCGCTTGCTACGAGAAGAACACGCGCGAGGTGCGGCCGTAGAACGATTCGGCCTTGTAGCGCAAAAGCACGGTGGGCTCTTCGCCCGACTGCACGATTACGCGACGGATGGGGCGTTCCATGGGGATAAGCTCGCCGTCGATGAACATGGTGGCCTCGCGGTTTGCGCTTGATGGGTCCATCGACACTTCGACAATGTCGGAGGGGCCGGTAACCAGAGCGCGGGAATGGAGCGAGTGGGGCGCGATGGGCACCACCACCAGGCCGCTGTAGCCCGGTGCCACTAAGGGTCCGCCGGCGGAAAGCGCATAGGCGGTAGAGCCGGTTGCCGTGGCGACGATCAGGCCGTCACCTTTCACATCGGCCACCTTTTCGCCGGCTACCGTGTAGGTGCAGTCGATCACGCGACCTTGCGCGCCACGGGCAAGGGTGAGCTCGTTCAATCCGAAGAACTGCTGCGACCCTTCCATGGTGGCATCGGGCTCGCCGTTTGCCCCTTCGTCGCCTTCGCAGAACACGTCGATGCGCAGGTTGGTACGGTATTCGGTGGTAAGCTCGCCTGCCAATGCAGCAGCAACCACGGGAATAATGCCGTCTTCATTCGAGTTCGCCATGAAACCCAAGTGCCCGAAGTTCACGCCCAGGATGGGAATACGGCGGTATTTGATCTGCGCGGCGGTGCGCAGAATGGTGCCGTCGCCGCCCAGCACAACCGCCAAGTCGAAATCGTCGATGTTCTTCACCTGACGCTGGAAGAATTCGGAGGAAGCGCGGAGGTCGTCTGTGTCGAACGCGGTGCATTCGATGCCCTGAGAGGCGAGGTACACCTCCAAGAGCAGCGCCGATTCCATTGCTTTGGGGTTGTAGTTATTGCGAACAATAAGAATGCGCATAAATTATTCCTTAGTATGGTTCCCTGGAATTTGAACAATTATAGACATACCTCGAGGACCAATGGCCAACGACTCTAAAGACAGCATACTTAAAAACACCGGGCTCATTACCCTTTGCACGCTCGGATCCCGCGTAACGGGGCTTTTGCGAACCTGGGCGATGGCGTTCGCTTTGGGCAACACATTGCTCACATCTGCGTATCAAATTGCCTACAACATGCCTTCCATGATTTACGAGTTGGCGGCATCGGGCCTTCTTGCCACAGCGTTTCTGCCCCTGTACCTGCTTCAGAAGGAACGGGAGGGCAACAACGAGGCGTACAAGTTCGCTTCGAACATCCTTACCCTGACCATTGTCTTGCTGGGCGTGCTGGCGCTTGCCTGCTCGGTGTTCTCGCCGTTGGTAATCGAAACGCAAACCTTTACGGTGGGCGAAGGCGATTCGAAGACGCTCGCCATCTTCTTCTTCCGCATCTTCGCTATCCAGATTCTGTTCTACGGCGTGGGCGCGGTTATCACGGGCATCTTGAATGCGGAGCGCACTTACCTTATGCCCTCGCTTGCCCCGGTGGTGAACAACATCGTGGTTACGGTAGTGATGTTCGGGTTCGTGCCGCTTTCTGCTTGGAACCAGGAATTCGCCCTGTGGTGGCTGGCAATCGGCACCTCTCTGGGTGTGCTGTGCCAGTTCGGCGTTCAGATCCCGGCGCTGGTGAAGCAGGGGTTCCGTTATCACCCGCATATCAACCTGCGCGATCCCATGATCAAGGAAGCGCTGAAGGTTGCCGGCCCGATGTTCCTCTACATTGCCGGCACCATGATCACGTTCAGCTGCCGCAACGCCTTTTCGCTGGAAGCGGCGCCGAACGGCCCTTCTACGTTGAACTACGCATGGACGTGGTACCAGCTTCCCTACGGCGTTATCGCGGTTTCGCTTTCCACCACGCTGCTCACCGAGCTCTCCGATTGCGCTGCGCGTGAGGATTGGGAGGGTTTCCGCGGGTTCATCCGCTCAGGTTTGCGCTCCACGTTCTTCCTCATTATCCCGCTGGCGCTGTTGGTCGGCGCGTTGGCCCAGCCGTTGATGCAGCTGTTCCAGGCAGGCGCCTTCACCGCGGAAGAGGTCAACAACGTTGGCAGCATTTTGGCGGTGTGGGTTTTGAGCCTGCCGTTCTATGCGGGCTACATGTACATGTACCGCGTGTTCGCGGCGCTGCGCAGCTTCCTGAAGTTTGCGATTATCGACTTCTTCGTTCGCTTTGCCCAGGTGGCGGCATATTGGTACCTGTGTAAGCCCGAGGTTCTGGGTTTGGCGGGCATCCCCATTGCCGACTTGGGCTTCTACCTGGTCATGTTCGTGGTGTGCTCGCTCATTGTGCGCGGCAAGGTGGGCGGCTATGGAAACCGCGGCATCGTGGTGATGGTGCTGAAAACAGCCGTTGGCGGTGTTGTCGGTGCTGTTGCTGCCGGCATGCTGGCACGTGGTATGAGCATGCTGTTTGCCGGCATTGCGCTCAATGCGGTTGTGGAAGCCATTATCGTCTTGGCGGTTTCGGGCATTGTGGGCTTGGTGATTTCGTTCGGCCTGTGCAAGGTACTGCGCGTAGAGGAATTCGCGGTGCTTTCGCGTATTGGCAATAAATTTGCCGGCAGGTTCGTTCACGGCAAGCGGGGGAATCACGCAGCATAGCGTTTTAATGTTTCAACCTTGAAAACACTGCGTTGTGCGGGCGTTTCGGATTTGAAATCTCGCTACTATATAAAAGCGTTTGAAAGCAGTTTTGTGCCTTCAAGCGCTTTTTTTGTTTTTCGGCGTTCATTCGTTCTTGAAGGAGAATCATGGCAAAGCACATCTTCGTAACTGGCGGCGTTGTTTCCTCCCTGGGCAAGGGCATCACGGCGGCATCGCTGGGCCATCTGCTCAAAGCCCGTGGGTACAAAGTGACCATGCAGAAGATGGATCCGTATTTGAACGTGGACCCTGGTACCATGAGCCCCTTCCAGCATGGTGAGGTGTTCGTTACCGACGATGGTCACGAAGGCGACCTTGACCTGGGACACTATGAGCGTTTTATCGACGAGAGCCTTTCGCGCGAATCCAACTTCACGCAAGGCTCCATTTACAAAAGCCTTATTGCCCGTGAGCGCCGCGGTGATTTTCTGGGCGGCACCGTGCAGGTTATCCCTCATGTGACCAATGCCATCAAAGAGCGCTTGTACCGCATCGCCGAGCAGTCGAACGCCGACATCGTGATCTCTGAAATCGGCGGCACCATCGGCGACATCGAGTCGCAGCCCTTCATCGAAGCGGCGCGTCAGTTCAAGAAAGAACGCCCTTACGGCGATGTGCTGTTCGTGCATGTGACGCTGGTGCCTTACATTGCTGCAGCTCATGAGGTTAAAACGAAGCCGACCCAGCACAGCGTGAAGGAGCTGCGTTCCATCGGCGTGCAGCCTGACTTCATCGTATGCCGCTCCGACCACGAAATCTCCGATAGCGTGCGTGAAAAGATCGCCCTGTTCTGCGACGTGGCCCCTGAAGATGTGCTGGCCTGCATCGACGCGCCTTCCATTTACCAGGTGCCGCTTGCCTTGCATGATCAGGAGTTCGACACCAAGGTGCTGAAGCGCTTGGGCCTGGAGCAGCCGGAAATCGACCTGACGCCTTTGAAGACGTTCCTTTCCGCAGCGGAAAACGTCGAGGGTCAGGTGGATATTGCGGTTGTGGGCAAGTACGTAAGCCTGCCCGACGCCTATCTTTCCATCATCGAGGCGCTCTACCACGCCGGCGTTGCCAATGGCGTGCATGCGGAAGTGCACCTGATCGACGGCGAAGAGCTGAATGCCGAAAACGTGGCGGAAACGCTGGGCAACATGGACGGTATCCTGGTGCCGGGCGGATTCGGCCAGCGTGCCTTTGAGGGCAAGATCGAGGCGGCGCGCTATGCCCGTGAAAACAACATTCCGTTCCTGGGAATTTGCCTGGGACTTCAGGCTGCGGTGTGCGAATTCGCTCGCAACGTTGCCGGCCTTACCGGTGCCACCTCTGCTGAATTCGACGAAAACGCCGACCATACGGTGATCGATTTGATGCCCGAGCAGGAAGACGTCGAGGAAAAGGGCGGTACCATGCGTTTGGGCGCTTACCCGTGCAAGCTGGAAAAGGATTCGCTTGCCTATGAGGTGTACGGCGAAGAGGTGATTTACGAGCGCCATCGTCATCGCTACGAGGTGAACAACGCCTACCGTGACACACTTGTCAACGCTGGCTTGCGCATCTCGGGCCTTTCTCCCGATGGCCGCCTGACCGAAATGATCGAGATTCCCGGCCATCCGTGGTTCTTGGCAAGCCAGGGTCACCCCGAGTTCAAGAGCCGCCCCACCAAGCCCCATCCGCTGTTCAAGGGGTTCGTGGGTGCTGCATTGAAGCGCAAGAACGCTTAATCCGCTATCGAATAAGTAAACTTCGGGGGAAGCCGAGCTGGGATGTCCAGCTCGGCTTCTTTTGCTTTCGGTGCTGCAAAACCGGAGTGGAGCGGTTGGACCCTTGTCGTGGCGCGCTCTGCCTTGCCTTCGGGGCTTTGGCTCGCTCCGTGGCACTGTCGCTTGCTATAGTGGGAGGCGGGTTCGAGAGGGGGCGCTGTGTTCTACGTAGAGGATTATCTGGGCTATTTGGTTGCCGAGCGCGGCGCTGCCCCTGCTACGGTTGCTGCCTATCGCGGCGATCTGGAGTCGTACTGCGCCTTCTTGGCGGCGGAGCGGAAAGTGCAAAACGCCTACGAGGTGCAGCGCGAAGATGTTGCCACGTTCGTTTCCGATTTGAGCGACAGGGGTTTTGCCCCTTCCACTATCGAGCGTCGCCTTTCGGTGGTGAAGGGGTACCATCGGTTTTTGGCGCGCGAGGGCTATGCCGAAACCGACCCGGCGCAAACCGTCCCTCTGCCGCGCAAGCCCCATTTGCTTCCCGATGTTTTGTCGGTTGCCCAAGTGACCAAGCTGCTTGACGGCCTGCCCAGCTCAACTCCGGTAGAAAAGCGCGATGCTGCCGTGCTCGAGGTTCTTTATGGGTGCGGCTTGCGCGTAAGCGAACTGGTGGGCCTTGATGTCGATCGTGTTTACTTCGACGAAGAGTGCCTGCGCGTGGTGGGCAAAGGGTCGAAGGAACGCGTGGTGCCGTTTTCGGGCATGGCAGTGCAGCGCATGCGTGCGTATCTCGAAGAAGCGCGCCCTGAGCTTACGTGCAGCACCGCCAAGCCGACCCCTGCGGTTTTCCTGAATGCTCGCGGTGGCCGCCTCACGCGGCAAAGCGTCCATCGCATTGTGGCGAATGCCGGTATGGCCATCGGTATTGAGAATCTGCATCCCCATACGCTGCGGCATTCGTTTGCCACGCACTTGCTGGAAGGCGGTGCCGATTTGCGTGCCATCCAGGAAATGCTGGGACACGCCGACATCTCTACCACACAGATCTACACGCATATTCAAGCTTCGCATCTGAAAGAAGAGTACTTCGCCGCCCATCCTCGGGTATAGCGCCTTTGCGGGACGGATGGGTTTGGCGAAGTCCCCACCATGCCCCACCGTGTTCTCCCCGAATCTCCCACTTTCTCCCCCTTGGTGCCCGTTTCGGCCGCCAAAGCCGTTCCACGGGTGCTTTTCTGGCTTGAAACGGGGTGCATGAGCGCAATTTATGGTGAAGATGTAGGCACAGCCTATGTGATTCCATTTATTTCCCCACTTTGCCCCACACTCCTGTATTTCGATACATAGTGGTAATAGTTGCGGTTAAAACACAGTATATAGTGGTTGTCTTGATATATTGGCTCCCGCTAACAACATCAAGGGGGCGAAGATGGGGGAGAATGTGGGAGAAAATCCCATTTTGTGTTGCGGGGTGGCATGGCGTGGCATAAAATAACGTTCACGAGATACCCCAAGGAAGGAGGGAGGCATGAGCGAACTTCTTGGTGAATTCAGTCGCAAGATTGATGCCAAGGGCCGTTTGTCTTTGCCTGCCGATTTCCGTAAGGCACTCTCCGACAATCTCAAAATGACGTTGAGCCTCGACGACTCGTGCTTGTACATCTTCGAAACCGAAGATTTCAACAAGTGGGTCGAAAACCTTTTCGAAGCGCAGGGCGGTTTCAATGTGGGTAACCGACAGATGGTTAACCTGAAGTTGAAGCTGAATTCCCGCGCTTCTAACTGTGAGGTCGACAACGCGGGCCGTATCAGCCTCTCCGCTTCGCTGCGCGAAAAGGTGGGGTTCGATAAGGACGTTGTCATCGTTGGCAACGGCGATCATATTGAGATTTGGGATGAAGAGCGTTGGAACCAGTTCTTGCTTGACACGGATCTGACTTCCCTGTGCATGTAGTTGGTTAGGACGCGCGAACGATGACAAGCGAATATCGGCATATTCCCGTTTTGCTCCCTGAGTGCATGAAGTACTTGAAGCTTTCCGCTGGAAAGACGTACGTTGATGCAACGCTCGGTGGGGCAGGGCATTCCCTTGAAGCTGCAAAGCTTATTGGCCCGACCGGCCATCTTCTGGGCATCGACCAGGACGATGTAGCACGTGCTGCCGCATCTGAACGTCTGGCTGCCTTGCCTGATGAAGTTCGTCCAAAGGTCGATGTACTTGCCGGCAACTTCGGGGAATTGGATTCTCTTCTTGTTTCTGCCCAGATTCCCTCCATCGATGCCATCTTGTTCGACATCGGGGTTTCTTCAGTGCAGATCGACACGCCTTCTCGTGGCTTTTCCTTTAAGGAAACCGGCCCTCTTGATATGCGGATGGATCCGAGTAACCAAACTTTAACCGCAGCTGAGATCGTCAACACCTATACCGCAGCAGATCTCACTCGGGTCATCCGCCATTACTCAGACGAGAAGTGGGCGAGTCGCATCGCCGATTTCATCGTGGCGGCTCGTGAAGAGGCGCCACTTGCCACAAGCGAGCAGCTTGTGGAAGTCATCAAGGCAGCGGTGCCCGCTTCGGCGCGCCGTGCAGGTGGCCATCCGGCGAAGAGAACCTTCCAGGCATTGCGAATCGAAGTGAACGGCGAGCTCGATGTGCTCAAGCGCGGGCTTGAGTCGGCTGTGCGCTGGCTTGCCCCAGGAGGACGCATCGCTGTTATCAGCTACCATTCCCTCGAAGATCGCATCGTGAAAGATTTCTTCCGCGAGTATTCGAAGGGGTGCACGTGTCCGCCCGATTTGCCCGTGTGCGTGTGTGGGAACAAGCCGATACTCAAAGTCATCACCCGCAAACCCGTGCTCCCATCCGCAGAGGAAATCGAGCGCAATCCACGCTCGCGCAGCGCGAAGCTTCGCGTAGCCGAACGCTTAGACGAAAACGCATGAACGGAACTGCCGTTATAAACCAGTAAAGCAGCAAGGAGGTAAGCAGATGTCAAGTGCGCCCGCATATCGCTACGATCATGCCGCCGCACGCCCTGCTCGCCAGCCTGAAAGCTCTCCTTCCGTTCGCGTTGTTCCCGGTCGCAAGCACACCGCTTATCCCACACTTTCCGATGGTGCCGTACTGGGCATCAAGGCCCTTATTGCCTGCGTGATCGTATTCCTGATCATCGGTTTTGTACGTGTTGGCCTTTCCTCCGCTGCGTACAGCATCGCCTCGCAGTCAAGCGACTTGCGCTCTCAGATCTCCGATGCCCGTACCACGGGCGAATCGCTCGCTGTTCAGGAAAGCCTTCTTTCCAACCCCAACAACATCCGCACTGAGGCCCAAGAGCGCCTTTCCATGACCGCAGGCTCCAGCGCTTCCACCATGACCCTTTCCGCCGACCCCGTTGCCATCGATTCCGCCGGCAACCTTTCCTTCTCGGAAAGCGTTTCCCGCCTAACCGCAGAGGGATAAGCGCCCATGGACGATAGGTCCTCTTCGCGCCGCACTCAACGACAAGGCGCCCCATCTCGAAATTCCCGCCAACAGCAAGCACCGTCGCGCCAGCGTCGCGGGCGTGGTGCTATGCATATGGACATGGACCTGTTCAACGGCCGCTTGGGCATTTTGATGCTCATCTTCTTTGCCTTCGCTGCCGTTCTTGCTATTCGCTTGGTATGGCTGCAGGTGATCGATGCACAGGCAAACCTCGATCGCGGGGCTTCGCGTGAGGTGACGGTCGATGTTCAGCCGCGCCGTGGCACCATTTACGACCGCAACGGCACCATCCTCGCAACCACCGTTGATGCTTACAACGTGTTCTGCCATCCGCATATGATCGGTTCCGACAAGGTCGACCAGCTTGCGCAGGCCTTGGCCGATGCGTTTGGCGGCGACGTTCAGGACTACAAGAACAAGATCACGACCGATTCGAACTTCGTCTACCTTTACAAGGGTGCTGACGAAGCCGGCATGAACAAGATCAAGGACCTGGGCATCGACGGCGTCGATTTCGAGAAAACGACGAAGCGCGTCTACCCTTGCGGCTCGACGGGTAGCCAGATTATCGGCATCTTGAACTCAGACGGCAAAGCCCTTACCGGCCTCGAGCTGTACTACGACGATATCTTGGGCGGCACCGCCGGCCATAAAACCACGGAATACAGCAAGGAAGGCGTGCCCGTTCCCGGCTCGGAAAAAGTAACCGCCGAAGTGGTGAACGGTCAGGACATCGTGCTTTCCATTGACGTCGATATGCAGCAGAAGCTCGAGGAATCGCTGGCTTTGCGCGTCGATGAGGTTCAGGGCAAGGGCGGCTCGGCCATCCTGATGGATTCCGCGACCGGAGAAATCTATGCCTGCTCGTCCTCGCCGACATTCGACATCACCAACCTGAGCGACATCAAGGAAGGCGCCACCAACCTTTCGGGCATCTCGTCGGCCTACGAGCCGGGCTCCATCATGAAGCCGCTTACCATGTTGGGTGCTCTGCTCGATGGCAAGGTGACGCTCGACTCCACCTACTACTGTCCTTCGGCTTTAAACGTTGACGGCTACACCATCACCGACTCGCATGAGCGTCCGTCGGAAGACATGAGCGTTTCCACCATCATCGCCGATTCGTCCAATGTGGGTATTTCCCTGGTGGCACGCGACCTTACCTTCACGCGTCTTGCCGAGTACATCCAGCAGTTCCAGCTGTGCGACAAGACCGGCGTCGACTACCCCGGTGAAGCATCGGGCAGCATCGCCTCGAAGAACGAATGGTCGACGGTCCAGGGCTACAACATCAGTTTCGGTCAGGGCCTTACCACCACGCCTATCGAAATGGTGCGTTTCTACGGTGCTCTGGCAAACGATGGCGTTGCCTGCACCCCGCACTTCCTTACCGATGTGCCCAGCGAATCCGACCGACGCAGTTACGATACGGCCCAATTGACCGACAACGCCGGTGCCATTACCGACCTTGAGTCGATGATGCAGCAAACGGTTGAACGTGGTACCGGTACCGACGCCCAGATAAAGGGGTACCGCGTGGTTGGCAAGACCGGCACGGCGGAAATCGCCTCCGATTCCGGTGGTTACAAGAAGGGCATGTACAACATATCGTTCGTTGGCTACATGCCTGACACTTCCACGAATCTTGTGTGCTTCGTGGGGGCTACGGATGTTCCGGGCGAAAGGCAAACCGTAGCAACGTTTCGAGATATAATGGCGTTTGCGATTGATCGCTACAACATCACTCAGAATTGAGGTTCTCATGACACAGAAGACATGCGGAGAGCTGTTCGAAGGTATTGATTGCACCATCATCGGCAACGCCGATGAACCGGTTTCCGGCATCGCCTATCGAAGCGATTGCGTGAAGCCGGGCGATGCGTTCTGCTGCATCGTTGGGCTGAAAAGCGACGGCCATTCCTACGCGCAGGATGCCATCGATCGTGGCGCGCGTGTTCTTATCGTTGAACGCAAAATCTACCTCGCCGATGCCACCGACGTTACCGAAGTGGTGGTGAAGGATTCCCGTAAGGCTATGGCGCGCATGGCTTCGCGCTTCTACGACGAGCCTTCTAAGGCGTTTTCTTTGGTCGGCGTTACCGGCACCAACGGCAAAACGACTACTACCTATTTGGTTGACCATATCGCCCAGCATCTGGGCAACCGTACGGGTCTTATCGGCACGGTAGGCATCGAGGTAGGGGGCAAACATCTTCCTTCCTCCCATACCACCCCCGAGTCACCCGACTTGCAGGAGCTTTTCGCGCAGATGCGCGATGAGGACTGTGGCGTGGTTTCCATGGAAGTGAGCTCGCATGCGCTTGATCTTGACCGCACGTGGGCAACGTCCTTTTCGGTCACGGCGTTCACCAACCTTACCCAAGACCATCTTGACTACCACAAGACGTTCGAGTCGTATTTCGCGGCCAAGGCGCGCCTGTTCTCGAAGGATTATCCCGCTAAGCGCGTTATCAACATCGAAAGTAAGTGGGGCAAAGAGCTTTTGAAGCGCTGCTCTGCCAACGAGGACGCCATCATTACCACGGGCTTCGACACGGCGGCGCAGATTCATCCGGTTGCCGTCGAGTACGGTCAGGCGCAGACCACCGTTACCCTTTCGGTGCGTGGCCAGAACATCACGTTCACCTATCCGCTGGTAGGGCGCTTCAACGTCGAGAACATCATGACGGCATTCGGCGTTGCCATGCAGCTGGGCTACCTGCCTTCTGCCATTGCCGAAGCACTGCGTGATGCCCCGGCCGTACCTGGACGCCTGCAACGTATTCACACCGCACACGACGGCGGCGTTTCGGTGTACGTTGACTATGCCCACACGCCTGATGCCCTGGAAAACGCCATTGCCTCGGTTTCCGCCCTGGTGGACGACGGCCACAAAACCCTGGTCGTGTTCGGCTGCGGTGGCGACCGCGATGCTTCGAAGCGTCCCATTATGGGCAAGGCGGCGCTTGCTGCCGACTACGCGGTGGTAACGTCCGACAACCCCCGTACGGAAGATCCGCAAGCCATCATCGACGATATCCTTGACGGCATGCGCGAAGGCGTGGGCCGCTTCGACGTGGAGCCCGACCGTCGCAGTGCCATTGCACGTGCAATTGCCCACGCTTCGGCAGGCGACGCTGTGCTCATTGCCGGCAAGGGTCACGAGGATTATCAGATTGTGGGCACGGAAAAGCATCACTTCGACGACCGTGAAGTTGCTGCCGAAGAACTCGAGAAGGTGTTCGGTTAGATCCATGCTTCTTCCTATAGACAAGATTGCCGAGTACACGCAGGCGGACTACGTGGTCCGTCCCGGCAGCGAAGATGCCGAGGCGTGCGGCATTACCTGGGATTCGCGTGAAGTGAAGCCTGGGTTTGTGTACGTTGCGCTTCTCGGCGAACGGGTGGACGGGCATGACTTCGCCGAAGGCGCTGTGCGCTCGGGCGCTGTTGCCGTGTTGGCCATGCACGAGCTGTCAGAAGATGCGTTGAAGGCCGCGCGCGAGGCAGGTGCGGCGGTGCTGCAGGTTGCTTCCACTCAGCAGGCGTTTACCGATCTGGCCCGCGGGTGGCGCGGCCATTTGCAGGGCAAGGTCATTGCCCTTACCGGTTCGATGGGCAAAACCACCACGAAGAACCTGGTGCGTGATGTGCTTTCCACCACGTACAAGACAACGGCAACCAAAGCGAACCAGAACAACGAACTGGGCGTGCCCCGCACGTTGCTGGAAGCCGACGCCGATACCGAATTCGTGGTAGTGGAGATGGGAATGCGCGGAAGGGGCCAGCTTGAATCGCTGTGCTCGTTCGTAAAGCCCGATATCGCCCTCATCACCAATGTGGGCGAATGTCATATGGAGCTCTTGGGCTCGAAGGAGAACATTGCTCGCGCAAAGGCCGAAGTGCTTGAAGCCTTGCCTGATGGTGCTGGCATGGCTGTGCTCAACGCAGCCGACGGCTACAGCGCTCAGCAGCGTGCGTGGACCAAGCTCGATGAACGCGGCGTGAAAACGCTGTTGTTCGATGGTTCAGGCGTTTGCGCCAGCGGTTTGCCCGCATCTGAACTTACCGCCTATGCTACCGACGTCCAATTGAGCGAAGAGGGCTGCCCTGCGTTTGCCTTGCACATGCCGGACGGTATGTTCCCGTGCGCCTTGGCATTGCGTGGCGCCCATAACATCCATAACGCCTGCGCCGCCGCTGCGTTGGGATGGGCGTGCGGTGTTTCGGCGGAGGCTGTTGTTGCCGGCCTTGCCGCTTCGCAAACCGAATCGGGAAGACAGGAAGTGGTTCACGCAGCTTCGGGCATCACCGTCATCAACGATGCCTACAACGCAAACCCCGATTCCATGTGCGCTTCGTTGGCGCTTCTGTGCGCCATGAAGGTAGAGGGACGTCGTTTTGCCGTGTTGGGAGACATGGGCGAATTGGGCGCTTTTACGCAGGAAGGGCATGAAAAAGCCGGTTCCTTTGTGGCCTCTTCGACGTTGGATTGCCTGCTGTGCGTCGGTGAGCTTTCCCGCTATATCGCGCAGGCCGCCGTACGCGACGGCTTCCCGGAGCAACAGGTGCATATGATGAAAAGCCGTGAAGAGGCGCTTGCCTATCTGAAAGAACATATGGTTCCTGGCGATACGGTGCTGGTGAAGGCATCGCATTCCATGGAACTTGATCGTATAGCCAAGGGGTTGTTGAACTAGCATGCTTTCTTATACGCAGTATCCGACTTTCGTTGTTTTCCTGGCCGTGTTCCTTGGCGCCATCGTAACCATGGCGTTCATGCCGGTGTTCATCAAGTTCCTGCGTTCGCACCTTATCGGACAGCAGGTTCGCGCCGACGGTCCTGAAAGCCACTTGGTGAAGCAGGGCACGCCTACCATGGGCGGCATCATCATGCTCATCGCCGCAACGGTGGTGGTGGCGATTCTTGCCGAGCCGGCTCCTGAAACCTGGCTTATCATGGTCGCTGTTTTGGCTACCGGCGCCCTGGGCCTGTTCGACGACGCGTCCAAGGTTGCCCATGAGCGCTCGCTGGGACTTACCCCGAAGGCGAAGCTCATCGGCCAGTTCTTCATTTCCACGGCGTTTGTGCTTGCGGCTGTTAACTGGCTGGGTATTGCACCCACGGTTGACATTCCGTTCGTGTGCACGCTTGACCTGGGTGTTCTTACCACCACGCTTCCTATCCAGGTACCGGCGGGCAGCGAGTTCTCCATCCCGTGGATCTATCTTGTGTTCGCCGACATCCTGCTTATGGGCATGAGCAACGCCACCAACCTCACCGACGGCCTCGACGGTCTTTTGAGCGGCACCATCATGGTAGTGATGGTGGTAATGGCTGCCATCACGTTCCGTGCCGGCGTGCTTGATGCCGCCATTATCTCTGCGGCTATCGCCGGTTGCTGCATTGGCTTTTTGTGGTTCAACTCCTATCCTGCCGATATCTTCATGGGCGACACCGGCTCTCTTGCCCTGGGTACGGCGCTGGGCTGCTTGGCCATCGTGTCGAAGACCGAGGTGCTCTCGCTTATCATCGGCGGCCTGTTCGTGGTAGAGGCTCTTTCGGTAATCATTCAGGTGCTGTACTTCAAGAAAACGCGTAAGCGCCTGTTCCTCATGGCTCCGCTCCACCATCACTTCGAGAAGAAGGGCTGGAGCGAAGTAAAAGTCGTTATCCGTTTCTGGATCATTTCCGCAGCCTTGGCAGGCATCGGATTCTGCATGTATTTCGCACAGTCGTTGATGGGATAGAACATGGCTACTTCTTTTGATACCTCTAAAAAACACGCGCCCGAGTCCTTGGGCGCTGTCCTCGTTTTGGGCTTGGGCAAGTCGGGCACCGCTGCAGCGCACTACTGCACTGCGCTTTTGGGTACTCGCGTGTCGAAGCTGGTAATCGCTGCAGGCCAGGCGACCGATGCCTCTCGTGCCGCCGCGCAGGAATTCCAGGAAAAGGGCGCTGAAGTGCTCTTCGATACCTATGAGTTCGAAGGCACGTTCGACGTGTGCATCGCAAGCCCGGGCATTTCGGAGAACTCCGATTTCTACCATGCTGCCCAGGCGGTGTCGACCGAGGTTATCAGCGAAGTGGAATTCGCGTGGCGTGAAAGCGCGGCCGATTCCGTATGGGTTGCCATCACGGGCACCAACGGCAAAACCACTACGACGGCACTGTGCGCTCACATCCTTTCCGTTTGCGGGAAGAAGGCCCAGGCGGTAGGCAACATCGGCGACACGTGCCTCGATGCGGTGGCAACGGGTGCCGTCGAGTACTATGTTGCCGAGGTTTCCTCGTACCAGCTGGCTTCCACCAAGCTCTTCAAGCCCGATGTGGCGGTTCTTCTGAACATCACGCCCGACCACTTGAAGTGGCACGGCAGCCTGGAGGCATATGCCGAGGCCAAGCGTAAGATCTACGCCAACTGTGACGAGAATTGCACGGTTATCCTCGATGCCACCAACGATGTGGTGCGTGGATACGTGAAGGCTCTGAAGCGCACGCCCGCTGCAGAGCGCAAGTTCTCCTATATCCCCATGGGCACGTGCCACGGCTTGAACGAGAGCATGCGCGAAGATGCTTGTGGCGCCGATGCCGCGGCGTTTTTGGGCAACGGCGTGCTCACGGTCGATTTCAAGAACGTCAAGCATGCGCTTTGCTCCGCTTCCGATTTGCAGATCAAGGGTGAGCACAATGCTTCCAATGCGCTTGCTGCCGCTTCGGCCGCTATTGCCTTGGGCTGCGACGATGCGAAGATCGTCGAGGGTCTGAAGTCGTTTGCTCCGCTTGAGCACCGCATCGAGCCGTGTGGCACCATTGCTGGCGTTCGCTGCTACAACGATTCGAAGGCAACCAACGTCGATGCAACGCTGAAGGCGCTTGCCGCATTCGGCGAAGAGCGTCCCATCGTTTTGCTGGGCGGCTGCGACAAAGGTACCGACCTTGCCGATTTGGTTGCCGGCGCAGAAGCCCATTGCAAGGCAGTAGTGTGCTTTGGCGCTGCCGGCGCGCGCTTCCTCAAGGCGTTTGAGGGAGCAAAGCTCCCCGTCTATTCTGCGGGCAACCTTGAGAGTGCCCTCGACGAAGCGCTTTCCCATGCCGAGGCGGGCGACATCGTCACGCTTTCCCCCGCTTGCTCTTCTTTCGACGAATTCTCGTGCTTCGAGGAGCGCGGCGACGTGTTCAAGCGCCTGGTAGCCGAGCGCAGCGCGAAGCGAGGTGCCTGATAGGTTTATGACCCGGGAGCGAAACACAGAACGAAAACGCAGCAAAACGCCCCCGCGATCCCTTTTCCAAAGCGCACCTGCTCAGGTGATGGGGCCAAGGCTCATGGTTATCCTGTCCACGTTCGCGCTTTTGGCCGTGGGCTTGGTCATGGTGTACTCGTCTTCTTCCATCACCTCGTACGTGGAACAGGGCGACGCGCTGGGCGAAACCGTGAAGCAGTGTGCCTTCGCGCTGATAGGCACCGTTATTGCCGTGGCGGTTGCCTTCACGGTGAAGCAGGACAGCATGCAGGGCCGTGGTGGCTATGTTTTCTGGATCATATGCGTTGCTCTTATCGGTGTTACGGCGGTGTCGGGCACGGTAGGCTTGGGCGCTAAGCGCTGGCTTATCATCGGGCCCATCAGCATTCAGATTTCCGAGTTCGCCAAGATCGCCTTCGTTATGATGGGCGCGCGCATCGCCGCCGACTACCGCGAAGGACGCCTCGACCTTAATTCCGCCGCGAAGCAGACCATTGTTCTTGTGGCTGCCCCTTTGATCTTCATGTTCTTTGCCCAAAGCGACTTGGGCACGACGCTCATCTGCTGCATCGGCTTGTTTTCCGTGCTGATTCTTTCCGGGCTGTCGGGAAGGAACGTGGTCGTGCTCATCGTGCTGAGCGTGGTTGTGATAGCGGTGTCGGTGCTTTCAAGGAGCTACCGCGCCGATCGTTTGGGCAACTTCATGGACCCCTGGTCGGATGCTCAGGGCACGGGCTACCAGCTGGTTCACTCGTTCAAGGCGCTTGCCTCGGGCGGTCTGTTCGGCGCTGGTATCGGCAATTCGTACGAGAAGCTGCAGTATTTGCCTGAAGCGGAAACCGACTTCATTTTCGCCATTATCGGTGAAGAGCTTGGCCTTATAGGCGCCCTGTTGGTGATCGTTGCGTTCTTGGTGTTCATGCGCGGCGGCTTTCTGATTGCCAGCCAGGCCAGTACCCCGTTCGGCTCGCTTCTGGCGGCAGGCCTTACCGTGATGATCGTGTTCCAGGCGTTCCTGAACATTTCGTGCGTGGTTGGGCTGTTCCCCACAACGGGCAAACCGCTTCCCTTCATATCGTCGGGCGGCTCTTCGCTGCTTTCCTCGCTCACCTTAGTTGGTGTGCTTCTTTCGATATCTTTTGATTCGGATAAAGAAGGGGAGTATCGTCAACGTCGTGACAATTTGCAGGTAGTATCGAAGGTTCCTTCTTCCGGGCGCACCGCCCAGCAGGGAAGGAGCTCGAACGGGAGGGGAGCGCGAAGCCAACGTTTTGCGCTTTCGGAGCGTAGCGGCAGGCCGTCTTTGCAGGTGATAAGGGCGGATAGCATGCCAGCGTACGCAACAGAGGTTCGCTCAACGCGAACGCAAAGGAGGTAGCACTCATGCGCGTAGTGCTTTCCGGCGGCGGTACCGCCGGCCATATCAACCCTGCCCTCGCTTTGGCAGAGGTTCTTACCGAACGTGGCCACGAGGTGCTGTATGCTGGCACCCCCAATGGCGTTGAGTCGAAGCTTGTTCCAGCGGCGGGCATCCCGTTCAAGGGCTTCGAGGCAGCGGGATTCGATCGCAGCCACCCGCTTTCGTTGGCGAAGGGTCTTCGCAAGATCTCGAAGTCGTCGAAGTTGGCGGTTAAGTGGTTCCTGGACATCCGTCCCGATGTGGTGGTGGTGTTCGGCGGCTATGTGTGCCTTCCGGTAGCTCAGGCGGCAAAGCGCATGGGCATTCCCGTGGTTATCCACGAGCAGAATTCCGTCATGGGCATGGCAAATGACTTCATCTCGAAGTACGCTGCGGCGGTGTGCCTGACTTATCGTGTTGCCGGACATGGCGTTGCCGACCAATCGAAGGTCCTGATAACGGGCAACCCGGTTCGCTCTTCGGTGCTGAAGGCCACGCGTGAAGAGGGTCGTGATTACTTGGGCATCCCGCAAGATGCCACGATGCTCTTGGTGTTCGGCGGCAGCTTGGGTGCTCGTCATATCAACACGGCGTTGGTGGCCATGAAAGACGAGCTTCTTGACATGGACAACGTATACGTGGTGCACATCACCGGCCCGAAGGAGCTTGACACGGTAACCGAGGCGCTTGCCCTCACCGAGGAAGAGAAGAAGCGCTACCAGGTTATGGGCTATCAGGATCATATGGGCGAAACGCTTGCCGCTGCCGACCTGATCGTGTCTCGCGCAGGCGCATCTTCCCTCGCGGAAATCTCGGCACGCTGCATTCCTGCCGTGCTGATCCCGTTCCCCTATGCGACGGCCGACCACCAAACGGTGAATGCGTCCGAATACGTGGACCGTGGCGCCGCTGTCCTTATCCAGGACGATAAGGTGGAAGAGCCCGAATTTGCCGAAGAGGTATTCAAGCTGCTTCGCGACCCTGAGGCACGCGCGAAGATGAGCGATGCGGCGGCGACTTTCGAAACGCAGGATGCTGCCGGCAGGCTCGGCGATGTGGTTGAGCTTGTGGGCCTGGAGCGCAGCAAGAACAAGGAGCAGTAAGCCTGCGCAGAAGTTATGATGCTGCGCTTGGCTTTGGGGCATTTCTATACAATGAGGGGCGATCCCTAGGAGGCTATCCGTGACGGAGAATCGCATTAACAACGTACATTTCATCGGCATTGGCGGAGTTGGCATGAGCGGTATTGCCCGCGTTGCCAAGGAGCAGGGCATGGAAGTGTCCGGTTCCGACCTGCGCGAAAGCCGTTATACCCAGCAGCTGCGCGAAGCGGGCGTGAAGGTGTTCATCGGCCAACGTGCAGCTAATTTGGAAGGGCTCGAGCCCGATGTGGTGGTAGTGTCTACCGCTATTTTGGAAAACAATCCTGAGCTTATCGAGGCCAAGAACCGTAACATTCCCATTTGGCATCGTGCCAAGATGCTCGCTGCACTGGGCGTTGGCCACGATACGCTGGCCGTTGCCGGCACGCATGGCAAGACCACGACGTCTTCCATGCTCGCTTCCGTTCTGGACGCTATGGGCTACGACCCCACGTTCCTTATCGGCGGAATCGTGCGGGCCTACGGCTCGAACGCCCATTGTGGCAAAGGCGACTACTACGTGGTGGAAGCCGACGAATCCGATAAGTCGTTTACGTACCTTGACCCGACCTCGGTGCTCATCACCAACATCGAGGCAGACCACCTTGACCACTACAGCGGCCTTGATGAAATCTACCAGCTGTTCGGTGACTTCATGAGCTCGGTTCACGAGGACGGATGCTGCGTGGTATGCGGCGAAGATGCCGGATTGGTCGAAGCCGCACGCAAAACGGGCAAGAAGGTTCTGACATATGGCTTCTCTACTGAATGCGATACAGTGGTGTCGGATTACCAGACCGAAGGGGTATCCATTTCCTTTACGGTGACGTTGCCCGATGGCACGGCTCTTCCTTGCCATATCAAGCAGAACCCGGGCCGCCACAATGCGCTCAATGCCGCAGGCGTTCTGACGCTTCTTTCGACGCGCGGCGTCGATATGCAGAAGGCTGCGGCGGCAATGTCGGAGTTCATGGGCGTCCGTCGTCGTTTCGATTTGGTTGGCAAGGCCGACGGTGTAACGATCCTCGACGACTACGCGCACCATCCCACTGAAATCACGGCAACCATTGCCGCGGCAAAGGGCCTTGACTTCAAGCGCGTATGTGTGGTGTTCCAGCCCCATCGCTATTCCCGTATCCGCCTGTTCACCGAGGTTCTGAAAGACGAGTTCGGCCATGCGTTCGACCAGGCCGACATGGTGACGTTCCTGGACGTGTATCCCGCAGGCGAAACGCCGGTTCCCGGCGTGACGGGCAAAACCTTCATGCAGCCTATCTACGACAACCCGAACCACCCCGCCGACTTGAACTACGTTGATCGTCGTATGCAGGTTGTGCCGTTCCTGTTGGAAAAGCTCCAGCCGGGCGATTTGATCATCACCATGGGTGCAGGCGACGTAACCTCTATCGGCCCCGAGCTTTTGGCGGCTTTGCAGGAGCGCGAAGAGAGCCGTAAATAATGGCAGCGCGTCATGCCTCTGAGCTGGAGCTTTTGCGGTTTGACGACGAGTTCGACGGCATTATCAAGCTCGATGAGCCGATGTCTCGCCACACTACGTACCGCATCGGCGGCCCTGCGCATGCGTTTGCCGAGGTGAACAGCATCGCAGCATTGAGCACTGTTCTGAAGGTGTGCGCCTCTGAAGGCTTCGAATGGTTCATTGCCGGAAAGGGCTCGAACCTTTTGGTTGCTGACGAAGGCTACCCTGGTGTGGTGATTACGCTGGCAGGCGAGTTCCGCAGCTGGCAGTTCGACGAATCCGAGAGCACAGTGATCGTGGGCGCGGGAACCATGCTTTCCCGTCTGGTGCAGGAAGTGTTCCACAACGGGTATTCCGGCATGGAATTCGCAGTGGGAACGCCGGGCACTGTTGGCGGCGCTTTGGTTCAGAATGCCGGCACGGCACATGACTGGATCGGCTCACGCGTGGTTTCGGTTACCACCTACCATGCCGAAAGGGGTCTTAAAAGATACCTTGCCAACGAGCTTTCGTGGGGGTACCGTACCTCATCGTTTGCCGCTGACGAGGTCATCGTCGAATGCGAGCTGCGCCTTGAAAAGGCATTTTCGGGCAACATCTCGGAGCGCATGAACACCCTTCTTGCGCGAAGGAAAGAAACGCAGCCTTTGGAGTATCCAACGTGTGGCAGCGTTTTCATGAACCCAGAGGGGCAGTCGGTCGGCGAGCTTATCGAGGAAGCGGGCTTGAAGGGCAAGCGCTGCGGAGCGGCGCAGGTGTCTGAAAAGCACGCTAACTTTATTGTGAACACGGGAGGCGCAACGGCGCATGACGTTGCAACCTTGATACAGGAAGTGCGACAAGAGGTAAGGAGGCGCTATGGCATCGAACTCCAGACGGAGGTCAAGTTCCTCGGGTTCCCGGTCGACTTCTTCGAGGAATAGGGTTTCCACGCGTCCTACCTCGGTGAAGGGGCGTCCCAGCCAAAGCCGCACGCTCAGGTCGTCGCAACGCCCCAGCTATGGCTCGTCCTATGGCGGAGCATCGATGAACCGCTCCTCCTCAAGGCGGTCGACTCCTTCGCCATCGCGTCGTTCTTCGTCGTATTCTGCTCGTCCCAGCGCTGCAGGTGCTCGTCCGTCCGCTCGGTCTGGATCGCGTTCGCAGAGTCGGTATGGCAGTGATGGATCTCTGCGCTCGGTGAGCGTATCGGAAGTGCGCAGCGCCCAACGACGTCAGGCCTCGTCGCACCATGCTGCATCGCGAAAAGTGGTAGGCGTCCTCGTTGCTTTTGTTGTGGTGTTGGGGGCTTTCGGCATCGGCGGGTTTGCCCTTTCCAGCTCGGGTGCCTTCGCGGTTGAGCAAGTCACGGTTTCCGGAGCCGACCACCTGTCCAGCAACGAGCTTACCGAATTGGCGGCCGTGCCAGCGGGTTCTACTCTGCTCAATGTCGATGCAAACGGCATCGCGACAAGGCTCGGCTCGAACCCTTGGGTGAAAAGCGCTTCGGTCGATCGCATTTTCCCCAATACCTTGAACCTCAGCATCACCGAGCGAACCATATCGGCGGTGGTTGCGGTGACAGTTGACAGCTCGAACACGGTGGAGCGATGGGTGCTTTCCTCGGATGGCATGTGGCTCACCAAGATTCCCGACGATCGCAACAGCGCAGAGGGGAAGGCACTACCCGATTCGGTGTACGACGATGCGTCCAACGCGCTCGAGATCACCGACATCCCGTACGGCTCGACGCCGGAAGCGGGTTCGTACTGCAACAACGCAAACGTCGAAAACGCCCTAGGCGTGATCGACGGCATGACCACTGAGCTTGCCGATCAGGTGAAGAGCGTTGCCGCTGCCAGCAGCGATTCCACCACGCTTACCTTGAAAAACGGTATCGAGATTGCCTTCGGCGACTCGAAGGACATTCGAGACAAGGAGCGGGTGTGCCTGCAGCTCATGAAAGAACATGAAGGCAAGATTTCGTATATAAATGTACGAGTTGTGAATAAACCTGTTTGGCGCTCGGTTTAGTGCAGGCCAGGGGGTCTGCTCGTTTTGCAAACAACAGGCCATTGTGTAAAATAACTTGCGTGTCTCATTGGGCATTTGTGCCCTGAGGCAGCGCTGAAATGAAATCGAAAGCGAGCACATAATGCAACAGATTCTTGGCAACGATAATCTCGCGGTTATCAAAGTTGTCGGCGTAGGCGGCGGCGGCACGAATGCCGTAAACCGCATGGTTGAAGCCGGCATCAAGGGCGTTGAGTTCATCGCCGTAAACACCGACCGTCAGGCCCTTCTTCTTTCCGATGCGGATAAGACCATCCATATCGGTGAGGAAATCACCCGTGGCTTGGGCGCAGGTGCCAATCCTGAGGTTGGCTGCCAGGCGGCCGAGGAATCCCGTTCCGAGATCCGTGAAGCGCTTGCCGATGCCGACATGGTATTCGTAACCGCTGGTGAAGGCGGTGGCACCGGTACGGGTGCTGCTCCTGTTGTTGCAGAAATCGCTCGTGAGGAAATCGGTGCCCTTACCGTCGGCATCGTAACCAAGCCTTTCAGCTTCGAAGGTCGCCTTCGTCGCAACCAGGCAGAGCAGGGCATCGACTACCTCTCCCAGAAGGTAGACACCCTCATCGTCATCCCGAACGATCGCTTGCTCGAGATCGTCGAAAAGAAGACCAGCATGCTCGATGCGTTCCGTATTGCCGACGACACCCTGCGTCAGGGCATCCAGGGCGTTACCGACCTCATCACCATTCCTGGCTTGATCAACCTCGACTTCGCCGATATCCGCACCGTTATGAAGGACGCTGGCACGGCTATGATGGGCATCGGTCTTGCGTCCGGTGACTCCCGTGCGCTTGATGCTGCCCAGCAGGCTATCAACTCCAACCTGCTTGAAACGTCCATTGCTGGCGCTTCCCGCATCCTGTTCTCTATTGCAGGCGGTCCCGACCTGGCGCTTTCCGAAGTTGACGAAGCTGCCAAGGTTGTTGAAGCAGTTGCCGACGAAAACGCCAACATCATCTACGGTCAGATTGTCGATGAAGAACTGGGCGACACCATCCGCATTACCGTTATCGCAACGGGCTTCAAGGCGGGTAGCTCTCAGTCGGCTATGGACTTCGGCCGTCGTGACAACGTGTTCGCTTCCACGACCGGCTCTGCTCAGAAGACCAGCAACAATCAGCGCCCGCTGTATCCTTCTGAGCCCCGCTTCGCCGACGAAGACTACATTCCCGATTTCCTGAAGCGCCAGTAAAAACATACGTGCATTATTTGCTTTCAACGTAAGAAGGCTTTCTATGACGACCCTTGTTCTGCCCGACCCTGAGTTGACCAAGGGTCGTTTTGCGTCCATTTCCGCTTACACCGATGAAGCGCTCTATGAAGCCACAGGCGTGCGCATCGCCTTCACCACACGTGAAGGGGGAGTGAGCACAGGCGCCTACTCTTCGCTCAACCTTGGCTCGCATGTCAAAGACGATCTTTCTGCCGTTCAGGAGAACCGCCGTCGCGTACAGCAGGCATTTGACTGCGAAGACGGCGAGCTTATCGTGCCGAACCAGGTTCACGGCAACGTTGTGCTTGATGTAGGCAATCCTGCAGCGCTTGGCCATCTTTTTTTGCGTGAGGAAGCCGATGCGGTACGTGAGCGTGCGGCACAGGGTGCCGACGGCCTGGTTGTCAATGCGCGGGGCGTTGCGGCGCTTCTGTGCTACGCCGACTGCGTGCCGGTGATCATCGTTTCGCCAACGGGTCGCTTTGCCGTGGTGCATGCCGGCTGGCGCGGTGTGGACAATTTGATATCCGCCAAAACGGTAAGGATGATGGCGCAAGCCGATGCTGATGCTCTGGGCGCTGAGGCTGCTGCGATGTACAACGTGTATATCGGTCCGCATATCGGCCCCGAGTGCTTTGAGACGGGCGCGGATGTGTACCAGCGTTTTGTACGCCAATTCGGCGAAGAATGCGCCTACGATGCCACCCATATCGATTTGGCTGAGGGTCTGCGCATCCAGCTTCGTAAGACAGGGGTGACGCCCGAACGTGTATGCGACTTGGGCAAATGCACCGTATGCGGCAACGACGAGTTCTTCTCGTACCGTGGGCAGGGCGGCACGTGCGGTCGTCATGGCGCCTTTGCGGTTAAAGCACGCTAGCGTGGCAAAAAAGCGCACAACTCAAGGATCATCTTCCGGATGGTCATTGATCTTCGTTCTTGCGTTTTGCCTGCTGGTATGTTGGGGCATGGCTTCCTTTTGGGCGTCTTTTGTTGGCGCCCTTTTGAAAATATGCTGGCTTGCGGTGTAGGCGCGCTATGCTAAAAGCGACAGTTGGAAAGGAGCGCCGGACATGAGCACGGCAACGCGATATAAGCATGTACGTTCTGAAGTGGACCAGGTTTGCAAGGAAATCGGCCGCAACCCTGAAGAGGTGAAGCTGCTGGCGGTTTCCAAGACGGTCGATATCGACCAGGTGCAGCTGGCAATCGATGCCGGGGCAACTGCCTTCGGCGAGAATCGCCCCGATGAACTGCTGCGCAAGCAGAAGGCGTTCCCCGATATGGAATGGCACTTCATCGGCAACATCCAATCGCGCCGTATCCACGATATTGTGTCCGCGGCGACGCTCATTCACTCAGTAAGCAAGGAAGCCCATCTTGCGAAGATCGACGCAGCAGCGGCGGCGCTGGGCAAGTGCCAGCGGGTGCTGCTCGAAGTCAATGTTTCGGGCGAGGAAAGCAAAAGCGGCTTTCAGCCTTCCGAAGTTCGGGGCATCATCGAGCGCGCTCAAGGGCTTGAGCATGTTAAAATCGAGGGCCTTATGACTATGGCGCCCCGTGCCGAAGAAGAGCTTATCGACACCACCTTTTCGGGCCTTGCCCGCCTGAAGGAAGAGCTGAACAGCACGTTTGAGCAAACGGGCATCGAAACCCGCTTGTCTGCTCTTTCTATGGGTATGACCGAAGACTGGCCTGTTGCGCTGCGTTATGGCTCTACGATTGTAAGAATCGGGCGTGCTATTTTCAGCGATTCATTCGAAAACGCTTAGAAAACCTAAGCCCGTGTTTGTTTTAGATTGATCAGAAGGGAAGACCATCATGGATTTTCCGCGTCCCTCTATGTCGGCAAGCGAGCTGTTCGGCGATTTGAAGGACAAGCTCGGTTTCGGCGGTGGCCGTTCCGATCGTCACGACGATTACTATGACGATCCCTATTACGATGACTACGACGATTCCCCTTCGGGGCAGGGCTATGATGCCGGCTACGATCCGGATACCTACGGCGACCCCTATGATCGCTTGGAGTACACCACCAGGTCTACCGGCTCTTCCCGTTCTGCCGGCTCGCGCTCTGGCCGTTATTCCGTGCCTCAGCTGGTAAGCTCGGGGGACATCCGCGCTACCACAAGTGCCTACGGCGTGTCGGAAGTGGCGGCAAAGCCTCAGCTCGATGTTTCCAATGCGGCACACCAGGCGGAGGAAAAGGAGTCGGTTTCGAAGATTGCCGAGGATTTCAGCATCCCGGCATCGTCCTACACCGATTTCGTTTCGCCTTATAAGCACACGTCTTCTGCTGGCAGCTCTTCTGCGGCAAGCAACTCATCGCTTTCCTCTGCAGCGTCGTTTACTCCCTCGACGGAGTCGTCGTCTGCCGCCACGCAGGAACCTGCAGCCGCTCTCAGCACAAGCACGGCGCGTGAGGTTACCGTATTGAAGCCGGCAAGCTACGAAGACGTGTCTTCCGTGGCGCAATCGGTGCGTGCGGGCCATATTGTGGTGCTCTCGCTTCGCCAGACCGACCCTGCTCTGTCCAAGCGCGTGCTCGATTTCTCGTTCGGCGTTGCATCGGCCCTTACCGCGCAAGTTGACTGCATTGCGGAAAAGACGTTTGTCATCCTGCAGGGCAGGGAGCTTACGCTTGAGGAAAAGCACAAGCTTGCCAAACAGGGCGTACTCAAGGGCTAGCGTTTCGCGTAATCCCCGGGCTTAAGGAGTTATTAATACATGATCAGCATGCTTTTGGTCAGCTTGGCCGATGCATACAGTTTTGTGATATTCGTATACGTGATGATGTCGTGGATCCCCATGGGAGGGGGCATCGTAACGGACGTTTACCATGCGCTGGGAAAGATCTGCGATCCCTTTCTTGACCTGTTCAGGCGCTTTATTCCGCCTATTGGAGGAATGGTGGACGTTAGCCCAATCGTGGCGCTGCTTGTGTTACAGTTTGGAGTACGTCTGATAGTTAATTTTTTGGCCGTGCTGATTTAGCATGGCTGTTCGAATAACCAGGTAAAGGGAGCTTTCAATGGCCATTACTTCTTCCGACATCCAGAACCAGAGCTTCAAGATCGAGCGTCGTGGTTACGACGTAGACGAAGTGGACGTATTCCTTGAGCGCGTTGCTTCCGAGATTGACGAGCTGAACGACGAGATTTCCCGTCTTCGCATGCAGGCTGCCGAAGCTGCTTCCGCTTCCCGCACCGAAGTTATCTCCGAGCGTCCGGTGGTTGCTCCTGCTCCGGCAGAAGAGCCCAAGCCTGCAGGCATCGATCCTGCCATCGTCGCAGAAAAGGATGCCAAGATTGCCGAGCTCGAAGCCAAGCTGCGCGACCGCAAGAGCGACGATACCGCTATCGCTCAGGCCCTTATCGTTGCCCAGCGCACGGCCGATGAGATCGTCACCAAGGCAAAGGCCGATGCTGAGCAGACGCGCAAGAACGCCGAAGACGAAGGCCGTCGCATCCTTGACAAGGCAAATGGCGAAAAGCAGAAGGTTATCGACCACATCAACGAGCTTTCTTCCAGCCGCGAAAAGGTACGTGAGCAGTACCAGGACATGCTGAAGGAATTCATCGGCTCCGCAACCCAGCGCTTGTCCGAGATTGGCGGCGAGGTTACTGCCGGCATCGAGATTCCTGCTGAGCTGCTTGAGATGACCACGTTCGATGCGGCAAGCTCCGCTTCCGATTCGCAGCAGGACACGAAGGCTTCCAAGCCGGTGGCAGCAGAGTCCAAGTGGGAGCCCAGCCCCGCTGTGGCAACCTACACTACGCCTACGGTAACGCCGACGGTAACGGCTCCTGCAGCACCGAAGCCCTCCGCAGCATCGAAGGACTTCTCCGGCTACGGGGACGCAGACGACAGCTTCTCGTTTGACGATATGGACTAGTTTTAAAGGCTTGCCTATGGCAAGCCTTTTTTCATGCGAAACGCGATGATGCTGCGCGGCGTTCTAGCGGCACAGGGAAACCTCAAAGGGTGAGGCATGGCGCAAAAAGGCCAATGCCTCGCCCTTTTCGCTTCCCCTGCACTCGCCAGAACGCCGCTCGCTGATTTACTGGTGCATGCCCGGACTCTTGATGAACGCCCTTTGGGCGTTCCTTTGTTTTAACAAAAGAACGCATGCGATTGTCTGATTCTTCGTAGTAGGGCGATATGTGTCGGAAGGGTGACGCGGCTTAGCTGCCATTATCGGTACGGCTCCAATGTAGCTTTCGGGGCTTTCGTGAAGGCTGTCGGCCTGCACGCACCGAAACCTATATAGGGCTTGCTTGTTCTGAGCATGAAAAAAGGCGGGCAGCTTTTTGCTGCTCGCCTTTGTGGGTGAATTGTGCGATGGGCTTATGCGTCGGCTTTGGCGGTTACTACGAAGGTGGTGCTGGCGGGCATGTTGCTGGCGTTGCCGCAGAAGGCGCCTTGGCTTTTGGTGTAGTCGCGCAGGGCGGAAACCAGGTCAAGCTTGCTGTTGATGTTACCGCGCATTTCCGAAATGGCGGTTTTCACTCCTTCGCTCATGGCCTGCGTTCCTTGGCTAAGCTTGCTCGATGCTGCGGTGATCTTGTTGGTTGCCTCTCCTAGTTGCTCGTAGCCGGCTTGAATCTTGGCAAGTCCCTCGCTGATACTGGAAAGTCCCTGGGTCAGTTGGGCTGAGGCATCACTTGCCTTGCCCAAAGCTGCGCTCGCGGAAGCGGTTGCCTGTTGGGCTGCGGCAAGGTTCGTCTTTGCGTCCGCGGTTGCCTGCTGCAGCGCTTCGATTTGGGCTTCGGTCATGCCTTCGGTGTCAATGGCCTCAAGCTCAGCTACAGCGGCAGCGGCTTTGTCTTGGGCTGTTTTGACCTGTTCCAACTGTTGGGAAGAAGCGTCAACAAGCTTGCCAATGCCCTCAGAGCCTTCGGAGAGCTTGCTCAGGCCATTGGTTGCATTGGGGAAGGCGCTGTTGAGCTTGGCCTGTCCTTCGCTGATACCGGAAAGCGCTTGGCTGACGCCTTGCATGCCTTGGCTTAGCTGCTCGGTTGCTTCCTGGATGGAAGATACCTGGTTGAACACATCGTCCAAGCTGGAATCAAGGTCGTTGGTGGTTTCCTCGCCTATCATGCCCAGTGTTTGATTGGTTGCCATAGTGGTGATGTCGGGCATATCGAATCCGACCACATCGGCAGTGATGGTAACGCTTTCGGGAAGTTCCATCATATCGTCAAGCTCGAGCGACTTGGCAAGACCGGGCATTGCCATGCCTACGGCAACGAACGATCCATCCTGGTCCATTACCTGGCCGTTGTCGACTTTTACGTTCTTGGCATGCTCGGCATCGAACGACACCAGTGATGCCATGGCATAGGGCTCCTTCACCTTATGGGACGTGCCGCCGGCGTTTACCGTTGCCGAAGTGTTGTTCGCATAGCTCATGGAAATCTCAAGCTGGCCGGTAACGTTTTTCAGCGCAGAGGGGTCTACTGCTTCTCCGTTCAGCTTGTAGCTGTAGGAAACAGCGAAGGGCAGTTCCTTGTCGGTCACGCCGGAGTAATGCACGTCTTCACCGTTGGTGCTCCAATCGAGCTTTGTACCGTCTTGCGTGAAGGTGATCTTATCGTCATCGGGCGTGATGGCTTGCAAGCTTGATTCGTCGGACACCACGTCAAGCCCGGAAGGGTTCTTCAGCCATTCGTTTACGGCAATGTTCTTGAACTCGCCGGAAAGGGTGGTGGTTGCCTTGACGGTTTCTGCCTTTTCGTAGGCGGAGCCATGGGCGGTGATGGAATCCTGCTGCTGTTCTTCGGCGGGTTGCTCCTGGGTTGTTGTAGCGGTATCGTTTTGGCTGTTTGCCTGCGAATCATCGCTGCAGCCGGTTAAGAAGCCGCAGCCGAACAACGCAAGGCAGGCGGTAAGCGAGCACGTTGCCGCAAAGCGCATCAGGTGAGATGTTGCAGTCATGATGAATGCCTTTCGAGTGATAAATGGGCGGGTCGAATTAAGAGTTTGCCACGGTATACTTTTTACCAGCTTCACCGCGCTTCGACAACAGCGGTGCAGCGATAAGGGCTATCGCGCCCACGACAGCGAAGCCGAGGAAAGGCACAAGATCGTTTGTGCCGGGCATATGCCCGAGGTAGATGATGGTGCGGATGCCATTGCCGAAGTGGGCTTGCGGCGCCCAGGGGCAAATCCAATCGGCCCAGAACGAGGGCAGCATTTCGGGCGCCAGCATGGCGGTGCCCATGCCCAGCGCAAATGTCCCCACGGCAACCAAGGCGCCAAGAGGGAGGCACGCATCGCACAGGGCCACAAAACACAGCATGCAGCAGAAGCAGCCGAACCACAGGAACGGATAAATCATATCCAGGGGCAGCGAAAGTCCGCCTGCCACCGTGTCGATGAACAGGGCAAGGCCTGCCATGATGGCGGAGAGCACCACAATGAACACGAGCTGCACCAAGGCGGCTAGCCATGCGTTTTTCCTGCGTAGCCCCGTCACGTCTTTTCGCCAGAACACCAAAGACGTGATGATAGAGCCGATCATGGTAAGCATGAACAAGGGCATAACCAGCATCTGAACCGACATGGTTTCAGACATGGTGCCACCGCCCAAGTCGGCGTCGTTCACCACTTCAATGTTTGCCGCCACGCCCATTTTCAGCATGGCGGTGGAAAGCGTGGTCTGCATGCTCGAAACCATTTGCGGGCTCTTCGCCTTGTTCAGGTACACGGTAAGCTCGGGGGCGTTGGAAAGACCGACGGCCTTGCTCATCTGCTGTGAGGTGAAGTTCGCGGGGATAACGATGCCGCCGTAGTATTCGTTGTTGGCCAATGCTTCCTGCAGCTCTTCTTCGCTGGAAAGCTGCGTCCAAGAAACGGTGTTGGAAAGTGTGTTGTCCGATTCGCTTTCGTCGTCGGAATCTCCGCCCAACGAGGATTTGCCTGAGATGAGGTTGTCTGCCATGGTTTGGCCGATGTTGCTGTTGCCGGCAATGGTAACAGCGCCTTTGTCCAGGTTCACAATGGCGAAAGGCACGTTTTGGGGTTCTGCGCGAAGCATAGGAGCAATGGCAAGGCTCAAGATACAGCACAGCACAATGCCGATGCCGATGGGGGCAATAAGTGCTTTCTTGCCGAGTTTTTCGAGCATGAAGCCTCCTTGTGGTGAGGTTTGGTTTTTGGACGGTATTAATGGTAATTAGACACTATGATTAATAAAACGGCTAAATTAGAATGATGTTCTAATTATTGGAGGAAGCAATGGCAAGACCAAGGAAAGACGAGGCGGGCCCCTCGGCGTATGAGCGGATGACCGCAGCGTTTTGGTCGCTGCTGGAGGAAAAGCCCTATTCGGCGGTAACGGTGAAGCGCATAACCCAACGTGCTGGCGTGAATCACAACACCTTTTACTATCATTTTGAGAACATCGACGATATGGCCGTAAAGATGTTCGAGAACGTTATCCCAACGAGGCTCGTCGATATGATGGCTGCGGTTTCCATGGGTAAGCCACCTGATCTTTCGGTAGTGCGGAACGACCCCGAAATAGGGGAGCACTACCAGAAGATTCGCGCCATCGTGCGAAGCGGTTCGTTCGACTTGAATCAAATGAGCAAAAACCGCCTTATGCATTGCTGGTTGGAGCGCGCCGGTCTTGAGGAGGAAACGCTTTCGCGCACCGACCGCGCAAGAGTCAACTACATTTGGGGCGGCATCACGGCAGTGATCAGCAGCGAAGAAGCTGAAACATTGGAAGACTACCTTGAATTGCTGCAGAGCGGGATTATCGATGCGGTGGGCATGGTGATTCGCCGTATCGGGCAAGACCACGGCGTTAACCCCGATGCGGGAACCGCTTCGATGGACGCATGATTTCTCTGCCGTGTTGATTCGGTGAGCATAGTGCGTAACAGGGTATAATACTCGCCTGAGTGAGCCGGGCAATCGCGTGCGCATGCATGAGGAAAGTCCGGGCTCCTAAGGGCAAGATGCCAGCTAACGGCTGGGCGGGGAAACCCGACGGACAGTGCCACAGAAAAGGAAACTCCCCTGCTTGCAGGAGAAAAGCTGAAACGGTGCGGTAAAAGCGCACCAGTGCGTTGGCAACAACGTAGCTTGGTAAACCCCATCTGGAGCAAGCGCAAATAGGAATGCGATACGGCCGCCCTTCCGTGCATTCGGGTTGCGTGCTTGAGCTTTGCGGCGACGCAAAGTCGAGATAAATGGTTGCCGATTACAGAACCCGGCTTATAGGCTTGCTCATTGCGCCGTTCCACGAACGGCGCTTTTTTGCTTTCTGCACCATGGTCAAGCTAGGCATCCTTGTCTTTTACGGCGAGCGTTTTAGCGGGCAGTGCCCGCTCGATCCTGTTCTGGTGGCAATCTGAGGCACGAGAGATGTCCTTGCTGTCTGGCGCGGGCCATGGTTTCGGCATCCAATGTGGCGTTTCCTTGGTTCGCCCTTTCCTGCTTTTTGTTTTCTGGTTTCATAGTGGGGAATGATTCTTGCGTTCATACGTTCTGAAAGGACCCTGCATATGAAACGTTGCTTGCTGGTGGGGGCTGCGCCTTCCGACCATAAGGAATTGGATTACGTTCTGCAAACGCAGCAGTTCAATGCGGTGTACGCGGTTGATGGTGGGTTTGCCGCATTGCAAGAACGCGGTATCGAGCCCGATGCGGTGTTCGGCGACTTCGATTCGTTGGGTGCGGTTCCTCAGCATCCGTGCGTGTTCGAATACGATGTGCATAAGGATTTCACTGACATGGATTTGGCCATCGGCCATGCCGAGCAACAGGGTTTCGAGGAGCTGGTTATCTGCGATGCGTTCACGGGCAGGCTCGATCATTCCCTGGGCAACTTGCAGCTGCTTATCCAGGCGGCGGCGCGTGGCACGTGCGTGTGGGGCATTGGCGAGGAAACGGTAATTGCCCCGCTGGTGGCACCGGGTTCGTTTTGCTCGCTGGCATTTGCGGAAGGCGCCTGGGGCACCTGCTCGGTACTATCGCACAGCGATGTTTCACACGGTGTCACGGAGGTCGGCCTGGAATGGGAGCTTGACGGTGCCACGTGTACGAACCGCGCGCTGTGGGGCATTTCCAACGAGCTTATTGGCAAGCCGGCGCGCATCGGTGTGGAAGAAGGCTCGCTGTGGGTTATCTTCCCCCTTTTGGAATTCCCGCGCGCGTCCTATACCTATATGCGAGTACAATAGCCTAATTGCATAAGAGGGGAGCTGACCGCCGACGTTGCGCGGCTGTTCGGCTGAGAGGGGGCAAGGCCCCGACCCGTAGAACCTGTATGGATAATGCCAACGAAGGGAGCTGCGATGACGGAACGTCGTCTTATCACTCAAATCGACTATGCCCGCGCGGGCGAGATCACGCCTCAGATGGAAGCGGTTGCCGCCAAGGAGCATAAAACGCCCGAAGAGATTCGCGCTGGCGTTGCGAAGGGCTGCATTGCCATTCCCGCCAACATCCACCACACGGCTTTGAGCCCCGAAGGCGTGGGCGAGGGCATGCGCACCAAGGTGAATGTGAATCTGGGCATTTCCGGCGACCTGATGAACGCCGAAATGGAACTGGAAAAGGTGCACACTGCCATTGAGCTGGGCGCCGAGGCCATCATGGACCTTTCCAACCACGGCAAAACCCACGAGTTCCGCAAGATGCTCATTGATATGAGCCCGGCCATGATCGGCACGGTGCCCATGTACGATGCTATCGGGTACTTGGAAAAGCCCCTTATCGGCATCAAGGCGCAGGACTTTTTGGATGTGGTGCGCGCGCACGCGGAAGATGGTGTTGACTTCGTAACCATCCACGCGGGCATGAACCGTCGCACCATCGAGAACTTCAAGGAAACCGGCCGCCTGATGAACATCGTAAGCCGTGGCGGCTCGCTTATCTTCGCCTGGATGGAAGCCACGGGCAACGAAAACCCGTTCTACGAGTATTACGACGAAGTACTCGAGATTCTGCACGAACATGACGTGACTATCAGCATCGGTGATGCCATGCGCCCGGGCTGCAACTACGATGCAACCGATGCCGGCCAGATTTCCGAGATTATCGAAATCGGCAAGCTCACCAAGCGTGCGTGGGACGCGGGCGTGCAGGTAATGGTTGAAGGCCCTGGCCATATGGCATTGGACGAGATTCCTGCCAACATGAAGATCCAGAAGCGCCTGTGCCACAACGCGCCTTTCTATGTGCTGGGCCCGCTGGTTACCGACATCGCCCCAGGCTACGACCACATCACCTCGGCCATTGGCGGTGCGGTGGCGGCATCGTGCGGTGCCGACTTCCTGTGCTATGTGACGCCGGCCGAGCATTTGCGCCTGCCGGATGCCGACGATGTGCGTGAAGGCCTGGTGGCAACGAAGATTGCGGCGCACGCAGCCGATATTGCCAAGGGCATTCCGCATGCACGCGACGTTGACAATCGCATGAGCGATGCCCGCCGCCGTATGGATTGGGAGGAAATGTTCAGCCTGGCCATCGACCCGGTGAAGCCGCGCAAGTACTTTGAAAGCGCACCTCCTTCAACGGAAGGCACCTGCACCATGTGCGGCAAGATGTGCGCCGTTCGCACGGTGAACAACATCATGGACGGCCTTACCATTGACCTCGGCGAGGAAATGGCCGACAAATAGCAAAGCACAAAGCGGCTGCCAGGTTCGGCGGCCGCTTTTGCTGTGGAAGCGGTGGGCATCCGATAGGGACAGTCCCTTTTGGACGGATATGGTCGAGGGGAGCCACGCCGTCTACTCAGTTGTGTCCAAAAGGGACTGTCCCTATCGGATGCCCCCCTGGGCGTTTTCGGCAAGAAAGGGAAACGATATGAAGACCGCACTTACCATTGCCGGTTCCGATTCCAGCGGCGGTGCCGGCATCCAGGCCGACATCAAAACCATGAGCGCGCTGGTCGTATATGCCGAATCGGTTATCACGGCGCTTACCGCCCAGAACACCACCGGCGTTCAAGGTGTGGTGGCAACGGAACCCGAATTCGTGTTGTTGCAGATGGAAAGCGTGTTTTCCGACATTCGCCCCGATGCCGTGAAAATCGGCATGCTGCCCACTGCGGAAGTGGTTCGCGCGGTGGCGCAGGGGCTTGTGCAGTTCGAGGCGCAGAATGTGGTGCTCGACCCGGTGATGGTGGCCACCAGCGGTGCGGCGCTTTCGGAAGCGCCGGCCGTCGAGGCGCTGTTCGAGCTGTTGCCACAGGCTACGGTGGTAACGCCCAATATTCCCGAAGCAGAAGTGTTGGCGGGTAGGGAAATAACCTCAAAAGACGACATGCTGGCGGCAGCCCGCGCAATTCAGGCCAAAGGAGCCAAAGCAGTGCTGGTGAAGGGCGGTCATTTAACCGATGGGGCCGATGATGTGCTGCTGGAAGCTGATGGTACGGTAACCTGGCTTTCCGCCCAGCGGGTGGAAACGAAGAACACCCACGGCACCGGCTGCACACTTTCCTCTGCCATTGCCTCGTACTTGGCAAAGGGCGAGGCCTTGAAGCATGCGGTGGCGCTTGCCAAGCGCTATCTGACCCAGGCCATCGAGGCCAACCCTGGCTTGGGGAAGGGGAACGGCCCTGTGAACCACCTGTTCGCGCTATAGCTTTCGGCGGGGTTGCTTCTTGGCCATTTTCGCCGCTAGGGCAAGAAGCGCTTCCCGTTCGGGGGCAACCTCTTCGTTCGCCACGGCATTGAACAGCTCTTTTAGCACCAGGCCCACATGAGGGCCTTGCGGTATGCCAAGGGTGATAAGATCGGCGCCGCTAATGGGCAGATCGGCAAGGGAGAGCACCTGACCTTCGGCAACCATGGCGTCGAACAATTCTTCGACGGCGTTGATCTTGGCAACCTGGCGCACGCCGCGCTGTGATTTGCCCAGGGCATCGCCGCGCATCAAATCGCACATCAGGTGGAACAGACGGCTGTCGTTTTCGAGCAGGGCATACAGTTTGCGTACGCTTTTCGGCGTGGGCTCGGGATGGTTGTCATGGAAGCGGATCAGAAGCTCAAGGTCGTGCTGCATCTTCCTGCTGAAACGCAGGCGTTTGGCAGCCTTGCGCATGTGGTGCACGCTTTCAATGGGGTGGTTGGGCATGTGCCCCAAATGGTCGGCCCCGATGAAGAACGTGTCGGGCTTGCCGGAGTCGTGGAACAGCGCCGCCCAGCGAACCAAGGGGTAGGCAGGGGTGCTCTCCACCACCGCAGCGGTATGTTCCAACACGTCGAAGATATGCCAGGGGTTGTGCTGGTCGAAGCCCTTCATGGGCCCGATGCAGGGAACCACCCAGCTCAGCTCGTCGGCAAAGCGGAGCAGCGTGGTACGCACGGCGGTTCCGCATAGCAGCTTTTCCATTTCAGCGTGAAGGCGCTCACCGGCAACATCGGAAAGCAAATGAGCATGTTTGCGCACGGCGGCCTCGGTGTCGGGTGCTATCCAGAAGCCCAACTGCGAGGAGAAGCGCATGGCTCGCAGCACGCGCAGGGCGTCTTCCTTAAGCCGTGCATCGGCATCGTTTACGCAGCGGATTACCTTGTTGGCCAGGTCGTTTTGCCCGTCGAACGGGTCTACCAACCCGCGAACGGGGTGGAATGCCATGGCATTGATGGTGAAATCGCGTCGTGCCAGGTCTTCTTCAATGGTGTCCACGAACAGTACGCTGTCGGGATGGCGGTGGTCGGTGTAGGTGCCTTCGGTGCGGAAAGTGGTTACCTCGATGGGTTCGCTTTCGCATACCACCGTCACCGTGCCATGCTTGGTGCCCGTTTCGTGCACGGCCATGCCGCGCGAAGCACAGGCCCTGCAGGTTTCCTGCCAAGGAGCGTTGGTGGCGATGTCGGCATCGTGAGGGGCAACCCCACGCAGCGCATCGCGCACGAAGCCGCCCACTACCCACGCTTCGTACCCTTCGTTTTCAAGGGCGTCGATAACGGCACACACCGGAGCGGGCAGCTTTGCGAGCATTCCGCAGGTTTCGATATGTGGAGCATCGTTCAACGACATGGGCATCCTTGGCACGTATGTTTCAAACCTGTTTCAGTATACGGCTTTGCGCGGCGCAGGTGCACATGCCAGCGCATTCGGACGAAGGGGCCGAGCAAGCGGAAAAGCACGTGGATGTTGCGAGCGCTTTCGCACGGCTTTCGAATTCCATGGCGTAGAATTTAGCGAAGGAACGCGCAGCCTCTCTGCGCCGACGAAGGGGTTTTCCATGATCGACGAAATCCATATCCGCAACGTTGCCCTGATTCACGAGGCAACGTTTGCCCCCAGCCCGGCACTTACCGTGATAACTGGCGAAACGGGTACCGGCAAAACCGCCCTGCTCAATGCCCTGAAAATCCTGGTAGGCGAACGAGCTGGCGCCGGCTTTGTGCGTGAAGGCTGCGAAGAGCTGCAGGTGGAAGGACGCTTCGTCGGCGAAAGCTGCGGGGAAGACGGCGTGGTGGTTGCCCGCCGTATCAATGCCCAGGGCCGTTCGCGTGTTTCCATCGACGGCTCACTTGCCTCGGTGAAAGAGCTTTCAGGTGGCTTGGGGCAAAGCGTCGATCTGTGCGGCCAGCATGAGCACCAGCGCCTGCTTTCGGCGGCGTATCAGCGTGCTTTGCTGGACGAGTGGGGTAAAGGCCGGATTGCGGGCCCTAAGGCCGCCTACCAAGCATGCCTTGCGAAGGCCAACGAAGCCGCAGCCGAGCTTTCCCGCTTACGTGAGCTTGAATCGGCCGATGCCGTGGAGCTCGACCGTGCCCGTTTCGCGCTCGACCAAATTGGCAAGGCCGACCCTCAGCCCGGTGAATACGAAGAGCTTATCGAGCGCATGCCGCGTTTGGAAAATGCCGAGATGTTGGTAAACGAAGCAGCGTCGGCACAGCGCAGCCTTACCGGTTCGGGCGGGGTGGTCGAATCGCTCGAAGCGGCCTTGGGCTCGCTTGAGCGCATTGCCGCCGTCGATTCCGACATCGAGCCGGTGCTGCAACTGGTTCGCGAAGCGTACTTTTCCCTGGAAGACGTGGGCCGCGATTTGGCCAGCTACAAAGACGGCGTCGATTTCCCCCGCGAAGAGCTGGAAGCGGCTCAAGACCGTATCGCCGAGCTGCAGGGGCTTATGCGCGGGTTCGGTCCCCGTATGGAAGATGTGCTGGCGCAGCGCGATGAGGCGGCGGCGAAGATCAGGGAGTACGAAGGCCGTGATGAGTTGATTGCGCAAGCGCAGAAGGCTGTTTCTGCGGCCGAAGCCGAGCTTGCCAGCGCCGCTTCGGCATTGGCGCAGGCCCGCAACGAAGTGATCCCGCGCTTTATCGAAGCCGTGCAGGCGCAGATGGCACGGCTGGAAATGCATGGTGCGCGCCTGGAGGCCAGCGTGGAAGACTTGCCACGCGAGCAGTGGGATTCATGGGGCTCCCAATCGTTCGAGCTTCTGTTCGCCGCGGGCGAGGGCCTGCGTGCGCAGCGCCTGGGCAAAATCGCATCGGGCGGCGAAATGAGCCGCGTGATGTTGGCGTTGAAGGTTGCGCTTGGCGAGTGCGACCAGGTGGATACGTTGGTGTTCGACGAGATCGATGCTGGCGTTGGCGGCAGCACGGCACGTGCCTTGGGCACGGTGCTGCAGGATCTGGCAAGGACCCATCAGGTTATCGTGGTAACGCACCTGCCCCAGGTGGCGGTTTGCGGCGATGCTCACTATAAAGTGTCGAAGTCCGATGATGCGCTGCCCCAAACCAGCCTTACGCCCATGGCCGGCGAAGCGCGTGTGGCGGAAATTGCCCGTATGCTTGCCGGCGAGGTGACGGATACCTCGCTTGCCCATGCTGCGGAATTGTTGGGCGAGCAGAAATAGCTCCTGGATGTCATCTATGTAGTTCCGGGTAGCGGGAATCCCCGAACTGTTTCACGCCACCCGGAACCGGACGAGAGGATTTAAGCATATGTCCGAATATCAAGCCGTATTGCAGCAGCCGGAAGAAGAGCGCTTGCCCGTTATCGGGTGCCACCTTTCCTCTGCGAAGGGCTATGCCGCTATGGCGAAGACCGCAGCATCCATCGATGCCAACACGTTTGCCTTTTTCACGCGCAACCCGCGCGGTGGCAAGGCAAAGGCCATCGACGATGCCGATTTGCAGGCATTTGCCGAAGAGGCCGCGAAGGCGGGCATCGGCCGTATCGTTGCGCATGGCTCGTATACGGTGAACCCCTGCGCGGCGAAGGAGCACGTGCGCAGCTTCGCTTTCCAGGCGCTTGCCGAAGACTTGGAGCGTATGGAGCGCACGCCGGGTCAGCTATTCAACATCCATCCCGGCTCTCACGTGGGGCAGGGGGCCGAGGCAGGCATCGAGCTTATTGCCGAAGTGCTGAACGCCGTGCTCAAGCCCGAGCAAACCACCACGCTTCTGCTTGAAACCATGGCGGGCAAAGGCAGCGAAGTGGGCCGCACGTTCGAAGAGATTGCCGCCATCATCGAGCGCGTGGAGTTTGATGGCCATGTGGGCGTGTGCCTGGATACGTGCCACGTGTGGGATGCCGGCTACGATATCGTGGGCGATCTTGATGGCGTGCTGGAAGAATTCGACCGCGTTATCGGGCTCGACAGGCTCAAGGCATTGCACATCAACGATTCGCTGAACCCCTGCGGCGCCCATAAAGATCGCCATGCGCGTATCGGCGAAGGGCATATCGGCGCGCAGGCCTTGGCGGCAGTGGTTGGGCACCCTCGCCTTATCGGGCTTCCGTGCATTCTGGAAACGCCCAACGAATTGCCCGGCTATGCGCAGGAGATCGCGTTTTTCCGTTCTTGCGTTGGGTAAAGCGATTGTTTACCATGAACGGGTCTTAACAATTTCCCCTTTACAGCATAGTTGCAGGCAGCCTTCTATGGGCTAAGTGTGCCTGCATGGTTATTCATCTCTTTTAAGGAGGATCCAGTGAAATTCTTTCTGGACACTGCCGATCTCGACGAGATCGAAGAGGCAGCAAGCTGGGGTGCGCTGGCTGGCGTAACCACCAATCCGTCCCTGTACTCCCGCATCGGTGGCAAGCTTGACGACTTCCACAATCACATCAAGCGCATTTGCGACATCGTGGGCCCCGACTGCCCGGTTTCCGCCGAGTCTGTTGCCATGACGCGCGAAGAGCTTATCGCCGATGGCCGCGAACTTGCCGCTATCGCCCCTAACGTAGTAGTGAAGATCCCCACCATGGTGGAAGGCCTTGCTGCAACGCACGCTCTGGCCGCAGAGGGCATCCCGGTGAACATGACGCTGTGCTTCAGCGTTCCCCAGGCCCTTCTTGCTGCCCGTGCCGGTGCCCGCTACATCAGCCCCTTCATCGGTCGTTTCGACGATATCTCCGAAGACGGTCTTGAGCAGGTAGAGAACATCGTTGCCGCGATTGCCAACTACGACTTCACGGGCAACACCGTCAACGGCGAGCAGGTAGAGATCATCGCCGCTTCCATCCGCAGCGCCAACCATGTAACCCAGGCAGCGCTGATGGGCGCCGACATCGCAACGGTTCCCTTCGGCGTTCTGAAGAAAATGGTTCAGCATCCCCTTACCGACCGCGGCCTCGACGCGTTCCTTAAGGACTGGGAGAAAGTCCAGAACGCATGAGTGATGCAGAAGTAGTCGAAGAGTCTGCGCCCGAGGAAAAGAAGCCGGCGCGACCTGCGCGCCGTCGCGTGGCGAAGGCCTCCGACGTCCAGGAAGGTGCGGCCGTGCAGGCTGCGCCTTCCGATTCTGCTGATGCGGCGCCTGCGGCAAACGAGGCTGCCCCTTCCGAGGAAAAGCCAAAGCGCCGTCGCGTAAGCAGGAAGAAGAAGGCCGAAGAGGCCCCTGCCGATTCTGCCGAGGCCCCCAAGGCCAACAAGGAGGAAAAGCCCGAAAAGGCGCAGGACGAGCATCCGAAGAATGCCTCTGAGGAAGGTTCTTCTGCCGAGGCGTCCCAGCCGAAGCAGGAAGAGGAAGCCAAGGCGGAGGAAGAGCCGAAGCCCAAACGCCGTGGCCGAAAGCCCAAGAAGACCGAAGACGCAGAAGCGGCAAGCCAAGAGGCGCCGGTGCCCGAAGAGGCCTCCAAAGGCGAAAAGGCAGAAAAGGGCGATCAGCCCCAAGAGCATGATGAGCACCTATCGAATGCCGATTCTGCCGAGCTGGGCGAGCCGACGGAAGAAGGCGCAGGGGAGCGCAAACCGCGCAACCGCCAGCGCAAGCAGCGCCAGCAGAAGAATTCCAGCGGTCACCAGAAAAACGATCGCAACGATCGCGGCGATCGCCAGAAGAACGATCGTTACCACAATAACCGTCGCCAGCACCAGCAGAACAGGCGTGAGCCTATGGTGCCCCAAACCTCCAAGGAAGACCTTGCCAAGCTCAAAGTTGCCGAGCTGCGCGAAAAGGCCCAGGAGCTCGAAGTTGAGTTCAAGGGCCTGAAAAAGGCCGAGCTGGTAGAGGCCGTATTTGCCGCGAGCGCAAAGGCGGAAGGCTTCGAAGAAGTAAGCGGCATCCTCGATGTGCTTCCCGACGGGTATGGTTTCCTACGCACCAACGGCTATCTTCCCAGCGAAAAAGACGTGTACGTGGGTGCATCGGTTATTCGCCGCAATCATCTGCGCAAGGGCGATTTCCTTACCGGCCAAACGCGTCCGGCGCGCCCGAAGGAAAAGTTCGCGGCACTGCAGCGAATCGACACCGTTAACGGCACGCCCCTTGATGAAGTGGGCAAGCGCGTGCGCTTCGCCGATCTGACCCCGGTGTTCCCTGACGAGCGCTTGGTGCTCGAGCATGGCCGTTCGTCTATCACCTCGCGCGTCATCGACCTGTGCGCACCTATCGGAAAAGGCCAGCGTGGCCTTATCGTTTCGCCCCCGAAGGCGGGCAAAACCACGATTCTGAAGGACATCGCCGCATCTATCACGGCAAACAATCCGGAAGTGCATTTGATGTGCCTGCTGGTTGACGAGCGCCCCGAAGAAGTTACCGACATGGAGCGCTCCATTCACGGCGAAGTGATTTCCTCCACGTTCGATATGCCGTGTGAAAACCATGTGGCGGTTTCCGAGATGGTCATCGAGCGTGCGAAGCGCCTGGTGGAAAACGGACAAGACGTTGTGATTCTGCTCGACTCGCTTACCCGCTTGGCGCGCGCTTACAACTTGGCACAGCCGGCATCGGGCCGCATTCTTTCCGGCGGCGTTGATTCCACGGCGCTGTACCCGCCCAAGAAGTTCTTGGGCGCTGCCCGCAACATCGAAGGCGGCGGCAGCCTTACCATCTTGGCTTCGGCGCTGATCGAAACGGGTTCGAAGATGGACGAGGTCATCTTCGAGGAGTTCAAGGGCACGGGCAACATGGAAGTGAAGCTCGACCGCTCCTTGGCCGAGCACCGCATCTTCCCGGCAATCGATCCGGTTGCCTCGGGCACGCGTCGCGAAGATCTGCTGCTTGACCCACAGGAGGCTCCGCTTATCTGGGCGGTGCGTCGTGTGTTGGCAAACCGCAACAACGTGGAGCGCGCCATGGACTCGCTTATCAAGTCGCTTAAGCAGACCAACGACAATCAGGAATTCCTGATGCGTGCTGCCAAGAAAGCGCAGCAGGGCAGGCATTTCGACGACAATGCGCCTCTTGAAATCTAGGAGTTGCGCCGTTCTATGAGCGGCGCAACGTTCGCTTGGGACGCTGCAGCGTTGTGAGGGCTTCGATGGCGCGGCTGGGCTTCGATTGATCGGGCACGGCTGAGGGCCCGTTCGCCCCCGGTTGGCTAATCTGTCCAGGTGCATGCTTGAATGCATGGCTTGGCGCTAAGCGCGTTGCGAATACGTTTGCCCAGACCAAATACGCGTTTGTCGGAGTATTGCTTCCCAGCTTGTTTTGCAATGCGAGATTGCAAAACTTTCTGTAGTTCGGACGCGACCGCGCATCGTATTTTGCGTATCACGTATAATGACGAAAACCTTAAGAACCCTGCCTTATGGCGGGGTTCTGCAATGTATGAACATCTTGTTTTGGGAGGGCCTGTGCCTGAAGAACCGTTTTCCCAACATCATGACGGCCCCAAGCCGCCGATAGGGTATGGGCAGCAGCAAGCGCAGCAGCCCAAGGCCGCTGTCGAGCAGGGCGCCCCGCAGCCGATGCCGCAACCGGCATCGCAGCCACCCGTTCAGCCGGTGGTTGCGGCTCGAAAGCCGCATGGTTGGATCGTCGCCATCGTTGCTGTTGTTGCCGTGCTCGTTGCCGTGCTGTTCGGCATCAGCTCGTGCACTTCGGCGGTTTCCGGCATGGGAGGCTCGTCGTCGAACGGCGATGCCGCTCTTTCCCCGAGCACCGTTGCCGTTATCGACATCGATGACACCATCCAGTATGACGGCACCACGAACAGCCCCGACGGCTTGAAACAGCAGCTTGACCGGGCGGCGAAAGACAACAAGATCATCGCCGTGGTGCTGCGTGTGAACTCGGGTGGCGGCGTTGCCACGGCGGGCGAGGAAATGGCCACGTACGTGAAGCAGTTCCGCGAGGATACCGGCAAGCCCGTGGTGGTTTCCAGCGCTTCGACCAACGCCAGTGCCGCTTACGAGATTTCCAGCCAGGCCAGCTACATTTATGTGGCTCGCACCACCGCCATCGGCGCCATTGGCACGGCTATGCAGCTGGTTGATTATTCGGGCCTTATGAGCATGCTGGGCATTTCGACCGACAACATCACTTCGGCGCAAAGTAAAGATTCCACCTACGGCACCCGCAAGCTGACCGACGAGGAACGCGCGTACTACCAAGCGCAAGTCGATCAGATCAACGAAACGTTCATCCAAAACGTTGCCGATGGTCGCGGCATGAGCACCGACGAGGTGCGCGCTTTGGCAACGGGCATGACGTTCACGGGCGTTGATGCGGTGCAAAACGGCCTTGCCGACGAAATCGGCACGAAGGAAGATGCGGTGAAATACGCCGCTCAGCTTGCCGGCCACGCATCCGATTACACAACGGCGTCGCTTGGGCAGAAAAGCTCAGACGACCTTTCCACGTTGTTGGACCTGGTATCTGAAAACAAATCTATTTCCGCCGATCAACTGGCATCGGCGTTGAAGGAGTTGGAGAGCAATGGCTCCGTCGCAAAATAAGAAAGAACGAATCGAGTGGCCTAAGCGCGCTGTGGTAACGGCGGGCATGCCTTACGGCAACAAGTCCTTGCACTTTGGCCACGTGGGCGGCGTGTTCGTCCCCGCCGACTGCTATGCGCGCTTCTTGCGTGACCGCATCGGGGCGGAAAACGTGGTGTTCGTTTCCGGCACCGACTGCTTCGGTTCCCCTATCGAAGAGGGCTATCGCAAGGAAGTGGAAGCGGGCACGTTCGAGGGCACGCTGGAAGACTACGTGCGCCGCAACCACGACCGTCAGAAGGCAACGCTCGATGCTTACGACATCAGCCTTGACGTGTACGAGGGCAGCGGCCTTGGCCATTGCGGTGAAGTGCACCGTTCCATTTCGGCCGCCTTCGTGAAGCGCCTCTACGACAAGGGCTTTCTGCATCTGGAAAGCACCCTGCAGTTCTACGACGCCAAGGAAGGCATGTTCCTGAACGGACGTCAGGTTGTGGGCCACTGCCCTGTGCAGGGTTGCAAGAGCGAAAAGGCATATGCCGACGAATGCGACTTGGGCCATCAGTACGACCCGGTGGATTTGATCAAGCCCGTTTCCTCGGTTTCGGGTACCGTGCCTGAAATGCGCGAGGTGCGTAACTGGTACTTCGACCTGCCTGGCCTTGCCAATGTGGTGCGCGACTACGTCGATTCGCTGGAAGGCGACCCGGCAATTCGCCCGGTGGTTACCAAGACCATCAAGGAATTCTTGGTCCCGCCCATTATCTACATCAAGGTAGAGTTGCACGACGAGTACCTGAAAATCGCCGACAAGCTGCCCAAACACGTGTACCGCGATGCTGTCAAGGGCAAGCAGAGCTTCGAGATCGAGTTCGAGAACGTCTACGACCGCGATAAGGCGCGTACGGTGCTCGCCGATGCCAACATCCGTTTCCGCACGGGCAAGGCATTGGTGCCGTTCCGTATCTCTGGCAACGTGGAGTGGGGCGTGCCCGTTCCTGAAATCGAAGGGGTGGAAGGCCTTACCGTTTGGTGCTGGCCCGAAAGCCTATGGGCTCCGCTTTCGTTCACCATGGCCCGCAACGATGAGCGCGGTCTTTCGCGCGCGGCATGGCGTTCCTTCTGGTGCGACAAAGACGCTACCGTGTACCAGTTCATCGGTCAGGACAACCTGTACTTCTACGGCGTTGCCCAGCCTGCGCTGTTCGCTGCGCTGCAGGAAAACCAGCCCGTTGTGGCCGATGCTCCCGAAGGCGAGCTGCAGCAGACGAAGCTCATCGCCAACCACCACATCCTGTTCGGCGACAAGAAGGCGTCTTCGTCGGGCGCGGTGAAACCCCCGACGGCCGACGAGCTTCTGAATCATTACACGTCCGAACAGCTGCGTGCCCATTTCCTGGCGCTTGCCCTCGATCAGAAGTCGGTCGGCTTCAAGCCAAAGATCTTCGAGGCCGACCCGGCAAAACGCGACGACCCGCGTGTTGCCGACCCGGTGCTGAAGGAAGGCGCGCTGCTTACCAAGGTGTTCAACCGCCTTGCCCGTAGCTGCTTTTATGAAGCCGCAAAGAATTTCGAAGGCTACATGCCCTTAGGTGCGGTAAGCCCCGAGGTTCTGAACAAGGTGTACAAAACCATGAGCAAGTACGAGCAGCTGATGTACCACGTTGACCTGCACTTGGTTATGGCGCTGATGGACGAGTTCATCCGCTATGCCAACAAGTACTGGTCAAGCGGCATCCGCGAAGCGGAGGCGAACGATGATGCCGATGCACGCCGCCAGGTGTTGATTGACTCATTCTACCTGCTGCGTATTTCCACGCTTTTGATGCACCCGGTGGTTCCGCGCGGCACTGAGCGTATTTGCGATTATATGAACTTCGAGTTCGAGGATTTCTTCAGCTGGAACTACGACTTCGACAGCATGGAAGAGCTGTGCAATGCCATGGAGCTTGACGAGCGCCGCCATCGCGTACGCGATTTGCCGCCCCGTACCGACTTCTTCAAGTTCCATCCCAGCCAGATCAAGAAGAAGTAGTGTTGCTTCCAAATGCCCGAAAGGACTATTCCTTTCGGACATTTTTGCGTTGTCGGGTATTGGGGTGTTCCTTTTGGACGTATTTCCTTTGTTGTGAAGGAATAGGGGATGCCCTCGTTGACCGATTGCGCTGTGCGGCATTCGCGCTATACTAAATAGGCTTATCTCGTCTTGGTCGGAAACCAAGGCATAGTAAGGAGAACCAATGAAGAAAGATATCCATCCCGAGTACGTTGACTGCACGGTAACCTGCACCTGCGGCAACACCTTCCAGACTCGCTCCACGAAGCCGGAGATCCGCGTTGACATCTGCAACGCTTGCCATCCGTTCTTCACCGGCCAGCAGAAGCTGATCGACTCCGGCGGACGCGTACAGCGCTTCGCTAACAAGTTCGGTGCTGCTACCGAGGCTGTTGCTGCTCGCGAGGCTGCCAAGAAGGCAGAGCGCGCTGCCGCTATCGAGGCTGCTGAGGCTGCCAAGAAGGCTGAGCGTGAGGCTAAGGCTGCTGCTAAGGCTGCTCGTGCTGCTGAGTACGCTAAGAAGGCTGAAGAGGAAGCTGCTAAGGCTGCCGCTGAAGCTGAGGCTGCTTCCGTTGTTGCTGAGGGCGAAGCAGAAGAGGCTGCTGAAGAAGCAGTTGCTGCTGACGTTGCAGAGGAAACCGCTGCTGAATAAGCTCAGCATGCTGGTCTGCCGAACAGCATAAAACTTGCGAAGCGCAACCATGCTTCGCAAGACCCCTGACAACACAGGGAATTTCAAAGGGTAAGACGCGGCCATTCGGTCGATGTCTTGCCCTTTTTCAATTCCCCTCAGGTTTTCTAGCGGTTTGCCTGCCTCGCATTTTTATTCGGCAAAAACGGCCTCGTTTACTATTGGGCTTGGATTTCGGGGGGGGGTCGCATATAATAGCGGTTTAACAGGTAGCATTTCGCTGCCCTCGTCTTCGATTTTGATAAGCAGGAACCGTACCAGTGCGCACCATAAGCCCCGGCAGCAAGAGGCCCTCTACCCGTTTTCTCGGGATTTTAGCCGTCGTGTTCCTTTCCGCCCTGTTTGTTCTTCTGTACACCTTCGGCCTGCAAAGCGTGAGCAACGAAAGCATCCTCAACAACGAGGTGCAGGCAAATGTCAAGCGCACCGATGCCATGCACAAAGGCGTATCGAGCTTTCTTACCCGTGAGGATTTCACCGATATCAACGATAAGAGCGATATGGGCTCCGAGCATTATCGCAGCCTTCAGGCGAAGCTCAATCAGGTTCGCAGCATGAATTCAACGCGCTATTTCTACACGGCGAAGCGCAATGAAGAAGGCAGGCTGGTGTATCTGGTCGACGGCCTTGACCTGGGCTCGGAAGACTTTGCCTATCCGGGGAGCGATATCGAAGAGGAAATGGTGCCCTACATCGATGCGGCGTTGCGCGGTGAAACGGTGTATTCGCACGATATCGTCGATACCACCTGGGGCCATATCTTCACCGCATGTTATCCGGTGTACGCCAACGACGACAGCGATGATGTTCTGGGCGCTCTCTGCATCGAAATGGACATGGAGCCCACGTACGCATTCATTTCCCAGCGCAACACCACCGCTACGTTCATTGGGCTCATTGGAGCTGCAACGGCGGTTCTTCTCGTAGTTGTGTTCTGGCTGTCGGGGCGGAGGATGCGCTCATCCGAGCGGAAACGTCAACAGCTTGTGTATGAGGCGGCGCAGGCTGCTGAATCGGCGAACCGCGCCAAGTCTATCTTTCTCTTCAATATGAGTCACGACATCCGTACTCCCATGAATGCGATTATCGGCTTTACCGAGTTGGCCGAGCGCCATTTGGACGAGCCTGAGCGTCTGCGTGGGTATCTTTCGAACATCCGCGTGTGCGGTGGCAAGCTATTGAGCCTCCTTAACAACGTTCTGGATTTGGCGCGCATCGAAAACGATCAAACCGTTTTGGAGGAAAAGGCTTGCAAAGTCGACGGCGAGCTCGATTCGAGCATTCTGATGTTTCGCTCCGAAGCGGAGAAGAAAGACATCACGATTTCGGTTGAAAAAGATCTCCGTTTCCCCTTCGTGTATGCCGACGAACGATCGCTTTCCGAGGTCGGTACGAACCTACTGAGCAATGCCGTCAAATACACCGAAAACGGCGGCTCGATCACGTGCCGTCTTTCCGATGCGCCTTCTGAAAAGGAAGGCTGGTGCGTTGTTGAACTGGTGGTATCCGATACCGGCATCGGCATGTCCGAAGAATTCCAAAGTAAGGTTTTCGAGGCGTTTTCACGGGAGCGTTCCGCTACCGACAGCGGGGTAGAAGGCAGCGGTCTTGGACTGGGAATCGTCAAGAAGCTCGTCGACTTGATGGGCGGCACCATAAAGGTCGAAAGCACGTTGGGCGTGGGCTCGTGCTTCACGGTGCGCATTCCTTGTCGTGTGGCTTCGTCTGCCGATGTTGCCGCGTGCGGAAAAGCGCAGGACGTGGACGTTTCGAAGTTGCAGGGCAAGCGTATTCTGCTGGCGGAAGACAACGACCTGAACGCCGAGATCGCCATCGATCTGCTGGGCGAGGCGGGGCTTGTCGTGGAACGCGCGGAAAACGGTGCGGTATGCGTTGACATGTTGGAATCGGCACCTGCCGGATACTACGATGTGGTGCTCATGGACATTCAAATGCCCGTTATGGACGGGTACAGTGCTGCGGCAAGGATCCGCCATTTGGACGATGCTGCCCGAGCGGGCATTCCCATTATCGCCATGACGGCAAATGCATTCGTTGAGGACAAGAACCGTGCCGTCAAAGCAGGCATGAACGATCATGTTCCCAAGCCCATCAACGTCGACGTTTTGCTTTCGGCGATTGTGAAGTGTCTGGAATAGCCACAGGCACACTGCACTGTTAATCAGGTGTTTCTTGTCAGAGCGCTGTTTCCTTCGTATGCTGGAACCACCAGTAAAGAAGGGGTTCAGGGTATGGACAAGTCGGCATTTCATTCGCTTACGTACGGCATGTACGTGGTGAGTTCTTTGAAGGGCGGCAAACCAGTTGGCTGCGTGGCGAACACGTTTGCCCAGGTAACCAGCAGTCCTGCTCAGGCGAGCATTGCGCTCAACAAAGACAATTTCACTACGCAGGGCATTCGTGAAACGGGCGCCTTCGAAGTGGTTGCCTTATCGCAGACGGCTTCGATGGAGCTTATCGGCGCGTTCGGGTTCCACTCCAGCGCCGACACCGATAAGTTTGCCGGATTCGAAGCCGAAACATCGAAGCAGGGAATTCCCTATGTGGTGGAGGGTGTTTGCTCGCGCTTTTCCGTGAAAGTGTCCCAGGAAGTTGATCTGGGAAGTCATGTGCTGTTCATCGGCGAAGTGGTTGATGCGGAGATGCTTTCGAGGGAAGAGCCTATGACGTATGCCTACTACCACCAGGCGAAAGGCGGCAAAACGCCACCGAAGGCGCCCAGTTTCAACGAAGCTGATGGCAGCGACGCGGCAGCGGAAGATCCAGCCGCTGGGCGTACCTTCGCTTGGCAGTGCACCATCTGCGGCCACATCGAATACGTAGACGAGCTGCCCGAAGATTTCGTGTGCCCCATTTGCGGTGTGGGCCGCGATCTTTTCGAGCGCATCGAACTGTAACTGATTCAAAGCGAATAGCTTCTTGCTGAAAGGGCGGTCTGTCGTCATGTTGGGCTACGGGATTGCCCAATGTGGGGCAAGCTTCGAGCGCCTTGAAAGCGGCAGGAAGCCTCTTTGGTAACGTCTTCCTGTTCAAGGAATGTTCTTTTCCCCCATACGCCCCGATCCAACCTGGTTGGACGGGGCATTTCGCTATCATGGCGCAAGAAGAGAAAGGACAAGCCCTATGAACGTAGAGCTTTTGCAATACCCCGAAAACCCCGAGCGCGCGGTAGCCACGGCGGCGCGCCTGTGCTATGCGCCGGTGGGGGCGACTGAGCTTATGGAAACCATGCCACCCGAGCGCGTGAAAAGCGTGCTTTCCACCATCATGGCCTCGGGTCATTTTTCCACGTTGGAGCACGTGAGCTATACCTTCGCTGTCGATGGCGTTTCGCGTGCGCTTACCCATCAGCTGGTTCGCCATCGTTTGGCAAGCTTCAACCAGCAGTCGCAGCGCTACGTTAAGTTCTCGGGCGACGTGGAAGTGGTAAAGCCCCCTACGGTTGCCGCGAGCGAAGAAACCTCGCAGGTGTTCGACGATGCTATCAAGGCGGCCACCGAGGCCTA
>CAJKUH010000012.1 GCA_905203045.1 uncultured Eggerthella sp.
TCAACAAGTAAGAGGACAAACGCTCAACGTCGGCGCTGCTGATCAGCAACATGATGGCTTCCGCGGTAAGCGCTACCACGCTTGGCGGGATGTTAACCATGCTGTGGCATACGAAGGCGATGGCAACCAACACGATCATAACCACGCTCTTGTTGAACAGCGACTTGTTCTTGATTGCCTCGTGGGCATGCAGCTCCATGATGGAAGCCTGCTGCTCGGCAGAAGCGCCCATGTTGCGGCCGTACATCACGTAGAAGATGGCGATGGCGACAACCATGATCATGAGAATTGCCGGGCCGTTGAATTCCAGGAAGTCCATGAAGGTCAGGTTTGCAGCGGAGCCGATCATGATGTTCGGCGGGTCGCCGATGAGCGTTGCCGTACCACCGATGTTGGAAGCCATGATTTCCGTGATGAAGAACGGAACCGGGCTCATTTCCAGCATCTTGCAAACCGTGAAGGTAACCGGGCCGATAAGCAGAACGGTAGTCACGTTGTCCAGGAACGCGGAAAGCACAGCGGTGATAATGCAGAACAGCACCATGATCACCCACGGGTTGCCCTTCGCTATCTTCGCTGTTCTGATGGCGATGTACTCGAATATGCCCGATTGTTTAACCACGGCCACGAATATCATCATGCCCACCAAGACGCTCAGCGTGCCGAAGTCGATGTGCTCCATGCCGGTATCGAAACTCAAGATACCCGTCAGGATAAGCACAACGGCGCCCGCAAGCGCGGCGACCGTACGGTGGACCTTTTCCGAGATGATCAGCGCGAACACCACAATGAAGATCACTATTGAAATGATCTGCGGTGTAGTGAATTCAGGCATACACATCACTCCTCACTCTTTTCCCGTTTCCTGCAAAACGGACCTTCTCTCTGTTGGGACGCAGGCCCCAATAACCGATGCCATAAAAAAGAAGCCCTCAGGCCTCCTGCACGGCATCGATTTTCCCTTGTAAGAAGGGTACGGCTAGCCTAATTGAGCGTCAATAACGCGTTCACTAAATGCTCGTGAACAACGATTTGAGTTCGGTGGGCGACCCATTCAAAAACCAAGCCCCGCCGAAGCGGGGCTTGGTTTAAGCGATTACAGGCTTACAACTGTCATGCTCTCGTAATCGGACCGCCAGTTGCACTTGTCAGGGGCTTGAGCAGCTGGCAGGTCGTTTCATGCGAACCTTTGCTGTTTGTCAGAACAGCGAAACGTTAAACCAGTACGCAGAAGCGGACAACCAGGTACACGCAGCTGATGGCGGTGAACACCAGCATCAGCGGGAAGCCCACCTTCGTGTAGTCCATGAAGGTGATGGGATGGCCGTACTTGCCCGAAATGCCGGCAAGTACCACGTTTGCCGAAGCGCCGATGAGCGTGCCGATGCCGCCGATGCAGGCGCCCAGCGAAACCGCCCACCACAGGGGCATTACGTCCATGCCGGTTGCTTCCATCGTGGTGATGATGGGGATAAGCGTGGCAACCAGCGGGATGTTGTCCAGGAAGGAAGAGATGATGGCCGATGCCCATACCAGCACGATAAGGGTGATCATCATGTCGCCGCCGGTGATGTCGATAAGCGCGTAGGCCATCATTTCGATAACGCCGGTTTCAGCAAGGCCGCCAACTACCACGAACAGGCCGGCGAAGAAGCCGATGGTGGCCCATTCCACGTCCATGAGCGTGTGCTCAACGTCGGCGCGTCCGATAAGCAGCATGATGGCTGCTGCGGTGAGCGCCACAACGCTCGGCTCGATGTCCAGCGCACCGTGTACCACAAAGGCCAGCGCTACGAGGGCGATCATAACCACGCTCTTCTTGAACAGCGCCTGGTTCTTGATGGCCTCATGGGCATGAAGCTCCATAACGGATGCCTGCTTTTCGGCGGAAACGCCCATTTTCTTGCCGTACATGGAATAGAAGATGACCATGGAAACAAGCAGGATGATAAGCACTGCCGGGCCGTTTACTGCCAGGAAGTCGAAGAAGGTAAGGCCGGTAGCGGAGCCGATCATGATGTTCGGCGGGTCGCCGATGAGCGTCGCCGTGCCGCCAACGTTCGAAGAGATGATTTCCGTAAGGAAGAAGGGAATCGGGTTGATTTCCAGCATCTTGCATACGGTGTAGGTAACCGGGCCGATAAGCAAAACGGTGGTCACGTTGTCCAAGAACGCGGAAAGAACTGCGGTGATCAGGCAGAACAGCACCATGATTATCCAGGGGTTGCCCTTTGCCATCTTCGCAGCGCGAATTGCCAAGTATTCGAAGATGCCCGAGTTCTTTACCACGGCAACGAAGATCATCATGCCTACCAGCACGCCTAACGTGCCGAAGTCGATGTGTTCTACGCCGTTGTCGAAAGTGAGTACTCCCGACAGGATAAGGGCGACTGCGCCCGCCAGGGCAGCCGTAGTGCGATGCACTTTTTCGGAAATGATGAGCGCCATCACGACGACGAAGATGACGATCGCGATGATCTGAGCGGTGGTTAAGGCGATCATTCCGTAGTGCTCCTCTCTTTATAAATAGGTGGAACAGATGCGAATTCTCGTCTTGAAGCACAGAGTCCCGGGTAACACACGTCCATTGCGTTAGCAACGCCCCACTCTGGCGTACCGACTCCAAAAAAAGATCCTCGGGCAAAGTTACGGGAACTTGCGCGCTTGCGTCAAGAAGGAAACGGCAAGCGCGCGAAAAACGATGAAACCAACGGGAATTGATAGATCACGCCGTCTCATTTGCTTTCGCAATGGTTAGAGAGTTTTTCTATTGCTTGACGAAAAGGTAACGCCGCATGTCAAAGCAAGAATGGGACGGATTTCCCTTTTTGGGTGATAAATAGTGCATTTTGTATAACTTTGACGAATATCATTTGCTAACGCTATATAAAACGTGTTCGTTATCAATTAGAACATGTTCACTCATTGGAGAATAATCGGCCTTGGACTTAAGCGCTGCGCGCTGCCCATCGGGGGATCGGGCATGTGGCGCAACAGTTCAAAGTAGGGACCATCTTCATGGGATCGAGGAAAGGGGATTTCCGTTTGGCTTAGCCTTTGGGGCGCAAGCTCTAACAGCCAAGTGAAGCAGAACTCTCTTCAATCTTTCCCCGATCGATTGAAGGCATCAGGCAAGCAAGCGTGCACGTGCGAACCCGATGCAATCAAAGAAGGAGGAGAAAGATGGTCGATTTTATTTTTGCGCAGGAATGCGCAAGAGGAGAGAGGGGCTAAGCGATGGCTATGCTAAAGCGTGAATACGGCGGTATTCAGCCTTGTTGGAAAGTAGGCGTGTTCCGTATTCGTTTACCGTTCATTCACTTCAAGATTTCACCTCCTGAAGTGGTAACCGGCCTGATGAATGCTTGCACTTCGTACGGCGCTCTGGCTGTTCTTATCTCCACCTTGGGCCTCGACCCGGCGGTGGCATGGGCACTGGTTGTGTTCGAAACGGGTATGTACACCCTGAACTGGCTGCTCGGTGAGCCTTCCATCTGCGGTTGGATCACCCCTGCAATGGCTATTATCGTTGTGTTCCTGGAATCGCTTGACCCAGGCGTTGCAAGGTTGCAGATGTTAACAGCGATCCAGCTAGAGTTAGCGTTAATGTTCATAATCTTGGGCGCAACAGGTTTGTCCAAGAAGCTGAACACGCTCATCCCGCCAGCAATTAAAGCTGGTATCGTAATGGGCGCTGGCGTTAACGCTGTTGCTGTTCGTCTGAAGACCGGCGGCGCTGTAGACACCGTTACCGTTGGTTGCCTCTGCGGCCTGGTAGTTGTGTTCCTGCTCATGTTCTCCAAGCGTATTCGTAAGTACATGGACACCAACCGCGTAATCGCCGTTCTCGGCAACTACAGCTTCCTGTGGGCTGTTATCGCACTGCTCGTTGCAGGTGGCTGCGCTGGTGAGTTCAACTTCCAGTGGTCCGGCGAAATCATCAAGGTTCCTGACTTCGGCCTGCTCTTCGCAACCGTTTCGCCCTTGTTCATCGGCTTCGCTACTGATCCTACTGTTTGGATCTCCGCTCTGCCTTATGCAGTTGTTGCATGGGTTATCGCATACGGCGACTTCATCACCGTTCAGCAGCTCGGTCTTCAGGCAGCACGTGACGACGAGTACATCGAGTTCGACCCGAACCGCACCAACGTCATCTGCGGCATTCGTAACGCACTCCTGGGTCTCTTCGCTCCGTACCCTGCACTCGCAGGCCCCCTGTCCGCTCCTTACTGCGTAGCAACCTATGCTCGCTATAAGCAGTCCGGTCGTCAGGGCATGGACTCCATCTATGATGGTTCTGGTACCAACCTGATCTTCACCGTAGTTGGCCTGTTCGTTTATCCTCTGTACGAGGCATCCCTGGCAGCATCTGCAGCACTCCTCGTAGTCGTACTGCTCATCCAAGGTTGGGTATGCGCACAGATCGCCTTCGGTCTGGTACGTGACGACCTTGATAAGGGCATGACAGGCATGATCGCAGGCTTCATCGTAGCCCGCGGCGGTGGCGTAGGCTTCATCGCAGCTATCGCCCTGTACCTGCTCATCTCCGACAACGACAAGATCCGCGCAGACTACGCTTACAACAAGGAGCTGCAGCGCATCGAGGACGAGGAGACAGAGCGCCAGCTGGCAGCACTCCATGCTCGCTTGGAGGCAGCCAAGGCCGGCAAACTGAAGGACGAGAAGTAACACTTCTTTTCCCAGAAGGTTTCCAATCCGAAGCATTGGCTTCAAACTTGAAAGAGACCGGAGTGCACGCTCCGGTCTCTTTTTTTATTGCAGGTTGTACAGGGCTTTCCTGTACAATCATGAACATGTTCTTAAGGAGGGAGAACCTATGAGCAACAACGTATGCGATCTTCGCAGTGCGCTTGATTTTCTGCGTGATATTCCTGGTCAGCTGGTGGAAACCGATGTGGAGGTAGACCCTGAAGCAGAGCTTTGCGGCGTGTACCGTCACGTGGGCGCAAGCGGCACCGTGCCGCGTCCTACCAAAGAAGGACCGGCCATGGTGTTCAACAACGTTAAGGGGCACCCTGGCGCGCGCGTTGCCATTGGCCTGCTTGCCAGCCGCGACAGGGTGGCGAAGCTCCTCGACGCCGATCCGAAGCGTTTGGGCTTCCTGCTAAACGATGCCGTGCTCAATCCCATTCCCCCGGTGGAAGTGCCGGAAGAAGAAGCGGTGTGTCGTGAGGTGGTGCATCTTGCCACCGATGAAGGCTTTGATGTGCGTAAGCTGGTTCCGGCACCTACCAACACGCCAGAGGATGCAGGTCCCTACATTACGTTGGGCATGTGCTATGCCTCTGACCCGGAAACCCATGTGTCCGACATCACCATCCATCGTTTGTGCCTGCAGGGCCCTGATGAGATTTCGATCTACATGGTTCCTGGCGCCCGCCATATTGGTACGTTCTACGAAAAAGCCGAAGCGTTGGGCAAGCCGTTGCCTATTTCCATCAGCATTGGCGTCGACCCTGCCATTGAGCTGGCAACGTGCTTCGAGCCGCCCACCACGCCATTGGGCTATGACGAACTCAATGTTGCCGGCGCCCTGCGCGGCAAGCCAGTGCGCATGGCAAAGTGCCTTACCATCGAAGAGCGCTGCATCGCCAATGCCGAATACGTGATTGAGGGTGAGATTCTGCCGGGCAAGCGCGTGGCGGAAGACCAGAACACCCATTCAGGCAAGGCCATGCCGGAGTTTCCCGGCTATACGGGGCCAGCAGTTGCCGAGCTTCCCGTTATCAAGGTGAAAGCGGTAACTACTCGCAAGAATCCCATCATGCAAACTTGCATCGGCCCTTCCGAGGAACATGTGAGCATGGCGGGTATCCCTACCGAGGCAAGCATCATCCAGATGATAGAAAAGGCCATGCCGGGACGCTTGCAGAACGTGTACTGCGCAACGCCAGGTGGCGGCAAGTACATGGCAGTTCTGCAGATTAAAAAGAGCATGCCTTCCGATGAAGGTCGTCAGCGCCAAATGGCCCTGCTGGCATTTTCAGCGTTCAGCGAGCTGAAACACGTGTTCTTGGTTGACGAGGACGTTGATCCCTTCGATATCAAAGACGTTCTTTGGGCTATGAACACCCGCTTCCAGGGAGACGTGGACATCGTCACCATACCTGGCGTACGGTGCCATCCGCTCGACCCGTCGAACGACCCAGCCTGCTCGCCCACCATTCGTGATCATGGCATTGCCTGCAAGGTCATCTTCGACTGCACGGTGCCCTACGACCAGAAGGAACGCTTCAAGCGCTGCCACTTCAAGGAAGTCGATCCAAAGCATTGGCTTCCCGATTTCGAGGAGTAAGCGTGGAGCGCATCATTGTGGGCATAAGCGGGGCAAGCGGTACGCATCTGGCATGCCGTTTCATTTCCCAGTTGAAGAAGTACACGCAATGCGAAGTGCACGTGGTGGCAACGGAGGGCGCACGGATAACGGCAGGCTTTGAGGAACCTGAGCTATTCGAGCAAGCCCTGCAAAAGGCCGATTTCGTGCATAACAATGCTTCGATTGGCGAATCAATTGCCAGTGGCACGTTCAAAACGCGGGGGATGGTGGTGGTTCCCTGCAGCATGAAAACAGTTGCGGGCATAGCGTGTGGATATACGGACAATCTTTTGCTTCGCGCTGCCGATGTGACGCTGAAGGAACAGCGTCCTTTGGTTCTGGTGGCGCGTGAAACGCCCATGAACGCTATTCATCTGCGCAATATGGCTCAGCTGGCAACCGTTCCAGGGGTTACCTTCATGCCGCCCATGATGACGTACTATCACCATCCTGAAACCATTGAAGATATGGAAGATCAGCTTATTGGCAAGATCTTCGACCGATTTGGGTTGGAATATCCTCCATTCGAGCGGTGGAGCTGAAGGTTTTTGGAGCTCAAATGTGAAAACGCGTTAAACGGGGCATCTTAGGGTGCCCCGTTTTTTCGTAGCGGGGGTATACTCGTTATTGAACATGCTCACAGTTAATGGGGATTAACTATGAGCATGACTGACAACTAAGTCGAGTAAAGGGTAGGGGCCCTATGTTCGAGAACGCTACACATCGGTTCATTGAAGGGGAAGGCGGTGTGCCCATCCATACTGTGGTGATGGGCAAAGGCGCACCGCTTCTTTTGCTCCACGGTCATCCGGAAACATATCTTATGTGGCATAAGGTGGCAGATGATTTAGCACAGCGTTTTACGTTGGTCATGTGCGATTTGCGTGGTTATGGCGATAGCGGCAAGCCCGATGGCAAGCCCGACCATAGCACTTACTCGAAGCGCGTTATGGCCCTTGACTGTACCAAAGTCATGAGTACGTTAGGCTATTCCACGTTTTCTGTCATAGGGCACGACCGAGGCGCCCGTGTTGCCTATCGTATGGCGCTCGACCACCCCGAAGTGGTTGATAAGTTGGTTTTGCTGGACATTGTTTCAACGTATGACATGTATGCGTTAAGTTCTGCCGAATTCGCAAAAGCGTTGTTCCATTGGTATTTGCTTACGCAAGACGAGCCGTTCCCTGAAGACTTAATTCTTTCCAGTAGAAAGATGTATTTCCGCAATGCACTGCATATTGGTCGGTACAACTCCGAAAACGACACATCGTCGGAGGCATTTCCGCAAAAGGTGTACGACGAGTACCTGCGTCATTACAACATGGAGTGCATTCATGCCATTTGCGAGGAATACCGCGCTGGGGAAAGCATAGATCGCTTCCTTGATGAAGAGGACTTAAAGGCGGGGAAGAAGATTTCCGCCAAAACGCTGGTGCTGTGGGGCGCCAATGGCTTGGTTGAGAAGTTCTTCGATCCGCTGCAGTGCTGGAGCAGGTTCTGCGCTGACGTGCAGGGCGGAACCATACCGTGCGGACACTTTATTCCTGAAGAGGCTCCCGTGCCTTTGCTGAAGGAAGTGCAGCGGTTTTTATAGTGACTGAAAGCCGTTTGATCTGCGGTTTTTCAAGGAGGGGCCATGGTTGTGCAAAACGCTGCCATGGCGAAAAACAATCCCGTAAAGGGGTGCGCTTAGGCGCAGAAAGGGATGATCAAAATGGAGCTTATGGAGGCAATCCGCGGTAGGCGCAGCGTAAGGAAGTTCAAGTCTGATCCGATTCCGCGTGAAGACCTAGAGGAAATCATCGACGCAGGCCTATGTGCTCCTTCGGGGCAGAATTTGCAGCCGTGGTACTTCGTGGCGCTTACCAAGAAGGAAGATTTGGCTTACTTGTTCTCCGAGCTGGGAACCACTGCTTTTTCGCATCGTAAAGAACTGGAAGCACGCTTCAAGAACCATCCTGAAGTGGTAGAGGAAACCATGGAATTCATGTCCGCCATGGGTGGTGCGCAAACCATTATCCTGGGCTTTTTGAACAAGCCCGATTATTCGGAGGATATCCTTCCCAGTTGCGTTGAAAGCGTTTCGGCGGCAATGGAAAACATGTGCCTCGCTGCGTATGACAAGGGCATCGGTTCGTGCTGGGTTGAAGCGGTGGTGCGTGCCGGCAACGCTTTGGGCAGCCATTTTGCCCCCAGCCATGGCAAGTTGATCGGTGCAATTGTGTTGGGCTACCCCGACATGGAGCCTCGTCCCATTAAGAAGAAGGGCGCTCGCTACGTAATCCGTTAACAAAATGGGGACAGTCCCCATTTTGTTAAACCGTGTGAAAACAGGCCTTTCCTCTTTGCTTTTGCGCCCGTAGGTTGTTCCTGCGGGCGCATTTTTGTTTGTGGTGTGCGCTTATAATTACAGAAAGTGATTTGCGCTCTCTGTGAGCGCTTCTGCAAGGAGGGGCTATGAAAGACGGGTTCATCACGGTTGCTGCGGCAACGCCTACGGTAGCGGTGGCCGATTGCCAGGCTAATGCGAAGGCGGTGCTTGACTGCATCAACGAAATGGCGCAAGCGCATGCCAAAGTGATGGTTCTCCCCGAGCTGTGCCTTACGGGCTATACCTGCAGCGACTTGTTCTGGCAAACCAAGCTGCTCGACGAAGCTGAAGCGGCGCTTGCAACGGTTGCCGAAGGCTCGCGTGGGGTAGACGCCCTTATTCTTGTTGGCTTGCCGCTTCGGGTGGCGGGAAAGCTGCTGAACGTTGCGGCTGTGCTTTCGCGCGGTAGGGTTTTGGGCTTTGTCCCTAAGGTGAACCTGCCAGCGTACAACGAGTTCTATGAAACGCGCCACTTTGCGCCAGGTTGCGCCGACATGGGTACGGTCAGCTTTGGCGGTGAAGAGGTTCCTGTTGGAACAAACCTGCTTTTCACCTGCGCAAACGTTCCTGAGCTTTGCATTGCTGCAGAGATTTGCGAAGACCTGTGGGTGCCGAACCCGCCTAGCACGCGTCATGCCTTGGCGGGTGCTACGGTGCTGTGCAACCTTTCTGCCAGCGACGAAATGGTGGGCAAGGGCGGCTATCGTCGTGGCTTGGTTTCGGGCCAGTCAGCGCGTTTGGTGTGTGCATACCTCTATGCAACGGCAGGCGAAGGCGAATCGACTACCGATTTGGTTTTCGGCGGACAGAATCTTATTGCCGAAAACGGCACGGTGCTGGCGGAATCCACCACGTTCGAAAACGAAGTGAACGTGGCAACCATCGATGTGCAACGCTTGGCATCTGAGCGCCGCCGCATGAGCACGTTCCCAGCAGCGAATACACAGGGCTATCGAACGGTTTCTTTCACCTTGCAGGTGGAGGAAGCCAAGTTGGTGCGCACGTTCGATGCCGATCCGTTTGTTCCGGCTGATGCCACGAGGCTTTCCGACCGTTGCGAGGAAATACTGAACATCCAGGCGCTCGGTCTGAAGAAGCGTCTGGCCCATACCCACGCCAAAACTGCGGTAGTGGGTATTTCCGGTGGCCTCGACTCGACCTTGGCGCTGCTGGTTACGGCGCGTGCCTTCGACATGTTGGGGCTTTCACGCGAAGGCATTGTTGCGGTTACCATGCCCGGCTTCGGCACTACCGATCGCACGTATCACAATGCGGTTGCCATGATCAAAAGCCTGGGCGCTACGTTCAAGGAAGTGTCCATTGCAGCAGCTGTTATGCAGCATTTTGCCGACATCGGTCACGACGCGGCAGTGCATGATGTGACGTATGAAAACAGCCAGGCGCGTGAACGTACTCAGATCCTGATGGATATCGCCAATCAGGAAAACGGCTTTGTTATCGGCACGGGTGATCTTTCCGAATTGGCTTTAGGCTGGGCAACCTACAACGGCGACCATATGTCGATGTATGCCGTGAATGCTTCGGTTCCCAAGACGCTGGTGCGTCACCTGGTCCGTCACTATGCCGATACCTGTGGCAGCATCGAATTGGCGGAAGTGCTCTACGATGTGCTGGAAACGCCGGTGAGCCCCGAGCTTTTGCCGCCGGAAGACGGCGCCATTTCTCAGAAAACCGAAGACTTGGTTGGCCCGTACGAACTGCACGATTTCTTCCTGTACCAAATGTTGCGCCTTGGTTTTGCGCCGGGTAAGATCTACCGCGTTGCGAAGCAGGCGTTTGCGGGGCGCTACGACAACGAAACCATTTTGAAGTGGCTGCGCACGTTCTATTGGCGCTTCTTCGCGCAGCAGTTCAAGCGCTCGTGCTTGCCCGATGGCCCCAAGGTGGGCAGCGTGGCGGTTTCTCCGCGCGGCGATTTGCGCATGCCTTCCGATGCGTGTGTAAACGCCTGGATCAAGGAAATCGAAACGCTTCAGCCGTAAATGCATCCGCGCCTGATGGGTTGGGCCCTTTCAACAGGGAAGAAATGGGTAGACACCCGTGCCCAACTGCACCAGGGGGCAGCTAAACGCTGTTGGTGCCGTTAGGCGTTGAAGTCGGGTCGATTGTACTCAGGCGCTTCGAATGCCAGAAGGAAATCGATGAATGCCTGCGTTGCAGGGCTGGGCGTATCTCCTTCACGGCGGGTAAGCGAAACGGGGTAGAAGTTTTCTGCGCCCTCAACATCAAGCGGCAGGATAACCATGTTGGGGTCGGGCGGCAGGTTCGAGGTAAGCATAGTAAGCGCCACGCTTGATTCATGCACCGCCAAAGCCCCCAGAATAACCTCGTCTTCGTAGTTGCGCACCAGCGTTAGCTTGTCCAATGGTGCGCCTGTTGCCTGCAAAAACGCTTCGAGCGTTTCGCCGCAGGCAATGCCGCGTCGGTAGGTGATAACGGTGTGCCCGATCAGGTTTTCGTAGCGTACTTTGGAAAGCGCTGCCAACGGGTGGTCGCGCCGCACGGCAACAACGAGTCGCTGGTGGAACAACGTGGTGCAGGTGATGCCCGGCTTGCGAACGGGCCCGGCAATAACCACGTCGCATATTCCCTGCTCAAGCTTCTGATTCAGCGGTGCTGTTTCACCTTGCAGCACATGGAACTCTGTTTTGTCGCCGAATTGCTTGCGGAAGCTCTGCATTGCCGCGGGCAGATATCCTGAACGCACCGTGGCGATGGCCCCTACGTTGATGGAGCCGGAAAGGCTGCCGTGCCTGCGATCTATTTCGGCAATTCCGCGGTCGATGGCGGCAAGCCCTTCGGAAACATGCCTCAAAAACACGCGCCCATCGTCGGTAAGCTGCACATTGCGTCCCGTTTTGCAAAACAGCTGACAGCCCAATTCCTTTTCCAAGGAAGAAATGGAATGGGAGAGTGCCGATTGGGAAATATGCAGGCTTTCGGCCGAGCGGGTATAGTGCTCGGTTTTGGCAAGATGGCAGAAGTAGGTCAACTGTGCCAGGTTCATAAGACTCCCTTATCGCATGTTCCGATGAGACGCATGCATGTAAAACTATGAATACTGCTCATATATTACCTCAGCTTCCACCAATACTTTGCAGCAGACATAAAAGCACAGGTGGGGTACCGTTTTACCTGCGGAATCGGGGGATTCTGCATAGGATGGTTTGCACATCGGTTGCTTGTTTTTGTGCGAATACCGCCCTGCGCAATGGCGTTTTGCAAGCGCCAGGCCGAACCCTAGCTCGAGCTTCAGCGAAAAGCGGGTGCCATTGCGCGGGTCGGGCCCATCGGCAACCGGCAAGAAAGGGGATTCACCATGTCTAAGCTGCCTTTGGAAGTAGGGAACAGCTGCACGTTCACCAAAACGGTTAGCGAATCGGATGTCTATCTGTTTGGCGGCATCACGGGCGATTACAGCCAGATGCATTTCAACGAAGCCTTCATGAAAACCACGAAGTACGGCACGCGCATTGTTCACGGCGTGCTCACATTCGCATTTGGCAGCACGGCTTCAACGCTTATTCAGCAGAAGTATCAGTCGCCCATTCCCAGCGCATCGTACGGCTATGATCACCTGCGCTTTACGGCACCGGTGTATTTCGGCGATACCCTTACGGCAACCTACACGGTTAAAGAGGTTGATGAAGAAGCCATGAAAACCTATGCCGACGTGGTGATTACCAACCAGGATGGCACGGTGGTATGCGTGGCTACCCATATTCTGAAGTTCTTCGAGCTGGAAGAATAAAATGCTGCGCCGTTCGCTTCTGAGGGGGGGGACGGCGCGGGCGGTGCTTGGGCGTTGGGTTGTCTGCTTAGGGGAGTTTCGCGGAAGCCCAGTTCGCCCAGGCACTGTTTGCTAAAGGCCAGGCTTGCAAGGAGGAAAAGATGGGGACCCCAGTAGTTGATCATGTTGCGGTCAAGGTAGCCGATCTGGAGGCTGCGGTGGTGTTTTTCACCCAGGTGATGGGAATGGAAATCACGCTTACTGATCCGACAGACGGAGCGGGGCCGTTTCAGCAGGTATGGGTCGGAGGGATCCAACTACAGCGAGGCGGCGAGGGCCGGTATGCGGGTGATGTGACCCATATAGGCGTGGTTGCCGAAAACCGCGAAGAGCTGTTGGATGCAGTGTATGCGCAGCCAGGCGTCGCGCAGGCGCAGGGGAAGCCGCGCAACTGGTTTGTCACGCCGTTTGGCCTGGCTATCGAGGTCAACGAATGCGCGTGAGCCCACTCGGCGAGTGGTTGAGTTAGAACGTTTGGGCACCGTGATGCCTGGACGCCGATTCTGTTCTAGGACGGCTGGCTTCCCGCCTGCGTTGCGGAGTTCTTGATGTTGAAGTCGGGCGGGATGCCGGCACTGTTGACTAGGGGGAGCAATGAAAGTTTGTGTTTTGGGCGCGGGCTCGTTGGGAAGCACCATTGGCGGAGCATTGGCACAGGCCGGCAACGAGGTTCATTTCGTGGGCCGCGCTCCGCATATGAATGCGATAAACGAAAAAGGCCTGGTCATGGTGACGCCAACGGGTGAAGAAACGGCCCATCCTGTTGGACATACTACACCCGACGGTATTGGACCGGTTGACCTGGTAATTGTGCTGTGCAAGGCCTTCGATACGGCGAAGACCATCGAAGAAGCGCGCGAATTGGTGGGACCGGATACTGTGGTGATGTCGCTGCAGAATGGGCTGGGCGCCGAAGACGTGCTGTGCGAAGCGATTGGTGCCGAGCATGTTATCGGCGGAAAAACCTACATTGGCGGCATGTTGCTGGAGCCGGGACGCGTGCAGGCTACCATTCCTGGTAAAGACACGTTTATCGGCGAACTTGACGGTAGCATCACCCCGCGTGTGCAGGCTATTGGCCAGGCATTTGAAAATGCGGGTATGCATTGTATCGTTTCCGACAACATCATGGGTGTTATCTGGGACAAGCTGTTGGTGAATGTGGCAACAGGAGCTGTGTGTGGTGTAACGCGTTTGCCTTACGGGCCCATGTATGAAGAGGAAAAGCTGGTGGCCTGCGCTTGCGCTGCCGTTCAAGAGGGGATGGAAGTGGCATCAGCCGCAGGCGTGAAGCTGACGTACAACAAGCCTATCGACGTATTGGAGTTGGCGCGCGCGGGCTTGCCCTATGACTTCAAACCCTCCATCTTGCAGAGTCTGGAAAAGCACCGCCCCACCGAAGTGGGAGTTATCAACGGCGCTGTGGTTGCGCAAGGCAAGAAATACGGCGTGTCAACGCCCGTAAACGAAACGCTGCAAGCACTGGTCGGTGGTGTAGAGCGCTACATCCGCGAGTATGCAGCAGAAGGGTAGTGCAGCTGATCGTTCTTAAATCGATGGGAAGGCCCGCATAGGTGGGCCTTCCCATTTTCGGAGGAAAAATCATATGCCCGACATTTGTTTGAGCAGCTTGTAGCGAATGCGCTTAAGGTGGTTTCGTTTAAAGGCTTGATAGTCTTTGCCGAAAATTTTGATATCTGTTTTGGTCAAGTGCTTTTCTCGGTATTTGATGTCAGTAAGCTCGAGCGTACAAAGATAGTCGACTACTTGAAACAGACGATATTCTGGTGCGCTTGCCATTCGATAAAGAATAGCGTCCTTGGATAGAATGAAATCAATCGCACTATGAAGGGCTGAAGTTACCATTTGCTGTCCATTGTCATAGCAGATTTTTACCTTGTCGTAGCTTTGGAAGTACAAAAGGTTGTCGGTCAGAAAAATGACAAGGTCTTTTTTTGAGTCGAGCGATGAACTGTTCCGAGGTGGCTACCTCACTGCGTCTATATACAAACGATTTATAGAGATAGGGCAGCTTGCGAGCAAAGCCCTCGAAGGCGGATAGGAGCTTCTTCCTTTCCCCGATGTCCATTGCTTCGTAGCTTTCGTGCCCATTCATCAATGGTGATGCATGAAAGGGCAAGTTGGGCAGGCATTTTCTGCGAAGATCGTTTTCGTAAGCGTCAATCAGATCTGCGATAGGGCTGCTTTGGTCGTGGAATAAAAGCGTGACAAGGCAATAGCGGGAATTGCCGCTTTGGCTTCCCGATTTATCTACGAAAATGCTGAGCTCTAGCAAGATACCCCCCCAATAACAAAAAGTGCCGGGGGACACCCCCGGCAGCTTGGAAGTAGCGCTAAGCGCCACCGCCAACTTTTTTACTATGTTTGGACAAGGAAGAGAAGCGTATTTCGATTTTTCTTTTTGTGGAACCTGTTTCTCCGGGCATTCTCCACCAAATCATTCACTCGAAGGCGTTTTGCGGTAAGAGAGCGTGCTTCACGCTGTAATGCAAACCACCACAACTGCTTTTTTTGGCAATAATTGAGCGTACATATTAAAGCGAAACCGATGGCTAGGAGGGCATCTGCCTTCTTCTAGGCCGGTTTTGCTTTATGCGCCAATGCCTTGCAGTTGTGGTGACTGTGGCGGATGCCTTCCTTAGCCATTATCAAGTTGGCAAAATGGCGGTTGATGTAAAACGGCAGGAGATCGAAGCAGTTAAAGCTCTTGTTGAAGATCTGCGGAAGAAATGACCCGAATTTCTTTGCTTTTCTAGCGGCCCCAATATGGGGCCGCTTTTGCTTCTTGGCTGTTTAATGTGCGAAAGCGGGTTAAAACTGCGGGCGAATTGGAGTACCCTAAAGAAACCTGTAGTACAGGATGTTTCATTAAAAGAACTCGCGCGGGTATCCGCGTTGGGCGATTAGATCGAAAGAAGGCTCAGCGAAATGTTGAAGGTCGGTATCGTAGGCGCAGCCGGATATGCTGGAGCAGAGCTGGTGCGCATCGTTCTGCGACACCCCGAATTCGATCTGTGCGTAATCACCTCCAATTCCGATGAAGGCACCGCCCTTTCAAGCGTGTACCCTGCTTTTGCGGGCGTGACGGATTTGATCTTCACCCGTCACGACAATCCGGAACTGTTCAACTGCGACGTGGTATTCCTCGCCACGCCCCATACAGTTGCCATGAAACAAGCCCCCGGCTTGCTTGAATCGGGCGTTACGGTGGTAGACCTTTCCGCCGATTATCGTCTGCGCAATCAGGCAACGTACGAAAAATGGTACAAAGTGCAGCACACCTCGCCGGAACTTCTGGCAACGGCCGCATTTGGCCAGCCCGAGCTTAACCGTGAAGAGCTGAACGCTGCCGCCGCCCGCCATGCCGCTGGCGAATCGGTACTGGTGGCATGCGCTGGCTGCTACCCGACGGCAACCTCTTTGGCCGCCGCGCCTGCTGTTGCCCTTTCCGCGGGCATTGTGGTTGCCGATGCCATTTCCGGCGTTTCCGGCGCAGGTCGCAGCGCAACGGCTCGTACCCATTTCGTTTCCGCAAATGAAAACCTTGAGGCATACGGTGTAACCAGCCACCGCCACACCCCCGAAATCGAGCAGATTCTGGGCATCGAAGGCCGCCTGGTGTTCACGCCCCATTTGGCCCCGGCAACCCGCGGCCTGCTTTCCACGGTAACTATCCAGCTTTCCGAAGAAGCCAAGCGAACCGAAACCGCCGAGTCGATTCACCGACGATACTGCGACGCCTACGCAAACTCGCCGTTCGTCACCGTGCTGCCGCAGGGGCAGCAGCCTAAAACCTCTTCGGTTGTAGGCACGAATCGTGCTCATGTAGGCGTCGCCTATAACGCTGAACTTGGCTGTGTTGTTGCCACGTGCGCCATCGATAACATCGTGAAAGGCGCGGCTGGCCAGGCTGTTCAGTGTGCGAACATCGTTTGCGGTTTCCCTGAGGCCGCGGCGCTCGATACTGTTGCCAATCCCTCATAGGAGTGAAAAATATGACTGAAGCGAACTTGAACACCATCGAAAACGGTGGCGTCACGTCCGCCAAGGGCTTCCGCGCCGGTGGCATTCATGCCGGCTTCCGTGAAGACCCCAACCGCCTTGACATGGCCTTGGTCGAGGCTGACGAATTGTGCCCTGCTGCGGGCGTGTTCACGCAGAATGTGTTCTGCGCAGCGCCTGTTATCGTTTCCCGCGAGCATTTGGACGGTGTGGGCTTCGGCTTTGCACGCGCCATGGTAATCAACTCCGGCATTGCCAATGCCGCTACGGGTTCGGTGGGGCTGGAAAATGCGCGTTGCACAGCCGACATTGTGGCCTCTGCCATTGGCTGCACACCGGAAGATGTGCTGGTTGCCTCGACCGGCATCATCGGTCAGCAGCTTGACATTACCCCGTTTGAAACGGGTGTTCCTGCTTTGCATGCGAAGCTTGCCGAAACCTCGGGCAATAGCGCCGCCCGCGCCATCATGACCACCGACACGGTTTCGAAGGAAGCAGCGGTTTCCTTTGTTTCCGCCGATGCGGATTATGAGGGCATCACCTTCACGGTGGGCGGCATGGCGAAGGGCTCGGGCATGATTATGCCGAACATGGCAACCATGATTTCCGTGCTTACCACCGATGCGCCCATTCCCGCTCCGCTGCTTCATCAGACACTTTCCGCTGCGGTGAACCAGAGTTTCAACAAAGTAACCGTCGACGGCGACACTTCCACCAACGATACGTGCGTGCTGTTCGCCTCAGGCAAGGCTGCTCCTGCCGGTGCGCCGCTTGCGGGTGAGTCGAGCGTACTCTTTGCCGAGTTCTGCCAGGCGCTGAACGCGGTAACCCAAACGCTTGCCCGCAAGATGGCAAGCGATGGCGAAGGCGCCACGAAGTTGGTAACCGTTACCGTGCGCGGTGCCGCAAACGATGCGGAAGCCGACATGGCGGCACGCACCGTTGCCAATTCGCCGCTGGTGAAAACGGCCATCTACGGCCACGATGCCAATTGGGGTCGCATCGCCGGCGCCCTGGGCCGTTCCGGTGCGCACTTCTTGCAGGAAAACGTCGATATCGACATCATGGGCTTGCCCGTGCTGCGCAGCGGCCTTCCCGTTGCCTTCGATGAAGAAGAAGCGCTTCGTCGCTTTGAAGCCGATGAAATCGTCATCGAGGCAAACTTGGGCGCAGGCATTGCCGAAACCACCATGTGGACCTGCGACTTTTCGCACGAATACGTTTCGATCAACGGAGACTATCGCTCATGAAATACGCTAGAGACCGCAAAATAACCTCCACGCATACTGCCGAGGTTCTTATCGAGGCTTTCCCGTGGATCAAAACCGCCACGGGCAAGACGGTGCTTATCAAGTACGGCGGAGCCGCAATGGTCGACCCCGAGCTGCGCAATGCCGTGATGAGCGACATCGTTATGCTGAAGATCATGGGCGTGAACCCCGTTATCGTGCACGGTGGCGGTGCTGCCATCAACAAGAACATGGAAAAGTTCGGCATCGACGTCGAATTCAAGGATGGCCAGCGCGTTACCACCGAAGAAGCCATGGACGTGGTGAAGATGACGCTGGTGGGCAAGGTGAACGAAGAGCTGGTTCTTGCCATGAACGAGCACGGCAACCTTGCCGTTGGCGTGAACGGCACCGACGCCGGCACCATGATCGCCGAGCAACGCAGCCCTGAGCTTGGCCGCGTGGGTCGTGTGACGGAAGTGAACCCTGCCTACATCAACGCGCTTATCGCTGCGGACTACGTGCCGGTTATCGCTTCGGTGGGCAAGGGTGTAGACGGCGGCTCGTACAACATCAACGCTGATGCGGCGGCTTGCGCCATCGCAAGCGCCATCGGTGCGCATAAGATCATCTTCCTTACCGACGTTGACGGCTTTTACGAGGATTTCTCGGACAAGAGCTCGCTCATTTCGCAGATGACGGTTTCCGAAACGCGCGAAATGCTGGCATCGGGCCGCGTAAGCAGCGGCATGATCCCGAAGCTGCAGTCGTGCGTGGAGGCAATCGAAGGCGGTGTGCCGCGCGCCCATATCGTAAACGGCACCAAGCCGCATTCCATCTTGGTGGAGCTGCTTACCTCAAGCGGTTCGGGTACCTTGATCTACGACGACACGGTGGAATTCTCGAAGGAGGAAATGCGCCCGCTGGGCATTCTGGCCTCCCGTTTGAGCGAGAACTTGTAGAAACACCGTGCGTGGGGTATTCGCAAAACCTCCAAACCCGTAAAATGTACGGATGGGTTTTTACCCTTGGCAACAGGGGAGCAAGGGCCCATCCGCAAAGAAAGGAACACCATGAGTTTTGAAGAAGCAAAGAAGCTCGACGATCATTTCGTCATGCATACCTTCTCTCGTAAGCCGGTACTGCTGGTTGAAGGCTCTGGCATGGAAGTTAAGGACGACGAGGGCAAAACCTACCTCGACTTCATTGCCGGTATCGGCGTAGACAGCCTGGGTCATTGCCATCCCGCCGTTGTGCGCGCCATCCAGGAACAGGCTGCCAAGCTCATTCACGTAAGCAACTATTACTACATCGAACAGCGCGGCGAAGTTGCCAAGCTCATCTCCGACATGCTCAATGTGTGCGTGCCGAAGTTCTTCCGCGCTCCTTGGCCGGTATTCTTCGCCAATTCCGGCGCAGAGGCCAACGAATGCGCCATCAAGCTGGCTCGCCTGTACTCCAAGAAGATGGGCAACGGCGGCCAGACCATCATCACGATGGACCGCAGCTTCCATGGCCGCACGTTGGCAACGCTTGCCGCAACGGCGCAGCCTGCAAAGCAGGAAGCCTTCCAGCCCCTGCCGGGCGGCTTCATGCACGTGCCCATGAATGACCTCAACGCTCTTCACCAGGCGGTTTACAACAACCTGGCCGATGTGTGCGCCGTTATGATCGAGCCTGTTCAGGGCGAAGCCGGCGTATATCCGTGGGATCCCGAGATCCTCTACGACGTTGCGCAGTTCTGCCGCAAGAACGGCTTGCTGTTCATCGTTGACGAGGTTCAGTCGGGCATCTTCCGCTGCGGCGAATTCCCCTTCGCGTTCCAGAACCTGGGCATCACGCCTGACATCATTACCATGGCCAAGGGCATTGCTTCGGGCTTCCCCATGGGCGCTTGTGCTGCCCGCATCGAGGTTGCCGAGGCGTTCGAGCCGGGCGACCATGGTTCTACGTTCGGCGGCAGCAACCTGGCTATGGCTGCAGCCCATGCAACGCTGGCAACGCTCACGCGCGGCCACTACGACGACCGTGTAACCGAAGTGGGCGACTACTTCGCCGACAAGCTGAGCAAGGTAGAGGGCATCACCGAGGTTCGCGGCCTGGGCCTGATGCTCGGTGCCGACCTTGAAGAGGGCATCGATGCCCACAAGGTTGTGGAAAAGGGCCTTGAAGCCGGCTTCCTTCTGAACGCAACCGGCAACAACACCCTGCGTTTCCTGCCTCCGCTGATTTGCACGGAAACCGAGGTCGACAAGCTCATCGACGCATTGCCTGGCCTTATCGCCGCTAGCCGCGAAGAATCCATTGAGGATGAGATCGAAGCGGCAGAGGTTGCCGAAGGGGAACCTGAGGAATAACAAGAACGGAAGGCCTTGAAGGCCTTCCTGTTTCGCCCCATGCGGGCTTTGAATATACGAATAATTGCCAAAGGAAAGGTAGTTGAACATGGCAAAGGATAAGTGCGTACTCGCATATTCTGGTGGTTTGGACACCAGCGTCTGCATCAAGTGGTTGCAGGAGGAAAAGGGCCTCGACGTTATCGCCGTTGTAGGCGAAGTTGGCCAGGAGCATGAGGGCCTTGAGCAGGTTAAGGAGCGCGCACTGGCAACGGGCGCAATCGACTGCATCATCGCCGACATGCGCGAAGATTTCGCAGCAGACTACCTTTCCAAGGCTCTGTATGCAAACGCTCACTTCGAGAACAAGTACCCTCTGGTATCTGCTCTTTCCCGTCCGCTGATCTCCAAGTACCTGGTAGACACCGCTCATAAGTTCGGCGCCAAGTACGTGGCACACGGCTGCACCGGCAAGGGCAACGACCAGGTTCGCTTCGAAACCTCCATCCAGGCTCTTGATCCTACGCTGGAAATTATCGCTCCTGTTCGCGAGTGGGATATGCACACCCGCCAGGAGGAAATGGACTGGGCTGCTGCTCACGGCGTAACCGTACCCACCACCAAGAGCAAGCCTTACTCCATCGACGACAACCTGTGGGGTCGCGCTATTGAGTGCGGCGTTCTGGAAGACCCGATGAACCGTCCTCCGCTGGACATCTACACCATGACCACCGATCCCGAAAAGGCTCCTGACACGCCCACCGAGATCGAAGTTGAGTTCAAGGGCGGCCTGCCTGTTGCCATCGACGGCGAGCAGATGAGCTACCTCGACATCATCGCCAAGATGAACCAGATCGCTGGCGACAACGGCTACGGCCGCATCGACATGATCGAGAACCGCATGATCGGCGTTAAGAGCCGCGAGTGCTACGAAGCACCGGGTGCCCTGGCACTGATCGTTGCTCACCGCGGCCTTGAGGACATGTGCCTCGAGCGCGAGGTTCTTCGCTACAAGCTGCACCTCGAGCATGACTGGGCAACCATGGTTTACAACGGCCAGTGGTTCAGCCCTCTGAAGCATGCGGTAGATGCCTTCATGGCAACCACCCAGCAGTGCGTAACCGGCGTTGTTCGCCTGAAGTTCTACAAGGGCAGCTGCACCGTTACCGGCCGCAAGTCCGACTTCAGCCTGTACGATTACGGTCTGGCTACCTACGATGCCGCCGACACCTTCAACCACAAGGCAGCCAAGGGCTTCATCGACCTGTACGGCCTGTCCACCAAGGTTTGGGCTAAGAACCGCCGCGAGCAGGGCGTGACGGACGGCGAGTAAATAGTGGTTACGCTGTTCTGCGAATAGCGTGACGTTCGCTTGAACCGCAATGATGCTGTGGTCCAGCCGGGCACCCCATCTTCGCACGATTTCACGAACTCACGTAGCGCTAGTACGCTACGTTCGCGAAATCCCACGAACCTGGGGCACCGGGCTGGGCCTCGCTGATTTACTGGCGCATGCCCAGAGTTCGGGAACGCCCTTTGGGCGTTTGCTTGAATTCGCTTTGCTCTTCAAGCTTTTTACAGGGCTCTTCCTTCGTAAAGAGGGGAGAGCCCTGTTTTGCTATCATGGGAACATTGATTGGTAACACACTTATGGGGCGGGTGCCCTGCAAGGTTAGGAGCTCATACTATGGCGTTGTGGTCTGGACGTTTTGAGAAGGGCGTAAGCGAATTCACACAGGAATTCGGCGCATCCCTTCCGGTTGATAAGGCAATGTATCACGAGGACATCGCGGGCTCCCGCGCCCATGCACGCATGCTTGCCGCCCAGGGCGTGATTTCCGAAAAGGACGCCGAGGACATCGTTGCCGGCCTTACTGATATCGAAAAGGACATCGAAGCGGGCAACTTCACGTTCGACATCAACGACGAAGACATCCACATGTCCGTTGAAAAGGTGCTTACCCAGAACATCGGCGATGCCGGCGCTCGCCTGCACACCGGCCGCAGCCGCAACGACCAGGTAATCACCGACACGCGCCTGTATGCCAAGGAGCTTGCCTCCGAACTGATGCATGACGTGAACGCCATGCGCGAAACGCTCATCGAGGCTGCTCGCAAGAACATGGGCACCATCCTTCCGGGCTACACCCACATGCAACATGCCCAGCCGGTGCTGCTTTCGCACCATTTTATGGCGTACTACTGGATGTTCACCCGCGACTTCGCCCGCCTGAAGCAGGCATTTGACGCAGCAAACGCCAACCCGCTTGGCTCTGCGGCGCTTGCCGGCACCACCTACCCGCTCGATCGCCAGAAGACCACCGACGAGCTGGGCTTCGACCACATGATCCCGAATTCGCTCGATGCGGTTTCCGATCGCGACTTCCTGCTTGACCTGGATTACGCTTGCTCAGTTGCCATGATTCACCTTTCCCGCCTGTCTGAGGAAATCATCCTGTGGTCCACGTCCGAGTTCGGCTTCATCACTTTGGCTGACGAGTACTCCACCGGCTCTTCCATCATGCCGCAGAAGAAAAACCCCGACTTCGCCGAGCTTATCCGCGGTAAGTCGGGCCGCGTGGTGGGCGACTTGATGGCGCTGCTCACCACCATGAAGAGCCTTCCCTTGGCCTACAACAAGGACCTGCAGGAAGACAAGGAAGGCGTGATGGACGCCTGCAAGACGCTGCATGATTGCCTGGTGTGCATGGAGGGCATGATTTCCACCATGAAGGTGAACGTCGAGGCCATGCACGCTCAGTCGAAGAAGGGCTACCTTGCCGCAACCGACGTTGCCGACTATCTGGCTAAGAAGGGCCTGCCGTTCCGCAAGGCTCACGAAATCGTTGGCCACCTGGTTCTTCTGTGCGACAAGCGCGGCTGCGACCTTGACGACTTGAGTCTGGAAGATTTCAAGGCGGCATCCGATTTGTTCGAGGCCGACATCACCAAGGCGCTCGATTTGGATTCCATCGTTGCAGCTCGTACCACGTACGGCGGAACCGGCAACAGCGTTGTTGCCGAGCAGATCGAGCTTGGCGCCGAAAAGCTTGCTGAAGACAAGAAAATCGCCGAATAAGCACTTCTGGAACAACTTGATGGGAAGAGCCGCGTTGTCCGCTGGGACGCGCGGCTCTTCTTTTTACGGTAACAAAATGGGGACTGTCCCCATTTTGTTATTTCCCTGCCAAGGAAACGCTTCGGTACCGTTTGCGGAAACCGGCCAGAAAAGGTATTGACGGGTTGTGCAGATTCGGGCTATGTGGCGCAACAATGATAAAATGACGAGAACTATATTTAGGGAGGTTCGATGGCTTCACGAGCTAGAAGAAGCAAGCACGGTGCCCGCCAGGGGAAAGCGGGGCTGAGGCTTGGCGTCGTTGGCGCGGTTATCCTGGGCGCTATTGTTGCCTGCTGCATTGCCGTAGTTGCAGTATGCACGGTTTGGCTGCAAGATCTGCCCGACTACACCGACGCTTCGGCTTACAACTACGCGGAGAAAACCAAGGTATATGCCAACGATGGTTCAACGCTGTTGGCCGAGTTCTACCTTGAGAATCGCGACCCCATCGACCTGGAGGATATGGGCACGTACGTGACCAAGGGCACGGTAGCAACGGAAGACGAACGTTTCTACCAGCACAACGGCGTAGACCTTATGGGTATTGCCCGTGCGGTATGGGTGAACGTTACCCATACCGGCCATGAAGGCGCTTCCACCATTACCCAGCAGTTCGTGCGCAATACCATCCTTGCCGACGAGGCAACGGAATCCACGCTGAAGCGCAAGGTGCGCGAGGCATATATCGCCATCAAGCTTGAAGAAGTGTACTCGAAGGACGAAATCCTTCAGATGTACCTGAACACCATTAACTACGGTCAAGGCGCTTATGGCATCCAGGCTGCAGCGCAGCGCTACTACTCCAAAGACGCCAAGGACCTTACCATTGCACAGGCGGCAACGCTTATCGGCATTCCCCAGTCGCCTACGTACAACAACCCCATCGACAACCCCAAAAACTGCCAGCAGCGCCGCAACTTGGTGCTCGACCGCATGCTCACCAATGGCGTGATCACCCAGGCAGAGCACGATTCTGCCCAGGCGGAAGATTTGAACCTGAACCCGTCTGCCGTGAACTCGGGTGACGGCATGTACAAATACAAGTACTTCACCAGCTACGTACGTGAAACGCTTTTGAAGGAATACTCTGCCGACGAAGTGTTCAAGGGCGGCATGACGGTTATCACCACGCTCGACCCGAAGGTGCAGGATGCTGCTGAGGCTGCAGCTCAGGAAAAGCTGAAAACGCTTTCCAGCAACCTTGAGCTTGCCATGGTTTCGGTTGACCCTGATACCGGTTACATCAGGGCGCTTATCGGCGGCCGCGATTACGATTCGAACGAATTCAACCTGGCAACGCAGGCAAAGCGCCAGCCCGGTTCTTCTTTCAAGACGTTTACCCTGCTTGCCGCGCTGAACGACGGTGTTTCGCCTGACACCAACCTTGACTGCTCGGGCCACGTGAACATCAACGGCTGGCAGGTGGAAAACTACGGCGGCACCGACTACGGCACCCGTTCCATCAGGAGCGCCTTCGCCGTTTCCTCGAACACCGGCTTTGCCGAGCTGTGCACCGAAATCGGTGCCGACAAGGTAGTCGACATGGCAAAGAAGTGCGGAATCGAGTCCGACCTGGACGCATACCCTTCCATTACGCTGGGCTCTGAAGAAGTAACGGTTCGCGAAATGGCGCAGGCATATGCCACTATCGCCAACGGCGGCACCAAGCACGAAGCAGTGTGTATCCAGTCCATCAAGGACTCCAACGGCGCAACCATCTACCAGGCCGACACCAAGGGCGAAAAGGTACTCGATACGGCGCTTACCCAGGCGGCAACCGACGTTATGGAAGGCGTTGTGACCAACGGCACCGGCCGTGGCGCTGCCATCGACAACGGCCAGCCGGTAGCGGGCAAAACCGGTACGTCTGAAAACTGGCGCGACAAATGGTTCTGCGGCATTACCCCGCAGCTTTCCACGGCGGTATGGATCGGTGGCCGTGACGAGGTTCGCATGCCTTCCTCGGTTGCCTGCGACGGTGTGTACGGCAGCTTCATGAGCCAGGTTCTTGAGGGCCAGCCCATCGAGGATTTTCCGACGTCTGATACGCAGCTTACCTACAACGCTACCAACTTCGGTCATGGCAGCGGTTCGTACGGTTCGGCTCCTGAGCACGAAGGCGATACGGTGATGTCCGACGGTTCGTCGAGCTCCAGCACTGAAACGAGCGGCGATACTGACAATTCCGCCAACAATACCAGAGGCACCACCAATTCGGGCGGTAGCTCCGAAGCCAACACGCCTTCCTCAAGGCCCAGCAGCGGCGGCAGCTCCGGTGGCAACTCGGGTGGCACCAGCGGCGGTTCTTCCGGTGGCAACACCAGTGGCGGCACTACCGGCGGTGGCGGAACCACGGGTGGCGGCACCTCGGGTGGCACTACCGGCGGTGGCGGAACCACGGGTGGCGGCACCTCGGGTGGCACTACCGGTGGTGGCGGAACCACGGGCGGCGGCTCTACTGGCGGTGCTTCCGGCAGCGGGCCTTCGGGCGAATAACGAATAGAAAGAGGCGTGTCCTTCGGGGCGCGCCTCTTTTTGTTGTCGCCTGATGCGGGGGCGGCGTAGTCTGAGGCGCTGATACGGCATGGTTGCTGCAGGGAACGGGGCGCAAACAGCGTGTTTGGCCTGCAGGCTGTGGATTCTTCGGGTAGAACGTCGATAAAGGGTGCGCAGATGGGCAAGAGCGTTTTTAATAGAAAAGAGTGCAAAGTCGTGCTGGCTTTGCTGGCTTTTCGTTCGGAAGGATAGTATGAAAACGAAAGCACGTTTTCTGATAGTTGCAGCGTTCTGCCTTGCTTGCTTAAGCGCCTTGGTGGGCTGCTCTGCCTCTAACGAGCAGACGGATGCCCAGACGCAGAACCGCCAGTATATGTCTTCGGTCAACACCATTATGGAAACCTTGAACACCAACATGGATACGTTTTCCAAGGCAGTGAAAGATGGGGAAGTGGTTTCCCTTACTGCCCAGCTTTCCTCGGTAGACCAGTGTGTTTCCGACCTTCAGGGGCTTACCGTCCCCGATGCCATGGGTGACATCCAGTCTTCCTATGTAAACGGTGCCAAGGAATTGCAGACAGCGCTTTCCAGCTATGTGCAGCTGTATGAAGATGTGAAAGCTCCCGCAAACGGTGTGGCTCCCAGCACTTCGGACTACAACAGCCGCATGGCGGACATCCAGTCTCACTACGATGCAGGTATCAAAGCCCTGCAGGATGCGGACAGCAAGGCCGAATCCGCTTAGCGGAGTGCGGCATAACCGAGTAACAGAACGGCCATCATGTAAGGTGATGGCCGTTTTCTTGCCTTATGCAAGAGGTTAAGGACAAAGATATGAGCAACGAAAACACGAACACAACCGTTGGCGCACAGCCCGAATCCGCCAATGGCAAAGCGGCAGGTGCAAAGAAGGTAGAACTTCTGGCGCCGGCTGGCAACATGGCATGCCTTCATGCCGCGGTAAAGGCCGGAGCCGATGCGGTGTATCTGGGCGCAGGCCATTTCAACGCACGCCGTGGTGCCGACAACTTTTCGCTGGAAAGCCTGAAAGAGGCATGCGACTATGCGCACCTGCGTGGCGTAAAGATCTACCTTACCTTGAACACGGTGGTTCTTCCCTCCGAGCTTTCCGACGCCCTGGAGCTTGCTCGCCAGGCGTATCGCTGTGGCGTTGACGCCTTCATCGTGCAGGACGCCGGCATCGCCATCGAGCTCACGCGTATCATGCCCGATGTGGAAGTGCATGTTTCCACGCAGATGAACATCCACGACGAGGATGGGTTGCGCGCCGCAGCAGCGTTGGGTGCATCGCGCGTTACGCTTGCCCGCGAGCTTTCGCTGGAAGAGATTTCCCGCCTGCACCAGCTTGCCGAAGAGCTTGGCGTTGAACTGGAATCGTTCGCGCATGGCGCTTTGTGCATCTGCTATTCAGGCCAATGCTTCATGTCTTCCATGGTAGGCGGCCGCTCTGCCAACCGTGGGCGCTGTGCCCAGGCATGTCGCTTGCCCTACGAACTGCACAATCGCGCCTTGCGCAAGAACCTTGATGCACCGGGTGAGCATCTGCTTTCCCCCAAGGATCTGTGCACGGTAAACCTGATTCCTGAGCTTCTTCAGGCGGGCGTTGCCTCGCTCAAGGTTGAGGGCCGTATGAAATCGCCCGAGTACGTGCAGGCTGTCGTGGGCGTGTACCGTGCGGTGATTGACCGCGTTGAGGCTGCGATTGCGTCTGAAGGAATTGATGCTGTTGCCGCATCGAATGCGCCTGCGCTTCGCGCAACCGAAGAAGAGATGAACGTGCTTTCCGAGGCGTTTTCCCGTGGGTTCACCACGGCGTACCTTACTGGCAAGCGCGGCAACGAGATCATGAGTTACGGCCGTCCCAACAACCGCGGCGTTTTCGTGGGACGTGTTGCCAAGGTGCGCGAAGGCCTGGTGTTCATCGATCCGGAAACCGAGCTGCACACTGGCGACCTTATCGAGTTCTGGACCAACCGCGGCCATTTCGTGCATACCATCGGCGAGTTCAAGACCGACCGCGCAGGACGTGCGTTCTTCCCTGTTGAGCGCGCCGTTGGCAAAGGCGATCGCGTGTTTCGCGTGCGCAATGCCGAAGCAGCGTTTGTCGACGATGAGAAGCTCCCATCCGTTGGCGTGAAGGCGCATGCCTCGCTCCATATCGGACAGCCTGCGCAGTTAACGTTCGAAACGGAAGACGGAACGGCAAAGGTGGTTGTGGAAGGCGTCGAGGTTGAGGCGGCCCGCACCAAGGCCATTACGGCAGAAGAAGTGCGTGAGCACATCGATCGCATGGGCTCTACGCCGTTTCATCTGGTATCGCTCGACGTTGACTTGGACGAAGGCGTCGGTATGGGCTTTTCGATGCTACACAAGCTTCGTGCCCGTGCCGCCGAAGAGCTGCAGGAAGCCATCCTTGCGCCGTACCATGCCCGCAAGCTGGGCCGCACGCCCAACCGTACGTTTGCGCCGGTATCGCGAAAGGGCTGGTGTAAGGTTGCTGCCTTGGCTACGAACCCCGCCTGCGCCCGTGCCGCAAAGCGTGCCGGTGCCGACCTGATTTACGTGCCTGCCACCAACTACCGTCGCGGTGAAGCTGTGATCGCCGGCCAGCTTTCCGGCACCGCCGAACAGGCGGGCTACCCCAAGCAGTGCATCCCAGTACTGCCGGTGGTTTCGCAGATGTTCGACGAGGAAAAGCGCAACGGCTTCGATATCTGGAAGCGCGTCAAAGCAGATAAGCCCGTTATGGTGGAAAACCTAGGACAGCTTCTTCATGCAACGGAGATGGGCGCCTCTCCTGAGGTTGGTCCGCACATTCCCGTCACGAACAAGCTCGACCTGCAGGCCATGGCTGATTTGGGCGCACAGCGCGTATGGCTCTCGCCCGAGCTTTCCCTGGTTCAGATCGAAGAGCTGGGCGACATGGCCCCTATGTCGTTGGGTCTTACCATCATGGGCCAAACCGAACTTATGGTTACCGAGCATTGCCTGCTTATGAGCCAGGGGCCTTGCAACCAGAAGTGCGTCGAATGTGCCCGTCGCAAGAGCCCGCACTACCTGAAAGACCGCAAGGGTTATGAAATGCCGGTAATCACCGACTGCACGGGGCGCAGCCACCTGTACAACGCAGTGCAAATGGACAACGCGCACCTTATGCCGGAAATCATCGGCGCCGGTGTTTCCGCCGTTCTGGTTGACACCACGATGATGAACGTGAAGGAAACCACCGAAAAGGTTGCCCGCGCGGTGCGCGCACGCGATATTGCCCAGAAGGACGGCAACAAGGTTTCGAAGGCAGAAGGGGCAACCACGGGCCACTTGTTCCGCGGTGTTTCGTAGTGTGCGGGGAAGAGGAAAAGCGGCGAAGCGCCCTGGCCCGCAGGATGCGTGCCGAGGGTATTCGTGCTGCTCTAGCCCCTACGCAGCGGTAGGCGGCGCGCCTTCAGTGCGCGTATTCGCCCTGTGCTAGAATCTTCGCCATACGCAAGAAAGAGGAATCATGATTTCAGCTGAAGAACAGTTTCATATCATTCAATCCGGTGCGGCTCAGATTGTTCCCGAGCAGGCACTTATGGAAAAGCTCAAGCGCGGCAAGCCGCTGAACATCAAGCTGGGTGTAGACCCCACGGCTCCCGATATTCATCTGGGCCATGCCGTTCCGCTGCGCAAACTGCGCCAGTTCCAGGATCTGGGCCATCAGGTAACGCTGATTATCGGCGACGGCACCGCCCTTATCGGCGATCCTTCCGGTCGTAACTCCACGCGTCCCCAGCTTACGCGCGAGCAGATCAAGGAAAACGCCCAGACCTACGTTGACCAGGCTTTCAAGGTGCTCGACCCCGAGAAAACCACCCTGCGCTACAACTCCGAGTGGATTCTTGCGCTGGGCATGGAGGAGCTTCTGAAGATTGCCTCCAACTTCACGGTTGCCCGCATCCTTGAGCGCGACGACTTCCACAACCGCTACACGTCCAACCTGCCCATCAGCTTGCATGAGTTCCTGTACCCCATCATGCAGGCGTACGATTCCGTGGTTATCAAAGCCGACGTTGAGCTGGGCGGCACCGACCAGCTGTTCAACCTGCTTGCTGGCCGCGAGCTTATGGAAAAGATGGGTATGGAGCCTCAGGTATGCCTGACGCTTCCGTTGCTTGAAGGCACTGACGGCGTTAAGAAGATGTCGAAGAGCTACGGCAACTACATTGGCCTGACCGATGCTCCCAACGATATGTTCGGCAAGGTAATGTCTATCCCCGACGAATTGATGGTGAAGTACTATCGCCTGGCTTCCACGGTGTCGGTAGACAAGATCGACGCTATCGAAAAGGGCCTTGCCGCAGGCGAGATTCACCCGAACCGCTGCAAGCGCGACCTGGCTCAGAACATCGTTGCCGCCTACTACGACGAAGAAGCAGCCAAGGAAGCCGAAGCTGCGTTCGACCGCCAGTTCAAGCAGCATGAAGTTCCCGAGGATATTCCTGAGTTTGCTGCTGATCTTACTCCCAACGAAGAGGGCAAGGTGTACTTGGCAAAGCTCATCGCCGATTCCGGCCTTACGAAATCTACCGGCGATGCTCGCCGCATGATCGACCAGGGTGGCGTGAAGGTGAATGGCGAAGCTGTGGCGCCGAAAGCCTACAATGTTGCGCCTGAAACGCTTGCCGGTGCGGTAATCCAGGTTGGCAAGCGTAAGTTCGTTCGCTTGGTGTAACCGTCCGCTCTTCCGAGTGTTGTGAAGGTATTCACGGCACCCGCTACCTTGCTCAAAAGGCCCGCTATCTGCGGGCCTTTTTCGTGCAGTCGCTGCTTCGGTTTTAGAAGAAGGTTCGCGTGCGCGAACCTAGCAGGGAGTGCTTTCAGAGTGTCATTCATACCTTCGCGGCGCCCAGAAGAGCTACCTGTTCTGACGAGTAGCTTGGCGGGCTGCCGTGGGAGTGTGAGGGGCTCTCTGAAAGCTTTTCTTGATGGATTTGCAAAGCAAATCTTCTTTAAAAGCATGAAGCAGTGAGCGCATGAAACGAGAAAGGCTGCCTAAGCAGCCTTTCTCGTTGAACAGCAGAACGGGAATCCCCGAACACTTCTACGGCAGCCCGCCAAGCGGACGGTCGGCTTAGTAGTTCTCGGCGTGAACCTCGAAGTAGCTCTTGGGATGAGCGCATACGGGGCATACCTCAGGAGCCTTGGTGCCAACTACGATGTGGCCACAGTTGCGGCATTCCCATACCTTGACTTCGCTCTTCTCGAATACCTGAGCGGTTTCAACGTTCTTCAGCAGGGCACGATAGCGCTCTTCATGATGCTTCTCGATTTCGCCAACCATGCGGAACTTGGCAGCCAGGGCCTTGAAGCCTTCTGCTTCAGCGGTCTTGGCGAAGTCTTCATACATATCGGTCCACTCGAAGTTTTCGCCGTCAGCAGCAGCTTCAAGGTTTGCAGCGGTGTCGCCGATGCCGCCCAGCTCCTTGAACCACATCTTGGCGTGTTCCTTCTCGTTGTCAGCGGTTTTCAGGAACAGGGAGGCAATCTGCTCCATGCCTTCCTTCTTGGCAACAGAAGCGAAGAAGGTGTACTTGTTACGTGCCTGGGACTCGCCGGCAAACGCTGCCTGGAGGTTCTTTTCGGTCTGGGTGCCTGCATACTTGTTCTCGCTCATTTTGGGCTCCTTTCGCGAGATTGATTATTCGTTATGAACAGCGCTTTCGGTGGCGCATGTTTCCTTACACTTGGGGCAGAGGTAGACGATGTTCAGGTCGTACGACAAGATCTCGACTCCTGCATCACGCTGTATTGCCGGCGTGAAATCTTCCAAGAACACATCGGTCAGTTCGCCGCAGTTCTTGCACACCAAATGATCGTGCTTGGTGATGTTATCGTAGCGATCGGGGAAGCCGGAGATTGAGATCTTGCGGATAAGGCCCTGGGAGTACAGGGAGGCAAGGTTGTTGTACACCGTTGCCACCGAAACTCTGGTGCCTTGGTCCTTCAGCTTCAGATACACCATTTCTGCCGTGGGATGGTCGGTGGAGGCATTGATGGTGTCCAAAATGATCTGTGCATTCTTATTCATCAGTACCTCCTCTGCTTTGTTCCTTGAATTAGAACAGTTCTAATATAAAGGCAGTAAATCGGGTTAGTCAATAGAAACTTAGAATTAGTCTAATTTTGTTGCTTGAGCGTAATTCGGTTAGCTTCAGTGAACAAAAAGCTTGGCGTGCTCCGGCAGGCGGGCAGGCGAGCCCCGATGGCTATAGTGGCTTCAGAAGGGCAGCGCGGCCTTCCCCTTGGCGGTTCGGGTAATCCGAGGGTTTGCAAGGTTGCCAGGGCCCCGACGGGCGTCCCGGCAACCTTAGCTCGTGCATCAGTTGCTTGCAGAACGTTGCAACGAGCAGATGTTCTCGACGTGGTTGGTGTGGGGGAACATGTCTACGGGCTGAATCTCGGTGAGTTCATAGCCGTGCTTTACCAGGTATTCCACATCGCGTGCCTGCGTGGTGGGGTTGCAGGAAATGTAGACGATGCGCTTAGGTGCCAGCGTGCATGCGGCGTGCAGGAACTGCTCGCTCGATCCGGCGCGGGGCGGGTCCATCAGCAGCACATCAAGCTCTTCGCCTGCTTCTGCCAGGCGTGTCATGTACTTGCCGGCATCGTCGGTGGCGAAATGGGCGTTTTCGATGCCGTTGTGATGCGCATTCTGCTGAGCGTCTTTGATGGCGGATGCCACGTTGTCTACGCCGATAACGCGGGCGGCATGTGCTTCAGGTGCATCGGGCAGGCCTTTTGCCGCCACCAGGCCAATGGTACCGGTGCCGCAATAGGCGTCCATGGCGACCTCGGTGCCGGTGAAGTGCGCCATTTCAATGGCCTTGCGGTACAGCACCTCGGTTTGCGTGACATTCACCTGGTAAAACGAGTGAGAGGAAATGCGGAAGGTGAGCCCGCATAGCTCGTCGATGATGAAACCGGGGCCGTAAAGCGTTTTTTCGCCTTCGCTGCCCAGGATGACGTTGGTCTGGCGGGTGTTCACGTTCTGCACCACGGTGGTAATGGCGGGGCAGCGCTTCTTCAGCTCGCGGCAGAAGTTGCGCGAAGCGGGGAATTCCTTGCCGTTGGTAACCAGTGTTACCAGCATTTCTCCTGATGAATGGCCAACACGAATCACGGCATGGCGAATAAACCCGGTGTTGGCATCTTCGTTGTAGGGTTGCATGTCATAGCGTTGCATCAGTGAACGGATGGCCAGCACCACGCGCTTTGCCTCTTTGTTTTCAAGAAGGCATTCGTCGGTGTTGATAACGCGATGTGTGCCGGCGGCGTACATGCCGCACAGGATCTCGTGCCTGGCGTGCTGCTTTGCGGCGCTTTTGCCCTTCTTGCCTTGGGGTTTGCCTCTGCCGGCAATTTTCTTGCCGGGAACGTAAGGGGAGGTAACCTTGTTGCGGTAATGAAAGGGGTTTTCCATGCCGGCAATGGGGTTGAACACGCATGCCTCGCTTGCAAGGGATTCGAAAAGCTCGATCATTTCGTCTTGCTTGCGTTGCAGCTGCTTTTCGTAGGGCAGGGAAAGCAGCTGGCAGGCTCCGCATTGTTTTTGGGCGGGGCAATGGGGCGTGTTCATGGGGCGGGCTCCTAACGTTTGTACGTAAGAAGTGTAACGGAATTGTCGGCGCCCCAGGAGGATTAGGCCTTCTTCGGTGCAGTGGAGCGGGGCGGTTTCCCAACCAAAAGGGACTGTCCCTTTTGGTTGGGTTCGCCCTGGCGCGCTAAAAGGTCTACCCTTGCTGAAGAGGGAATTGCATGATGATGCAAAAGCCGTTGCCTTCCTCGCTTCGCACGGTGAACGTGCCTCCATGCACCAGGACAATGCGTGCGATTAAGGGCATGCCCAAACCGTGCTGACCAATGGTCGTGTGGGGCAAGCGTGCGGGTTCGGCGGTGTCTTCGGCTGCAGCTGGAAGTACCGTGTTTGGAAGGGCTGTAGTGGGAGCTTCAGGTGTGCGGCTGCGCTTCAGCGCCCACGGTTTGATGATGGGCGTTTCGTAGCTGGTGGGATACGCCGTTGGTTGTGCATAGGGCAGGGGAGCGGCAGGTGCGCCCGGCATGCTTGCTTGGGGCATTGCGCCCGGTATGCTTCCGGCGGCAAAGGTGAAATGGGTGCCGTCGAGCTCGGTGAGCAGGCCCGCATCAAGGTAGTCTTCCTGCAGCATGCGTGCCAAGGCGGTCAATTTCGCGGGCGTCATGCCGCTGCCGTTGTCGGAAACGGTGAGGCAAACGTTGCCGTTGCGCAGGTGAAGGCCCAGCTCGATGGTGCAGTGGTACTGGTTATGCTTCAGCGCGTTGTTCAGCGCATTGCTCAAGGCGCGCTGCATAAGGCGCTCATCACCCTGGATTGTTGCGGTTGACGCTGCCTCTTCGATATCAAGGCGTATCTCGGCATTGCCGTTCAAGCCTTGGTTCAGGTAGCTTGCCGCCACTTCGCGCATCAGGCGGGCAAGTCCGAGCGTGCTTATCTTCAACGGCTGCATGTCGTATTCGAGTTGGGTGGCGATGTTCAAGTCTTCCACCAAATCGCGGATGCGAATGCCCTGCTGCACAATGGTGCTGGCGGTTTGCTGCTGGGCAGGCGGCAGGGCGGGGTCGTGTTCCAAGCGCTCGGCGTGGCCCATTGCCACGGCAAGCGGAGTGCGCACATCGTGCGAAACGCCAGCAATCCAATTCTTTCGCGCGGTTTCCTTATGTTCTAGGGTGTGGGAAACCTGGTTGATGCGCGTCCCGATGGGACGCAGCACGCCGCCGAAGCGCACCTGGGCAGGTTTTCCTTCGGCCAGGTTGTTAAGGGCGTGCAGCGTGGGCTCGATGTTCTTGATGATGCTGCGTTGCGAAAAGGTGTACAGCAAAAAGATGATGGCCAGGTCAACCATGAAGAACAGCAGCACGTAAAGCGGAATGCGGTACAGTGCCGTTTGTTCTACCGTGATGCCGAACGAAGCGTATTGCTGATAGGGGTAGCCGAGCACCACCAGGTATGGGTCTTTCGTCCAGATGAAGGTGGTATCGTTGCCAAACGTGCGGTCGCGCGACATCACGGCAATCTGATTCTGGGTGAACGAAGCAGGAAAATCGTTGGGCGTGTGGTACGTCCATGCTACCGACCCGTCCGGGTTCAGCACGGCGGCCCAGCACTGTGCGGCATCGAGGTTTTCCCTGATGTCGGGGCTTGTGGGGTTGTCGTTTTCCGCCAAGGTCCAGGTGCCGTCTGCGTTCTGCGTTAGGCAGTCGGCGAGCTCGGAAACGCGTACGTAGCTGTGCTGAGGATTGTCGCCGTCCCAAGCGTGGTCGTTCAATAGCTCTGCGGCGGAAATCCCGAACAGCAGCAGAAGGTCGATCAACAGCACGGCCATGGTCATCAGCGCAAACAGGAAAAGCTGCTTTACGGCGAAGAAGCGTCCGGGGTTTCCTTCTGCTGCGGCCTTCTTTGACTTCGGCATGGCTGTTACCTAGTTGCCTTCGACCAGCAATTTGTACCCCAAGCCCTTCATGGTGATGAGTGATTCGGGCTTGGAGGGGTTCAGCTCTATCTTCTCGCGGATGCGGCGGATATGCGTCATAAGCGATTGCTCGTAGCCGAAGGTGGAGCCCCAGCATTCTTCGCACAAACGGTCGGTGGTTACAATGCGGTTGGCGTTGTTGGCAAGGATGCGCACCAAGTCGCTTTCTTTTGCCGTGAGGTACACGGGGTCGGCGCCGTCTTTTCTTACCTCGACGTTTTCCAGGTCGATGGTGCAGTGGGCAAGGCGCAGCACGGGGGTGCTGTCGGGGTAGCAGCGACGCAGCACGGCGTAGATGCGTAGCACTAGTTCCTGCGGCGAAAACGGCTTGGTAAGGTAATCGTCGGCACCGGCGCGCAGGCCGGTAAGGAGGTCGTTCGTCTCGTCGCGTGCGGTAAGGAATATCACCGGCAGGGGATTGCGCCCGGAAAGCTGACGAAGGTAGGTGCACAGGGCGAATCCGTCGCCATCGGGCAGCGCAACATCGAGCACCGCCAAATCGGGGTGGTGCGCTTCATAGGCGGCAAGGCCTCCTGCCACCGTGGCGGCAGTCATCACGTTTGTGAAACCGTCGGCCACAAGCACTGTTTCCAAAAGGCGCAAAAGCTCGGGCTCGTCGTCGACCAGCAGGATCTTCTTGGTATGTAGCGCATCGATTTCCATACCTGCATTGTAGGGCCATTTCCTTGTGCGGTAGGGGGCCGCAGCAAAAGTCAGGTAAATGTCAGGTACGTGCCAGGCTCGCGCAAGGGCTGCTTTCTATCGTTGAATGCGCAGGGCAGACGGGCCTTGCGCAAAGCGAGGAAGGAACGGCCATGCCTGAAACGATACTGGAAGTTCAAAACATTTCGAAATGCTACGGCGGTGGGGGAAAGCACCGAAAGGGGCACGATGAAAACACCACCAAAGCGCTTGACTCGGTAAGCTTTTCCGTTGAAGCGGGCGAGTTCGTTGCCATTATGGGGCCAAGCGGCTCGGGGAAATCAACGCTGCTGAATTGCCTGGCGACCATCGATGCGCCCACAGAAGGCAGCATCGCCGTGGGCGGAAAGGCGGTGGTGGGCCTTTCCTCTGCGGAGGTGGCGAAGTTCCGACGCGAGGAACTGGGATTCATCTTCCAGGATTCGAATATGCTTGACACGCTTACCATCAGGGAAAACATCGCCCTCGCCCTAACGTTGACAAACGCGCCGGCGCGTGAGGTGAAGCCTCAGGTGGAAGGGCTGGCGGCACGGTTGGGAATCGAGTCGACGCTTGACAGGTACCCGTACGAGGTTTCAGGCGGGCAGCGCCAGCGTGCAGCGGCGGCGCGCGCGGTGATAACGAAGCCCCGTTTGATTCTGGCCGACGAGCCCGCCGGCGCGCTTGACAGCAAAGCCACGAAAGACCTGCTTGCCAACCTTGTTTTCCTGAACAAAGGGGGCGCCACCATCGTGATGGTTACCCACGATTCGAACGTTGCCAGCTATTGCGGGCGCATCCTGTTCATCCGCGACGGCAAGCTGTGGGGCGAAATGCTTCGTGGCAGCAACGACCGCAAAACCTTCTTGGCGCGCATTTTGGCCGCTACCACGCGCATGGAAGAAGGCGATTCCTATGACGCTTAAATTGGCTTGGGCGAATGTGCGCAGGTCGTACAAGGACTTCGCCATTTACTTCATCACCCTTCTGGTGGGCGTGGCCGTGTTCTACGCATTCAATTCCATCGAAGCCCAGCGGGGTGTGCTGGCGCTTTCCAAGGCGCAGGGGCAGATGATAGAGATGCTGGGCTTGCTCACCGATATCGTGTCGGTGCTCATCACCGTCATCATGGCGTTTCTGGTGGTGTATGCCAGTCGCTTCCTTATCAAGCGACGCAACAAGGAATTCGGCCTGTATCTTCTGCTGGGCATGCAGCGTGGGCGCCTTTTGCGCCTAACGGCCGCGGAGACTCTGATGGTAGGCTTGGCGTCTCTTGGGGCGGGGCTCCTGCTGGGCGTGGGCCTTTCCCAGGTGCTGGTGTGGGCCACTGCATTCATGTTCCAGGCGAACATGAGCAGCGCGTTCACCTTTCTTTTCGCGCCTGAGATTGCCGTGCGCACCGTGGTGACGTTTTGCGCTATCTTCGCGGTTTCCCTGCTGATAAACGTAGGGTACTTGATGCGCGCGAAGCTGGTCGATCTCATCAACGCCGACCGCAAGAACGAGGTGCTTACGCTTCGCAGCATCCCAGTCTCCTTCGCATTGTTCGCAGCCTCCTGCGCGATTATCGGTTTCTCGTACCACTTGTTGCTGGAAAACGGCCTGCTTACTGCCGACAGCAAGTTCTGGGTGGCTACGGTGCTGGTATGCGTAGGCACGCTGCTGTTCTTCTACTCGCTTTCGGGGTTCCTGCTAAGGTTTGCGCAGGTGGCAAGGCCGGTGTACTACCGTGGTTTGAACATGTTTGTGCTGCGTGAGATTGCCTCGCGCGTCAACTCGACGTTCGTTTCCATGGGCGTGATCTGTCTGACGCTGTTTCTTGCCATTGCCAGCGTGTGCGGCGGCATCGGCATCTGCAGCGCCATGAACAACGGGTATCGCACCGGCTACGACGCCAGCATGAGGGTGCTGTACTTTTCCGGGCAGCAAACCTTCCCGCAAGACGTGAACGAGCAGATGGCGCAACGCTTCGGGCAAGTGGGTGCTGCTCCTTGGAATACGTTGGTAAAGGAAGCGAAGCAGGTTGATTTCTATGAATCGGATCTAACTTTGGGCGCTTTCGATGCGCTTTCGGACAAGCCTCTTAATGACTATGTTTCCAACGCAATGGATGGCTATCAGAAAACAGCGGTGTGCGTGGTGAAGCTTTCGCAATACAACCAGGCGCTGCAAATGGAGGGCAAAGATCCCGTTTCGCTTGGGCAAGGTCAGGCGCTTGTTGCCTGCGATATGGACATGATGGCCGACTACTATAAGGCAGTCGTCGCCTCGGGTGGAAGCGTTTCCGTATACGGGAAAACCCTGGAATTGGCGCCCTTTGTCGCGCAGGAAAGCATCGAGACTACGTCGGTTGCCACCAATTCCGGCATGTTGGTGGTGAACGATGACGCCGTGCCCTCAGGAACCCTGGTGTATTCCTCGTTGCTTAACGTGGACTACACCAGCGCCGATGCCGAAGAGCAATGGGCCAATGGCGTGGAAAAGGTGGCAGAGGAATTCGGTGAAGACGGTGCGTCAAGAATCGGGGTGTTTGAAACCAAGCAGCAGGTGCACGACCAGGGCATTGGCCTCACCACAGTGGTAAGCTACCTGGCTATCTACATCGGGTTCGTGCTGGTGGTTGCCTGTGCCGCCATTCTGGCAATCCAGCAGCTTACCGCCGCGTCCGACAATCGCAAGCGCTACGTTCTGCTTTCGAAACTGGGCGCTTCGAAGAGCATGCTTGACAGTGCGTTGCTCAAGCAGGTTGCCATAGCCTTCCTGTTCCCATTGGCGCTTGCCGTGTGCCATTCCACATGCGCGTTGATCACGGTAAGCGATGTGGTGCAGATGTTCGGCCATATCGAGATCGGGTACGTGGCGGGTATTGCCTCGATTGCATTCGCCGTGGTCTACGGCGCGTACTTCCTGCTCACGTTCTTCCAGGCAAGAAGCATTGTCCATTCCGGTTTGCAGGAATGGTAAGGCATCGCTGGGGCTTGAGATGCGTTGCCGGGTTTTGCTTTTGACGCGGGATTAGCCTGATGCTCCATTAAAGAGAAAAGCCCCCTACCTGCACAGCAGGTAGGGGGCTTGGTGTTTCAACAAGGGCAAGAGACTTTATGCCTTTGCGGGCTTGCCTTCTTTCGCCAGCGCTTCGATGGCGGCGAGGTTTGCCATGGTGGAGCGGATGACATCGGAACGGGAAAGCGAGCCGATAAGCGTGCCGTTTTCGTCTACGACGGGCGCCTTCTTGATGCGCTTTTCCGCCAGCAGGCGGCATGCCTCGTCAAGCTCCGATCCACTTTCCACGGAAATGGCGCCCTTGGTGGCGATGCGCATCACGTTCAGGTCGAGCAAGTCGGTAACGCGCTGGGCGAAGTTCTCGTCGTCGGTGGCGCGGTACAGCATCAGCGTTGCGTCTACCAGAGCGCCATCGCTGCGCCCGATGTACTTCATGATGTCGCCGTCGGAAATGAAGCCGACGACCTTCATGTTCTCATCTACAACCGGCACACCCGAGGTTTTGTTGGCGGCAAGGATCTGGGCAACTTCGCGAACCGAATCGGTGCTGTGCACGAAGTACGGCTGCTTGTTCATGGCCAGGTCGACGGCAATGTGGTCGTCGGCCTTGGTGGGCATGCGTAGGGCATCGATGGCGGCGGGCGCCTTCTTTTCGCTCTTCGTGTCGCGTACCACGGCAACGATTACCACCAGGATCGCCACCATGATAAGCGCGGTGAACGCAAAGGCGATGCGGTCGCCGGCCATGGCCTGATCAAGGGCGGGCATTTCGGGGAACAGGAACGTCGAGGTGGCGGAAAGCGAAACCAGGATTGCGGTGCCCAGGGAAGCGCCTACCTGGTTCAGCGTGTTCTGCAGGGCGTTTGCGTGCTGGATAACGCGGTTGTCCAAGGTATTGATGCCCCAGGTGTTAAGCGGGGTAACCAGTGCCTGCATGCCGACGCCCAGGCAGGTGTAGATGACGATGACATAGGGAATGGGGGAGTCGAGGCCGAAGCCCACCAGGCCGCAGCCGCCGATGGCAGCGACGATTGCGCCGGGGATGGCAACGCGGCGCACGCCCAGCTTGTCGAACAGACGGCCGGCGAAGAAGCCCATGATGGCGCCCAGCACCGCGCCGGGCAGCATGATAAGGCCGGTTTGCAGAGCGGAAACGCCCAGCAGGTTCTGCAGGTAAATGGGAAGCAGGACGCCCGTGCCCACGAGCGCTGCCTGGAGCATGGCAACCAGGGTAACGACGATAGCGTACTTGTGGCTCTTCAGCACGTCGACCTTCAACAGGGGAACATCGAGCTTGAGCTGCCTGCGAACGAAGAACGTAAGGAAGATGGCGCCCACCACGATGAGCACAACCGGGATTGCGATATTCGTAGAAGACGTGATGGTGGCAAGGCCGTACAGCAGGCACAGAAGGCCGATGGAGCACAGGGCAACGGACGGCTTGTCGAACGAGGTGGGCTCGAATTCGCCGTAGCTCTTCAGGAAGATGGCGGACAGGATGACGATGAGAACGGCCAGGGCGGTAACTAGCACGAACAGCGAGCGCCAGCCGATGGATTCAACCAGCAAACCGGAAAGGGAGGGGCCAACCGCCGGTGCGAAGCCGATTACCAGCGAAACGATGCCCATGGCGCTGCCGCGCTTTTCGCGCGGGAATACCAGAAGGATCACGGTAAACACCATAGGCATTACCACGCCGCAGGCCGACGCCTGGAAAATGCGGCCCAAGAGCAGCACGCCGAAGAAGGGCGAAAATGCTGCCAAAAGGGAGCCGATGGCGAACAGGGAAATGCCGGCGATGAACAGCTTGCGGGTAGGAAAGCGTCCGATGAGGTATGCCGAAAGCGGGATGACGATGGCTTCTACCAGGGAATAGGCGGAGGTGAGCCACTGGACGGTGGTGGCGTCTACGCCCAGGTCGGCCATGATGGAGGGGTATGCCGGCGAAAGCAGCGTCTGGTTCAACACAACCAGGGTGGCGCCTGCCAGCAAAATGGCAACGATAACTACTTGGTTACGGGTAAGGCCCATTTAGTTTTCCTTTCTAGTGCGATGGTTCGGGGTTGCTGCGCCAAGCTCGCTGCTCAATTCAACAAGCTGGCGAAATGCTTCGAAGCCTTTGATGACCTGCCGCTGAAGCTCTTCGGCAGAGGCATTGTTTTCGAAATAGGCTGCGAATTCCGCGTCGATGGCGGCGGATTCCTTTCGCCCTTCTTCGGTGAGGTAGATGCGAAAGCTTCGCTTGTCGTTTTCGTCCTGGCGACGTTCGATGAAGCCGCGCTGGGAAAGTGGCTCGATGATGGGCCTGAAGTTGGAAGGCTTCACGCACAGATGGCTGGTCAATTGCTTGATGGTCTGTCCGTCTTGGGAAGCGATGTCGCCTAGCAGGTGGGCCTGGTAGGGGTTCAGATCGTGCTTCGCAACGATTTTCGAAAGCGTGGACTTGATGGTGATGTTCATGAATCGGGTTTCTTCGAACAGGATTCGACAGAAATCGAGGGTTTCCAAGGAAACGTTTCCTCCTTTCTGGTTCTGGGGAATAAGAAAGCGCCCCCGTATGGGAGCGCTTCTGCTTTTGTTTACGTACTAAATAGTACTAAAACATAATTATATTTTAGAAATAAATAGTCATCTTCACACAATGACAACGAATGCGTTATTGACGTTCGAAATGCATGGATGGCTGTCGAGGAATGCAAATGGAGTAGGGGCCGTTCTACTCCTATCGGTCCCTATTGAAGAATGGCATGATCCTGATGTTCGGGCATGCGCCAGTAAAACAGCGAGCGGGGCTCTGGTGAGTGCAGGAAACCTGAAAAAGGAAGGGGCTGGCCTTCGTGCCGCCCCGACCGATTGAAGGTTTCCTGCACTCACCAGAGCCCCGCGCAGCATCATCGCGTCTCGTGCGAACGATCCGCTGATTGTAAATCAGCGGATCTTCAACGCTCCCTTGTCGCAACGATTGCCCCAGGAATCGATGAGCGTGTCGTCTTTGTACACGCATACGATCTCGCAGTGGTTTGCGCACTTCTGGCAGATGATCTCGCGTGTGGTGAACTCGAAATCGGACACGTTGAAGTCGAAGGGCTTGCGCTTTGCCACAGGGGCGTCTGCTGCCAGAAGCGCTGCGCCGTAAGCACCCATCAAATGCCCGTCGGGGTCTACCAGCACGGGCTGCTTCAGCGCTTCCTCGAAGAAGTGGACCACGCCCACGTTCTTGCTCACGCCGCCCTGGAACACGATGGGCGACTCGATGTGCTTGCCCTTGCCCACGTTGTTCAGGTAGTTGGTAGCAACTGCCTTGCACAGGCCGGCGATAACGTCTTCTCGCGCATAGCCTACCTGCAGCTTGTGAACCAAGTCGCTTTCGGCGAACACGGTGCAGCGCGCTGCGATGTTGGCGGGCTTCTTCGAAGTAAGGGCGATAGGGCCGAACTCCTCGACTTCAACGCCGAGGCGATGTGCCTGGCTGGAAAGGAACGAACCGGTGCCGGCGGCGCACAGGGTGTTCATGGCGTAGTCGGTGGCAATGCCGTTTTCCACGCAGATGATCTTCGAGTCCTGGCCGCCGATCTCCAAGATGGTACGTACATCGGGGTGCAAGTGCGTGGTGCCCACCGCATGGGCGGTAATCTCGTTCTTCACCACGGTTGCGCCTAGGATGGCACCTACTAACCGGCGCGCACTGCCGGTTGCGCCTACGGCAAGAACCTGCACCTCGTCAGTGTTTATCTGACTTTTCAGGTCTTCGACCACGCGGCGTGCCGCATCGGTGGGGTTGCCTTCCGTCCACAGGTAGGAACGGGCGATGATGGTGCCGTCGGGCGTGATGATAACGCCTTTGGTGGAAATGGATCCGGTATCGATACCAAGGAATGCGTTTGTCATCAGCGGGCCTTTCTCATTGCAATCATGTCGTAGAACGCCTCGAGACGGGTGTCGAGGCCGGTATCGCTTGTTTGCGAGTCGTAGCTTAGGTACAGGATAGGGAGGTGGTAGTCGTCGCTGATGCGCTGCAACACGGGCATCACGTCGATTTCGGGCGTGCAGCCGGCCGATTTCAGGTGGACGATGCCGTCGAACCCTTTTTCGGCGTAGCTCTTGGCAGCGGCGATGTTCATGGTGGAAGTGGGGCCCATATCGTACTTCACGTATTCGCTGATGCCACGGCGCAGGTTTTCCTCGTTGTAGTGTAGGTTGCGATGCGTGATGTTCATGTAGCGGGCAAGGGAAACGCCCATGCCGATGAACTTTTCCTCTATCCCTAAGTTCGAATGGGCGTCGGCGGCTGTGAAGTAGTCGCCGATGATGCCGATGCGGATGGGGTCGACGGGCTCGTTTATGGGCAGTTCGTTCAAGACGCTCATACCTTGCTTGTAAGCTGCGGTTATCTCGCTCAGGGAAGTGGCGGCGCGCATATCGGCGAAGAAATCCTCGCGGGCACGCTTGAAGGAACCGTGTTCTGTTTCGAAGCCTGCCTTTTCCAGGTAGACGTCGTTGTAGGAATCCAGGTACTCGACCATCTTCAGCAGGGCAAGGAACTGCTTCACGCCCTGAGGAATGGAAAGGTTGGGGTTCACCTTTTCCTTGCAGATGGTGAGGTATTCCTGCAGGGGCTTGCCGGTTACCGTGGCGAAGTTCAGCATCTCGAACTCGTAGCCCAAATCGCGCAGGATGAATTCCTGCAGCTCGCCGTAATAGCCCAAGCGGCAGGGGCCGGCAAACTGCACTAGAACATCTGCTCCGCGCTCAAGCGCTTCGAGGTAGTCGCCCAGGATGTGCTTGAACGGTGCGCATACGTAGTCGTTGCTGTACTTCGTCCCCAGTTCGAGTGTGTGGCGGGTTGCCTCGGGCAGTGCCACGTAGTCGGCGTCGAGCACCTGCTCGACAAAGTACTTGAAGGCAATGTCGTAATAGGAATAGCGCAAGAACGCGACCTTCGTGCGGGCGTGGTGCTTGTCTTGCTTCTTCTGCTTTTTCTTGTTGCGGCGGGCGCGCAAAGCCTCGGGCTTGCCGGGAATAAAGGAAATGGAGGCGTTGGGCATGTCCTCCGAATAGCGGCGCTTCAAGGTGTCGGCTGCCTTCTGCACAGCGTTCAGCGCTGCTTCCTTGCGTGGTTCCTTTTCGCCGGTGTTGGGTGTGGGATTGTTATTCATGCAGGTAGCCACCCCTTTGCTGGTAGTTCAAGATATCGACGAAGCTCTCGATGCGCGTTTCGAGGCCGGCAGTGCCGCTTTGGGCGTCGATGGTAAGCGAAAGGATGGGCTTGCCCTTGATGCAGCGCATCAGCGCATCGTTGGTCATGGAGTCGGGCCCGCAAGGGAACGCGCTCATCAAAACGATGCCGTCGATCTGGTCGTACAATCCCAAAATCGCCCCGATAACCTCGCGGTTCACAATCCAGGGAAGGGTGTCGGAAAACTCGAAGCTTTTTTCCAGCGCTTTCTCATGGTTACAGCGGTCGGCGAACAGCACGCAGGCGCCCATCTCGTGCAGCATGTCAACCAGCGGTGCGCCCACGAAGGCATCGTGGATCACGTAGGGATGTGCTGCTACAAGGATGCGCAGGGGACGTTCGCCTTCAGGCAATTTGGAAATGCTTTTCAGAAGGTCGGCCTGCTTGCGGGCGCGCTTTTCATCGGTTTTCTTCTGGGCATGGACAGCGGCGGCGTAGGCCTTCTTGGCTTCCTTTTTGGAAGCGCCGAATTTTTGTCCCAGTTCGATGAAGGCTTCCTGCTCGGTGATATGCGTTTCGGTATGGTCTACCTCACATGATACGATGCGGGGTTTCTGGGCGCTGAAGGTGTTGGCAACCAAGTCGGGCAGGGCTTGGAATTTGGTGCAGAAACCTTTGAAATTACCCAGATTGTCGATGCTGGGCGCGAAGATGGCGTCGCATGTGCCAAGCAGGCTGGCAACGTGGCCCATATACAGCTTGGAAGCCAGACAGCATTCGTCGATGGAAAGGTGCGCGCCCGTTTCAAGCGTGCTGCGATCTGATTTCGCGCTTACAACGACGGTGCGACCCAGTTCCTCGAAAAAGGTGCGCCACATGGTTTTGTAGCGGTAATACAGCAATGCGCGAGGAATGCCGATGGTTTGCACATCGGCATATTCGGCTTGCATTCTGAGGTCTAAGGGGCTCATGTTCCTCCGTAATGCTAAGAGTGCGATGCGCATGTCGGATACGGCACGCGCGTGCAACGCTTGAATCGAGCGTCCTTACTATTTTCTTCTTCTTGAGGCTCCTGTAGGCGCGGTTCCATGCGGATTACATTTGGGCGTCTTGGGCATATTGTGCTATTTCGGTGCTTTGCATCTGCTTCATGCGTTGTGTTTATGCAGGTCGGGGCCGTTCGACAAGACATCGAACGGCCCCGATAGCATGGTTTTGCCTGGCTGTTCCGCTACAAGTTGTTAAGGATGGCCTCTTTCAGATCCCTACGTTTCCGTATCTTGGGCTGAATGCCAAGGACGAATGCGGACGCAAGGGCAAGTGCGGCAAGCAGGGGAATGGCGTGCAGCATGTCTTCCGTTTTGGGGAGGTTGGCAGCCAGTGTCTCGACGATTCCCCCTTGCTCGGTATCGTGGTGCGTGGTTTGCAGTACCGAATCCTTGTCCTCATCGTGGAGCTCCAAATCGCGATGCGTGTCGATCTCGGCGGTGTTCCAGAGCTCTTCTTCGCTTTCGGACGCAAGCACTTCGTCGGTTGCCTGCATATGCAGGATCGCAGGTTCGTAGGCAAGTTCGGTGCGCTGTTCGGTACCGGTGGGACCGGTTGCCTGGGCAAGATCGAACGTGTCCCTGCCGTCACCGGAAAGGCTTGTGGTGTCGGTTTCGTGGTAGCGCTCGGGGCTGTCCCACTCTTTGGCATCGGGGGCGTTGGTTCCGAAGCCCTCTTCAACGCGGCCATGCTCAAAGGCGATGGCAACTACGTGCTCCCCTTCGCCAAGAGCCAGGTCGGCAACGGAAAGCTTTTGCGATTCCAGGGTCGAAACGCCCTCTTTCCATATATGCCAGCTGGTGAAATCGCGGATGCGCTTGTTGGTGGGATTGTTCATGCTGTAGGGGTTGGTGGCGCAGGCGTTGGGCTCTTCTTCAGCGTTGGTTTCCTTGGCTTGCGCCGTTTTGGTCGCAGTGTTTGCCTTGCTTTCGCTTCGCTTCTTCGCCCCTTCGCCATCGAAGTTGGTGCGGTACCAAACGTTCATGGTGCCGTCGTAATCCTCGAAGCTCACGGGTGTTTCCAGGCTTACAAGGTTTGCCTTGCCCTCCTCGGCACAGGTAATGGTGTCGGTCATGGTGAACTCGTCTACCCAGGTGTTTGAAGTGGAACGGTAGTCGATGGTGTAGTCGAAGGCGCCTGATTCGTCGAGCGGAGTTTCGCGCTTGTCCACTTCGCCCGAGATTTCAAGAGCGATGCTGTCGTTGTCGATGGTGCCCAGGTCAAGGGTGGTGTTGTTCCTGCTGATGGTTACGGTGAAGTGCGCAAGAACGGTGTTCTCGTTTTCCTTGCAGGGAAGCTCTTCGATATCGTACGTGTCGTAGGGAAGGGCGCCGAGGGCGTCGTTCGGCTCGGCGGTGTTTCCCTGCGCGTCCTGCGCGAACCATATGCCGTCTTTTGCCGAGGTACCGGCATTGGTGTTGCGGGTGTGGGGCGTCCACGAGCTTGCGGTGCTGGCCATTCCGTTTTCGTCGGTTACCAGCACATGCGCTTCGCCCGTGGTGTGCGATGCGATGCGGAACGGCACGTTTGCCAGATGTTCCATGGTGCCGCTTTTCGCCTTGGTGAAGGAGAGATCGCCGCGGATTACCTGCTCTGCGAAATCTATTGGAGTCCAGGCGCTGATGTGCTCTTCAGAACCCTCGGCGGTGAGGACCGTTATCCAAGGGGTGGGGTTGGCGGTGTAGCCTGTTGGCGGCTGCAGTTCTTCGATGGCAACGGTGCCTAAGGGCAGCGTAACAGCGTTGTTGCTGTCGCGGTAAAACTCATCGCCTTCAACGAAATGTTTTTCATCGAAGGAAATCCTTCCCTCATTGTCCGTTTTGAACGTCCAGGTGCGTTTTGGCGTGCCCAAGCGCTCGACGGCTTTGGCTGCATCGTCGGAGTTCGGCGAAGCGGCATCGTTTGCGTTGCTTGCAGGCGTTGTGCCTGTGGGGAGCGTTTGGTCGAAATGGCTTACGCGGAACAAAGCCCCTTCAAGGCATGCTGAGCCAAGAGGGTAGGGCTTGCCTGTTTCAGCGTCGACTTTCTGGCCGATAAGGCTTATCAGCGCATTTTGGGGTGCATCGGAAACGGTTGCCGTGGTGGTGTTGCCCGAGGTGATTTCGGCACTCGCATCAGATGCGGGAGCAAACCCGGAGGGCGCTTTCTCTTCGCGGATAGTGTACGTCCCTGCCGGCAAAAGCGGGCTTTTGGCGGTTTTGCCATCCTGCGCGGTAACAAGCTCCGCTACGCGTGTTCCCTGCTGGTTGTACACGCCGAACACGGCGCCTTCCAGGGAATAGCAGTGGTTATCGTTGCTTAAGGAAGGGTTGGACGAGGTTTTCGCGATTTCAAGGTAGCCGCCGAAGTTCTTCTTCACTACCGCCTTCATGTACACGGTTTGGTAGCCGATGAGCCCCAGGCTGTTGCTGGGGCCGCCGGGGCGTGCGGCATTGGGCGGGGTTATGGTCACGTCGTAGGTCACCTCGCCCGCCTCTACATTCACTTCTTTCAGGGTGGCAACGTAGTCGGCCCAGGTGTTGGAGGGCGCAGCGGCGCTGGGAAGCGAGCATGTGCCCGTGCCGGCGTAGCCTTCAAGGCCGCCGGTGAATCCGGAAACGGCAAATTGCGCAGGATGCACGCTCCACGTAGCTCCGATGTAGCAGCGTCCGGTTAAGGTTTGGGGAATGTCCTTCGCAGGATCGAAGGGCTCGACCTTGCTGGTGTCGGCAACTCTGAACAGGGCGTACACGCTGGTCGACTTGGAGACGGGCTTCGTGAAATCGAAGGTGGAGTTGTCGGAGGTGTCTACCCAACGCACGAACTCCCACCCTTGCTTCGAAGGTGTTGAAGGGGTTGAGCCGTGCGCTTGCTCGAAGGAAGATCCGCGGGGCACGCGTGCTGCCACATCTTCGCTTGCGCCGTCGTTGAAGGAAACGCGTACTTCGTAGTCGGCCGCTTCGAAGGTTCCCACTACGGTGATGCTTTCATTGACGGGAGTGGTAAGCCAGTCGAACTCCTTGCCTGCACCGTCGTGCCATTTCAGGGTCAGTCCTTGTGCTTCCTTTGCTTCGACCAGTTCCGCCAAGGGCTGCTTGCCCGACTCGTCTGCCATGAAGGCGGGGTTGGACCCAACGGGCTTGCCCAAGGTGAAGTCGGAGCCCGAGGTCAAGGTGGGAAGCTGACCCTGATAGCCTTCAACTTCTATGGTGATGGTGGCCTTTTGCCCAGGCACGTCACCTGCCTGGGCCCAACGGGGCAGTGCCATTGCAGCGGCAAGGGAAATAGCGACAAGCGCGAAAAACGCGCAGAGAACCGCGCGATGGGGGAAGGTTTGCGAAAGCCCCTCTGCCTCGGTGCTGCGGGAGGCTTCGATAACGTATTTCTTTCGTTGCTTGGGTTTGTGCGGGGCGCTGCTTCCGCTGGGTTTGCCGCAGCTGGTTTTCTGTATGCGTGCGGCGGCGCGTTTTTTCGCATCCATGGCGCTTGCCTTTCTTCTACGGTGCCAGTCTCTGCGAGTGTTGCAGCCGTTGCTTAATTGGGTGCGAAACCTATGCGAAAGAAATGCGAAAATGATGGGATTCGTGCGCGAAAAGGAAAAACCAGCATCGTCTTTTGCGAATCGATGGTTTAGGCAAAGCGGCGCTCATCAGGCATTTTTCCAAAAACTGTGGAATATCATCTTTTTCCGATATGAATTCTGGAATTAATACTTGACAATACCTACGGGGTTAGTAGGATTTGGAGTCAAGAAAAGGACTTCCTTAGAAGGGTTCCGAACGAAAACGGGCTTACGCTGCAAGGCGATAGCGCCAGGGCCGCCGGAATGCTTCGAAGGCGATTTGCCGCAGGGCGGCAGGAAGAAGGAATCATGACCGTATACAAGAGCGTTTCCGAGCTTATCGGCAATACCCCGTTGGTCGAGCTTACCAACTACGAAAAGAACCATAACCTGAATGCAACCATCATCGGCAAGGTAGAGCTGTTCAACCCCGCCGGTTCCATTAAGGACCGTATTGCCAAGGCTATGATCGACCAGGCGGAAGCCGACGGCAAGATCGACGCAGACACGGTATTCATCGAGCCCACCTCGGGCAACACCGGCATCGGCCTTGCTGCCATCGCGGCCGCCCGTGGCAACCGCATCATCATCACCATGCCTGAAACCATGAGCGTTGAGCGCCGCAACCTGATGAAGGCCTACGGCGCTGAACTGGTGCTCACCGACGGCGCCAAGGGTATGAAGGGCGCAATTGCCCGTGCAGCCGAGCTCGCCGAGGAAATTCCCAACTCCTTCATTCCCAGCCAGTTCACCAATCCTGCAAACCCCGCAATCCATGAGGCAACCACTGGTCCTGAGATTTGGAAGGACACCGACGGCAAGGTAGACATCCTGGTTGCTGGCGTTGGCACGGGCGGCACGGTTTCCGGTACGGGCGCTTACCTGAAGAAGCAGAATCCCGACATCAAGGTTGTTGCCGTCGAGCCTGCAGGTTCCCCGGTTCTTTCCGAGGGTCATCCGGGTGCTCACAAGATTCAGGGTATCGGCGCAGGTTTCGTTCCTGATACACTGGACACCAAAATCTATGACGAAGTTATCACCATCGCCGACGAAGAGGCCTTCGAAGCTGGTCGTGAGCTTGCCGCCAAGGAAGGCTTGCTGGTAGGCATTTCCTCCGGTGCTGCCGTTGCTGCTGCAACCAAGCTTGCCCAGCGCCCCGAAAACGCCGGCAAGACCATCGTTGCCATCCTTCCCGACACGGGCGAGCGTTACCTTTCCACGGCGATGTTCAACTTCGAGTAAGACGCGTTGCGGTCTAGAGCCGCTGCAGCAAGTGAGGCGTGAATGTCCTACGAGCAAGAGAATAAACAGGCACTGATCGCTTACTTCACGAAGGGCGCGAAGGGGGATAAACCCCTTGGCGCCCTTGGCGTTGAAGTGGAGCATTTCGTGGTGACGGCCGAAGGGGAACGTCCTGTTTCCTATGCGGACACAGAAGGCGGTTTCGGCGTTCGTGATGTGCTGGCGCATTTGGCGCAGAAGTACCCGAAGAAAACGCTGGGACGCGAAGGCGACCTGATCGGCTTGGCAAGCGACGAGGCCTCCATCACCTTGGAGCCGGCGGCGCAGTTGGAAATCAGCATTGCCCCGTATTCTTCGATTTGCCAGATTCTTCGCGTGTACGAAGAGTTTCGTGCAGACGTCGATTCGTATTTGGCACAGCATGGCTGCAAGCTGGTTACCAGCGGGTACCACCCCACGGCGTGCGCGCTTGACCTTGCCCTTATCCCGAAGCAGCGCTACCGCTTCATGAACGATTATTTCAGGAAGATCGGCACGCATGGCGAGCGCATGATGCGTGCTTCGGCGTCTACTCAGGTTTCGGTTGACTATCGCGATGAAGCAGATGCCATTCGCAAGATGCGCATTGCCCAGGCCTTGGCGCCGATTTTGGCCAGCGTAACCGACAACACGGCGGTATTCGAAGGCAAGCCGGCGGGTCGCCTTGCCCGTTTTGCCCTTTGGCGCAACGTCGACAACGATCGATGCGGATCGGTGCCGGGGTTGTTCGACGAAGGGTACGGGTTCGCCGACTATGCCGATTGGATTCTGCGCACCTGCCCGATTTTCGTGACGCGCCCTGCGGCGAACGACCCTGATGGCTCCGACCTGCGCCCGGTATACGGCCAGTCGGCCTATGAGGCGTATGGCGATGCCCCCATGAGCGAAGCCGATGTCGAGCATGCGCTTTCCATGTTCTGGCCCGACGTTCGCCTGAAGAGCTTCGTGGAAATTCGCCCTGCCGATTCGCTTCCCGCACCGTTGATGGCCGGCTATGCGGCGTTGATCAAGGGCATCTTCTATTCCGAGCATTCGCTTGCTGTTGTCGAGGAAGCCTTTGGCGTAAGCAACGGCGCATGGCCGCTTGACGATGGGAGCGCCAACCGTGCGCTTGACGCTATTCAGGCGCAAGGCACCGCAGCCCTTGTTGCCGGCAAGCCTCTTTCTGAATGGCGGGATTTGCTTTTCGCATTGGCGAACGCTGCGCTTGATGATGCCGATGCCGCACATGTGCAGCATCTGGCAGATTTTGCCCGCAGCAAGCGTTAGGGCACGTAGACGGGACGTCCGTGCTACTATAGTTGTATTCCTATATGATTACAGGTTGTTCTAGGCGTGCTTCCGCTTGGGTGGAAGTGCGCCTAGGGGCGACTGAAACATTTCTCCCAGGAGGCACCAATGAAGATATCCACTAAAGGGCTCTATGCTGTTCGCTTCATGGTGTTTTTGGCGGGACATGGCGGTACCGATCCGGTGCCACTGAAGGAAATCGCTCAGGCGACGGGCATTTCCCGCAAGTATCTGGAGCAGATTGCCTCAAGTTTGGCGGCAGCTCAGCTGGTTCGCAGCGCTCGTGGCGCTTCGGGCGGATACCGCTTGGCGCGCAGCGCCATGAACATCACCATGCTCGATGTGCTTACGGTTACGGAAGGCTCCCTGGCGCCGGTCGACTACCTCGACGAGCTTTCCGGTGAGGCTTCGCCGGGCGAGTCGTGCTATGAGATTTTCGTTTGGAAGGGCCTGCACGAGCTGGTGAAGAACTACCTGAGCGGCATTTCGCTGCAAGACGTGATCGATCGCTCGAATCAGCTTGCGATAGACAGCTACTCTATTTAAGGTTTGCGGCGCGTTTTTCGGCGCGTTGCGGGAAGGGAATGCCATGACGGATACGAACAGCCGCACCGGCCAGGTGAAGCGCTTGCCGGTTATTGGCATTGTTCCTTCGCAGAACACCACCGAAAAGATGGTGAGCTTCCCTGAGCGCTATGCGAACGCCATCATCAAGGCGGGCGGCGCTCCGCTGCTTTTGCCCCTCACCGGCAATTCCCATGTGTACGAAACGCTGTTTCCCCTGATAGACGGTTTTGTGCTTACCGGGGGAAACGATATTGACCCTGCGCGCTATGGCGCTATTCGCGACAGCGGCAAAATTGACGAGCACACCCCCGAGCGCGAAGAGCTGGAATATCTGATTCTGAGTTATGCGTACCGCTTCGATTTGCCCTTGATGGGCATTTGCCGCGGTATGCAGATGATCAACGTGTGCTTGGGCGGCACTTTGTATCGCGATTTAGGCGATCAGTTTCCTGGGTTGGTACGTACCGGCATCAACGATGCTCAGGGCGAGCTGCCCAAGCTTGTCCACTGGCAGCCGAAGCCCTATAGCGAGCCCACCCACCCGGTAACCATTATGCCCAATTCGAAGCTGAGCGCACTGCTGGGCGCAAAGGACATTATGGTCAATTCCATGCATCATCAGGGGGTATGCGATTTGTCCACCCGTGTGGATGCTGTGGCATACGCTCCGGACGGCTTGGTGGAAGCCATCGAGGTGCGCGATAGGGAATTCATGATCGGCGTTCAGTGGCATCCGGAGTTCTTCACGGGCAGGCACCGTATGGAATGCGTGTTCGATGCGCTTATCGAAGCGGCGGCGAAATCACACGCGCGCAGCGAAGAGCGCGGCAGCGTTGCCATCACGCGCACTGAGCCGTCGGGCGTTCATGCGCAGTGGCCTGCCATCACCTTCGCCGATTGCATTTAGCGCACGTTTACTTGCATGACATCTGCATGTACATTCGCACCCGCGATTCCAGTTCTGCCAGCGAAATACCCTGGGCTTGGCTGATGCGCAGGGAAAGGAAACAGGCGTTTTCCTTGATGGTGTAGCTGATTTCCTCGGGGAACGTTACGCCATCAAGCTTGTTTTCGCGGTAGAGGAAATCGATGACGCCGATAAGGCCGCTGATGGAAAACTCGATGATGACGCGCGAATTCAGCGTGAGCGTTTCGCCTTCGTTGCACAGGATGGTTTCCCAGATGCTTGCCACCACGGCCTTCACCTTCGTGCTCACGCATTCTTGGCCGGCGTGTTTCATAACCAGGCCGAAGCGCTGGATGCGGCGGGGGAAATCCGATTCCTGAAGGGCGCGCTTGTCGTTGCTGAGCAGGTAAAACAAGCTCAATGGCAGGCCATCGCGCCTGAGCATCTCTTCTTCGATGACCGAATACAGCAGCGCATCCATCGATTCGTAATGGTAGTAGAAGGTGCCGCGGTTGCAGTGCGCCTTCTGGGTGATCATATTCACCGTGATGCGTTTCGAGTCGTTTTCTTCGAGCAGTTCCCAGAATGCGTCTTTGATGCGCTGCGTTGCGCAGGGTTCCTGCTGGTCTTTGCGGGGTCGTGCCATGGTAGGGGCTCCTTGAGGGGTTGGGGCTTTGACTGTTGCTATGGCGCGTCCGCTAGGACGTGCGGGGCTTGCGGGCGTTCATGATAAGCATCTGCAAGCGGTTCTCGATGTTGGCGAAGCTGACGTCGGGGTCGAAGTCGAGCGGCAAGATCTGCGCATCAGGATAGAGCTCCTTCAAACGCTTCGAAATGCCGCGTCCTACCACGTGGTTCGGCAGGCAACCGAACGGCTGCAGGATCACGAAGGCACGGCACCCGTGTTCTGCGTGGTGCAGGATCTCGGCGGGAATCAGCACGCCTTCGCCCGCATCGAACGTGTGATGGATAATCGGGTCGCTTGCCTGCACCAATTCGGGCATACGGCAGGGCGGCGTGTACAGGGGGTGCGCCGAGGCTATCTTGTCGGTGGCATCGTGGGCGAACTTGAAGAAGGCATCCGATATGGAATTGCTGAGCTTTACATCAAGCGGACGATGCACCTTGTACTCACGCTGCTGGGAGCGCTGGTAGAAGTACGTTTTGCGGATGACGTCGGTCATGCGGGCTTCGATGATCTCGAGGCCGTTGTTTTCCAAGTACCGCTCCATGTCGTGGTTGGCGCCAGGGTGGAAGTTGAGCAGGTACTCGCCCACGATAAGCACGGTGGGGCGGGGGCTGCTGCGGTCGTATTCCACGGTGCTCATCAGCTTGATGGCCTTCTTGAACCCCTTCTTGGCGCCACCCACGCCGTTTTTCTCAAGACCTTCCATCACGTAGTCGATGGATTTCTCGAAGGCGGCATCGGCGCTGCCGGGAACCAACTCGTAGGGCCTGATCTTGCGGAGCAGTTCTTCCAATGCGTCGATCATAGGAAGGCCGAAGGCGATCTGAATGCTGGATTTCAGGTTCATCTTGAAGCCAGGATGGATGTTGTGCGCATCGACGACGTCGTTCGTGACGATGGGCACCTGCTTGTAGCCGGCATCGTCGAGCGCTTTGCGCAGCAGTGCCGCGTAATGGGTGAGGCGGCAGTCGCCGATGTACTTGCCGGTGGCGATGGCAACGTTGTCGGGGTCGTATTTGCCCGATTCGAGTGCCGCCAATGCCTCACCGATAACGATTTGAGCCGGGAAGCAGATGTCGTTGTGAACGTAGCGTTTACCCAGGTAGATTGCGCGTTCTCGGCCAATGGGCAGTGACACGGTCTTCAGGCCCTGGTTGGCGAACGCTGCGGCCATCAGCCTGCTGAACGCATGGGAGGTGTTGGGAATCAGCACCGTCTTCGTGGCGGCATCTTCCTTGGTAAACTTCTGCGGGTAGGGGTCTGCCAGCTTCGAGCCGGTGGCCTGAGCCAGCGCCTCGTCGATATTGCGCTCGAAGGCGGCGGTGCAAGCGGCGCAACCTTCAGGGCTGCAGCCTGCGCTGGCGCACGATGCGCCACTGTTGTTGCTGCCGGAGGCTTCGGCGGTGCTGCCTTCGGCGTCAGTTTCAGGCAAGGTGGGCGCCGCGGTGCTGGGCGCTTCCTTTGTGCGGCGTTCGTTCACCGTTTCAATGAACGAGCGAACGCGGATGCCCAACGGTCCGCGCACGTCGCTTTCGTCGACTTTCAGCACCAAGGGCGTTTTCGGGCCGGCTTCCTTCATAAGGCGGATGATCTCGTCGGAAAGGTAAGCGTCGTGGCCGCAGCCGAAGCTTACGATCTGCACGTATTCCATGTTGGGGCTTTGCGCCGCCAGCGTGGCGGTGGAAAGCATGCGGGCGTGGAAGTTGTTGGCGATATCGATCAGGCTGTTCTGCAGCGGCACTTCGGTGGCGCCGGGCACGGAATCGGCAGTGATCACGGGAATGCCGCGTTCGGTGAACAGCGTGGGAAGCTCGTGGTTTACCAGGTCGTCGTTATGGTAGGGGCGGCCTGCCAGCACCACGGCGTAGGTGCCTTCCTGGCGTGCCTGCGCCAGCACTTCGGCGCCGCGGTTCAAAAGCGTTTCGCGGAACGAGTTTTGGGCGCTGAGTGCCTGGTCGAGTGCTGCAAGGGTGGCATTCTGGGGGATGTTGAATTCCTTGAAGAAATAGGAGCAGAGCTGCGTTTTGCAGTCTTCTTCCGTAAACCAATGGAACATAGGGTTGTCAAACGGCGTGTTCCAGCGGCGGCTGGGGTTGTCGGAGTTTTGCACCACCAGCGGATAGCCCTTCACCACGGCGCACATCGACTGGCTGTCCTTCGAGGTGTTTTCTGAGGGAACGGTGGTGACGATGGGCATGAAAATGCGGTCAACGCCCTGTTTATGCAGGTCACGAAGGTGTCCATGCACAAGCTTCGCGGGGAAGCACACGGTGTCGGAGGTGACGGCGGAAAGACCGTTTTCGTAGATGGCGCGGGTGCTGGCGTGGGAGAGCTTCACGGTGAAGCCAAGCGCCTGCAAGAGCGTTTTCCAGAAGGGCATGGTGTCCCAGTAGGAAAGCACGCGCGGCAGGCCCAGCGTTATGCCGCGGTCGGGGATAACCGGTGTGCAGGGCCAGTCTTGGAACACGAGCTTTTCGCGTTCTGCGTACAGGTTCGGCACGCTTTGCATGGTGCGGTTGGCTTCGCGCACCTGCTCGCGTACGGAAGCATCGGAGAGCTCGCCTACCACTTCACCCTTGGTGCAGCGGTTGCCGGTGATCCAGGAAGTGCCGTTGGAAAACGTGATGCGGGTGCGGTTGCAGCGGTTGGCGCAGAAGGGGCAGATGAGGTTGGTTTCCTGGCGGTAGCTGAACGTCTCAAGGGCATCCCAGCCGATGAAGCTGCTGGTTTCGCCTGCGTTTTCCTTGGCGATGAGCGCCATGCCGATGGCGCCCATGAGGCCAGGGTACGGTGCGCGGGTAACCTCACGGTCTACATACTGCTCGAAAGCACGCAGCACGGCATCGTTTAGGAACGTGCCGCCCTGCACCACGATGTGGTTGCCCAGCTTTTCCAGGTTTGAAACGCGGATAACCTTGGTGAATACGTTTTCGATGATGGAACGGCACAAGCCCGCCATGATGTCGTTGGGGTTCTTGCCGTTCTTCTGCTCGGTGACGATGCTGCTGTTCATGAATACCGTGCAGCGACTGCCCAGGTCAGCAGGCGATTCCGAGGTAAAAGCGGCGTTTGCGATGCTCTTGGTGGGGATGTTCAGCGTGGAAGCGAAGCTTTCCAAAAACGACCCGCAGCCGCTGGAACAGGCCTCGTTTACCACAACGTTGGTGATAACGCCGTTGTCGATCCAGATGGCCTTCATGTCCTGGCCGCCGATGTCCAGGATGAACGACGCATCGGGTTCGAACTGCTGGGCAGCGCGTGAATGCGCCACCGTTTCCACCATATGACAGTCGGCACCCAAGGCACTGGCGAACAGGAGCTCGCCGTAGCCGGTGGTGCCGCATCCTGCCACGTGCAGTTCGCAGCCAGCATCGCGGTAGCGTTGGTACAACGTGCGCAGGGCGCTTACCGCAACGTCGATGGGCTCGCCTTCGTTGGGCGCATAGAAGGAATCGACCAGGTGCCCCTCTTCGTCGAGCAGGGCGAACTTCGTGGTAGTCGATCCGCAGTCAATACCCAGGTACACGCGCAGCGTTGCGGGCAAGTTCCCCTGTTCAAGGGCAGTTTCGGCAGGGGGCAGAGCATGGCGCGCGCGGAAGTCTTCCAGCTCCTTCGCCGTTTCGAAGAAAGGCTTTCCCGCATAGGCACTTTGCGAGCTTGCGCCGCCTGCGGCGTCGTCCACCACGACGATATGCGCCGTTTCCAGGATGTGGACGGCGTCGGCCGGATGAAGTTCGGCGGCGCGGTCGGCGAACAGCTCTTCGAGCGAAAGCGCCGCGCCTACGGCAACGATGGTTTCGGGATGGTCAGGGATGATGATGTCTTCGCGCCCCAGTTCAAGGCGCTCGGCGAACACGCTGATAAGGCGGGGGTTGAAGGTGAGCGGGCCGCCCTCGAAGACTACGGGCGCCTTGATTTCCAAGCCCTGCGCCAAGCCGCCGATGGTTTGCTTGGCGATGGCGTGGAAGGACGAAAGGGCGATGTCGGATTTCGGCACACCCTGGTTGAGCAAAGGCTGGATATCGGTTTTCGCGTACACGCCGCAGCGGCCCGATACGTTGTGCACGGCCTTGCCCTGTTGGGCCAGGTCGTTGAACTGTTCGGTGGGCACCTTCAAAAGCGTGGCGATTTCATCGATGAAGGCGCCGGTGCCGCCTGCGCAGCTGCCGTTCATGCGCATGTCGGCAACGGAGAGGCTGTTTGCCTTTTCGTCGTATGCGAAGAAGATCATCTTGGCGTCTTGGCCGCCCAGTTCGATGGCGGTGCGGGCGGTGGGGTAGTTGGCGCTTACGGCCAGCGAGTTCGCCACCACTTCCTGCACGTAGGGCAGCCCAAGGACCTCTGCCAAGGCTGCGCCACCCGAACCGCAGAGCGCTGCACGCATAGGGGCATCACCGAACTGCTGGCGCAGTTCCTCCAGCAGCCCTTTAAGGCAGTCTGCCTGCTGGGCATGATGGCGCACGTAGCGGCGCATCAGCACTTCGTGAGTCGAAGCGTCCATCACGGCGATTTTCGCGGTGGTGGAGCCTACGTCGATGCCCACCAAAAGTTGGGCTGGCTGGTTGTTCTGCACGGGTGAAACCACGGTATCCAAAGCTTTTGTCCTTAACGTTTTTGCTGGCTCCTTCAGTGGGAGCGTAGCTAGTTTACCCAACAAAGTGTTCAATAAAAACAGACGTGATGCCGATATTCATGCAATATTCGCGTCATCTTCATTTCCACGAATATAACCAGGCGATATTCCACGGGACAGCATGCAACGTTACGTTTCTCCAACACGGCTTCAAGCTGGGGCAAAGCCGATATAATAGGAGGCAGGGATCACAATCTGATTGAATTGGAGGGGTTATCATGGCTACCGATTTCGAGAAGGGCTTCCGCGACATTTTCCTGGCAGGCGTAGGCGCTATGGCCATCACGGGCGAAAAGGCCAAAGAAGTTTTGGACACGCTCATTGAAAAGGGCGGCGTTACCGTAGAGCAGGGCAAGGATATTAACCGCGAGTTGCAGCACAAGGCAACCGAAACCGTTGCCAAGGTTCGCGAGGAAAGCATTGCTGCGGCCATGAAAACCATGACCGCCGAAGAGCGCGCCGAGTTTGCTGCCACCGTTGCCAAGTTGGCGGCGGAGCCTGCTGAAGAAGCGGAAGAAGCTCCCGCCGAGGAAAAGGCGGAATAGCCTGTAAGCAAAGCGCGATGGGGCTTCCATCGCGCTTCTTTTGTCTTGACTGGCGAGCACTGGCAGGTCGCTTTTGGCGTTTGCGCGGTTGGGGGTTTAAGCCTTAGGCGGGCTGAAGGCCGGCGGCGCACGTTGCGTTTCGGCCGAAGGGTCTGCCCTGTGCTCGCTTTCTGTGATAGCTGGGCAGCTTTAGCGCTGCTTTACAAAGGAACCGTATGGACGAAAACACCCTGCTCAAACATTTCTTCCAAGATAGGGCCGAATTCGACCCCGATAAGCAGTTCGGCTTGAGCCGCAAAACGCGCACCCGCCGTTTGCGTGAGATTGTGCTGCTTATGCGCAAGCATCATGTCATGGAAGGCCTTTCGCCCAACCAGTTCCGCGACATCCTTATCGATTTGGGGCCGAGCTTCATCAAAATCGGCCAAATGCTTTCGCTCCGTTCGGAGATTCTGCCGCAGGCATATTGCGATGCGCTGTCGGAATTGCAGATGGACTGCGACCCGATGCCGTTCGACACCACGCTTACCGTGCTGCAGGGCATTTACGGCGAGCGTTTCGGCGATATTTTCAAGGAAATAGACCCCAAGCCGCTGGGCAGCGCTTCTATGGCGCAGGTTCACCGTGCAGTGCTTGCCAACGGCGATGAAGTGGCGGTAAAGGTGCAGCGCCCGGGCGTGCGTGCCACCATGGCGCAGGACATCGACGTGATGCGCTCGGTTGCCAAGCACGCCTCACGCTTCATGAAAGACAACCAGATGCTCGACCTGCGCGATGTGGTGGAAGAGCTGTGGGTTACCTTCCTTGAAGAAACCGACTTCCTGAAGGAAGCGCACAACTTGGAAGAATTCGCCCGTCTGAACAAAGACGTGGTGTACGTTACCTGCCCCAAGCCCTACATGGAGTACTGCACCGAAGAGGTGCTGGTGATGGAATACGTGAAGGGCATTTCCATCCGCGATACCAAGAAGCTGGTCGAAAACGGCTACGACCTGGAAGAAATCGGCGTGAAGGTGCTGGACAACTATGCTACGCAGATTTTGGAGCACGGCTTCTTCCATGCCGACCCGCACCCGGGCAACATCTTCATCAAGGACGGCAAGGTAATCTATATCGACCTTGGAATCATGGGCCGTCTTTCCGTGCGCGACAGGGCGGGCTTTGGGCGCATCATCGAAGCGGTGGGCGCGAAGAACGCTGCCGAGCTGAAGGATGCCCTTATCACGTTTTCGGTGGCGCACGACATGAATGCCATCGACCATCCGCGTTTTTTGGCGGAATTGGACAACGTGTTGGAAAGCTACGGTTCCACCGATGTGGCCGATATCGATATCGGTGCCCTGCTCAGCGACATCATGGTGCTTACCCGTCAGTGCAAGGTTACGCTGCCTGCCTCGGTGACGGCGGTTTCCCGCGGCATCGTCACCATTGAGGGCTCGCTTCAGGAATGCCTGGCCAAAACGAACATCATCGACATCATCAATGGTCACATCATGCGCACCAAGGACATGCGCACGGAATTCGAGAACCGTGCGAAAGACCTGCTCATCTCCTTGAATGCATCGGCGCACAGTTTGGTGAAGGCAGCCGAGTACTCGGGCGATACCCTGCGCATGCTTTCACGCGGGCAGCTGAAGGTGAACATGGAAATGCTCAGTTCCCCCGAGCCTTTGTATAAAGTGGGACGTATTGCAAACCGCTTGGCCATGAGCTTGGTTATTGCGGGCCTGCTGGTAAGCGGCAGCCTGATTATCGCGGTTGACATGCCGCACGTGTTCGGCTTGCCGTTCCTTTCCCTTATCGAATACGTTTCCGCCTTCGGACTTTCGGCGTGGCTGGTATGGGACATGTTCCATAAGACGAAATAGCGAATAGCAGATGCGCTGACTTTTTATCCGCTTGTTGTCGCTTCGGTGCGTTGTGCTGCTGCTTGGGTACAATGCAAACAATGTTTTGCCTACGAAAGGGGCTTTGATGAATCCTGATTCTCGCGTTATTCGAGGAATCAATATCGCAACTATCGTTTTGTCGGCATTGGGGATTTTCGGCGGGCTGGCCCTTGCCCTGCTTATGGGCATGGCATCGGTTTCGCTGAGCGACCCTTCGGTTGTCAATGCCCTGGTTTCCGAATTGCAGTCTTCGGGATCTACCTCTTCGGCGTTCGACGGCTCTTCGCCGTATTCCTCGTATGATTTTTCGGGCATGACGCAAGACGAGGCTATGGCGGTTGCCGGCACCAGCATTGTGCTGATGGTCGGGTTGAGCTTGGGCTATGTGGTGTGCAAGGTTGTGTGCCTGGTGGCAGGCATTTTGGCTTTGCGCAACTGCAACAACCCTGCGAAGCTCGGCGGTGCCTTCGGCTGGACCATCGCGGCAGCCATTGTGAGCTTGCTGGTTGGCGGCATGATCTCGCTGGTGCTGTTTGTTATTTCGGCGGTGTACATCAACCGCGCCCGCAAGGCGTATATGGCTGGCGGCAGGGGTGGTTATGGCTATCAGCAGCCGCAGTACTACCAGCCGTCACAGCAGAATGGTCAGGCGCCGCAGCAGCCTATGCCTCAGGTTCCCCAGCAGTTGCAGCAGCCTAACCAGAATCAGGTGCCGCCTGCTGCACAGCCTCCCGCCAATAATGAAGGTGAGGATCCCCATTCCAACGAACAGAAATAGATGCGGACAATCGCTATTCGGAGGGCGTCGGCTTCAGGCCGGCGCCCTTTTGTGTACTGCAGGACGAAAGGGCGTCTGGCTTATTTATCAAGCTGGTACTCGGTCTTGAAGCAGGCTCTACCCGGGCCAAGCTTTCGCCCCGCACCTGCTTGGCATGAGGATATCCGCCAAATAGAAGAAGCCTGGAACAAGCTGTTCCAGGCTTCTTTGCTGCGTTGCTTTGAGCCAACGTCATGCTGGCGTTTTATGCTGCGATGGGGTTACTTCCAAACCTCTTCGGCAACCTCTTTAATGAGGGCGATTTTCTTCCATTGGTCTTCAGGCTCGATGATGTTGCCTTCTTCGGTGGAAGAAAAGCCGCACTGCGGGCTGATGCAGAGGTTGCGCAGCGGCACGTACTTTGCGGCCTCTTCAATGCGATGCTTCAGGTCGTTCGGGTTTTCAAGGGCGCCGTCTTTCGAGGTAACCAGGCCCAGCACAACCTTCTGGTCGGCGATGTGATGCAGTGGGCCGAAATCGCCTGCGCGCTCGGAGTCGTACTCCAGGAAGAAGCCGTTCACCTTCAGGTTTGGGAACAGGATGGGTGCTACCGGATCGTATCCGCCGGAAGAGAACCAGGTGGAGCGGAAGTTGCCGCGGCAGATGTGAATAGTAACAGCCAAATCGTCGGGCTTGTCGCGCAGTGACTCGTTGATCAGGTTAACGTAGTTGCGCTCGAGCTTGTCCAGGTCGAAGCCGCGGGCTTCGTAGGCGGCGCGCTTGTTCGGGTCGCACAGTTCACCCCAGGAAGTGTCGTCGAACTGCAGGTAGCGGCAGCCCGCATCGTAGAATGCCTGCACAGCCTTGCGGTATGCTGCGGCAATATCGGCGAACAGCAGTTCCTCGTTGTCCTTGTAGCGCTCGATGGGGGTGTAGTGCTCTTCGCGCACGCAACAGATAAGGTGCAGCATGGAAGGCGAAGGGATGGTCTGCTTTACCAGCGTGTCGCCTGCAACGCTCTTGGTGTAGGCGAAGTGCTTCAGGAAAGGATGGTCACCGAAGTCGACCTTGTCGGTGATCACGACGGTCTTCGACTTCGGCTGATGGCCCTTGAAGTGCACCGACCAATGCTTGGCGCCAACCTCTTCGCAGCCTTCCAGTTCGGTGAGGAAGTCGAGGTGCCACATGGAGCGGCGGAACTCGCCGTCGGTTACTGCGTGAAGACCTGCGGCCTTCTGCTGCTCAACCAGTTCTTTGATGGCCTCGTCTTCTACCGCTTCAAGCTCATCGTGGGAGATGGCTCCCTCGGCGAACTTTGCGCGTGCTTCTTTGAGTTTTTCGGGGCGCAGGAAACTGCCAACGATGTCGTAATGGAACGGCGCGGTTGTTTCAGACATGGGAATGCTCCTTTGAGGATACTCGGCAAAGTGCCGTATGTTCTGGGATTTTAGGGCGGAGTTTGCGGCGCCCTTGCGTGCATTTGATTATAGAATCGTTTGGCAGGCCCTGGTTATAGGCGTTCTTTTTAGCGGGCTATAGGTTTGCCCCGGTTGGGGCGGGCGGTGCGCATCGGGTCTCGCTTTCGCTTTTATCGGCTTTCAAAGAATTGATTGTTATTTGGTGGAAGAAATCGCGGAGATGGTTCGACGTGCGGTTCGCCGCATCCCGGTATCGTTGGTCGAATACCTGGGGCGATTTCTTGTTTTCAATTCTTTGAAAGCCGCGCTCCAGAGAGACCCGATGCGCGCCGTCCGCCCCAATAGCTGGTTTTGCCTAGCCCGCTAAAAGAGAATATGCGCCTTTTGCGGTGGGGGTGTCCAAAAGGGACAGTCCCTTTTGGACACCTTTTGGATATTCGAGGCATGAAAAAGGCCCTTCGTGAGAAGGGCCTTTTTGAGATGGTTAGGAGGGTTTGGGGTTAGTCGAGCTTTGCGAAGGCTTGGTCGAGGTCCCAGATGATGTCTTCGGCGTTTTCGGTGCCGATGGAAAGGCGGATGGTGGAAGGCGTGATGCCCTGGTCGGCGAGCTCGGCTTCGGTGAGCTGGGAGTGCGTGGTAGAAGCCGGGTGGATTACCAGGCTCTTAACATCTGCTACGTTGGCCAGCAGCGAGAAGATCTGCAGGTTGTCGATGAACTTCCAAGCTGCTTCCTTGCCGCCTTCGATCTCGAACGTGAAGATGGATGCGCCTCCGTTGGGGAAGTACTTTTCGTACAGCTCGTGGTCGGGGTGGTCGGGCAGGCTGGGGTGGTTCACCTTGGTGACGTGGGGGTTCTTAAGCAGGTACTCCACAACCTTCTTGGTATTTTCCACATGGCGGTCTACGCGCAGGGAAAGCGTTTCGGTGCCCTGCAGCAGGATCCAAGCGTTGAAGGGGGAAATGCAGGGGCCTTCGTCGCGGAGCAGGATGGCGCGCACATACGTTACAAACGCTGCGGGGCCTGCTGCTTCAGCGAAGGAAACGCCGTGGTAGCTGGGGTTGGGCTCGGCGATGGGAGCGTACTTGCCGCTTGCCTTCCAGTCGAAGTTGCCGCCGTCTACGATTACGCCGCCAAGGGAAGAACCGTGGCCGCCGATGAACTTGGTGGCAGAGTGAACCACGATGTTGGCGCCATGCTCAAGCGGGCGGAACAGGTACGGGGTGCCGAAGGTGTTGTCCACCACAACGGGCAGGCCATGCTTCTTGGCGATTTCGGAAATAGCGTCGATGTTGGGGATGTCGGAGTTGGGGTTGCCCAGAGTTTCAAGGTAGATGGCCTTGGTGTTTTCCTTGATGGCGCCTTCGACTTCTGCCAGGTTGTGGGCATCGACGAACGTGGTTTCAACGCCGAACTGGGAAATGGTGTGCTCCAAGAAGTTGAAAGAGCCGCCGTAGATGGTTTTCTGGGCAACGATGTGGTCGCCTGCCTGGGCAAGTGCCTGAATGGTGAGGGTGATGGCTGCAGCGCCGGATGCTACTGCCAGGCCGGCAACGCCGCCTTCGAGTGCTGCGATGCGGTCTTCGAACACGCCCTGAGTGGAATTGGTAAGGCGGCCGTAGATGTTGCCGGCATCCGCCAGGCCGAAGCGATCGGCTGCGTGCTGTGAGTTACGGAACACGTAGCTGGTGGTTTGGTAGATGGGCACTGCACGGGAGTCGGATGCGGGGTCTGCCTCTTCCTGGCCAACGTGCAGGGCAAGGGTGTCAAACTGGAATTCATGTTCGGGGTTGTTTACGAACTGGCTCATGGCGAGTTCCTTTCTTATGTGGAAGCGGGTGTTGCGTGTTTGCTAGCAGAACGAAGTAAACCGCTTCAATTCCTACGGGTCAATGGGAAAAGGGGTATATAGCCATTTGCATATTGGACAACAGGGGTTAAGCGCTGCCTATATCGACCTTTTATCAGGAGAAACGCTTTGTTTTTGCACTGGTTCCATGCTGCTTTCGGAACGCTTTGCCAGGCGACATGGCAGCTGGAGGCAGACATTTGAAACATGATGGAAACATTTTCTACATTGGCGTTTTGTACTTTGCTGCCGAGGTTGTTCGCATCGGGCGAGACATAATTTCTTGCTATGGAGGCGCAAGTGCTTGGCCGTTTGCTTTGGCGGGGCGCCCTTGCGTACGGTTTCCCGAAAGCCGCATGCAGGCGGAGCGTTGGGAGGGGAGTGCCATTATTTTGCCTGTTGCCGATAGATGTCTGATACGCTTTTGACACGCTTTGTCGTAGAAAATGACAGCGTTTGTCAGTGCCACTATATTCAAGGAGTTCTGCATGGGTGAAGAAAGAGCGCAGGCGGGTAGCCTGCAGAAGCCATCGAAACGAATACGGACAGCGCGGGCATTGGGCATCGTCACAGCCGTGTTCTCTGTGCTGGGCTTTCTTTCCTTGGTGTTCAACACCATTTTGGTGGGCACGTCAATCCCGGAGCTGCTGGCCGATCCGGCGTTCCTTGCCGAAGCGGAGGACTCGGGCATCGTTTCGCTTGTTGCCGCGGTAGGCTTCAGCGGCCTTTCCTCGGCGGAAGCGGTTGCCGCGGTATTCACGCTGGTTGCCTTGTTCTCGGGCTTCGATGCCCTGACCTGCCTGGTTTCACTGGCAGCAAGTATCGGTATGGTTCGCTCGGTTAAGAACCCGCAGCTGCGTCGCCGCTGCTTTGGCTTGGGGCTGGTAAGCGGCATCACCTCTCTTCTTACCCTGCGCTTTGTGACAGGCACGCTCCTTGTTGTCGAGTCGGTATTGGTGCATATGCAGCATGTCGAAGACGAAGGCGGGTCGCAGGCGTATTACGCGGATGGCAAGCATATCGGCTTCATGCGTTTTGTCGAGTTCGCCTCCATTGCGGAAATCATCGTGAACGTGACGCTGCTTTTGTTCATCACGAAGTCGGAATCCTACGATGGCGCGTGGTGGATCAACTTCGTGATGCTGCTGATGATGGCAGTGACGCTGTGGATCATCTGGAACCGCAAGAGCCATGGCCGCGAGATCATCCTTGCCATGGTTTCGGTGTACTTGGTAATCAACCTGGTGTACTACGTGTCTATGGGCACATTCGACCCCTTCACCTTCATGATCAACGCGTTTTGGCCGATTGTCATGTTGGTGTACTTCGGTTTTTCCAAGCAGGCTCGCTACGCCCTTTCGCGTCCGTTCAAGCTGGAAACGCGCGCTGCGCAACTTGCGGCCGAAGGCAAGCTGTGGAACCCGAAGAGCCTTGCGTTTTGGCGCAACCTGGTGCTGTACTTCTGCATATTCAGCGTTGTGGGCCATTGGATGGAATGGTGCGTGTGCTGGCTTATCCGCTGGGGCGTTGTTCCCGGCACGTACGATCCGAATTCCGGTATTTGGCACGACATGCTGAACCCCTTCTTCGTGTACGGTGCGGCATTTGTGGTTATCGGCCTGATTCTGTTCCCGGTTAAGAACTGGCTTATGAAGGTGACGAAGAACAAGATTCCCGTTGCCCTGGTTATAAGCTTCTTGGTTAACACGGCGTTCTGCGCGACAATCGAGCTTGCGCTGGGCTTTACGTGCAATTGGCCACCCGATCCGGTTACCGGTGCGCTTCCTTTGTGGGACTACAGCAACATGGACTTCAACTTCATGGGTCAGATCTGCCTGCTGAACACCACGTTCTTCGGCATTATGGCAACGATCATGACATGGGTGGTGTACCCCGCACTGGAAAAGGCGTTTGCCAGGATCCCGAAGGACGTCATGAACATCTTCACGGTGGTCATCATCATGTTCTTCGTTCTGGTTGTGTGCATGTACGTTATCAATCTTGACCTTGCCGGCTTGGCAATGGGCTAGCGGCAATCGGTTGGTAAGATCACCTATAAAAGGGGCCCGTGGAGCAGATCCGCGGGCCCCTTTTTAACAAATTGGGGACTGTCCCCAATTTGTTATTTTTGGCGGGCGTGAAGTGAGTTGTTGGGGATGCGCTCCTGCATTTCGGTGATGTTCTTCCAGAGGCGCTTGGGCATGAAGGCGCGGCGCAGTTCCGGGTGGTATCGGTCTTTGATGGAAACGGTGTCGTAGAAGTGCTTCCAAGCATCGGCCATAAGTGCTTCGTCGGCGGTTTCTTCCGGCAGGGTAAGGCTGTCGCTTTGCACGAGGGCCCATGCCCCGTTGCGCGACACACCGGCTATGTTGTGCGTTTCGTCGAAGATGATGAAAGGCTGCGTGTTGAAGCGCTCGGCGAACCAGCCCATGAGGATGGGCACCACATTTGCCTTAGGGTTGCAGGCGGCAAACCATACGCCGCCCTGCATTTCACGGAAACGCAAGAACTGCATCATGCGGTGGCGCTCGTTCGTCACGAAGCGATTCAGCTTAACCAGCGGTTCCACGCACGGGTGCGCCAGTTGCCCCATGACGTTGCCGCGTTCTGCCATGGCGTAGCGGATGAACGCGCAGATAGCCATTCCTTTGGAAGGGTCGTCGGAAAGCGAGGCGATGCGCACGGCATCGTAGGTGCTTCCACCGCAGGTGCGGCACAGTCCGTTTTTCACGCGTTGGGCTATGGCGGGGCTGCTGGGTATGGTTGTAGGCTGCTGCGCCAAGCGAAGCTGCAGGTTTTCTTCTGTGACGATTTCGCTTGGTACCAGTTTGCGGCGATACGTTTCGAATACCGCGCACAGCAGACCTTCCAATGTGCCGTCGTAAACGAAAGCATACGACGTGTCCGGTTCGGGGTAGGGCACAGCGCTCACCATCCCGGCAGCGGGGAAATGGGGACGGGTTCCGTTTCCCCGCTTCGCGATCGAGCTGGGAAACGGCTGCCCGTCCCCATTTCCCCAGGAAGATTCAAGTGCGTGGTGAAGGCGGGCAATGCTTGTTTTTCTTTCTTTGGCTGCAGGTCGAAGATGCTCATTTGGCCTGGTGCGACCTTGGCACTGCGGCTGCCATGCCTGCCCCCATCGATGGGGGCAGCAAGCTTGGTGCGTAGGACGGCAGGCTCGAACTCTTTGCTGCAGCCTTGGTATTTGCCTGCGCAGGTTATGAAGTGGCAGGCGCGCTCGAAGGCGATACCGAGCTTTCGCAGTTCTGGTTCGCGCAGGCAGGTGCTGCGTCGCGCGCGGATGATGTGGCGGGCGCCGCGCGGCCCTATGCCCGGCACGCGCAGCAGCGTTTCAAGGTTTGCGGTATTCACTTCCACGGGAAAGCACTCCAGGTGGTTCAGCGCCCAGTTGGCCTTTGGGTCGAGCTCCGGATCCAAAAACGGATGCGCCTCGTCAATCAACTCCTTTGCGTCGAACTTATAGAAGCGCA